>CALWOA010000010.1 GCA_944382965.1 uncultured Oscillospiraceae bacterium | reverse complement strand
TTTGGCTGGCCGCCGATTATGGCCCTGACTGGCCCGGGATTATGGCCCCGCTGGCCGGACAAGATGGCCATATGCATAACCGCAATGGGCGTTTTGATTTGATGCACCCATGTGGTGTAATAGTCCAAACTTTCCTGGCGTTCTTTCTGCCACTGGGTCAAATGACGGCTGTTGATTTCTCCCAGCATGCGGATCATCTGCTGGTAATCTTCTTCTGCCAGGTTTTTCCCTTGGGGAAGTTGTTCATATGCAAACTCAATCCGTTTTATTAGCTGCTGCCGCTGCTCATATTCCTTACAGTAGCTCGTAAAACGAATAGCATACAGGACAATGACAGAAACGATGCACAGTCCCGCCGCATACAGCACCGCTTCCAGCTCCAGTTTGTATAGTGAGAATATGACAACAAAAACCAAGGTAAAATATGCCAACATTCCTGTTATCAAAGCATTTTCCCGCAGAAAACAGCCAAGTAACTGATACCTCTTTTTGGTTTCCATCAATTTTTCCTTCCCAGCCATTATGAAACGATATACCCAAGGCCAACCTTTGTAACGATAAAGTCTTTCAGCCCCGCCTGCTCCAGCTTTTTACGAAGACGGTTTACGTTTACGGTCAATGTGTTTTCCTCTACATAGCAGTCCATCTGCCACAATTTGACCATCAAAGTGTCTCTGCTGACCACCTTTCCTTTATTCTCCATGAGTGTCTGCAGGATCCGAAATTCATTTTTCGTCAGTTCGATCCGCTCCCCTTGAAAACTCAGGGAGGTGTCATTCAAATTGAGGACAGCTCCTCGACATTCCAGTGCAAATCCCATTCCCGACATATCATAGCTTCTGCGAAGAACCGCCTGTATTTTTGCCATCATCACGCTCAGGTCTATGGGTTTGGCAATAAAATCATCCCCACCCATATTCATAGCCATGACAATATTCATATTATCCGAAGCCGAGGATATAAAAATCACGGGGACATTGGATTGCTTCCGAATTTCACTGCACCAGTGATACCCATTAAAGAAGGGTAGCATAATGTCCACCAGCACCATATGGGGATTGTATGCGACAAACTCAGAAATCACATTCTGAAAATCCGATACAACTTTTACTTCGTTTCCCCACAATTCAATCTGTTTCTTCATGGTCTGTGCCAAAGAGAAATCATCTTCTATAATCAAGATTCGATACATTTTTCCCGTTCCTTTCCCAGATTCCGCCTGACTTTTTTATCCGGTTTCAGATCTATCATTGCTTCTTCGCAAGAAACCTATTGTCTTTCTTTTTACATAATAGCATAAATCATTGTTTGGTTTCAATTCTCTAAAATAAAACTTTATATGAAATCAAAAGAGGGGTTCCCGGCAGGAAAACGGACACAAAATTCCCATTTTTGATGAAAAAGTCGGAGCAAGCGATACAGAGCTTGCTCCGACGTAGTGCGGGCGACAGGACTCGATGATACTTTTGTTGCCACCAGTGTTTGCACTGGTGGCCGGGACATTCCACCGGAATGTCCCATTGGATGGGTTCGAGTCCTGTCTTTGTTTCCCATACGAAAAATGTCCCCGCACCTGATGGTGCGAGGACTTTTTTGGTGCACCAAGGCAATCCAAATCCGAACCGGTATTGTTCTTTACGGCATCCTTCACATCGTCCAAGGTGATGGTTCTGGTGCCGTCCTTGTAGTTGAAGGTGAGAACCAGTTTATCATCGTACAGGTAAATGGCGTTCACAAATGCGTCGATCAGCATTTTGCGGTGGGACTGTTGGCGTACGTCCAGCTTGCGGAATTTATGTAGCCAGAAGGTGACGAACTCCGGGCTGATTCTGGGCTTGGCGATTTTCTCGTTTGCAATCTTGATTTCCAAATCTTCCTTTGTGGCTTCCAGTTCCTCCAACTGGCTTTTGGTAGACTTGGTAAGGATGCCCTGCTAGATGGCGTTCAGGAGATTTTGAATGCCGGTTTCCGCTTCCCGAAGCTGCTGTTCGTACAGGGGGAGGCTGGTGTTTTCCCTGTCCTGCAAATCCATCACCATGGACACGATGGCTTCAATGGCTTTGTCGTCCATGACCACCTTCATTACCTCATTGACCACCAGATCTTCCAGCCATTGCTTCCGCACGGGCTTCTTCTTGCAGTCTGTCCGCTTCTTTTTTACGGATACGCACTTGTAGTAATGGTGAATGGTGCCGTTCCGGCTCTTGCCGCTCTCGCCGCAGAGGTAAGCGCCGCAGTAGCCGCAGAACAGTTTGGTGGTCAGCAGATAATCGTCCTCGGCCTTGTGACGGGCCGGGGCTTTTCTGTTCTGTGCCAGCTTCTCCTGAACCCGGTCAAACAAATCCTAGGGGACGATGGCAGGGATACCGTCTGGGATGATGATGTCCCGGTATCTGTATTCCCCGATGTAGCGGCGGTTGCTCAGCATGTGCTGGATGCTATTGTAGTTCAGAGGCTGACCACGGGTATTTCGGACACCGCTCTCATTCAGCCAGTCCCGTAGATCCTTCATCGTCGCGCCCTTGTCGTATTTCTTGAACACCTCCAGAATAAAGGGAGCGGTTAGCGGGTCAATCTGAAAATGCTGTTCCTCATCAATCACATAACCGATGGGAAGTGTGCCGCCGTTGAACTTGCACTTCAGCGCATTTTCTTTTTTGCCACGGATGACCTTTTCCGACAGATCGGCGGAGTAGTATTCGGCATAACCTTCCAAAACGGATTCCAGAATGATGCCCTCCGCACCTTCCGAAATCACTTCCGTTGCGGACACCACTTTCACGCCGTTCCTCTTCAACTGTGCTTTGTACCGTGCGCTGTCGTAACGGTTTCTTGCAAATCTGTCCAGCTTCCAGACGATGATCATGTCAAACAGCTTCTTGCCGCTGTCTTTAATCATTTCCTGAAAATCCGGTCGGTTGTCCGTCTTGGCGGAATAGGCACGGTCAATGTAGTGTCGGAGAATCGTGATGCCGTTCTTCTCCGCAAAGGCGGTGCACTCCCGAATCTGACCTTCGATGGATTCCTCCCGCTGACTGTCGGAGGAATATCGGGCATAAATGACTGCTTTCATTCGCCACCCTCCTTCAGCATTTCCCGAAGGGTTTCTTTCAGCCGCTCATTGATGGGAGAGCCGGGATCAAAGCACATCTCGATGAACTTGTCCATCTCAGGATAGACCTTTTCGATTTTCATTTTCCCCTCATACAGCTTTCCCTGGGGCTTGTCCGTGCGACCAAAAATGTAATCCAGCGACACATCGAAATAATCCGCATACCGAATCATCACATCCGCCGGAACATGAGCCTCTCCGCTTTCAAACCGGGCAACCGCCGACTGCCGGGAACCCACAATCGCTGCTATCTTCACCTGAGATAGCTTCGCTCTTTGACGCAGTTCCCGCAGCCGCACACCGATGGTATTCATAGCCGTCACCTCCTGACCTTTGTTTGACTATTATACCCTGTTACGCATATCAAGTCAATCTCAAATTGACATAACATCATTGTTTTCATAGAGGGTTGCAAACGAAACATAAGCACCGTCAGGTGCGCAGCTCACAAGGAACTTGTGATTCAAAGGGCTTGGGAGATCTCCCAACAAGCTGGAAAACGCTCAAATCTGCCGAAGCAGAAATGAGCGTTTTTAGCATATGGCGCGCCATATGCATTGCTTGCGACTTTTGTCGCAGCAAGGTTTGTGGACACAGATGCATTGCTTGCCAAGGTTATACCAAATTTGGCATAATAGTGGCAAGCAATGCATCTGTATATACAAATGTGAAAAACCATTCATTCCACTTCCACAGAACGAATGGTTTTTCTGCTTGTTGAGGCGCTGCCCCAAGCCCCGGTGAACGCAGTCTTTCAGTCTGCGGCTGCACGATTCTGAAAATCGCTTATGAAAAATTGAATCCGCTTCCCGATGATTCAGATGTATGCCAAAGTTAGATATTGGGAGCAAACAGTTTTGTGCCATCCTCAAGAAGAATATGGTCTAACTGACTTACTGCATCTGCACACTTTCTGCGATTTTCAGCAGTTCCTCTACAGAGTAATCCGGGCTAATCAGCATAAAACATACACCCTTTGCTTCACTACCCTGAATTCAGACCACTTTTGCGTCGTTTCTAACCTGCGCGACAGCACCGGTACAGCCCAGGATGGTTCGGAATTCTGCGGGCGTATTGCGATGTCCATTTGGATCACTTCTTCCACAGAGGAGGCATCGGACGCATAGCTTTCGTATGTAAAAAAGAGTTCCTGAGAGAAGATTTGTCAAGGGTGATTTCTGCGAAGTGTTCGCGAATAATCAAGAAATTCAAACGGGAAATGGCGGTCGCGCCCATAGAGTACATCCGAAACCAATGGCTGGAGCGTGCGGCTCTCCTGCTCAAAACCACCCAGGATGATGTGTATAACATCAGCACACGGCTGCAATTTTGCTCCCAAAGCTATTTCGCGGACCATTTCCGAAAGTGATTCGGCGTCACGCCAACCTAATACAGACTGAAGAAAAATTCATAGATTTTTTTCCCAGCTTCTGTCACAGCACGTTTCCTTCATTCTGCCCATAGTAGGCGTTCTTGCCATGCTTGCGCAGGTAGTGCCTGTCCAGCAGCTCCCGCTGCATGGGACCCTTGTTCGACTCCAGGATCATGGCGTGCCAGTCCATGAACGCCACTTCCTCCAGCACCACGGCGCTGTGTACGGCGTTCATAGCGTCCGTTCCCCAGGCGAAGGGGCCGTGGCTGTGTACCAGCACGGCGGGCACCTGGGCGGGATCGATTTGATTGGCTGCTTTACAATGCGCCGATGGAATATGCCAGATTGGTGCTGTCTAATGAGATGGAGAAATACCTTAAGGGGCCTGCACTCCACAGAATTGAAGATTGACAATCGAGTAGGAGGGGCTGAGTAGCCTTGATCTCTCACATCACCGTGCCTACCGTCAGTACACAGCGGTTCAATCGCATAAGTGCAAGGACTCGTACCGGTCTGGGATACTGTAGTATCCCGCCTGTACGAGTCTTTCTTTCGAGATACATAATTTTAATGATTTCGTTATTGGCAGAAACGTGCTATGATAAAAAAGGGGAGTTATCATGCAGGATAAAAATAGGCCATGGGAACAGATTTACCATATCACGCTTGCTTGTGGAAACGTTCATGAAAAGCGCGATTTTGCAGTTGAAGTTCTGAATCAGTTCCTTGCGGTGTGTTCTTTTGATGAAGCTTTGATCTATTTCTTCAACGAAAACGGCGCTGTAATGGATCAATATCTGTGGAATATCGATGAGCGCTGGAGCAGCATTTTCCTTCAGTATTATACGAAGGTCAAGGATTTTCCCTATACCGTCTATCGCCCATGGAAAGAGGCGTCCAATGTTCCGGTGCTTCTGATCCATGACTGGCGCATGGAACCAAAATCAGAGTTCCTCAGAGATTACATCCATCCCCGGGGAATTTGGCATTCTCTGGGATTTGTCCTGACCGATATGAACGGAATGCCTCGGACTGTGTTTTCGCTGGATCGAACAAGTGTCCGGCCCTATGATGAAAAAGAACTGGGGATCCTCAATTTGCTGATTCCGCCAATCAACAATCTGCATAAGAACTTTTTCTGTCAGGAGACAAACTACCGGCGGATATCCTCGATTGCGTGGAATACAACGGAACTGACCAAGCGGGAAATTGAAGTGGCAAATCTGTTGTGTCAGGGCGTTTCGCCGCGCAACATCAGCAGAACCTTGAATATAGAGATCACAACAACGAATAAGCATATCGCTAATATTTACAAAAAGATGCAGGTTTCCTCGCGGCAGGAGCTAATGGTACGCCTGATGCGTTAGCGTACAACAGTACATACAAGCGAAAGGCCGCCCCTGAAGCAGGGGCGGCCTTTCGCTTGGAGACTGGAGGTAAAAATGGGATTTTTCTATACGTGAATCGCCGTTATGCCTTTTCCAGCATATCCAGGAACTTCTCCAGTTCGGCTTCTTCCATGTGATATCCGTGCTTGTCCTCGGGATACGCGCCGGAGCGGACATCGTCTGCCCAGTCGGAGTAGGCTTCCACAGCAAAGGGGAAGAATTCGCCGTAAACCTTGGCATGGGAAGCCAGCTTGGGCATCATGTTGAAGGTGTCGAAGTCCACCATTTCGCAGCCATCAGCAGCGCCGCCGGCAGCGATGGAAATGACGGGAACAGTCAGCTTCTTGGCGATAGCGTTGGTGACTTCAATGGGAGTCAGCTCGATGGTCATTGCCATCATGCCGTTTTCCTGATACTCATACGCCATCTGGTAAACCTTCATGGCCTCTTCCGCGGTTTTGCCCATCCGCTTATAGCCGCCCTGACGGCCAGTCTGCCAGCCGGACAGAGCACCGACATGGCCAAACACCACCAGATAGTTGTCAGCCATGTACTTCAGGGTCTCGTTGGAAATGCCCATGGGCAGCAGAGAGTCAGCGCCGCAGTTCATGTACATAGCGCCGTTTGCCAGAGCCAGCTCCTTGGAGGCGTAGGTGGGAGTCTGCATGTAGAAATTGATGTGGATGTTCTTTGCCGCGTTCCGGACACACTTGATCCAGAAGGGGGCGAGCTTGATCTGCATTTCGGGGTCAGAGCCATCACCGGGGACGGTCAGACGACAAATATCACAGCCGGCCATCTCCGCAGCCATGGTCCAGAACTGGTCTCTGGGACCGGGGCACATCTGTACCAGAGGAATACCATCCTCCTTGCATTTCTGCAAATAGTTGATGGTCTTGCGTCCCTTATGCATTCTTGAAGTCTTGACATCTTCCTGTGCCATGTTTGTTCTCCTTTCAGTTTTTCAAAATCCATTCTTCCGCCTTTCTCAGCAGAAGATCTCTTCGAATCGGTTCCAGGTCTTCACCCAGAAAGTCTAAAATCCGTTCCATAGGGATGTTTTGACGCTGAGAGATTGCACAAGTCTCTTGTTCCAGTTCCTGTCTGGTGACTGTGAGCCCCTGATCCTGCGCAATGCGTTCCAGCACCATCTGCGTTTTGACCTGGCGCAATGCTTCCCTGGGAATATCCTCCAGCCTGCGCCGAAGATCGTCCTGATCCACATAGGGATTTCCGGAGGTCAGCCGCTGATACTGAAGGCCATATAACAGCTCGGAACGCAGCGCTGCGGCTTCATTGTCAACTTTGTCCTGCGGAATCTCCAGTTTCATTTCTATGGCAGCCCGGTCGATTTTCTCATCAGGAATATTGCCCATAGGTCATCCCCTACCTTGACGATTATGCGTCCAGCGCGTCCAGCTTGGCGATCAGCTCAGCCTGCTTTTCGGGCGAAACACTGACCTGCGGGAATTTCAGCAGCGTTGTCATGCGCATACCGGCGCAGGGGCCCAGCGCAGGGTTGTCAGCGACACCGGGAATGATCTCATCGAGAATTGCCGCAGCACGGGGATCCGCCAAAATCTCGCGGAGCTTGCTCTTGGAATTGATAGCCATATTTTATTCCTCCTGTTTTATTCTTTAACCACCGATGATTACCGGCGATAAATCATGCGTTCGCGTGTTTTCCGCCTTCCATGGTGTAGCTCCATGGATCGTGCTGATAAGTGTACTGGCTGCCGCCATCCACTTCGATAACCTGGCCATACATGAAGTTCGACACGTCCGTACACATAGTCAGGATCATGAGAGCAACCTCGTCTGGAGTTGCCGCAACGGGTGTGATTTCACCGTTTTCCATCACATCGTGATCCCACTTCGGACCATACAGGGCAGATGCTTTCACATTATTGACAATCGCGCCGGGGGTTACCATTCCACCAGGCGCAACACAGTTTACGTTGATACCGTACTGCTTCAGCTCTCTTGCCATTCCCTTTGTGATGCCGACTACGCCAGCTTTTGCAGCATTGTAGGGCGTCATCATGCCGACATTGAGCAGATCATCGGCTCTGTGTGCCACCGAGGCGATGGTCACGATCTTGCCGCCCTTCTTTCCACGAATCATACTGCGGGCAGCTGCCTGACATACGAAATACTGCCCCTTCAGGTCAGTATCCAAAATGTCATTCCATTCCTCTTCGGTCACATCCACAAAAGCGCGAGCACCCCAGGTTGCGGCAACCGGTACGACAATATCGACGGTTCCATACCGCTCCTCCGCAAAGGCTACCAGCGCCTTACAGTCTTCTACTTTTCTGACATCTGTCTGCTTGTAAGCTACCTCGCGTCCCATTTCTTTCAGGGCTTCTTCTGCCATTTGTCCCCATTCAACGGTACGTCCGCCAAAAACAACCTTGGCACCGCATTCAGCCAGACGGTTGATCACAAACAGAGCCAGACCAACCGTGCCGGTCACAACGGCAACCTTACCTGTCAGATCAAAGACCTCCGGAAGCGGTTTTACCTCTTCCAACTGGTCTGCGGACATAAAGAACAGTGTTTCTTTATCCATAAAGATCCCCCTTTGTCTTTGATTTACCCGTCGGTATAGATTTGTTTGTATTTGCAAAATTACACCGTATTTCCATACCTTTTTTGGTTAAATTCATTATAACAGTTCGTACAGGAAACGATACTGCCATAAATATGGATAATAAATACTCAATTTTAAGTATTCATTTTTAGCAATATTATCTATATTATAAAACGATGTAAAGTTCGGGAGGAAAAAGAAATATGCCGAAAGAAATTGTATTCAACGCGGAGGCACGGTATCGACTCCTACGGGGGGTTGATCTGCTTGCGGACGCAGTAAAGGCTACTTTAGGCCCCAAAGGCAGAAATGCCGTGCTGCAGCAGCCCTCTGGAACGCCGCTTATCACAAATGACGGGGCAAGCATTGCCAAAAGCATCCTGTCTGATGATCCGGTCGAGAATTTGGGCATTCAAATCATCCGGGAGGTTTCTGAAAAAACAAACCAAATTTCCGGCGATGGTACAACAACCGCGACGGTATTGGCACAGGTAATGATCCATGAGGGCATTCGCAATCTTGCCGCAGGAGCAAATCCCATAGCATTGCGTAAAGGAATACAGGGAGCGACGCAGTTGGCGCTTGCCGCGTTAAAACGGCTGTCTGTTACAGCGGATGACACCCCGACAATTGAGCGTGTCGCTGCTGTTTCAGCAAATGACGAGAAGATTGGCTCCTTAATCGCGCAAGCCATGGAGGAGGTGGGGCCTGAGGGCATCATAACCATTGAGGAAGGGAAAACCTGTGAGACCACACTGTCTGTGACAAAGGGTATGCACCTGGAAAGGGGAGCTATTTCTGAGCATATGTTATCCGACAAAGAGCATATGATCGAGCAAATGAAGGAACCCTACATCCTTGTTACAGATAGAGAAATCACCAACGCTCAGGAACTGGTTCCGATCATGAATCAGGTACGGGAAGCCGGGCGTGGTCTTCTCATTATCGCGGAAAAAATTGCCGGAGAAGCATTGGGCCTGCTTGTTGTCAATAAACTGCATGGCGCGCTTCAGGTAGTGGCTGTCCACCCGCCCGCGTACGGA
This sequence comes from uncultured Oscillospiraceae bacterium, assembly GCA_944382965.1. Lineage (GTDB taxonomy): Bacteria > Bacillota > Clostridia > Oscillospirales > Oscillospiraceae > Faecousia. The sequence continues at coordinate 77,916 of CALWOA010000010.1, read as the reverse complement.
AATGGCCGCAGAGATCGTATGGAAGACATTGCTGTAATGACAGGGGGCACGTTGGTTTCAGAGAAAACAGGTATCCTCTTGGCAGACATCACACTGGAGCATCTGGGCACAGCAAAAATGGTACGCGTGGAACGCAATGACACAGTGATCCTTGGCGGCGGTGGGAGTCCCGATGCAATCCAGGAGCATATTTCTGCTCTGCGTACAAGGATCCGCCAATGTGATTATGATTTTGATAAGAACAGAATGATGGAGCGGCTTGCCAAGATGACGAGTGGTGTTGCTGTTATCCGTGTTGGTGGGCCAACAGAGGTTGCTGTGCGGGAACAGAAATTGCGCGCAGAGGATGCACTGCACGCCGCGAAGGGCGCTGCTGCAGAGGGAATTGTTCCAGGTGCCGGTACCGCATACATTCACATTATCCCAGCTGTACAAGCCTACGTTAACAGCCTTTCAGGTGATCAGAAAACAGGTGCCCAGATTGTCTTGCACGCATTAGAGTATCCGGCGCGTCAGATTGCGGAAAACGCTGGCCTGGATGCCGGAGCTGTCGTAGGACATATCAAAACGCAGCCGCATGGGGTAGGGATGGATGTGCTCACAGAAACATACTGTGATATGATTGAGGCGGGGATCGTTGATCCTCTCAGGGTATCCAAGGCTGCTCTTTCCAGCGCCGCTTCCATAGCAGGTGCGTTCCTGACAACTCAGGCTGTCATTGCAGGTGAGAGTCCGTCTGAATCGGCGCAATAGCAAAAAACAAACCTTGATATTCACGATCCTCCGCGGCGATGATTTTGGCGCCAACGCAATTGATTACCATATTGCCCCTTCTTTCAAAATCGAGCGGGGTGGTCTGAGTAGTATCGACCTCTCACACCACCGTGCGTACCGTTCGGTACACGGCGGTTCAACCAAATAAGTACAAGGACTCGTACAGGCCGAGGATACTGTAGTATCCCGCTTGTGCGAGTCTTTCTTTCGAGATGGCCCCCTGTACATGACTGTTCTTACTGGCCCTATTCTCTCATGATTCTGGGTATGAACTCCAACCGTACCGAGGATGTGATGGCAGGCGGAATCTGGGGCTTTCTTCTAAGTTGTACCATCTTTTTGACAGTGCTTCTCCTGATTGCCGATATTCTGCTGACAAAGCGAGATGTGAAGGCATAACATCGTAAACAAGTGGTTTGCCATCTGTTTTCCGACGCCCTTACTCTCGCATTTAGACCGCAAAAAGTCGTTGCGCCGCAACAACTTTTCCTTTCGATTTTGGGAGGGGTGGTATAGGCATATTCGGAAGCTGAAAATCGGGTTCTAAATGCGGAGAAAGCTATTTTGTCGACATCAGAAAGACATTTTTCAACGGGGGAATACAATATCCTTATTACGATAGAATTGCGGCAAAAAATGGTTGTAGCGCAACGGCTTTTTAATCCAAAATGTCGACACCTGACTGCAAGTTCTGTCCGCCCTCAATCTCGGTATAGAAGAATAGAAGCCGGATTTTCCAGTGGCTAATACGATTCCCTTACTGCAAGAAAAACGCAAGGAAAATCCATTGTGATGTAAGCACTTTTTCACCGCTATCCTTCTACATCGCAACCCCTTCCCAAGCTGTTGACACCCACTCTCAATGTGATATAATACAGAAAAGCAAAATGCAGACGCCCATCAAGCCTGTGGCTTGACAAGCGCCTGCATTTTCCGTTTCTTGAGAAAGGAGCCATGCTGTAAGCAAACAGATCATCCGCCCATCCACAACTGCACCTTAAAATTTCATATCGAACCGGAGGGAACAACCAGCTTGGGCCGCAAGAAGAAGCTCATCAACAATTCCGGTATTCCGCAGCACGAAATCGAACACATCGCCCGGTGCATCCTCCCCGACATCCTGGCCTACTACGAGAGCGAAGAAGGCCAGCGGGAGTTCCGGGAGTGGCTGGCTCAGCGTGAAGCGGGACAGACGGAAGGAAAGGAAGGGAAAAGCAAGTAACCGCACAGGGTGCCGCCAGCTTGGCGGCACCTTTTTCGTGTAAAAGGCGTCTCCACTCACGCATTTAAGGGGCGAAAAGGCGGCTGATATCAAGGATTCTTGGGCGCTTTTTCAATCAGGGAATACAATTACCTTCGGATGCTCAAAAATGGCCTTCTAAATGCGTGAATCCCCCAAATTCTGTCCGTCGTTCCCTCCGTGTCCCTCTGGAATATGATATCAGTTCTCAAAGGGATGATATTCTGTCACATTCCTCAAATACTCCCGAACACCCCCATGGAGCAGCAGATTAACATAGTCAACTGGCGCATTATACACCAGCCACTCCAATTCACTGCTTTCGTATATATTCCGTGCAACCTCGGCTTCCACCAGAGTACAGTCAATGGCGATCACGCTGCCATCCGCGAATTTGACCTCCACACAGGCAGTATCGATATTGAACTCACAGGAAATAACTTTCTTCTCCATAACAGTGTTCTCCTAAATCTGTTTCTTTTTTCTTGGTCCTCTGGGCTTGGATTCTGGTCGCTTGACAACACCGTTTCGGAAATGGGTTTCCTCGAACCTGCCAAAGAAAACAAATAATCCGAACCCATCTCCCACAGGGAAAACTTGGTTCGGATTATATTGGTTTGGTGCGGGCGACAGGACTCGAACCTGCACGGCGAAGCCAGAGGAACCTAAATCCACCGAGTCTACCAATTCCACCACGCCCGCGAATCAATTTTCCTGCATATTTTATCACGACCCAAGGCGGTTGTCAATTACCCCGGAGGCTTTTGTCCAGGATGGGCAAGTTGTACCAAAAATTCCGGCGTTTCCCCTTGACATTCAGGCAGAGTACTAGTAGAATAGATTCGGTATGGTGTACGCTGAAGATCGCGTTTTACAGTTTCAGCGTTTCATTGATAACCGGCGGGAATTGCCGGGGGTTTGGTTTTTTGCGCCTCATGGCGTTTTGCTTTTTGATTGCCGGGCTTGCCCGGTGAATGATTATGCACAATTTTACATGGGGATTCAAGCGCCTACCCCCTTCTTCGCCTATTAAATAAGAAGGAGGTGTGCAGCACATTTATGGAACCTTTGCAGATCATTTTGATCGTTGTTGGCCTCATACTCTGCCTGGCTGTGGGCTTCGGCTCCGGCGTGGTTTACCGCAAAAAGGTAGCAGAACGGGAAATCGGCTCCGCAGAAGCGGAAGCAACCCGGCTGATTAACGAAGCGCTCCGCAGCGGCGAAAGCCGGAAAAAGGAGATGCTCCTGGAAGCCAAGGACGAGATCCATAAATCACGCACAGAACACGACAAGGAAGTCAAAGAGCGCCGTGCTGAACTGAGTAAGCAGGAGCGCCGTCTGGAACAAAAAGAAGCTACCCTGGACAAGAAAACCGAAGCCTTTGAGCGCAAAGAAGAGGAACTGGCCCGGAAAATTCAGAAGGCCAACGAAACCTTTGCCCAGGCTGAGGAAGTCAAGAAGCAGCAGTTGGAGACTCTGGAGAAGATCTCCGAGCTGACCCAGGAAGAGGCCAAGCAGTACCTGCTTAAGTCCGTGGAAGAGGAAGTCCGTCACGAGGCTGCCATGAAGATCAAGGAGATCGAGCAGCAGCTGAAAGACGAGGCCGAAGAGAAGGGCCGGGAGATCATCGCAACCGCCATCCAGCGCTGCGCTGCCGACCACGCTGCGGAAACCACCGTGTCTGTGGTGGCTCTGCCCAATGACGAAATGAAGGGCCGGATCATCGGTCGGGAAGGCCGGAACATCCGCACCCTGGAAACCATTACCGGCGTCGATCTGATTATCGACGATACCCCCGAGGCCATTACCGTTTCCAGCTTCGATCCTGTCCGACGGGAGATTGCCCGTCTGGCTCTGGAGAAGCTGATTGTAGACGGTCGGATTCACCCCACCCGGATCGAGGACATGGTGGAGAAGGCCCGGAAGGAAGTGGACCGCACCATCCGCGAAGAAGGCGAGCGGGCCTGCTACGAAACCGGCGTACACAACCTCAACCCCGAACTGGTGAAGATTCTGGGCCGCCAGAAGTACCGTACCTCCTACGGTCAGAACGTGTTGAATCACTCCATCGAGGTTGCCCACATTGCCGGTCTGATGGCCGCAGAGCTGGGCGTGGATATCACCCTGGCCAAGCGGGCTGGCCTGCTGCATGACCTGGGCAAGTCCATTGACCACGAAGTGGAAGGCAGCCATGTGCAGCTGGGTGCTGACCTGGCCCGGAAGTTCAAGGAAAACCCGGTGGTCATCAACGCCATCGAAGCCCACCATGGGGATGTGGAGCCCAAGACCGTCATTGCTGTACTGGTTCAGGCTGCCGATGCTGTTTCTGCTGCCCGTCCCGGCGCCCGTCGGGAGAATGTGGAAAACTACGTCCGCCGGCTGCAGAAGCTGGAGGAGCTGACCGGTTCCTACCCCGGCGTAGACAAAGCTTACGCCATCCAGGCAGGCCGGGAAGTGCGGATCATGGTCAAGCCCGAGGTTGTTTCCGAGGACAACATGATTCTGCTTGCCCGGGATGTGGCCAAGAAGATCGAAGCCGAGCTGGAATATCCCGGCCAGATCAAGGTCAACGTCATCCGGGAAACCAAAGCCGTGGAATTTGCCAAGTAACGAAAATGACCGCAGAGTTACCCTCTGCGGTCATTTTTTATTCGATTTCCACCCGGTTTCCGCAGCGGCTGCAATGATATTCGTGATTTCTGTCATAAAACAGCCAGTCCAGATTGATAAACCCGCGGCAGTAGGGACAGCGCAGGTATTTCCGGTCCACCAGGATATACCCGATCGTAAATCCCCCGGCTGCCAGAAACAGCGGCCAGTAAAAACATCCCAGGGTAATGCAGATAGACGCTGCCACCACGCAGCCCATGGCCATGTAGATGTGCCACTGCTGAATCTTTTTCACAGCTGTCCCGCCTTTCTTTTATTTTTCCAGAAGTTTCAGCAAATCCTTCGGGTTTTCCAGGACAAAGTCCGCCTGCTCTACCCTCTGGCCGCTGCCCCATCGTGCCAGGGCAAAATCCATTCCCGCCCGTTTTGCCGCCAGGCAGTCGGAGGGCATGTCTCCGATGTAAATGGCATGTTCCGGCGCTATCCCCAGCCGCTTCAGGCACAGCAGCAGCGGTTCCGGGTTGGGTTTGTGCAGGGGGGTATCCTCCTCCAGCACTGCCGTTGCAAAGTAGGGAAGGATTTCTTTGCCCGCCATGTCGATTTCAAACTGGGCGTGCTTTTTGGAGGACACAATGGCCTGCAAAATCCCTGCCTGGTGAATCTCAGCCAGGGCCTCGGCAAGTCCGGGAAACAGTTTGGCCGGCTGCGGATATTCGTTTACGTACCGGACCCACCGGGCATAGGTGGTTTCCTTGTCCCGGATGTTCAGTTCCTCCATCACCTGCATGCCGGTGTAAGCAAGATACTTTTTCACCTGGTCATAGGTCCAATCCTGGCCCAGTTCTTCTTTGATAATCCGCAGCAGGGGGTACAGATTCATGTCCCGGGTGTCCAGCAGGGTTCCGTCAATGTCATACAGCACGGCCTGGTAGTATTTCATAAAATGCACCTTTTCTTTGGTTTTCTTCATTCTACCATAGCCATACCGGGGAAGGCAAATCTTTTTCCGCAAACAATGACCCCTGTTCTTTTCCAAGAACAGGGGCCAAGTAGCTTATTTTCTGCGTCTACAATGGAATGCATAGGAGGCGGTGGCCGCTACGGTGGTCAATGTCAGGTGCAGCGCTACATTGCCTAGGGTAAAGTTATAGGTATTGGACACTTCTCCCAGTTCCAGCAGATACCGGCATCCCAGTCCGCCCAGCACCAGGGCCAAATTGTACCCCAGGATTCCCGGCACAGACCACCGGGGGTAGAGCTGGGATTCCCACCTGCCTGCCGCCTGGAAAAAGAACAGGGTCACCAGCAGAATCATCATCTCCATGCTGCTGCCCAGGTCCACCGGATTTTCCGGATTGGTATTCACCATCGGGAACATGCCCACCGCTGACCAGCAGCGAACCCAATACAAGCAAAATCGTAGCCAATCTTCTGCGTCTTTTTACGGATTCTTTCATGGGTACTTCCTCCTTCCTAGACAAAATCACAAGGTTTTCACAGGTTACCAAATCAGCCGCATTTGGTTTTCCCGATAAAGGACTCCATCGTATTCATAGGAGATTTCTTTTACAAAACGAAATCCCAGTTTCTCATATAAATCATGGGCAGCGGTATTTTCCAATTCCACGCTGACATACAGTTCTCCGATGCCCATCTGCTCTTTCAGATAGTGCAGAAATTCCCGCACCGCTTCTTTTCCCAGTCCCTGTCCCTGGTACTGCTGCCCGATCATAAATCGGCTCAGGGACCATCCGGGAATTTCGGGATCATAGTCAAACAGCAGAAAGCCTACCATCACATCATCCCGATAAATCCCCCAGGTGTACAGACCTTCTTCAAAATGTGCTTCTACCAGGGATCGGGCGTTGTCGGCAACAAATTGCTGCTGACTTTCTTTTACTTTCAGGCAAATACATTCGCTGTAATTGTGTTTATCAATTTCTCGAAAGGTAATCATAAAATTCCATCCAATTTGAAATTGTCCGGCAGGCTTACGCCTGCCGGACTTGAAGCAAACTTACTTTTCCTTAACTGCTTCCACGATGCCGCTGGCCATGCCCACCAGACCCTGCATTTCGCTGGGAATGATGATCTTGGTGGCCTTGCCGTCGGCAACCTTCTGCATGGTTTCGATGGCCTTGAGCTTGATGACCTGGTCGTTGGGTGCCTTCTGGTTCAGCAGTTCCAGAGAATCGGCCATAGCCTTCTGCACAGCCAGGATGGCCTGGGCTTCACCGTCGGCCCGCAAAATGGCGGCCTGCTTCTCGGCTTCTGCCTTCAAAATGGCAGCCTGCTTTTCTGCATCGGCACGGAGGATGGCGGACTCCCGCTCGCCTTCGGCAATGAGGATGGCGGACTTCTTCTGGCCTTCTGCCTGGAGGATGGCCTGCCGGCGGTCACGTTCGGCCTTCATCTGCTTTTCCATGGAGGACTGAATATCGGCAGGAGGCAGAATGTTCTTCAGCTCCACCCGGTTGACCTTGATGCCCCAGGGGTCGGTGGCTTCGTCCAGGATGGCACGCATCTTGGTGTTGACCACGTCACGGCTGGTCAGGGTCTGATCCAGTTCCAGATCGCCGATGATGTTACGCAGAGTGGTTGCGGTCAGGGTTTCCATAGCTGCCATGGGCTGCTCCACACCGTAGGCGTAGAGCTTGGGGTCGGTGATCTGGAAGTACACCACGGTGTCAATCTGCATGGTAACGTTATCCTTGGTAATCACCGGCTGAGGGGGATAGTCCAGAACCTGCTCTTTCAGGCTGACCTTCCGGGCAACCCGCTCAATGAAGGGAATCTTCAGGTGCAGGCCCACGCCCCACACGGTATGGAATGCACCCAAACGCTCAATGACGTAAGCCCGGGACTGCTGCACCACCACAATGTTGGCGATGGCAACGATGAACAAAATGACAACAATTGCTAAAAGAACCCAAAACATACCTTTATCCTCCCAATTTTAAAATTTTTGTTGGTTACACGGCTGTGGGAACTTGGACAGGGGAGACGAAGACCTTTACGCCTTCGATCCGGTCCACTTTTACCAGGGTATCTGCGCTGATGGGGGTGCCGGAGGTACTTCTCGCAGTCCAGAACATGCCGCCAAGTTTGACCTGGCCTGTTCCAGCCACGTTATCGATGGGGGCAGTGACCAGTCCGGTGGTACCAATCACCGAATCTGCGTTGGTTGGGGTGATTTTGGGATTGACGTACCTGCGGACCAGGGGCCGCAGCAGCAGGAGCATCACCGCTGATACTACCACGAACGCCAGAATCTGCAGCCAAAGGGGTCCATGAACCAACCCCACCAGCAGTGCAGCCAGTGCGCCCGCCGCAAACCAGAGGGAAACCATTGTTACCGTGGCCGCCTCCGCAATCAGAAAGATCACCAGAAGCACCAGCCAAAGGATTGCAGCCCAATTCATTGTTTTTCCTCCTCTCGTTTTTGGATGGCTTTATTTTAGCAGAAAACCTGCCGGGGGTCAATTGACGAAACCATCAAAATCAATACTTTTTTAGCGATTTCAAGCAAATTTTTCTTGCCAAATCCTGGTCAACGGGATAATGTGTCCAAATATTTTTTAGAACCGTCATTTTGGTTCATGTAGCTCCATTTTGTTGTCATTTTATTATGTTATATGGTTATATGACTGTGTAAATATTGCAAGCCATGTTTTATTTTACACCTTGAAAGTCGGAGAAAGCAAAACATTTTCTTTATTTTCTATCTGGCTTTTGTGAATTATTTTCGGTGAAGTCCCAAGATTTTTTCTCCATTTCTGTATCCCGCTTTGCTGCCGGTGAAAAAATCTTTTCCGGATCCTTACCCACTTTTTTCGACAAAATTTTTGCAGCCGGGTGCCTTTTTTCAAAAAAACTGGTATAATAGCTTCCGAGGTGATCCCATGCAGTTTTTTTCCCTGAAACCTTCCGACGGCATCTTCACGTTGCTGACGCTGATTGCCACCTTCTTTGTGAATCTGCTTTTGCAGATGCTGTTTGATACCCAGAGCCTGATCCCCATGATTTTTGTGCTGGGGGTGTTTCTGGTCTCCTGGCGCACCCAGGGATATTTCTGGGGCATCGCCGCTTCTCTAGTCAGCGTTCTGGCGGTGAATTTTGCTTTTACTTACCCTTACTGGGCCTTTGATCTGATTTCTCCGGAGTGCATTGCCTCTGCTGTGGTGATGCTGGTGGTTGCCATTATGACCGGCACCCTGACCACCCAGCTGAAGCGCCAGGAAAAACTGAAGGCCGAAGCAGAAACCGAACGGATGCGGGGCAATCTGCTCCGAGCGGTATCCCACGATCTGCGCACCCCTCTGACTGCCATTTACGGTGCCTGCTCAGCCATGCGGGAAAATTACGATTCCTTCTCCCGGGAAAAGCACCTGCAAATGCTGGAAGGCGTCTCCAACGACGCCCAATGGCTGGTGCGGATGGTGGAGAATCTGCTTTCCATCACCCGGATTGATTCCGGTACGGTGCAGCTGAAGATGAAAAGCACCGTGCTGGAGGAGCTGATTGACGATGTGCTGGTGAAATTTTACAAGCACTATCCCAATCAGCAGGTAGAAGTTTCCCTGCCGGAGGAGTTTATTCTGATTCCCATGGATGCTATGCTCATCGAGCAGGTTCTGATGAACCTGCTGGAAAATGCGGTACTTCATGGGGAAGGCATGCAGCATCTGTGGTTAAGGGTGGATGTGAAAGGCAGCCAGGCGATTTTCCGGGTGGAGGATGACGGCAAGGGCATTGATCCTCAGCGGATGGGGCAGCTGTTCACTACTCAGCTTTCCGGACAGGCCCCCACAGACACCAGCCGCAGCAGCATGGGCATCGGCTTAAGCGTCTGCGATACCATCGTCCGGGCCCATGGCTCCCGGATTTACGCCCAGAACCGTCCCGAAGGCGGTGCGGCATTCTATTTTGCACTGGAAATGGAGGAAGAAAACCGTGTCGAATAACAAATACAAAGTTCTGGTTGTGGAGGATGACCACAACATTGCCAGCTTTATTCAGGCCATCCTGGAAGCCAACGATTTTCAGGTGCTTACCGCCCAGCGCTGCCGTCAGGGAATGCTGATGGTAAATTCCCACATGCCGGATCTGGTGGTGCTGGATCTGGGGCTGCCGGATCTGGACGGGGAAGAATTTATCCGGGTGGTCCGTCAGGACAGCCTGGTGCCCATTCTGGTGCTTTCCGCCCGGAGCGAGGAACAGGACAAAGTTTCCGCCCTGGATCTGGGAGCCAACGACTACATCACCAAGCCCTTCGGCACCGCCGAACTGCTGGCCCGGGTGCGGGCTGCTCTGCGGGTGAGCCGTCACCGGCTGGAGGCCGCCGCCTCCAGCGGCACCTTTGCAGTGGATGATCTGCTGATTGACTATGACCGCCGACAGGTTACCGTTGGGGGAAAACTGGTGCATCTGACCCAGACGGAATTCAACATTCTGGCCCTTTTAAGCCAGCACACCGGAAAGGTAATGACCTACTCCGCCATTATCCGCTCCATTTGGGGGGCAATGGACGATGGTAGCATCAAGAAGCTCCAGGTAAACATGGCCAATATCCGCAAAAAACTGGGCTGCCGCCCGGGCGACAACCGCTACGTTACCAACGAATTGGGCGTCGGCTACCGGATGCTGGATGAATAAGGATATGAAAAAACTCCCGCAGAAAATTCTGCGGGAGTTTTGTTTTCTGATTTTATACGCCGTAAACCAGCCAGATATAGATATAAGCGGGAATCACAGCGGACAGGGTGAAGGGGATGCCGATGCAGAAGAAATCCTTGTTCGCCACTTCGTAGCCTTCCCGGCGGAGAATGCCGATGGCAGTGATGTTGGCGGAAGCGCCGATGGGGGTGATGTTGCCGCCCAGGGTAGCGCCGGAGAGCAGGCCGAAGTACAGGGGGATACCCACCAGCACCGGGTCCACACCCAGACCGGGAGCCAACTGAGCAGCCAGGCCGCCGATGACGGGAATCATGGTTGCCACATAGGGGATGTTGTCAATGAAGGCGGAAATCAGCACGGAAGCCCAGACGATGATGGTAAACATCAGCAGCAGGTTGCCGCCGCCCAGCTTGGCCAGCAGTCCAGCCAGAGCATCGATGACACCCATGTTGGAAATGCCGCCGATCATCAGGAACAGTCCCACCAGCAGGCCCAGGGTTTCAAAGTCAATGGCCTTCAGGGGGCCAACCACGGACTCCACAGTCTTATTGCGCAGGTAGTTGTAAATCAGGCCCACCACCAGCAAAGAGCAGCAGATGATGCCGTTGATTTCTGCAGGCAGGTTCCAGCTGTCGGGAGCGAAGGAAGCGCAGATCAGCAGGCCGATGGCACCCAGCAGCAGGAAGGTGGGAACATAGTCGGAAACCTCGGTCAGGGAAGCGGCCTTGGGGATCTGGCCCTTTTCCTTCCGGAAAATCCAGTAGACAATGCAGGCAGACAGCACAGCGCCCAGCTCCACGGCAAAGAAGATGGAGGGCTTGCCGTAGTACCAGAAGAAGTCCATGAAGCTCATGTTCAGAGCAGAGCCCAGCATAATGGCGGTGGTGTCACCGACCAAAGTCGCAGCACCCTGGAGGTTGGAGGAAACTGCGATGGCAATGAGGATGGGGATGGGATTGGTTTTCAGCTTCTTGCAGATTTCCAAAGCCACCGGCGCCACCATCAGCACCGTTGCCACGTTGTCCACAAAGGCGGAGATCACACCGGCAAACAGGGACAGGCACACCGCTGCCCACTGAATGGTGGGGACCTTGGCCATAATCATATCAGCCAGACGTTCGGGCATGTGGCTGTCAATAAACAGCTGCACCAGACCCATGGTGCCGCCGATCATCAGCAGTACGTTAAAGTCCAGAGAGGGAATAATATCGCCCAAAGGCAGCATACCGGTCACAATAAAAATCAAGCCGGAGCCCAGGGCGATGTAGGGGCGGTATTTGCTGAAGGTCAGCATGAGGACATAGGTTGCGGCAAACAGTAAGATGGCAGGGAGCATTTCTCATTTCCTTTCTTTATGCAATATCGTTTTATTATACCGAGGTGCCCTTTTCTGGTAAAGAGCAGCAGTGGCAAAGATTCAGTTAAGAATCAGTAAGGAGGGCTTTCGCCCTCCTTACATTCTTTATTTACCCTCGGTCAGCTTGTTCAGCAGGCTGACAACTGCAATGATCACACCGGTGACAATGAAAATACCCAGCATGCCATTGCCCATAATGGGCAGGGCTTCCATCAAATAATCGAGATGCAGCTGCATAATATTAACCTCCTACCAAAGCCAGGATCAGGCCGCCGGCGATAACGGAGGCGATCTGACCGGATACGTTGACGCCGATGGAGTGCATCAGCAGGAAATTCTGGTTGTCCTCCTCCAGGCCCAGCTTATGTACCACACGGGCGGACATGGGGAAAGCGGAAATACCAGCAGCGCCGATCATGGGGTTGATCTTCTCCTTGACGAACAGGTTCATGATCTTGGCAATCATCACACCGCCGAAGGTATCCACAATGAAGGCAACCAGGCCCAGGCCCATAATCAGCAGAGTCTCAAAGCGCAGGAATTCCTCGGCGCTCATCCGGGAAGCAATGGTGATGCCCAGCAGAATGGTGATCAGGTTTGCCAGCACGTTCTGGGCGGTTTCGGACAGAGAGTTCAGCACGCCGCACTCCCGGATCAGGTTGCCGAACATCAGGAAACCAATCAGGACAACGGCATCGGGAGCCACCAGGCCCACAATGATGGTAACCACAATGGGGAAGAGGATCTTGGTCCGCTTGGAAACGGGCTTGCCCTTGTACTGCATCCGGATCTTCCGCTCAGCCTTGGTGGTGCACAGCTTGATGATGGGCGGCTGGACCATGGGCACCAGAGCCATGTAGGAATAAGCGGCTACCATAATGGCAGCGGTATAGTTGGACTTGAGCATCTGGGAAACGAAAATTGAGGTGGGGCCGTCGGCTGCGCCGATGATGGCAATGGAAGCAGCATCATTGAGCTGGAAGCCGAACAGGGAAGCCATGCACAGGGTAAAGAAGATACCAAACTGTGCCGCCGCACCGAAAATCATCAGTTTGGGGTTAGTCAGCAGGGGCTGGAAATCGATCATAGCGCCGATGCCGATGAACAGCAGCAGCGGGAACAACTCATGCTGGTTGATGCCGATTTCAAACAGGTGTTCAATCACTGCCGCAGCGCCGGAGTTGGGCAGGTTTACCAGGATGGCACCAAAGCCCATAGGCAGCAGCAGGGTCGGTTCCATCTCCTTGACGATGGCCAGGTAGATCAGCACACCGCCGATGACCCACATGATCATTTGCTGCCATGTGATGTCATACAGATTCTGAATCAATACTTCCATAGTTTCCTCCGTTTGTCAAAATATAACGAAAACATTATAGCGCCCCCATGGTAAAGATAGGGTAAAACTTTTGGCCAGCCCAGAAATTTTCCTTGCTTTTTCCGTTTGCACTGTTTTTTCTCTTTCTACGGACAATGATGCGCAAGCAGCGGACAGTTGCAGAAGGGCATGGAAACCTTCCCTCATTCCTTGCAAATTTTCGTCACTTTACAGCTTGACCCTGCAGAAAAGCTATGCTAAAATTTATGATTAAGAAACAGAGCGTTTTCATCTTTCCGATTTTTTCTTTTATCTTGGGAGCATATGGTATGCAAACTGCAAAAAAGGTCTGGACCTATCTTGTTATCGCCTTCGTCGCCTTGATCGGCGCTGTGAACTACGAGCTGTTCGTCTTTCCCAACCAGTTCGCCCCGGCGGGACTGAACGGCATCTGCACCATGATTCAGTACATCACCGGTATCAGTGTGGGTTATCTGAGCCTGATTATCAACATTCCTCTGGCCCTGTGGTGTTACTACGAAGTCAGCAAGCCTTTGGCGGTGCGCAGTATGGTCTATGTGGTGGTTTTCTCTGTAGGACTGCTGCTGCTGGAAAAAATCGACATTTCCGCCATTGCCTACTCCACCGACAGCGGTACCAGCAAAATTCTGGGACCCATGATAGCCGGCATCATCCAGGGCTTTGTCTATTCCATTCTGGTGAAGGCCAGTGCCTACACCGGCGGAACAGACTTCATTTCCGCCATTGTTCACAAGCGCAGCCCGGAGAAGTCCTTCTTCAGCATGAGCTTCGCCATCAATTCCTTCATCGCCATCAGCAGCTACTTTGTCTATGGTTTCCAGATGGAGCCGGTGATTCTGTGCATCCTGTACTGCTTCCTGTCCTCTACCGTGGGAGAACGGCTGATGAAGTCCGGCCGGGAGGCCATTTCCTTTGAAATCATTACCGACCACCCTGAGGAAATTTCCAAGGAACTGATTTCCAAGCTGCACCATTCTACCACGTTGATTCCCGCCAAGGGTATGTACTCCGGTCGGGAAACCAGCGTGCTGATCTGCGTAGTGAACAAAACCCAGGCTCCGGCGGTGGCCCGGATTGTTCGGAAATACCCTCATACCTTTGCCATTGTGGACCCGGTCAGCGAAATTCTGGGCAACTTCAAGCATCTGAGCAGTGACGGCAAGGTTGTCCGGGAAGTGCTGGACGCCGGTGACGGTGAAACGTTGTAAGCTTTTTTCAAATCTATATATACATTAGGAGGAACTACCCATGGCGTACTATTATCCGGAACCCAGTCACACCTTCAGCGAGTATCTGCTGATTCCCGGCTATACCTCTGAAGATTGCATTCCCGATCGTGTCAGCCTGAGAACGCCCCTGGTCAAGTACCGCAAGGGTGTGGAAGAGCCTGCTTTGTCTTTGAATGTACCCCTGACTTCCGCCGTCATGCAGTCCGTGTCCAACGATACCCTGGCCATCGCTCTGGCGAAGGAAGGCGGCATCAGCTTCATCTTCGGTTCCCAGACCATTGAGAATCAGGCCGCTATGGTTGCCAGAGTCAAGGGCTACAAGGCCGGCTTTGTTACCTCCGCTTCCAACCTGACCCCCGAGGCCACTTTGGCAGACGTGCTGGAGCTGAAGGCCAAGAAGGGCTTCTCCACCATGGCCATCACCGATGACGGCACCGCCAACGGCAAGCTCCTGGGCATTGTCACCAGCCGTGATTACCGGGTTTCCCGGATGAGCGCCGACGAAAAGGTCCGGGATTTCATGACTCCCCGGGAAAAGCTGATTACCGCTCCCGCTTCCACCACATTGAAGGAAGCCAACGATATCATCTGGGAGCACAAGCTCAACAGCCTACCCATTGTGGACGAAAACGACCATCTGATGTACTTCGTATTCCGCAAGGACTACTCTTCCCACAAGGAAAATCCCCTGGAGCTGCTGGACAGCAAGAAGCGCTACCTGGTGGGTGCGGGCATCAACACCCGGGACTACGCCACCCGGATTCCCGCTCTGCTGGAAGCCGGTGCGGATGTGCTGGTCATTGACTCCTCCGAAGGCTACACCTGCTGGCAGAAGAAGACCATTGACTGGGTTCGTCAGAACTACGGTGACAAGGTCAAGATCGGCGCCGGCAACGTGGTAGACAAGGACGGCTTCCGGTTCCTGGCTGAGGCCGGTGCGGACTTCGTTAAAGTGGGTATCGGCGGCGGCTCCATCTGCATCACCCGGGAGACCAAGGGCATTGGCCGTGGTCAGGCCACCGCTTTGATTGAGGTTGCCGCAGCCCGGGATCAGTACTTCCGGGAGACCGGCATCTATGTGCCTATCTGCTCCGACGGCGGTATTGTCCACGATTACCACATGACCCTGGCTCTGGCCATGGGCGCAGACTTCCTGATGCTGGGCCGGTACTTTGCCCGGTTTGACGAAAGCCCCACCAACAAGGTGATGATCAACGGCGCTTATATGAAGGAGTACTGGGGTGAAGGCTCCAACCGTGCCCGGAACTGGCAGCGCTATGACCTGGGCGGTTCCGCCAAGCTGAGCTTTGAAGAGGGCGTGGACTCCTACGTCACTTACGCTGGTTCCCTCCACGACAATGTGGAAGCATCCCTGTACAAGGTCAAGTCCACCATGTGCAATGTAGGCGTGACCAACATCCCCGACCTGCAGCGGGATGCCAAGCTGACTTTGGTTTCCTCCGTTTCCATTGTAGAAGGCGGCGCGCACGACGTGACCCTGCGTTCTACCTCCAATGTAAAATAAATATTGGCAAAACCCGGCTGAGCATTCAGCCGGGTTTTTTCTTGACTTTTAAGATTTTCTATGACAAAATGGGTTTAGATTCCAAGCATAGGAGGAAATTGCCGTGAAGATGCGTATGATTTGTGTTTTTTTGATTCTGGGTATTGTCCTCTGCGGATGTGCCGCAAATGCAAATTCCATTGTTGGAACCTGGGAAACTGCGATGGAACTGGATTCTGTTTCCATGGAGAACGGGGAAGCTGCCACAGCGGATATCACCTTGACCCTGTGTGATGACGGTACCGGCTCCGTGAAAACCAGCACATCCCAGAGTCTGAGCGAAGATGTGCAGAATTTCCACTACATTTTCAGCGAGGATACCCTTGCAATGAAGTTTGATGACACGGATACAATCGTCAGCTACAACTGCACCGGTGACAAGCTGACCCTGGAAGAAGGCGCCTTTTTCATGGAGTTTACCCGAATCGGTTAACTCGTAATTCCTTTCCCTCGTAACCTGTTGTTCTGTATTTTGGATCACATATTGGCATGGCCCGGCTGAGCATTCAGCCGGGTTTTTTCTTGCCAAAGATGAGTCTATGCCAAAAGGACCTGCAAAAAAATTCCACATATTATGGAAAGGGAAGGGGGAATGCCCTTGTGTAATTCTCATTTACTGTAAAGTATATATACTTTACATATAGATTACAATTTCCTTCTTTTTTGTGAAATTCCGGGAGTTATCCACAGGCTAAGGCCGATTTTCCCGGGATTTGGGCTAATTTTTTCCACAGCCTGTGAAAAGACTGTGGAAAAACGGCTTTTTTCCCTGCTCTGTTGTGGGATTCTGGATATTCCTTTCCTGAGGGCAAAAAATTCCACAGCCTTGTAAAAGGCTGTGGAATTTTTCATCGCTTACTTATTTTCCTGCAGGAACTTGTGGATAGCGGCAGCGCCCTTCTTACCGGCACCCATAGCCAGAATGACGGTGGCAGCGCCGGTAACGGCATCGCCGCCGGCGAACACACCCTGACGGGTGGTCATCTCATTCTCATCCACAATCAGGCAACCCTTCCGGTTGGTATCCAGACCGGGAGTGGTGGAGCGGATCAGGGGGTTGGGGCTGGTGCCCAGGGACATGATCACGGTGTCCACATCCAGCTCAAACTCAGAGCCGGGAACTTCCACAGGACGGCGGCGGCCGGAAGCATCAGGCTCGCCCAGCTCCATGCGGATGCACTTGATGGCCTTCACGCGGCCGTTCTCATCGCCCAGGATTTCCACAGGATTGCACAGAGTCTTGAACTCGATGCCCTCTTCCTTAGCGTGGTGCTGCTCTTCCAGACGAGCGGGCATCTCGGCTTCGCCGCGGCGGTAGACAACATACACATTGTCAGCGCCCAGACGCATGGCGCAGCGGGCTGCGTCCATAGCCACGTTGCCGCCGCCCACAACAGCCACAGCCTTGGAGCGGATCACGGGGGTATCGGCCTGGTCGTTGTAGGCCTTCATCAGGTTGGTACGGGTCAGGTACTCGTTGGCGGACATAACACCCTTCAGGGATTCACCGGGGATGTTCATGAACATGGGCAGACCGGCGCCGGAACCGACGAACACAGCCTTGTAGCCCATTTCGAACAACTCGTCGATGGTCAGAACCCGGCCGATAACCATGTTGGTCATCACTTCCACGCCCTGAGCCTGGAGCTTGGTGATCTCGTTGGCCACGATGGCCTTGGGCAGACGGAACTCGGGGATGCCATAAACCAGCACGCCGCCGGCGGTATGCAGGGCTTCAAACATGGAAACCGCATAGCCCATACCAGCCAGGTCGGAGGCACAGGTCATACCGGCAGGGCCGGAACCAACCACAGCCACCTTGATGCCGCTCCCCTCCGGCTTGGTGGGCATGGCATTGACGTTCTCCCGGTACCAGTCGGCAACGAACCGTTCCAGACGGCCGATGGCAACAGGCTCACCCTTGATGCCGCGGACGCAGCGGGCTTCGCACTGGGTTTCCTGGGGGCAGACCCGGCCGCTCAGAGCGGGCAGGGCATTGGTGGAGGTGATGATTTCATAAGCGGCCTTGAAGTCGCCTTCCTGCACCTTCTTGATAAACTCGGGAATCCGGACATTAACCGGGCAGCCTTCCACACACTTGGGGTTCTTGCAGCTCAGGCAGCGGTTTGCTTCTTCCACAGCCTGCTCAGCGGTGTAGCCCAGGGTGACTTCCTGGAAGTTCCGGGCACGAACCTTGGGGTCCTGCTCAGGCATGGGGACTTTCTTCAAAGACATGTTAGCCATTTTGCAATTCCTCCTGTTTATTTAATCAGAGCCTTGCCCATGGCTTCCATGCGGCAGGTATGGGTTTCCTTGACCTGGGCTTCCCGATCCCGGTATGTACCGTTACGGCTCATCAGCTCGGCAAAGTCCACCTTGTGACCGTCGAACTCGGGGCCATCCACGCAGGCAAACTTGGTCTCGCCGCCCACGGTGACACGGCAGCCACCGCACATGCCGGTGCCGTCGATCATGATGGGGTTCAGTGAGACGCTGGTATGGACACCGAAAGGCTCGGTGGTCTTGCAGACGAACTTCATCATGGGCACAGGGCCGATGGCCAGAACTTCGTCAAACTGCTCGCCGGCTTCCAGCAGCTCCTGCAGGGGCTGGGTAACCAGACCATGACGGCCGTAGGTGCCGTCGTCGGTCATCAGAATCATGCGGTCGGCAACAGCCTTGAATTCGTCCTCCAGAATCACAATGTCCTTGCTCCGGAAACCAACAATGACGGTGACTTCCGCGCCGGCTTCCTTAAAGGCAGCAGCAGAGGGCAGGGCAATGGCGCAGCCGACGCCGCCGCCAACCACGCAGACCTTCTTCTTGCCTTCCACAGGGGTGGGCTTGCCCAGAGGGCCAACGAAGTCATGGATGTAGTCGCCCTCGTTCAGAGCGCCCAGGGCGTTGGTGGAGAAACCAACCTTCTGGAAAATGATGGTTACGGTACCGGCTTCCCGGTCATAACCAGCGATGGTCAGGGGTACACGCTCGCCCATTTCATCAATGCGGAAGATGATGAACTGTCCGGCCTTGGCCTTCCGGGCGACAAAGGGGGCTTCCACTTCCATCAGGGTGACGGAGGAGTTCAGCTCCTTCTTGCGAACGATTTTATACATGTTCTGATCCGTCCTTTTCAGAATTTTCATAGCATCCGGGCTTTTTGCCCGTACAAATTCATTATATCGCTTATGACAGGTTTTGTCAAATAGTATAACGGCTGTTTGGGTGGTTTTTCCATTTTTTCCCCCAATTTATTCAAAAAAAGGGGAGAGCCGAAGCTCTCCCACAATGTTTACTTCTTTTCAATGACCTCGATGCCTCCCAGATACTTTCTCAGCACTTCCGGCACCACAATGGAGCCGTCGGCACGCTGGTTCTGTTCCACCATTGCCGGGAAAATCCGGGAGGTGGCGAGACCCGAGCCGTTCAGGGTGTGCAGGAATTCGGGCTTGCCGGTTTCCTCCCGACGGAAGCGGATGTTGCCCCGGCGTGCCTGGTAATCCCGGGCATTGGAGACGGAGGAGACTTCCTTATAGCCGTTCATGGAAGGAATCTGGATTTCAATATCGTAGGTTCTGGCCATGGAGGCGGAACAGTCGCCGGCAGCCAGCTTCACGGTGCGGAAGTGGAATCCCAGGCCCTTGACCAGATTTTCTGCCTTGCGGACCAGTTCTTCAAAGGCCTCGTCGGAATCTTCGGGGCGGGTGAACTGGAACATTTCCACCTTGTTGAACTGATGACCGCGGACCATGCCACGCTCGTCGGCACGGTGAGAGCCAGCCTCCCGGCGGAAGCAGGGAGTATAGGCAAAATACTTCTTGGGCAGCTGGTTCTCCGGCAGAATCTCATCCCGGAAGATGGAGCACAGAGCAGCTTCTGCGGTGGGCAGCATGTAGTGAATCCGATCGTCGGTGGGGTTGGCAATCTTGTAGACTTCGTCGGCAAACTTGGGGAACTGACCGGCAGTCTCGCCGCACTGGTACTCCAGCATGTGAGGCGGCAGGATGAACTCATAGCCGTCGGCAATGTGGGTGTCGATGAAGTAGTTCAGCAGAGCCCACTCCAGACGGGCGCCCATGCCGGTGTACATCCAGTTGCCGGAACCGGCCAGCTTCACGCCTCGCTCATAGTCGATCAGGCCCAGGTCCAGACACAGATCCACATGGTGCTTCGGCTCAAAGTCAAACTTGTGGGGCTCGCCGAAGTAGCGCAGAGGCTCGTTGTTTTCCTTTCCGCCGGGCTTCAGGTCGGGGTCGGGGAGGTTGGGCAGGCTCAGCATGGCGGTGCGCAGTTCTGCCTGGCAGGCGTCCAGCTTTTCCGCATCCTCGGCGAGGCCCTTTTTCAGCTCTGCCATCTCAGCAAAGATAGCGGACACGTCCTTGCCCTGCTTCTTCAGTTGGGGAATTTCCTTGGAGACCTTGTTCTGCCGGGCCTTCCGGGCTTCGGTGTCGGCAATCAGCTGACGGCGCAGCTCGTCCAGCTCCAGAATCCGGTCAACGGTGGCATCGCAGTCCACTTCCTTGGCCCGCAGACCAGCCTTGACGGCATCGGGATTTTCTTTGATTTTCTTGATATCCAGCATGGTTTTCTTACTCCTTCACGTTTTCCAATTCGATTACCATTTAATAATACAGGGGATTTTCCGGGATGATAAAGATGCAAATGAGATACAGCAGCAATCCTGTGCCGCCCAACAGGCTGATCAGTGCCCAGACCACACGAATCACCGTAGGGTCCAGGTTCAGATATTCTCCCAGTCCGCCGCAAACCCCGGCCAGCATCCGATTGTTCTGGGATCGGTAAAGCTTTTTCTCCATCTTTCCCTCACTTTTCCAGGCGCATCAGGATCTCCAGCAAATGCTGCAAATCTTCCTGACCGTAGAACTCCAGTTCAAAACGGCCTTTGCGCTTTCCGTTGACGATTTTTACACCCCGGCCCAGATGCTTGGACAGGTTTTTCTCACACTCTGCCACATAATCCACGGCAAAGACCGTTTTCTTTTCCGGCTGGGGTTCCTTGTTCATATTTTTGCACAGGGTTTCCGCCTGCCGTACGGACAGTGCCAGTGCAATAATCTTCTGGGCAGCTTCCAGCTGCTTTTTCTCGGTTTTCAGAGTGAGAATTGCCCGGGCATGACCGGCGGACAGTTCTCCCTTCTTTACCTTTTCCAGCACCTCCGGGCACAGGCCCAGCAGCCGGAGAGAATTTGCCACTGCGGGGCGGGATTTTCCCACCCGGGATGCAGCTTCCTCCTGGGTCAGACCGTACTGCTCCATCAGCACCTGATAGCCCAGGGCTTCTTCCACAGGATTCAAGTCCTGGCGCTGCAGATTCTCAATCAGCGCCAACTCCATAGCTTTTTTATCGTCGGCTTCCATCACCACTACCGGCACTTCGCTTAAATTGGCAAGCCGTGCCGCCCGCCAACGCCGTTCACCGGCGATGATCTGGTAGTAGCCGCTGGGAAGCTGCCGCACGGTCAGGGGCTGGATCACCCCATGCACCGTGATGGAATCCGCCAGCGCCTGCAATTCTTCTTCGTCAAAGTCCTGCCGGGGCTGGTCGGGATTGGGTTCTACTTTATAGATAGGCAAAAGCTGATACGCGCTGCTTTCCGCCGGTTCTTCCGCGAAGTCACCCAGCAGAGCGCCCAGGCCCTTGCCCAGACCTTTGTTTGATGCCAATCAAACCATCCTTTCCTTCCTGTAATACAGTGCACCGTATTACAGCTTCTTCACAATTTCCTCCGCCATGGCCCGATAGGCCACGCTGCCCCGGCTGCTGCGGTCGTAAGCCGTCACGGGAATGCCGTGACTGGGGGCTTCCGCCAGGCGGATATTCCGAGGAATTACCGTGGCAAATACCTTGCCAGGGAAGTGCCGCCGGACTTCCTGGGCTACCTGGGTGGAGAAGTTGGTACGCCCATCAAACATGGTCAGGGCCACGCCGAAAATCTCCAGGCAGGGATTGAGACGCTTTTTCACCATCCGCAATGTGGACATGAGATCGCTCAGACCTTCCAATGCGTAATATTCGCACTGCACCGGCACCAGAATGCCATCGGATGCGCAAAGGCCGTTCAATGTCAGCAATTCCAGGGAAGGGGGGCAGTCCACGAAAATCACATCGTAGTTGCCTTTTACCTTCTGCAGCGCTTTTTCCAGCTGCAATTCCCGATGCTGTGCGGAGATCAGCTCTACTGCTGCTCCTGCCAGATCTGCCGAGGCCGGCAGCACGTCACCGTAATTGGTAGAGACGATGGCTTCTTCCGGAGTGACGTCGTTGATGACCACATCATAGATGGAGTATTTGATTTTCCGTTTGTCCAGACCCATACCGGAGGTGGCATTGGCCTGGGGGTCAAAGTCACAGAGCAGAACCTTCTGTCCCAGTTCCTTCAGGGCAGCCGTCAGGTTCACAGCGGTGGTGGTTTTGCCCACGCCACCTTTTTGATTGACTACGGCAATGATTTTACCCATTTCTCTCTCCTTATGTTTTCGATTGTTTCACGTGAAACACTGGGGTAGGGGAGGAGCAGCGTATGTTTCACGTGAAACATTCACTGTGTCTCCGCCTCGGAAGTTTCCACGGTGGTGGTCATAGCCACGCTGCGGTAATTCTGTCCTCTTGGGAACTGATACCGCTGATACACCAGAAACACTGTGACAATCATGGCAGCCACCAATGCAAACAGCAGAATCGTCAGTGCCGTCAGCAGCCGCGCCTTCCGTTTCAGTTTCAGAATTTGTTCTTCCGGGGAGCGTTGGCGCTTGCGGGATGCTTTTTTCGAATTATTGGATGTTCCCCTTTTGGGAACGAACACCACCGCATTGGGGTCTACCGGGTGCCTGCCCATATCCAGCAAGCAATCCTGGCAGAAAACCTGACCTTCTTCCATCTCCCGCCCGCATTTCAAGCAGTGCATACCCACACCTCCCATTTTGTGATATGGTGTATTGTACAACACTTTTTCCCATTCGTAAAGACCAAAAAACTTTCTTCCGGGAAAAAGAAGCTTCCTTTTTTTCTGCAATTTGCAAAAAAGCGGGCCACAAAAATTGAATAAAATCTTATAATCCCTATTGACAATCACATAACCATATGGTATTATCATTTTATCCAAAGATGCAGCCTAAAATCAAAAATCACTAAGTAATTTTTCACAAAGGAGGGATTGCTGTGCAGTGGACCATACCCGGAACCACCCTAAGCGGACGGCGGCAGGAGGCAGATCAGATTGACAAGCTGTTTCAGTCTATGTTTCTAGCTGGAGGACTGACCTTGAGCCAGGTAGCCAGCATTACCGGACTGGAACCTTACACCATTCAGAACTGGGTCAAGCGGGGATTTCTCCCCCCACCTCAGGGAAAACGCTATTGCATGGAGCAGCTTTGCCGGATCATCAACATGAACATCCTGAAAGGCAACATGAATCTGGATCAGATTGTCCGGCTGATGGGCTACCTCAACGGCGACCTGGCGGACGAAAGCGACGATCTGGTGGACGACACCTTGCTGTTTTTCTGCTTTGTCCGGCTGGCAGCCCGGATTCCCGATCTGCGGGAGAACTGGGACCAGGCGCTGGTAGCAGTCACCTCCACCTACCGGGAGCCAATCCCCGGCGCCCGGGAAAAACTGGAGAAAGTTCTGAAAATCATGCTCACCACCTGGCGTGCCAATCAGCTCAAAGCCCAGGCAGAGCAAATTTTGGCGGAATTATAAGGAGAAACAATGAGAAGAACCATAACCTGTCCCAAATGCGGCAGCCACGATATTCTGAAAATTCCGGGATACTCCGGTGCCTACGGCTGCGGCAATAATATCCAACTGACCTTTTCCGCAGTGAATGTACACCGGTATCTTTGCTGCAGCTGCGGATTCAGTGAAGAATGGATTGATGAAGAGGATATCCCCCGGCTGAAGAAAAAATATCAAACTGACAAATTTTGAAAGGAGACAACAACCATGAATGAAGACGGAACCTACAGCTGGCCGGGAAACCAGCCGCCCAAAAAGAAGAAAATGCCCGATTTCAAAAAAGCGGGCCGGAACGCAGGGCTGATCATCCTGGCGCTGATCGTGCTGGGTCTGGCGGCAACCTGCTTCTACACCGTAGATGACAAGCAGCAGGCCGTGGTCACCACCTTCGGCAAGGTCACCGATGTCACCGACGCCGGCGTGCACTTCAAACTGCCCCTGGGAATTCAGAGCGTGCAGAAAGTGGATGTAAACGTCTATCAGAAAATCGAACTGGGTTACGATCAGAACGGCGAAGAAATGACCGTCAATCCGGGAGAAAGCGCCATGATTACCGGGGATTACAACATTGTCAACGTGGATTTCTTTGTAGAATACAAGATTTCCGACCCGGTGCAGTATCTGTATTCTTCCAACAATCCGGAGCTGATTCTGCGCAATCTGATTCAGAGCCAGGTGCGCAATGTGGTAGGCTCCTCCACGGTGGATGCGGTACTGACTGACGGCAAGGAAAACATCCAGATGCAGGTAAAAGATCTGGTTTCCCAGATTCTGGAAGAATATCAGATTGGTCTGACCCTGGTGGATGTGAAGATTCAGGATGCCGAGCCGCCCACGCAGGAGGTTATCGAAGCCTTCAAAGCTGTGGAAACTGCCAAGCAGCAGGCGGAAACTGTCATCAACGACGCCAAAGCCTACCAGAATGCCCAGCTGCCCGATGCCCAGGCCCGGGCGGACAAGCTGATTCAAAATGCCGAATATCTGCGGCAGAAGCGAATCAACGAAGCCAAGGAGCAGGTGGCTATGTTCCAGGCCATGTATGCAGAGTATGCCCAAAACCCGGCCATTACCCGGTCCCGAATGTACTATGAAACCATTTCCCAGGTGCTGCCCGGCGTGAAACTGTACATTAACTCCGGTTCCGGCAGCAATTCTGATGTGCAGATGCTGCTGCCGCTGGAATCCCTGGTGAGCGGCAATGGAGGTAACGCCCAATGAAAAAAAGCGGTTTGATTATTATAGTTGTATTTCTGCTGGCGATTCTTGCCATGAATGCCACCTTTACCGTCCGGGAAGATGAGTACGCCTGCACCGTCCGCTTCTCCAAGATCATCGGCACCACCGATCAGGCGGGACTGCACTTCAAGATTCCCTTCCTGGACAATGTAAAATATTTCAGCAAAGCCACCCAGTTTTATGATATCCCGCCTTCCGAAGTTCTGACCTCCGACAAGCAGAACATGACCGTGGACTGCTACATTCTCTGGAGCATCTCCGACCCCAAGCTGTTCTACCAGACTTTGGGCAGCAAGACCGTGGCCGAGCAGCGGCTGGACGCGCTGACCTACAATGAGCTGAAAACCGTCATGGGTACTCTGGCCCAGTCGGACATCATCAACATGGAAGACGGAGCCAAGCGCAATGAAATTTATGAAAATATCGCCACCGATGTGGATGCCCTGGCAAAAACCTACGGCATCCGGGTGGAGGATGTGAAGATCAAGCAGTTTGACCTGCCGGAGAGTAACCTGAACGCAGTGTACAACCGGATGATCTCCGAGCGGAACCAGATGGCGGAAAAGTACACCGCCGACGGCAATTACGAAGCATCCATCATCCGCAACGATGTGGACAAGCAGGTGAACATTATCGTCTCCGACGCTGAAGCGGAAGCCGCCAAGCTGGAAGCGGAAGGCGAAGCCGAGTATATGCGTCTTTTGGCAGAAGCTTACGATACCCAGGATAAAAAGGACTTTTACGAATTCACCCTGGCTCTGGACGCGCTGAAATCCAGCCTGGACGGCAGCGAAAAGACCGTGATTCTGGACGCCAATTCGGAACTTGCGCAGATTCTCATGGGGGCAGGTTAATCCTGCCCTAGCGGAAGGAGAAACGCATATGAAAAATCTGTGGAAAGTCCCTGTTTTATGTTTGGCAGGCAGTTGGGTAGGATTTTACTTGAGCGTGTATATGCAACGGTTCTTCTTCCTGGTAAAAACCGTGGGAGAGAACGGTATCCCGGAAATTTCCGTCGACCCGGTGCGCAGTTCCATTTTCAGTTGGGTGTTGTTTTTCCTGATTCTGGTTGCAGGAGGGTTTTTCCTTCTGCGGGGCATGACAAAAAAAGAAATTGCCCTGTCTGCTGCCATCATATCAGGCATTTACCTGATTCTCACGGTCGTGCAGATAAATTTCAAGTTGCACTTCAATAATGTCAACTTCAATGCGCTTCTTTCCATATTTCAGACCTGGCCCAATATCTTAACCGAAATACTGTACCAAATCACGGGAAAAATCACAATTTTCTTCACCTTTCTGTGCTGCTTCAGCCCCTTCCTGTTTGTGATCTTTGGCAAGGCCAAGGAATAAAATACATAGCAAAACCCCCGGAAAGCCATGCTTTCCGGGGGTTATTCTGCGTTATTTAGGAAAATTACTCCCACAGACCGTCAGGGTATTTGCCCTCATCGGTCATCTTTTTCAGTTCGGCAACCACCACCGGCTTATCTGCCGCATAGGTCACGCCAAACCAGCGGTCGGGAGAGGTCAGCACCTTGATGGTGGCCTTTTTCTCCTGAATCAGCTGGGCAATGGGCAGGGGCAGGAAATACTCACACTTCAGAGGATTCTCAGGCAATGCCTTGTCCAGGAATGCGGAGAACCGGGCATTGATTTCCTCCAGGAAGCTGGGCATAAAGCCCCACATGTTCATAGATACAGTGGTGTTTGCCGGCACGTCCACCCAGTTTTCCCCATCTTCGGTGAAGTGGATGCCGCCGGAGTACTTCTCAATCCGGGTCCGCTCGGTGACCACGGTCAAAAAGCCATTGTCATCGGTCTCGCAGATGCCCCGGGCAACACTGCCGTTGTCGGTAACGGTTTTGCCCAGTTCATAGCCCACCATGCAGTAGCCGTAGGGGTCGGTGTTCTGGGACAGATAGTCATACATGACCTTGTAAGCGGAAGCGCCGTAGTAGTCATCGGCATTGATGACCGCAAAGGGAGCGCCGTCAATGGCCTCGGTAGCACAAAGCACTGCATGGCTGGTGCCCCAAGGTTTGGTCCGGCCTTCGGGAACGGTATAACCGGCAGGCAGCTTGTTCAGTTCCTGGAAGGCATACCGGATTTCCACCGGAGCTTTTTCCAGGCGCTTGCCAACGGTTTCCATGAAGTCCTTCTCAATGGCCTTTTTAATGATAATCACAACGGTTTCAAAACCGGCCCGATAGGCATCAAAAATGGAGTAGTCCAGAATTGCCTCTCCCTTTACGCCTACAGGGTCAATCTGCTTCAATCCGCCGTACCGGCTGCCCATGCCGGCTGCCATAACAACAAGAACAGGTTTCTTTGCCATGTGAATTTCTCCTTATGGTTTATTTATCAGATAAATACAGTATACCCCGAATTGTGGTGCTTGGCAAGAGAGGGATCGGCAATATTCTCCATTTGTGGTGCTTTTCCCCTAAAAATGGTAAAGCCCCTATACGCTTTGTCCTTGCAGCTGCGATGCGTCCAGACAAATATCCGTCTTTTTTACCTTCTGCCAGGAAAATTCCCCGATCAGTTCCTGGGCGCTGACCTTACATGGACGATCAATCACCCCGGCGGCATGGGCAAGGGTTCCCAGAATCTGCTCCGGCTGGAAGTGCAATTTCAGCTGTCCCAAATCCAGATCCCGATCCCGTTTGCTCAGCCGCCGCCCGTCGGGAGCCAGCAGCATGGGTACATGGGCATAAACGGGATGGGAAAATCCGAACAGCTCCTGCAAATACATCTGCCGGGGTGCGGAGCTAAGTAAATCCATTCCCCGTACCACTTCCGTAACCCCTGCTTCGCCATCGTCCACCGTCACCGCCAGCTGGTACACGTACACCCCATCCGCCCGGCGCACCACCATGTCGCCGCAGTCGGTGGCAAGATTCAGGCTATATTCCCCCTGAACCAGATCGGTAAACCGCCAGATTTTATCCGGCACCTTTACCCGCCAGGCAGGACTTCTGGAAAATGCCGCCCGCTGCGCATCCGTCAGATTCCGGCAGGTGCCGGGGTAGACATAGGTTCCGTCAGACAGGTGGGGGGCATTGACGCTGTGCAGCTGACTGCGGGTACAGTAGCAGGGATACAGCAAATCCAGTTCCTTCAATTTTTCAAAATATCTGTCATACACCCGGCTTCTGCTGCTTTGGGCCGGGGTTTCCCGGTCATAAGTAAGCCCCAGCCAGGCAAGATCCTCCCGCAAAATCCGGGCATTTTCCTCACTGGTGCGCAGAGTGTCCAGATCCTCCATCCGCAGCACCATTTCCCCATTCTGAGCGCGCACCGACAGCCATGCCAGCAGCGCTGCAAATACATTGCCCAGATGCATCCGCCCGGAAGGCGTGGGGGCAAATCGTCCTGTTACCCCAGCCATTGTATCCACCACCGTACCACCGCCAGAATGCCGATAATTTCCAGAATCGCCAGAAAAACCAGACCTCCGATGCCTTTTTCCTTATAATCTTCATCAAAGACCGCTGCATCCTCGTCCAGTTCTTCGTATTCTTCCTCTTTGTATACCGGCGTTTTCTTTGCTTTCTTGGCTTTCTTTTCTTTCTTCTTGGGGGCCTGCATCCGGGTGCCGTAGCCGTTGGCGTGGTTGCGCACCTCCGGTTCTTCTGACAGAAGTTCGTCTAAGTTATCCACCCATCCCTGATCGGAGCCATAGAGGGCATTGTTCAGATCGTCCTCGTCAAAGAATTCCTCATAGTCGCCGTATTCCTCGTCTTCGCTGGGCGCAAATTCTTCTTCCTCTTCTTCTTCCGCCAGCAGCTCTTCTTCCAGCCGGCGCAGTTCCCGTCTCGGATCATCAAACATAGACTTTCCCTCCTTTGCTGGCTATTTTACCCGATTGGGTTAGGAAAGTAAAGAGAATTCCGCCCTGGAATCAGATTTTCTCAGCCGGTTAGGCTGCCCATCATCCTTTCGGCAAAATCCCGAATCTTTCCCATTGCTATTCTTGGAATATTACCAAAAACCACTTGTCTTTTATAGTAAAATGTGATAAAATTTAAGTTGATATATTATGTACAAACAGAAGCCGCCTGTTTTCATTTTTTGGCTTGTGAGAGAGATGGAAAGGAGCCATAGTATGTATTCATCCGCCTACGTCTGGGCCAAGGTGCTCAGCCATATGGAAGAACGGCTGGGCGCTGTCACCGTATCGGCCTGGTTCGACGATGCGGAGGTGGTGGAGCTGAACGAGAACAATCTGATTCTCTATTCCCCCTCGGATTTCCGCCGGGAGATCATCCGCCGCCGCTGCACCGACTACATCCATGACGCCCTGAAAGAGATTTTCAATTCCGACGCCAAGCTGCTGGTTTTCGGCGACGAAGAGCTGGCCGCCCGGAAGAATAAAGGCAGTTCCCCCACGGCGATGGATTTTAACCCCCAGTTTACCTTTGACAATTTTGTGGTAGGCCCCTCCAACCGGTTTGCCCATTCCGCTGCCATTGCCGTCAGCAAGACCCCGGGTCAGGTATATAACCCCCTGTTCCTCTATGGCCCTCCCGGCGTGGGCAAGACCCATCTGCTGTATGCCATCGCCAACGGCATCCGCAAGGAAAATCCCAACGCCAACATTGTCTACATTAAAGGCGACCAGTTCACCAATGAGCTGATTGACGCCATTAAAAACGGTAAAAATATCGAATTCCGCTCCAAATACCGAGAAGCGGATCTGTTCCTGGTGGATGATATTCAGTTTATCGCCGGTAAGGAATCCACCCAGGAGGAATTTTTCCATACCTTCAATAAACTCTACGAAGAGCACAAGCAGATTGTGCTGACATCCGACCGCAAGCCGGACGACATGCTCACCCTGGAAGAGCGTCTGCGCAGCCGATTCCTCTGGGGTCTGATTGCGGACATCAACCCGCCGGATTACGAGACCCGGATGGCCATTATCAAGAACAAGGCCAAGCAGCTGGGCTTGAACCTCAGCGACGAAGTGTGCAACTACATTGCGGTAAATATTACTTCCAACGTCCGGCAGATTGAAGGCACGGTAAAAAAGATTCTGGCCTACCGGGATCTGAACAACATGCCTCTGGATCTTCCCAACATTTCCCGGGCCATTGACGACATGTTCAAGTCCGAAGGCAATGCCGTACCCACTCCGGCTCTGATTATCACCCAGGTCAGCAAGTTCTATAATGTAGATGAGCAGGTGCTTCGGGGCACCCAGAAGAACAAGGGCACTGCTGAAGCCCGGCAGGTTGCCATGTATCTGATTCGGAAGCTGACCAATTTGTCTTTGCCGGACATTGGCAAGGAGTTTGGCCGGGATCACTCCACGGTGCTTTATGCCATCCGGAAAGTGGAAGTTGCTCTGAAAAACGGCGACGCCAACATGCAGAACAACGTCCGGGACGTTACCTCCAACATTAACTCCAGCCTCTAACTTCTTTTTCTTGAAAGAAAAAGAAGCAAAAAGAACTTTAATGGCGCACGGGGTGCGGTGGTTGCGTTAGCTTCGTGCCCGGTAACGATAGCTAGTGCAGCGGTTAGTTCGCTTCGCTTTGCTCGCTCTTTTTTCTCTCTTTTTTTACGCTTAATTTTTTCCACAGGGGCTGTGGAATGTGGAAAACGAAACTGTGGAAAAGTTTCGACGAAATTTCGCTTCCACAGGCGTTGTGGAAAAGTTTCGAAAAATACACATTGCCCTGTGGAGAAAAAATCCTTGGGGCCGTAAGGGAAATCCCAGTTTTCCACATAAGTTTCTACTACCCCTATTACCACTACCTTAACTTACGATAGATATATAGATCTGTATATTCTCTAACAAGAAAGGAACTTGACTATGCGTTTTACCTGTGAAAAAAGCATGCTGGTAACGGGTCTGAATATTGCCGGCCGTACCGTAGCACAGAAAAGCAGTCTTTCCGTTATCGAAGGCATCCTCTGCAAGGCCGGACACTACCTGACTTTGACAGGATATAATATGGAGACCGCCATCAGCTACGAAATTGAAGCGGACATCTCTGACCCCGGCGAGTGCATTCTCCCTGCCAAGCTCTTCGGTGACATTATCCGCCGTCTGCCC
The DNA here is from genome assembly GCA_944382965.1 of uncultured Oscillospiraceae bacterium. Taxonomy (GTDB): domain Bacteria; phylum Bacillota; class Clostridia; order Oscillospirales; family Oscillospiraceae; genus Faecousia. The sequence goes on along the minus strand of CALWOA010000010.1, from coordinate 47,044 downwards.
GAAGGGCCGGTGACGGTGGTGGTAGACGATAGCTTCAAGGTTTCCATCCGTTCCGGTTACGCTTCCTTTACCATTTCTGCCGAAACAGCGGAGGACTATCCGGAGCTTCCCGACGTCAATTCCGGACGGGCCATTTCCATCCCCCAGAACCAGCTGAAGGAACTGATCTCCGGCACCATCTTTGCCGTTTCGGAAAATCAGGGCCGTCCCATTCACACCGGTGTCAAGTTTGAGGTCACCAACGAAACCATTACCGCGGTAGCGGTGGACGGATTCCGTCTGGCCCGCCGGACTTACCATCCGGAAGAAGGCACCGGACGGGAGATGAATTTCGTTGTCCCCGCACCGGGACTGAAGGAAGTGGAAAAGATTCTTTCTGATACGGAAGACAACGCTGCCTTTACCTTGGGCCCCAAACACATCCTGTTCCAGATCGGCCGGGCAACACTGGTCTGCCGGCTGCTGGAAGGCGAATTTTTGGATTGGCGGCGGGTTGTACCCACCGACTGTCCCATCAAGCTCATTGCCAATGTTTCGGAGCTGGCCTCTTCCGTGGAGCGCGTCGGCCTGATTGTTTCGGAAAAATACAAAAGCCCGGTGCGCTGCATCTTCTCCAATCAGGAATTGCAGATGCGCACAAACACCACCATTGGCGCCGCCGAGGACCGGTGCAGTTTCGCCGGTGACGGAAAAGAGCTGGAAATCGGCTTCAATGTCCGCTACCTGGCCGACGCCCTCCGGGTGGTGCCTGCTCAGGAGGTTACTCTGGAGCTGACCAACGGCTTAAGCCCCATTGTGCTGACCCCCGTGGATGACAAATACGACTTTGCCTATATGGTACTGCCGGTTCGGATCAAGAATGGTTAAGAGGTAGGGTATGAAAGTAATTGTAAAGAAGAGAGACGGCGCCATTCCTGTTGCCATCGGCACGGAATATATCAAGCTTCAGGACGCCATGAAGCTGGCAAACCTGGTTGCCACCGGCGGCGAAGCTAAGGCCCTGATTCAGGAGGGTCAGGTGGAAGTGAGCGGAGAGGTCTGCACCATGCGGGGCAAAAAGCTCTATCCCGAGGATACCTTTGCCTTCCAGGGTCATACCTACCGGATTGTGCACCAGGTATGAATCTGGAATCTGTTGCATTGCGAAGCTTCCGAAATTATCAGGAAGCCCAGCTTACCTTTGATCCCGGGGTCAATCTGATTGTGGGGGATAACGCCCAGGGAAAGACCAATCTTTTGGAGGCCATTGCCTACCTTGGCAGCGGAAAAAGCTTCCGGGCTCAGAAAACGGCAGAGCTGATCCGCTTCGGAGCAGATTTCGGGGAAGTGGAAGGGACGGTTTTTGCCCAGCAGCGCAAGCAAAGTCTGCGCTTTGTTCTCTTTCCCGGCAGCCGGGCCAGACAGATCTGGCGAAACGGAGCGAAACAGAAAACCGCTGCCGATATTGCCGGGGTGCTGCCCACGGTGCTGTTCTGCCCGGAGGATCTGCTGATGCTCAAAGCCGGAGCCGCCCAGCGGCGGCGGTTTGCAGACACTGCATTATGTCAACTCAGGCCCAATTACGATGCGGCCCTGACCCAGTACAACCGGATTTTGGAGCAGAAAAGCAGGATATTAAAGGATCATTTTACCGACCCCCGGGTGTTGGACATCCTGCCCGAGTACAATCTGCGGCTGTGTCAGGTAGGGGCGCTGCTGATTTCCTACCGGGCCCGGTTTTATGAAGCCCTGGGCTCGGCAGCGGCGGACTTTCACGGTCAGTTTTCCGGAGGAAAAGAGGACTTTTCCCTGGAATACCGGACGGTGTCCACGGTGAAAGACCCCTTTGCACCGGTCAGTCAGCTGACGGAAGACTTACAAGAGCATTTGCAGCAGCACAGCCGGGCGGAACTGGAAAGCGGCCAGTGCCTGACCGGCCCTCATAAAGATGATTTTACGGTGACCCTTTCCGGCATCGATCTGAAGGCCTACGGCTCCCAGGGGCAGACCCGGACCAGCGCCATCAGCCTGAAGCTGGCCCAGCGGGAACTGATGCGCCGGGAGTGGGGAGAAGAGCCGGTGCTGCTGCTGGACGACGTGCTTTCCGAGCTGGACCCGGGGCGGCAGGATTTCGTACTGAACAAAATCGTCTCCGGACAGGTGTTTATCACCTGCTGCGAGCCGGGACGGTTTACCAAATTGGGAAAAACCATGCACATCAACCAAGGAAATGTGATGATATAAACGGCGCAATTTCAGGAGGATTTTATGTCTGAGGAAACGAAAGTAACACAGGAATACGGCGCGGAACAAATTCAGGTTCTGGAAGGATTGGAGGCAGTCCGGAAGCGTCCGGGCATGTATATCGGCTCCACCTCCAGCAGCGGCCTGCACCACCTGGTCTATGAGATCGTGGACAACGCCATTGACGAAGCTCTGGCCGGATACTGTAAACATATTACCGTCACCATCAACCCCGGCGATTCCATCACCGTCACCGACGACGGCCGTGGCATCCCCGTGGATATCCAGCCCCAGACCGGACGGCCTGCCCTGGAAGTGGTGTACACCGTTCTGCACGCCGGCGGCAAATTCGGCGGCGGCGGTTATAAAGTCTCCGGCGGCCTCCATGGCGTGGGCGCTTCCGTTGTCAACGCCCTGAGCCAGTGGCTGAAAGTCCGGGTTCATAAGAACGGCAATATCTACGAAATGAAATTTGCCCGGGGCCACATCACCCAGGAAATGACCATTGTGGGCAAGACGGAAAAAACTGGTACGGAAGTTACCTTCCAGCCTGACCCGGAGATGTTCGACACCCTGGTTTACGATTACGAAACCCTCCACGAGCGGATGCGGGAAGAGGCCTTCCTGAATGCAGGCCTGTCCATCACCATCACCGATAACCGCACCGCCGACGACATTTCCGATGTGATGTGCTACGAAGGCGGTATCCGGGAATTTGCCGCCTGGTGCAACCGAAACAAAACCCCTCTCCACGAGGATATTATCTATATGCGCAGCACCAAGGGGGACGCCTCCGCGGAAGTCGCCCTGCAATATAACGACGGCTACAACGAATTTTTGATGTCCTTTGCCAACGACGTGCGCACCCCGGAAGGCGGTATGCATGAAACCGGCTTCAAAACTGCCCTGACCCGGGTGCTCAACGCCTACGGCGTGAAAAACGGCATCATCAAAGGCGACGACAAGGTCTCCGGCGAGGACTGCCGGGAGGGCATCACCGCCATCATCTCCGTTAAATTGACCGATGCCCAGTTTGAAGGCCAGACCAAGGCCAAACTTGGCAACGCCTATATCCGCACCCTGGTGGACCAGTTGGTGAACGAGCAGCTGGCGGTGTACTTTGAGGAACATCCCCAGACCGCCAAGGCCATTCTGGACAAGGCCATGATGGCCAACCGGGCCAGAGAAGCGGCCCGGAAGGCCCGGGAATCCATCCGCCGGAAAACCGGCCTGGAATCCGGACAGATGCCCGACAAACTCCAGGACTGCAACGAGCGCAACCCGGAACTGTGCGAAATTTACATCGTCGAGGGTGACTCCGCAGCCGGCTCCGCCATCCAGGGCCGGGACTCCCGGTTCCAGGCAATTCTGGCCATGTGGGGTAAAATGCTCAATGTGGAAAAGGCCAGAGCCGACAAGATCTACGGCAACGACAAGCTCTATCCGCTGATCGTGGCCCTGGGCGGCGGCATCGGTGAGGAATTTGACATCGAAAAGCTGCGCTACCACAAGGTCATCATCATGTCCGATGCGGACGTGGACGGCGCCCATATCCGCACCCTGCTTCTGACCTTCTTCTTCCGCTACATGCGGCCCATGATTGAAAACGGCTACGTCTACTCCGCCGTGCCGCCTCTTTACAAGCTGACCCGGGGCAAGACTGTGAAGGTTGCCTACTCCGACGAGCAGCGGGATCAGGTTTCCGCTCAGCTCCGGGCGGACAACCCCAACGCCAAGGTGGAAATTTCCCGGTTCAAAGGCTTGGGTGAAATGGACGCCCACGAACTGTGGGAGACCACCATGGACCCGGAAAAGCGCACCCTGCGCCGGATCACCCTGGAAGATGCCCGTCGGGCGGACGAGATCTTCACCGTCCTGATGGGCGAGCAGGTGGAGCCGAGAAAAGAGTGGATTGAACACAACGCCAAGTATGCGGTCAATATCGATATTTGATGGGAAAGGGCATGTTCTGACCTTCCCAATGGGAAAAACAAACACTGGAGGTGTCCTTTTTGGCACATAACCGCAGCTATCAACCCGAGGATATCCGCTTCCCCGACCAGGTGATCACCGAGAGCAACCTGGTGGAGGAAATGGAGAAATCCTACATCGAATATGCCATGTCCGTCATCGTCGGCCGTGCCCTGCCCGACGTGCGGGACGGCCTGAAGCCGGTACACCGCCGGATTCTGTACACCATGTACGAAAGCGGCCTGACCTCGGACAAACCCTTCAAAAAGTCTGCCACCTGTGTCGGTGACGTGCTGGGTAAATACCATCCCCATGGCGACAGCTCTGTCTACGACGCCATGGTTCGTCTGGCCCAGAATTTCTCCATGCGCTATCTGCTGGTGGACGGCCACGGCAACTTCGGCTCCGTGGACGGCGACCCCCCGGCAGCTTACCGTTACACCGAAGCCCGTCTGTCCAAAATGTCCAACGAAATGCTTCGCGACATTGATAAGGACACGGTAGACTGGGACCCCAACTTTGACGAAAGCCGGAAGGAACCCAGGGTTCTGCCCAGCCGGTTCCCCAACCTGCTGGTCAACGGCTCCTCCGGTATCGCCGTAGGTATGGCTACCAATATTCCGCCCCACAATCTGACGGAAGTCATCAATGCCTGTGTGGCTGTGCTGGATGACCCGGAGGCCACATTGCCCGATTTGATGGAGCACATCAGCGGCCCGGATTTCCCCACCGGCGGCATCATCATGGGCCGCAGCGGCATCCGGGCAGCCTATGCCACCGGACGGGGCAAGGTGGTGGTTCGGGCCAAAACCGAATTTGAAGAATTCGGCAAGGACCGGATGCGGATTATCGTTTCCGAACTGCCTTACCAGGTCAACAAGCGCCAGCTGATCAAGAGCATTGCCGACCAGGTCAAGGACAAGCGCCTGGACGGTATTTCCGACCTCCGGGACGAAACCGACCGCAACGGTATGCGGATGGTCATTGAACTGAAAAAAGACGCCAATCCTCAGGTCGTGCTGAATAACCTGTTCAAGCAGACGGCGCTGCAAAGCAGCTTCGGCATCATTATGCTGGCTCTGGTGGACGATCAGAAGCAGCCGAAGATTCTGTCCCTGCGGCAGATTATCGACGAGTACCTGAATCATCAGGAACAGGTGCTGACCCGCCGGACCCAGTATGAACTGAAAAAAGCCCGGGAGCGGGCCCACCTGTTGGAAGGCCTGCTCATTGCCCAGGATAACATTGACGAGGTTATCCACATCATCCGTACCGCCTACGACGACGCCAAGCAGCGTCTGATGGATCGGTTCAACCTGGATGATGTCCAGGCCCAGGCCATCCTGGATATGCGCCTGAAAGCCCTCCAGGGCCTGGACCGGGAGAAGCTGCAAAACGAGTACGACGAACTTCTGGAAAAAATCAACTACTATCTGGAGCTGCTGTCCGATGAGAACAAGCTCAAGGGTGTCCTCCGGGAAGAGCTGATCGAGATCCGGGACAAGTTCGGCGACGAGCGTAAGACTCTGATTCAGGACGTGGAGGACGAGATCGACATCGAAGATCTCATCGAAGAGGAAACCTGCGCCTTTACCCTGTCCAACGAAGGCTACATCAAGCGGATGCCCGTGGATACCTACCGGACCCAGAGCCGGGGCGGCCGGGGCGTCAACGCCCAGAACCTGAAGGAGGAGGACTACGTCAAGTCTTTGACCATTGCCTCCACCCATGACCATATGCTGTTCTTTACGGATTTGGGCCGGGTGCATCACCGCAAGGGCTACCAGATTCCCGAGGCAGGCCGCACCGCCCGGGGTACCGCCATTGTCAACGTGCTGCCTCTGGAGCAGGGTGAGTCCGTCACCGCCATGGTCATTACCCGGGAGTTCAGCGAGGACGACTACCTGATGATGGTCACCCGGAAGGGTACCGTCAAGCGGGTGCCTTTCCTGTCTCTGAAAACCAACCGTAAGGGCGGCATTCGGGCCATTACCCTGGACGAGGACGATCATCTGATCAACGTCATCCACACCAGCGGCAGCGACAATATCCTGCTGGCCACCGCCCAGGGCTACGCCATCTGCTTCAGCGAAACCGACGTCCGTCCCATGGGACGGGACGCCGCCGGTGTCAAGGGCATCACCCTCAGCCCCGGAGACTTCGTCGTTGGCGCGGAAAAGGCGGAAGAGGGCAAGACCCTGCTCACCGTAACGGAAAAGGGCTACGGCAAGCGTACGGAGCTGTCGGAATATCTGCGCACCGGCCCCAACGGGGAGAAGTGCGCCCAGAGCCGGGGCGGCAAGGGCCTGAAGAACTACAACATCACTGCCAAAACCGGCAACGTGGCCGGCTGCCGGGTAGTGGGTGAAAATGACGACGTGATGCTGATTGAAAACGGCGGCGTCATCATCCGGATTCCTGCCTCCTCCATCAACGTCTACAAGCGGGACGTTCAGGGCGTGATTGTCATGCGGATTGAAGAAGGCAATCAGGTGGTATCCCTGGAGCGGGTGGAGAACATGGAAGAGGAAGCCCAGCAGTGAAAACCATCACCCTGTACACCGACGGCGCCTGCTCCGGCAACCCCGGCCCGGGAGGCTGGGGGGCCATCCTGGAGTGGGAAGGCCATGAAAAGGAGCTTTCCGGCGGCGAGGACAGCACCACCAACAACCGGATGGAGCTGACCGCGGTGATCCGGGGGCTGGAAGCCCTGAAAGAGCCTTGTATCGTGGAATTGTACTCCGACAGCAAGTATGTCATCGACGCTTTGGAAAAGGGCTGGGCCTGGGGCTGGAAAAAGCGGGGCTGGGTCAAGTCCGACAAAAAACCCGCCCTGAACCCGGACCTGTGGCAGCGGCTGCTGGAACTGACCCAGGTGCATACGCTGCACTATCACTGGGTCAAGGGCCACGCTGACAACCCCAAGAACAACCGCTGCGACGAGCTGGCGGTGCAGCAGTGGAAACTGCGGAAGAGGTGAAACCATGTATCTATCCATCGGCAACGACATGGCGGTGCGGGAAAAGTGCATCGTGGGCATTTTTGACCTGGACAACACCTCCACCTCCAAGCGCACCCGGGAGTTTCTGAGCAAAAGCGAGGAAGCAGGAGAAGTGGTTCCCTGTGACGATTTGCCCAAGTCCTTTGTGGTGACTTCCGAATACGGCTTTGACCGGGTTTACCTGACGGCCCTCAACGCCGCAACCTTGGAAAAACGACTGAAATAAGCGGTAACCCCAGGCAATTTGCCTGGGGCTTTCTGTTTGGTATTATTCTGATACCGTATTTACCGGGTATAGCACTGTACCATCCATGAGAACCAGATGGTCTACTTCCTCCAGGGGGATCATGGATCCCTCTTTCTCCGAATCAAGAGGCTCCAAATCACCCCGCAGCCTGATTTGCGTCCCATCTTTCAGCACTACTGTTGGGAATTTCCCGGCACCGTAATCCGCCATATCCAAAGCACCTTGGTCCCAGGTGCTGGTGAACATTCCGCCGAACCTTCTGAGGGTTAAAGAGGTAATGGTGACATCCTCAAATACATCGTTGCCGTTCACATCCCAGCCAGTGCTGACTTTAACGGTGATGGGGTCGCTGACAAATTCCAGTGCCTGCCAGTCTCCTTCGTCCAGGGTAATGTCAAAATTCCAGACGCCTTCCACGGACAAAAGTGCGTTGAACGGGTCGCCCCATGTGCCCACATAAAGATTTTCCAGAAACAGGCTGCAGCTGATACCCTGGGGAAAGGCCAAACCTTCTTTGACATTTCTTTCCATCTGGCCAAAGATTTCAATGGTGTTGGCTTTCCCGTCGTTATCCACTCTGAAGCTTAAGGTGTCACTGCCGCTGCCAGTATCTCCTGCATTCAGATTATACCGCCAATGGTCGAAATGAATTCCCGGTTCATCCAGATATTGTTCCAGATCCACATCTTCCGGAGCAGTCAGTCCCAGGGTAATGGCGGTTCTGTGACCGTCCGTGAAAACCTGCTTTACCTCTATGGTATATCCGTTTTGCGTCTGGGACAGATTGGTGCTGGATTGCTGGCCTTCCAGAATGGAAGGGTCGCCGGGATGGATTTCCAGGTGGAAGTTGATGGTATCCAGAATCTGATTGAGCTGTTCGTCGGTCATAGGCGTTTCAATCACTTCCGGATATCCGTTTTCATCCGTATAAACTTGGTCGATGGTTTCCACCCGCAAGTTAACGGTGGCATCCCCCAAATCGCAGAACACCCAGCTTTCCCACACTGTGGGAGAGCGGAGGATCAATACATCCTGTCCGGAACTGGTGGTGTAGTTTCGCTCCTGCCAATCCTCCCCTGTCAGTGCAAACAAATCATTGTTAAAGCAATTTTTCGGGCTGTAGCAAAAACGCAGCATACTGTGAAAAGGCCAAGCGTCCTCGCCTTCCGTGATCCGGAAGGTCACATCTGTTTGGAAGTAACCGCCTTCGTAGTACGATGCCCAATCGGCAGATGCTTCTGCAGGCGCACCGGGCAGAAAAATGCTGTCAATGCCCAGATAGTCCAGCATGGTGTTCGCACTCTGCGCCTTTACGGGAGCACCAATCAGCTGCAAATCGTATTTATTGCAGATTTCATCAATCTTGTCCACCATTTCCTGGGAATAGGGATTGTAGAAATCATATTTTTCTGGGAACTCGGTGGGATTGTCTTTTATTGAAAAAAAGATCTGGTGGTCGGGATCATAAGTCTGTTCAAATTCGTACCATTCCTGGGCAGCCTGATAGCTGGGGGTGCCTTTCAGGCCGCTGAGGGTCAGGGTCTGCTGGGAAAGCGTCTGCTCCACCATGGTGTGCTGCTCCTGATCCCAACGCTGCTCGGTGACTTGGGACTGACCAAGTTTCAGATTCTGCATTTTCAGCATGTACACAACACCGCATCCCACCAACAGCAGCATCAGGGCAATGAGGGCGGCTAGGAGCAGGGGGCGGCGGATTTTTGAGGTGGTAGAAAGACTGCCGGTTTCTGCTTCCATGTAGTATTTTTCATGGATATTTCCCAGCTCTGTGAGCAAACCTTTTCCGTTCATAAATAGACTCCTTCCTGCTGCAAGAAACTGCGCAGCTTTTCTCGGGTGCGGTGCAGCCGGGTTTTGACATTGTTTTCACTGAGACCGTACCGGGCGGCAATTTCGGCAATGGTGTCCATGTACAGATACCGCCGCAGGAAAATCAGCCGGTGTTCCTTGGGAAGCGCGTCCAGAAAACTTTCCAGAATCTGCCGCAGCTGCCGGGATTCCATTTGATCTGATTGCCGTTTGTCTGGAATGCACAGCTCCATTTCCTGGCTTAAGGATACCACCTCTGCCTTTCGCTTGGCGGCCAGATTCCAGTCCAGGCGGTTCAGGGAGAGGTTGCGGCAGATGGCTGCCAGAAACGCATAAAAATACCGGGGCTTCTGGGGCGGAATGCTGCGCCAGGTCTGCAGGTAGGTATCGTTCACGCTTTCCTGGGCGTCCTCCCGGCTGCCCAGAATCCGCTGGGACAGGGCATAGAGCTTGCGGCCGTAGGCTTGGTCGGTTTCCCGGATGGCCTGCTCGTCCCGGGCAAAATACAATCGAAGAATATTCGCATCGTCCACAGTTGTCACGTCCTTTCTTTTTGTTGCTCACCCTGAAAGTAAGTTTGGGAAGGAGAAAGGTTACACCCATCCTAACATTTTTTGCGAAAAAAGAAAATACCCGGATAAATCCGGGCAGGCTGTGGAAAAACGGAGAGTTAGCAGTTTTTACCAGATTTGGCTGGAAAAAGACTGGAAGTTACTGGAAAATGTATGTGCGAAATGTACAAATGACCGCCATTTCCGGGCACTATAAGTTAACATAACGCAATCGTGTAAAAAGGGGCATTTCGGTTATTCACAGGAGTTTTCCACAATCTCCACAGGTTTTTCCACAGCTGTCGACAGAAAAACCCTTGGAAAATCCTGGGTTCTGACCAGCCTGTCAAAAAAACTCCACAGCTTCGACAAAAGCTGTGGAGTTTCGCAGGATTTACATAACAACGGAAAACATCAGTCAAACAAAACCCGGGCGGAGAAGATACGCTCGTCCTTGTCCTCGGTATTTTTCCGGTGAGCGTCCACCTGGAGAGCGCCGCCGTCTACAAAACCCCATTGCAGATTCAGGTTCTGGCCCTCCCGGGCTTCGCTTAAATAGCAGACGGTGCATTCTTTCATGGTGTGCTCTGCGTGGAAGGGACTGGGCAGCAGATCGTCAATCCAGTCTAAGTAGCGGGTGTTGTTCATGTGGCCGTTGCGGTCCAAGTCAGTGAAGCATACCGGCCGCTGACGATGACTGCCCAGAGGCTTTGCCATCAGTCCCGTGGGGCTGGCCAGTTCGTTGCCCCGGAGGGTGCCTACCACGCTGATGCCGCTCTTGCCCGGCAGAATCATGTTCCGGGTGTCCAGGTTCATCAGAACCCAGAGGCTGATGGAGCGGAAGCACTCCCGGCCCTGGCTGTCGTAGGCCACCATGCTCCGGGGGTAAGCAACCCGGGTGGTGGGCATGGGCCAGGTTTCAATGTGCAGCGTTTCGCCCACCATGGGCATCCGGCTGACCTGTACCCGGTGCCGGGTTACAGCCCAGAACAGCCGCTGCCGGGCCAGAGTTTCATAGTCCAGGGCCAGCTCCATACAGTGCTGTCCGGCTACCTCCTGGGCAAAGTACAAAATGGTGGAGGGCTTCAGCCGGCCGTAGCGGTCAACATAAGCGTCGGTGATTTCAAAATCCTGTTGATAAATTGGTTCCATAGTATGACCTCGATTGTTTTGCAAAAATTGCGTTTCTATCCTCTGTCCTCTTCCAGGGTCAGTTCCAGCAGATACTGCTGGCCGCCCCGGTAGATGGTAACCTGTACCGTCTGGCCAACTTCGCAGCTGAATATTGTGGATTTCAGATCGTCCATGCTGGTAACAGGGGTGTCGTTGATGCTCAGAAGCAGGTCTCCTTCCTCCACGCCTTTTTCGTAGGCTTCGCTGGACTGGGAAACCTGGGTGATATACAGACCGGCGGGCATCCGGTAATAGTGCTGGTAAAAACTGGAAAGTCCTTCACCGCTGATGCCGAGAGTAGGCCGTCCGGAGACATAACCCTGAGAAATCAGCTGATCGACAATGGTTTTTACCGTGGTGCTGGGAATGGCAAAGCCCAGACCCTCCACGCCGGCCTTGTCGGTAAAGGCACCGATTTTCATGGTGTTGATGCCGATGACCTGACCGTAGCAGTTAATCAGGGGGCCGCCGGAGTTGCCGGAGTTCAGGGCGGCGTTGGTCTGCAGCAATGTCATGGTTCGTCCATCCATATCCACATCCCGGTCAATGCCGGAAATAATGCCGTCAGTATAGGTGCCCCGGAATTCCACGCCCAGAGGATCGCCGATGGCAACTACCGTATCGCCTACCCGCAGGCTGGAGGAATCTCCAAACTGGGCGGGGGTCAGACCGGAGGCGGAAATTTTCAGCACCGCCAGGTCGGAAAGCTCATCGGTGCCGATGACCTGGGCCTGGAAGATATCCTGATCCGTCAGCTGTACGGAAATGGCGGCGGCATTTTCCACCACATGGGCATTGGTGACAATGTAACCGTCCTCTGTCAGAATCACGCCGGTGCCGGTGGAGCTGCCGCCGGTGAGAATGGCGCTGATGGATACCACGCTGTCAATATTGCGCTCATAGATTTCCTGCAGAGAAAGTCCGCCCTCTGTGGGAACATTTTCCACACTGGCAGGGGAGCTTTGCAGATTGATGGTGGCAGCCTGGCGGGAAGGGGAAACTTTGGGTTTGGTTTCCGCAGCTTCCGTTTCCTGAGGCTGGGTTTCCACATCCCGGAAGGAAATGGACAGTTCAGCTGGGTCCCGATTTTGCAGCTGCTGAAACAGCTTGACATTCAGAACACCCAGTACGGTGATAATACCGCACAGAAAAATAATCAGAATCAGCATCATGGCAAGCAGCCCGCTGCGGTGCTTGGGCGGCTCCGTGCGGCCGGTGCCGTAGACGCTGTCATCCCAATCTGTGTAATTGTGGCGTTGTTCCATAGAGATACCTCCCAATCCGGGGATAAAAAATGCTCAGGTAACCAAAGGCATGGTAAAAGTAAATTCGGTTTTGCCATCCTTGGAGCTGACGGAGATATTCTCTCCGTGGCTGCACACGATGGTTTTGACGATGTAAAGTCCCAGACCCCAGCCGTCCCGGTTTCGGGAACGGGATTTGTCCAGCTTGTGGAACCGGTCAAATACCAGGGGCAGCTCCTCCGGCGGGATGGTATCGCCGTCGTTGGAGACGGAAACATAGGCTTTGCTGTTTCCCTCCCGGATTTTCAGGCCCAGGGTACCGCCCCGGGGACAGAATTTCACGGCGTTGTCAATCAGGTTGTAGATCACCTGGGTGATGGAGTCCTGATTGGCCACGGTAAATACCGGGTGGGGCGGGAAGTCCACGTCCACATTGATCCCCTTGTCGTTAATTTTCTTTTCAAAGGTAATCAGCACCTGTCCGGCGCATTCTTCCAGATCAAAGTGGATCTTCTGCTCTTCAGGAATGCCCTGCTCCTGCTGCAGCTGGCTGATGTCCAGCATACTGCGCACCAGTCGGCTCAGTCGTTTGGTTTCATCGGAGACAATCTGCAGATAATGAGCCCGGCGATCCGGGGGGATGGTTCCATCGAGAATGCCGTCGATGTAGCCGGAAATGGTAGTCATGGGGGTTTTCAGCTCGTGGGAGACATTGGCTACAAATTCCTGCCGGCGGTATTCACTCTTTTGCAGGGAAGAGGCCATGTTGTTGAACGCCAGAGCCAGTTCCTCCACTTCCTCGGAGTAATCTTCCTCCACCCGAACCCGGGCTTCCAGGTTGCCATGGGCGAAGTCATTGGCGGCTTTTGCCATGTCCCGAAGGGGTTTGCTTTCCCGCCGGGCAAAGGCCGTCACCGCCAGAACGGAGATCAGCACCACAAACACGGCGGCGGTGAGGAAAATGTTGGAAATTCGGTTCAGGGTCTTTCCTGTGGTCAGGGTGGGCACGGAGACGATGACCAGTCCGGTGGCCGCGTCGTTGCTGACAATGGGGGCGGAGACTACGTAGCGCTCTTCCTCGTACAGCCCGTCAATGTGACCGGTGGCCGAGTCGGAACCATTTTCAAAAACCTTCTGCAAATACTCCTGGTTCAGCTGCAAACCCTGATGCTGACAGCCGGACAGGGCATCGGAGCACAGGATAATGTAGCCGTCACTGTCGCAGATAACCACATCGGCATTGGTAACCTGGGATACCACATTCAGATTCAGGAGCAATTCCCGGTTGGAAAGGGTTCCGCCTACGTTATAAGCCGCAGCCAGATTGGCCAAGACCTGAGCATCCTGCTCCAGACCCGACACTGTGGCATCTACCAGGTATTCTTTCACCTGATATTGAAAAGAGGCGCCCAGAATGGTCAGTGCCAGAAGCAAAATGGTGGCAGCGGTGGTGAAGCTGCGGCTGAAGGAGGATTTCATCCTTACAGCACCTCGAACTTATAGCCCACGCCCCAGACGGTTTTCAGGCTCCAGCTTTCGCTGACCCCTTCCAGCTTCTCCCGCAGACGCTTGACGTGTACGTCTACGGTGCGGCTGTCGCCGAAGTAGTCAAAGCCCCAAACCTCGTCCAGCAGCTGGTTGCGGGTGTAGACCCGGTTGGGAGAGGAGGCCAGGTAGTAAAGCAGCTCCATCTCCTTGGGGGGTGTGTCGATTTTCTTGCCGTCCACGGTCAGCTCAAAGGCATCCATGTCGATAATCAGCTTGTCAAAGACCAGACGGCGGGCTTTCTTTTCCGCGGTGACACCGCTGCTGCGGCGCAGAACCGCTTCAATTCTGGCCAGGACTTCCTTCATTTCAAAGGGTTTGGTGATGTAATCGTCTGCGCCGGATTTCAGGCCCGACACCTTGTCGTCGGTTTCTCCCTTGGCGGTGAGCATGATCACCGGGGTCTGGGATTCGGCACGAATGGTCTTGCACACCGTCCAGCCGTCCATCACCGGCATCATCACATCCAGCAGTACCAGATCGGGCTTGATGGCCCGGAACTTGCTCAGACCCTGACCGCCATCGGCGGCAACGGTAACGGCATAGCCCTCCTTTTCCAGGTACATCTGCAGCAGTTCTGCAATATTACGGTCGTCCTCAACAATCAAAACGGAGACAGCCATGAGAAAATTCCTCCCTTTCTATTTCTTTTCTTTTTACCCTATTATACCGCAAAAATGGATGGGGGAGTGAACAATTTGTAAAGAGTAAGCCGGCAATTTGTGAACGCAAACTTCTGCTTGCAAATTATCCGGTTTCGGGGTATGATGATTCCGTCTGGAAAGGATTTTTCCAAAATTTGAATTTTCCATGGGAAAGGAACGATTATGGTCGAATTACTCAAAGCGGTTCTGTTCGGCATTGTGGAGGGCGTCACGGAATGGCTGCCCATTTCCTCCACAGGTCACCTGATTCTGCTCAATGAATTTATCAATCTGAATGTGTCCGAGGAATTTCGGAGCATGTTCGACGTGGTCATCCAGCTGGGCGCCATTTTGGCGGTGATTGTGCTGTTCTTCCACAAGCTCAACCCCTTCTCTCCCAGCAAAAACGGGAAGGAAAAGCGTCAGACCTGGGATCTGTGGTTTAAGGTGGTGGCCGCCATTATCCCCTCCGGCGTGGTGGGCGTGTTGTTTGACGATTGGATGGATGCGCATCTGCACAACGGCATTGTGGTGTCCATTGCTCTGATTGTCTACGGTATCGCCTTCATTCTGGTGGAGCGGCGCAACCAGGGCAAGCACTGCCGGGTGATTCAGGACGTTCACGACATTGATTATAAAACCGCTCTGCTGATTGGTGCCTTCCAGTGCCTGAGCCTGATTCCCGGCACCTCCCGGTCCGGCTCTACGATTCTGGGCGCTATTCTGATCGGTGTGGGCCGCAGCGCCGGTGCAGAGTTCAGCTTCTTCATGGCCATTCCCACAATGTTGGGCGCTTCCGCCATCAAGCTGCTGAAATTCCTGGCCAGCGGGGTCAGCGCCACTTCCACGGAAATCTGGGTTCTCATTATCGGCAGCGTGGTGTCCTTCCTGGTGAGCCTGCTGGTAATCAAGGCCCTGATGGAATACGTCCGCAAGCACTCGTTCTCCGCCTTCGGCGTCTACCGGATTGTGCTGGGCACAGTGGTGCTGATTTACTTTGCCGCAAAAGCCTTCATTTTGGCGTAACGTAAGGAGGAACATAGTATGGAATACACCATCGAAAATGAGTACCTGAAAGCAACCGTTACCACCTGGGGCGCCCAGGTGAAGAGCGTGATTCGCAAATGCGACGGTGTGGAGCATATGTGGCAGGCAGACCCGGCAGTCTGGGGCTACCATGCTCCCATCCTCTTCCCCCATGCGGGAAAGGTTGTGGATAACAAAATCGTAGCCAAGGGAAAGACCTTTGAAGCCACCCAGCACGGCTTTGCCCGGAACATGGAGCATGTTCTGGTAGACCGGGACGAAACCACCGTGGTACTGGAGCTGTGCGCCAATGCCGAAACCTTGGCAAAGTTTCCTTATGATTTCCGGCTGGTGTCCACCTTTACCCTGGAAAACGACACCCTGCATCACACTCTGACGGTGGAAAATCTGGACGAAGAGAAGATGCCCTTCGGCATCGGCTACCACCCGGCCTTCACCGTACCCTTTGACGACAAGCACCAGGCTACCGACTATGAGCTGCGGTTTTCCCAGATGGAGTCTCCCATCTGTATCAACAACCTGCCCTATGGCCTGATGCACGGGGACTATTATCAGCTGGGTGCCAACATCCAGACCCTGGCTGTGGATGAAAACCTGTTCCAGAATGACAGCCACTGCATGGTAAACCTCCAATCCCAGACCCTGGGTCTATATGAAAAGGGTACCGGTCGTGGCGTGGTGTGCAACATCGGAGACTTCCCCTACACCCTGTTGTGGAGCAAGCCCGGCATGCCAAAATTCGTCTGCATCGAGCCTTGGCACAGCCTGCCCAGCAGCGAAAACGGCAGCACCAACTGGGAAGAAAAGCCCGCCGCCGCCATTTTGCTGCCCGGGGAGAGCTGGAGCTGCACCTTGAGCACCTCCTTTGTGCGATAACGGGAGGCTGTTATGGGATTTTGGCTGTTCATGCTGGCAACCAACCTGCTGGTTCCGGTGATTATGATCGGCATTGGCTGGTATTTTCTCAAAAAACCGCCGAAGAAGATTAACCCCCTCTTTGGCTACCGCACCAGAAGATCCATGAAAAATGTGGATACCTGGGCCTTTGCCCACCGCACCTGTGGAAAAATCTGGGTGCGCTGGGGTTGGGCAGTGCTGGTTGTTTCCGTGATTCCCATGCTGGCAGTGCTGGGCAAGGACGAGAATACCATCGGATGGGTTTCCACAGCCATTTGTCTGCTGCAGCTGATTCCACTGCTTGGCTCCATTATGCCGGTGGAACGGGCGCTGAAGAAAAACTTTGACGAGTCCGGAAACAGAAGAGAGGAATGCACCCAATGAAAAAACCTTATCTGATGGGGCTGGCAGTTTCTGCCGCCATCATGGTGCTGCTGCCCTGGCTGACGGTGAACTTTGTAAAAGGGGATGCCGCCATGGCGGTGTGTTTTCTCCTGTTTTTCGGAGTCAATCCCATTTTTTCCATTGCCATGGGAATCTTTTCCGGGAAAGGGAGGAAGGTTCTGTGGAGCCTGCCCATTCTGACGTCGGCACTGTTCATCCTGGGAACCTGGGCTTTTTTCGGCATGGGAGAACCGGCCTTCCTGGTCTACGCCGGAATTTATCTGATTCTGGGCATGATTTCTATGGGGATTACCCACCTTATTTGGAAAACGGGTAAGAAATGAACGATTCAGGCAGAGATTATTCTCTGCCTGTCTCTGTGTAAAAAGAAAAAATTTGAGGGAGAATGTTATGTATTTGCTGCTCCTATCTCTGATTTACCTGGCGTTTATCAGCCTGGGACTGCCGGATTCTCTGCTGGGTTCCGGCTGGCCTACCATGCGGGAAGTTTTTTCCGTTCCCATTTCCTACATGGGCATTGTGTCCATGATGATCAGCGGAGGAACTATTTGCTCCAGTCTCTTGTCCGAGCGGCTCACCCAAAAATTTCGTACCCAGTATGTGACCGTGGCCAGCGTGGTGCTGACAGCTATTTCTCTGTGGGGTTTTTCCACCGCCAGCGCTTTCTGGATGCTCTGCCTCTGGGCCATTCCCTACGGCCTGGGTGCCGGGGCCATTGACGCAGCCCTGAATAACTACGTTGCCCTGCACTACAGCTCCCGGCATATGAGCTGGCTGCATTGCTTCTGGGGCGTGGGCACCATTGTCAGTCCCTATGTGATGAGCTGGGCCTTGATGCACAGCGTCTGGCAGACCGGCTACCGGATGGTGGGCGGGATTCAGTTTGCCATTGCCCTGGTGCTGGTTCTGACCCTGCCGGTGTGGAAAATTCACCAAAAGGGCGAAACTGAGGAAGAAAATGGAAAAATCCTCGGCATTTCCGGCGCTCTGAAAATCCGGGGCGTGCCCAGCCTTCTGATTGGCTTCTTCGCCTACTGCGCCGCCGAGAGCACCACCATGCTTTGGGCCAGCAGCTTCCTGGTGGAGGCCCGGGGGATTACCAAGGAAGTGGCTGCCGCTTTCGGCGCGCTGTTTTATATCGGCATCACCGCCGGGCGGTTCCTGTCCGGTCTGGTGTCGGAAAAACTGGGGGACAGAACCATGATCCGCCTTGGGGCCGCCGTGATGGGTGTGGGCATTGCCTGCGTGCTGCTGCCCTGGGGCGGCAACCTCCCGGCTCTGGCGGGGCTGGTCATCATTGGCCTGGGCTGTGCCCCGGTATACCCCAGCATCATCCACGCCACCCCGGGAAATTTCGGAGCGGAAAATTCCCAGGCCATCATCGGCATCCAAATGGCCAGCGCCTATGTGGGCTCTACCTTTGTGCCGCCTGTGTTTGGCCTGATTGCAAACCACATCAGCATCCGGCTGTTCCCGGTGTACATTCTGCTCTTTGGCATTCTGATGATCGCCATGACGGAAACTACCTTCCGAAAGGTGCAAATAAGAAACAATGTGAGGTAGCAAAATGGAAAAACTGGAACTGTACATCCCAAAACTGGAAGATATGTGGTTTTTTCAGAAGATGACCTCCGATCCGGAAACCATGTCTTACAACGCAAATTGGGATGTTGACTATGACGGCTACCACCGGGACACCGGCTGCGTGGACTACCCGGACGAGGTGCTGCCCGACTGCTACAAAAGCTTGGTCGGACACGAGCCGGAGCGTTTCTATGCCTATATCAAGCGCTGCTCCGATGGAGAATGGCTGGGGGATGTGAACTTTCACTATACGCCGGAAAAGGACTGGTGGGATATGGGCATCGTGATTTATGCACCCTTCCGTGGGAAGGGGTATGCCGTTTCGGCGCTGAAGCTGATGCTGGATCATGCGTTCCGTGTCTGCGGCATTTCCAGAATCCACAATGATTTTGAGGTTGCCCGTAACGAAATAGCCGCATGGGAAACCCACCGCAAGGCAGGTTTCCGGGAACTGGGTGTGGAGGATGGATTTCTGCAAATGATGATTACAAAAGAGGACTATCTCCGGGACAATCCGTGAGGAAGCCGACAATAAAAGCATAAAAAACGTGGAACAAGATTTCTCCTGTTCCACGTTCTCTTTTTACACGTTACGCCTGAATTACCGGGCCGTTCCGGGACTGAACCACCGGGTCGCCCAGGTCTTCCACCTTGGAGTCCTTAATCAGATGCTTGGGGCAAACCGTGGCGCACAGACCGCAGTTGGTGCACTTGCTGTAGTCGATAGTCGCCAGGTTGTTTTCCACCGTGATGGCCTCGTTGGGGCAGATCTTCTTGCACAGGCCGCAGCCGATGCAGCCGACGGTGCAGCTGCGGGTGGTGACGGCGCCCTTGGCGAGAGACGCACAGGCGATGACCACATTCCGATCCGGCTCCACCGGCACAATCAGATGCCGGGGACATACGGTGGCACAGGCCATACAGCCCACACACAGATCTTCGTCCACATGGGCAACGCCGTTGACGATCTTCATGGCGCCGTACTTGCAGGCCTTTACACAGCTGCCGTAGCCCAGGCAGCCGTACTTACAGGACAGGGGACCGCTGCCGCCGACCTTGGAAGCCGCCAGACAGTTCTTGAAACCTTCGTAGTTGGCCTTGACCTTGGCACCCTTGGTCAGGTTGCCGTCGGTGTCGTAAATCTTTTCACCGGAGCAGCGCACCAGGGCAACTTTCCGGGTGACGGTCTGGGCCTTGACACCCATAATGGCAGCCATGGCCTGGGCGCAGTCGTTGCCGCCGGAGGCGCACTTGCCGATTTCCGCCTCGCCGTTGAACACGGCTTCTGCGTAAGCGCTGCAGCCGGCATAGCCGCAGCCGCCGCAGTTGGCGCCGGGCAGACACTCGTTCAGCTGATCCAGCCGGGGGTCGCTCTCTACATAGAATACTTTGGAAGCAGCAGCCAGAACAAGACCAAAAATCAGGCCCAGGCCGCCCAGAATTGCAACCGCAATCAAAATTTCCATTCTTTCGCCCTCCTTAGAAAATGCTCAGACCGGAGAAGCCCATGAAGGAAAGAGCCAGCAGACCGGCGGCAATCAGCGCAATGGGGAAGCCCTTGAAGCACTCGGGGCACTCGCTCCGGTTCACCCGTTCCCGGATGGAAGCGAACAGCACAATGGCCAGGGTAAAGCCCAGACCACCGGCAGCGCCGTTGATGGTGCTCAGCAGGAAGTTGTAGCCCTGCTGCACGTTTACCAGCACCACGCCCAGCACGGCGCAGTTGGTGGTAATCAGAGGCAGGAACACGCCCAGAGCTTTGTACAGGGCAGGAACGCTCTTTTTCAGGAACATTTCCACCACCTGCACGATGGAGGCAATGGCCAGAATGAACACCACCGTCTGCATGTATTCCAGATTCAGGGCGATGAGGATCAGATTAATGCCGTAGCAGGCAGCGGAGGCCAGGGCCATGACGAAGGTAACCGCCAGACCCATGCCCAAAGCGGTGTCGATTTTCTTGGACACGCCCATGAAGGGGCAGATGCCGTAGAACTTCACCAGAATGAAGTTCTGGGTCAGCAAAGCGCTGATGAGAATACCAAAAATCGCTTCCATTATTTGGCAGCCTCCTTCTTCTTATTCTTGATGTCCAGGTGCTTCATCAGCCACTGAGAACCGGCGATGACGAAGCCCAGGGTCAGGAAGCCGCCCACAGGCATGACCATCTGCATGGCGGGGAACTGGGAAGGAATCAGCCGGATGCCTTCGCCGCCGTTGAGCAGACCGCCGCCGAAGGTGCCGCTGCCCAGCAGTTCCCGGATAACGCACATGATCACCAGAGCCAAGGTGTAGCCGATGCCCTGGCAGATGCCGTCCACGGCAGAAGCCAGCACGGTATTCTTGGAGGCGAAGCCTTCTGCCCGGCCCAGAATGATGCAGTTAACCACGATCAACGGGATGAACACGCCCAGGCTCTGGCTCAGAGCGGGGATGAAGGCCTTCAGCAGCAGGTCAACCACGGTGACGAAGCCTGCGATGATAGTGATATAGGCGGCAATGCGGATCTGGGAAGGAATGAAATTCCGCAGTGCGGCGATGAGAATGTTGGAGCAGGTCAGAATGGCGGTAACCGCCAGACCCATGCCAATGCCGTTAAACAGGCTGGTGGTGATGGCCAGGGTGGAGCACATGCCCAGCAGCTGCACGGTAACCGGGTTCTTGGTCAGCAGACCTTCCCGGAATTGTCTTTTGAAATTCATACGCTACCTCCTTAGCCCAGATTCCCGGCGCAGGCCAGGGCGGCGTTGACGCCGGAGCAGACAGCCCGGGAGGTGATGGTGGCGCCGGTGAGGGCATCCACATCGCCGCCGTCCTTGGTCACGGACACCGAGCCGGATTTTCCAACAAACTGACCCCGGAAGGCTTCACCGGCAGCGGTGGAAGCGGCAGCCACAGCGCCCAGACCGGAGGTTTCGGTGTGGGACACAATGGAGATGCCCAGAACCTTGCCTTCCAGATCCACGCCAACCATCATGGTGATGGTGTTGTCAAAGCCGCTGGGGGTGACCTCAAAGGCGTAGCCGTTTTCTCCGGCGTAAACCTTGCTTACCAGACCGGTATCATCGGTAAAGTCGGTGATTTCGGTGTCGAAGCCGCCGGGCAGCACCGCTTCAATGGCCTGCTGGGTCTTTTCTGCGTTGAGCTGGGCAATTTTGGGTGCGGTGATGGCGTTGACCCCGGCCAGAGCCACGGCAACCACCGAGGTGATAATCAGCAGTGTCAGGGCCAGCCGAAGCACGTATTTTGCGGTTGTTTCGGTTTTCATTATTTGGCCGCCTCCTTCCTGGGAGCGCCGAACTTCACGGGACGGCCGATTCTGTCCAGCAGCACCACGCAGCAGTTCATAACCAGAATGGCGTAGGAAACGCCTTCATTGTAGCCGCCGAAGTAGCGGATCATCACGGTCAGCACGCCGCAGCCCACGCCGTAGACGATCTGACCCAGCTTGGTCACCGGGGAGGTGACGTAGTCGGTAGCCATGAAGATGGCGCCCAGCATCAGGCCGCCGCCGCATACCTGAGCGCACATCCAAGCGATGCGGTCATTGCCCAGAGGGAACAGGAAGGTCAGCACAGCCACGGTGCCGATGTAGGCCACAGGAATCCGGGGGGTAATGACCTTGCGGGCCAGCAGATACCCGAAGCCAATCAGCAGCAGCAGGGCGGAGGTTTCGCCCAGGCAGCCGCCCACATTGCCCAGGAACATGCTGGTAATGGAATCGGTGGGCATCATACCCTGGTGCATGTTGGCAAGAGGAGTAGCGGAGGTGACGATGTCGGCAGTGGACAGCAGGCCCGGCGCATTTTTGTAGCCTACAGTCACCCAGGTGCTCATAATCACCGGCCAGCTGAACAGGAAGGCCCGTCCGGCCAGAGCGGGGTTGACAATGTTCTTGCCCAGGCCGCCAAAGAGCATCTTGACGATGACAATGGCAAACAGGGCGCCCAGAATGATGGTCCAGTAGGGAATGGTCACCGGGCAGACAAAGGAAAGCAGCACGCCGGTAACACAGGCGGACAGGTCGTAGATTTTGCAATGGGTCTTGGTCAGCTTGCAGTAAGCCCACTCAAAGAATACACAGGCAGCCACACTCACCAGGGTCACAGCCAGTGCCCGGAAGCCGAAGAAATAGATGCCTCCCAGCATGGCAGGGGCCAGGGCGATGAGGACATCCCGCATAATGGTCTGGGTGGTGATGGGGCTGTGGGCGTGGGGAGAGCTGGAAATGGTCAGCTCATAAAAATATTTCATCTGTGCCATAGGTTCTCCCCTCCTTACTTCTTCGCCGCAGCGGCAGCGTTGCGGATGTGCTGTTTGCCCACCCGGAAGCCCAGAACCAGAGGAACGCTGGCGGGGCAGGTGTAGGCGCAGCAGCCGCACTCGATGCAGTCCATGATGTTGTTGACCTTCATGTCCTCCACGTCACCGGACTGTATTGCCTTGTACATCAGCACCGGCATCAGCTTCATGGGGCAGGCGTCGATGCACTTGCCGCAGCGCAGGCAGTGGGGCTCTTCCACCGCAAACTCGTTGCGCTTGCCCAGCACCGTCACGGCGTTGACGCCCTTGATGGTGGGAACGTTCAGGTCATACTGGGCAGTGCCCATCATGGGGCCGCCGGAGAGGACCTTGTAAGGATTCTCGCTGTGGCCGCAGGCTTCCAGCAGATCGTTGAAGGCAGTGCCGATGGGAACCAGCAGGTTCTTCGGCTCCATGATGATATCGCCGGAAACGGTGACGATCCGGGAAATCAGGGGCATGCCGTCATAGACCACGTCGTGGATGGCCTTGCAGGTAGCGGCGTTGAACACGGCGCAGCCCACCGCAGCGGGCAGACCGCCGGAGGGAACTTCCCGGCCGGTAATGGCGTAGATCAGCTGCTTTTCTGCGCCCTGGGGGTACTTGGCAGGCAAAATGTCCACGCTGATGCCATCGGAAGCGTCCAGATTGGCAATCAGGGACTTGATGGCCTCGGGCTTGTTGTCCTCAATACCGATGTGGCCTTCCTTCAGACCGAAGATTTTCATAATGATCTTCAGGCCGGAGATCAGTTCCGCCGGATGCTCCCGGCACAGCCGGTCGTCGGCAGTTATGTAAGGCTCGCACTCGCCGGCATTGATAATGACGGTATCCACTTTGCCGATACCGCCGGAGAGCTTGACATGGGTGGGGAAGGTAGCGCCGCCCATACCGACGATGCCGCCTTCATGAATAATATCGATCAGCTGCTCTGCGCTCAGGGCATCCACCTGTTCCTGGGTGCGCTTGTGGATATCGGGACACAGGGTGTCCAAGTGATCGTTTTCGATGACCACACTCATCATGGTGGTGCCGCTGGTGTGGGCTCTGGCCTCTACGGCCTTGACCTTACCGGAAACGGAAGCATGAACGGGAACACACAAACCCTGGTTGTCACCGATTTTCTGACCAACGGTAACCAGATCCCCTTTTTTCACCAGGGGCTTGCAGGGGGCGCCGATATGCTGGGACATGGGGATAACCACGATATCCGGGGCAGGGAATACCTGGGTTTCCTTGTCACAAGCGTACCACTTATTTTCTTTGGGATGGACCCCTCCGAAAAAAGAAAACGCCATAGTTACTTCACCTCTTTCAAAATTCGCGGAACCGAGCCGCTTGGATTACGTATCCTATCATAACCCAGGAATCGGAATTTGTCCACCAGTTTTTAGATAAGATTGACAAAAAAATTGCTATAAAACTATTCATATCGATACAATAAGACGGAATAAACAGAACATAAATCGCCGGAAAGGTCCATAAGGTTAGGACCTTTCCGGCACAGGAGAAGAAAACGGATACATTGGGCGAAGAAAAACCTGTAGGGGACTTTCCGCAGACATAAAGAACTAAATTCGACGGGGTATTTCTCTTTTTTGCCCGAATGTGGGGATGGGGGAAGGCATCAGCTTGTCCAGTCCGCCGTCTACCAGCCGGTACATACCCATGGCGGCCATTCCCACTGGCACCCACAGGGCAGTAAACCGGGGGCAGACCTGACCGAAGAGATTTCCCGGCTGATCCCGATAGTCCCAAACCCGGTAATCCCGGTTTACCATCAGCCCGGTGAGCAGTTCCACCGCAGTAATCACCCCGGCACTCCATCCGGCCCGGACGCTCTGGGGCAGGGAGAGCCGGTTCATCTGTCCCAGCAGCAGGTAGCACAGCCCCCCGGCGCCGAACATGCTGATATGGCTGCGGCGGCGGTAGAGCAGTTCCAGCCCCACATAGGCGCTGCCGCCGATGCAGAACTGGGTCAATTTTTTCGTCAAATCCATACTTTTTCACCTCAAGGAAAGGATTCCCAATTTTTCATGAAAAAACCGGAAAATTTCTCTTGACAAATGCCCCCACCTTGGATATAATAATGAAGCTGATTTCGGCTGTGCCGGAATCGTTGACCATCATGGCGGCATAACTCAGTTGGTAGAGTAGCCGGTTCATACCCGGTATGTCATCTGTTCGAATCAGATTGCCGCTACCAGGCCCGTTGGTCAAGCGGTTAAGACACCGCCCTTTCACGGCGGTAACATGGGTTCGATTCCCGTACGGGTCACCAAAGAAATTCCGACGCAATCGCGTCGGAATTTTTTTATCAAATCAAAACCCGTACGGGAATCGAAAGGCCGGCCCCGCAGGGGTAACCAACATGCCGGCGGCATGTTGGTTAGGCCGTGGGAGATTCCGTAATTTCGGGGCGGCCTGGTTCGTCAAAGGACAAGGCCTGCCAGGGTGCTGTGTGTCGGAGGGTCACCAAAGAAATTCCGACGCAATCGCGTCGGAATTTTTTTATCAAATCAAAACCCGTACGGGAATCGAAAGGCCGGCCCCGCAGGGGTAACCAACATGCCGGCGGCATGTTTGTTAGGCCGTGGGAGATTCCGTAATTTCGGAGCAGCCCGGTTTGCCAAGGAACAAAAATCTGCCTTTAAAAAAGGAGAGATACCAATGAATGCATTTTGGGTAAAAATGATTGCCATTGTGGCCATGCTGCTGGATCACACGGCGAAAATTATCAGACAGTATGGATTTTTGACACTGTTTTGCGGGAACCCGGAAAGGGCTTCCATAGAAGTGATACGCTTTACATCCAATATCCTGGGTGTGATGGAAACGGTTGGCCGGATTGCTTTTCCCTTATTTGCCTTCCAGATTGCGGTGGGTGCGGAGAAAACCCGGAGCATGCCCCGGTATCTGGGAAGGCTGTTTTTGTTTGCTCTGATTTCCGAGCCGCTGTACTACATGGCCTTTTCCAGGCGGGAGCTGAGCGTGAGGGACTTCTGGGACAGCCTGTGCGCCCTGAACTTTACCAACGTGTTTTTTACCTTGTTTCTCGGGGCTTTGGCCATTTTTGCCTATCAATTTCTGCAAAAGCGATTCCCCAAAAGAGCCTGGATTCCCTCCCTGCCGGTGTTTCTGCTGATTTTGTTTGTGTCCGGCTATGTGGATTGTGACTATGGTATGGCTGGGGTGCTGCTGATTGTGTGCCTCTACCTGGCAAAAACGAAGAAGAGCAAAATGTTGGTGATTGTGCTCTGGTCGGTGTGGCTGTATCTTGTGGATCAGGCCTTTACTGGTTCCGGTTTTGCCTGGTATCAGGTGTCTGGCCTGCATGTGGGCTACGCCCTGGGCGCCGCTGCCGCCTGCGTGCCGGTTTTGCTGTACAACGGTCAGCGGGGCAAGAGCTGGAAATGGTTCTTCTACATTTTCTATCCCGCCCATCTGGCGGTGCTGCTGCTGATCCGGTTTCTGGTTTTGTCTGGTGTATAACGTAAAATCCTCCTGCATTGCGCAGGAGGATTTTTTTGTGGGGAAAGTTGGGTTATTCCTGTAAAAGCCGGGCGAAAACCGGCAGGCTCCGCTGAATCATGTCATAGCTGACACAGTAGCACACCCGGAAGTAGCCGGGACAGCCAAAATCGTCACCGGGTACCAGCAGCAGATTTTTCTTTTTGGCCTTTTCCGAGAAGGCCGCCGCATCGCCACCGGGGGCCTTGACGAACAGGTAGAAGGCCCCGTCAGGTTTTGCCATCTCGTAGCCCAGAGCGGTAAGTCCTTCATACAGGGCTTTGCGGTTGCGGTCGTAGCTTTCTAGGTCCGGCCGCAGATGGGTACACCGGGCAATGACCTTCTGCCACAGACTGGGAGCGCAGACATGCCCGCAGCCCCGGGCGGCTCCGGCAATGGCGGCGTAGAGCTTCTTGCTGTCGGCAGCCTGGGCGCTGACATAGATGTAGCCAATCCGCTCGCCGGGCAGGGAAAGGCTCTTGGAGTAGGAGTAGCAGATCACCGTATCCCGGTAGATGTGCGGTACAAAGGGCACTTCCACACCACCATAGACCAGTTCCCGGTAAGGCTCGTCGGAAATCAAGTAGATGGGATGACCGAATTCTGCTGCTTTTTTCTTCAGCAGTTCCGCCAGAGCCTGGAGGGTCTGCCGGGTGTACACCACCCCGGAGGGGTTGTTGGGGGAGTTGAGAATCAGGGCCTGGGTGTGGGGGGTGAGCATGGATTCCACCGCAGTCAGGTTGATCTGAAAATCCGGAAGATCCGGAGGAACCACCCGGAAAATCAGCCCTGATTCCTCTGCAAAGGGCTTGTATTCGGGAAAATAGGGGGCAATGGCCAGAATTTCCCCTCCGGGCACCGCCAAAGCCCGGAACACCGACACCAGTTCCGGCGCTGCGCCGCAGCCCAGGAAAAAGTCCTCCGGCTGGGTTCGGGCATCATAGCGGCAGTTTAGGTCATCGGAAATTGCCTTGCGGGTTTCGTAATCTCCCACGGCAGAGGTGTAGCCGTGAAGCGCCAGGGAATCGGTGTCCGCCAGAATGTCCCGGATGGCCTGGTTGACCTCCTCAGGAGCGGGGATGGAGGGGTTGCCCAGAGAGTAGTCAAAGACGTTTTCGGGCCCCACAATGGCGGCCTGTTTCCGTCCGTATTCAAACAGTTCCCGGATGCAGGAACGGTTGGAGCCTAAGGTGTAAGCGGTTTCGTTAAGCATAATGGATGCCTCCTGTCTTACAGTTCGTAAAGGGGTGCTCCAGGGTTATAGCCCTGGGGCTTGTAGCACACCGAGGAAATGGCCTTGCCTTCAATGCCATACTTGGGATTGTAGCCAAATAGGTTTACATAACGATGCAGGTCGTCCCGCTCCTTTTCCATTTCCTCCATCACCGCCAGAGTAGCCAGCACATCATCCACTGCCCGGTGGGAGTTGACCACTTTGCCCGTCAGGCCGTACTGCTCAATGGCGCTGCACAGCCGGTGGGGATAGCTGTGGCGATCCCGGTAGACGGTGAGCAGGTCCAGCTTGTCCTTGCCCTGCAAAATGGTGGGATCTCCCGAGCGCAGCAGAAGATAGAACAGAAAACTCAGGTCAAAATGGGCGTTGTAGGCCAGCAGCAGGGTGTTTCCCTGGATCATTTCCCCGATGTCCCGGCAGACTCGGGTTTTGGACAGTCCCCGCTCCCGCAGGTCCTGGGTGGAAATGCCGGTGAGTTCCTGGATTTTCGGCGGCACAAACCCGCCGGGGGACAGGGCCACCAGTTCGTCGTATTCCTGAATCACCTGGGGCTTGCCCTGCACCTGCTCTACCACCACTGCGGCAAATTCAATGATCTCGTCCCGGCTGTAGGCAAGTCCGGTGGTCTCCGTATCGAACAGCACCAGCCGGTCATATGTAGAAAAGAGGGTTTCAAAATTGGCCATTGTCTTTCTCTCCAATCTGGCTCTTACCGGTTTTCCCGCACCACCCGGCAGGGATTGCCCAGGGCCACGGAGTTGGATGGAATATCCTTGGTCACTACGCTGCCGGCGCCGATGACCACGTTGTCGCCAATGGTCACGCCGGGCAGCACAATGACGCCGCCGCCGATCCATACGTTATTGCCGATGGTTACCGGGGCAGACAGGGTCTTGCAGAAGGAGAAGCTGCCGTCGGCATTGGGCTGGCCAAACCGGTCGGCGGCGTTGGTGGGGTGAAAGGCGGTGTAAATCTGGACATTGGGGGCAATCAGGGCGTTGTCGCCGATGCGGATTTCGTTGCTGTCCAGGAAGGTGCAGTTCAGATTCACTTCGCAGTTGTTGCCAAAGTAAATGTTGTTGCCGTAGTCCACATAGAACGGGGCGGTGATCCACAGATTCTTTCCCCGGCCTCCCAGCAGCTGGTTAAGAATCCGGTCTTTTTCTTCCAGGTTCACGGAATCCACCAGATTGTAGTCCCGGGTCAGGTTTCTGGCCTTGTGCCACTGGTTCAAAAGTTCCGGGTCGCCGCAGTCGTAGAGCTGACCCGCCAGCATTTTTTCTCGTTCCGTCATTGCATTTCCTCCTTTGCCAAAGCCATGGCCCGCTGAACCTTGCTTTGGGATTGGGCTTCCAGGTGAAATTCCCGGGCCAGATTCTGGGCAAAGCCCAGGGCAGCCAGTTCGCTGCCGGTTTTCAGTTCCACTTCCACTTCGCAGAAGGGTTGGCGTTTTTCTCCAGCAAGAAACGCCCCTTCGTCCAGAGCCAGTTCCAGGGTGCAGCCCGGGGCGGTGAGGGAGGCAGCCTGCCGGGTAAATCGGGCGGCGCAGACGCTCACAAGCCCGGCTTCCGTGATGGTCAGAAGCTCATCAGGAGCGCCGAGACTGCACAGCATTTTTACAGCCTGAGAGAGGTCTTCTTCCCGGGCTTCCCATTCGCCCCGGCTGCCGTCGGGAAGGGGGGTTTTCAGGGTGCAGACGCTTACCCCGTTTTCCAGCCGCCGCCTGAGCATCCAGCGGCGTTTTTCCAATTCCCGACAGGGGGTATCATAATAGGTGGTTTCCATGGAAATGGAAACAAAATCTTTATATTTCTTTCGGATTTGTGCGCAGATATCCGAATTTGCCTGGTATTTCAGTTCAAATTCTCTTCCCATGACAGCATCCTTCCTTTCTTCGAAGGTGGGAAAATTCCTTTTTCTGCCACCCATTATACACACCCCGTCCAAGCTTCGCAAGATGCCCCGGAGAAATTTGATTTCCCGCCTTTGGCGGCACCCATTCCGACGGAATATTTTTCCCCGGCGTGGTAGGATTTCCCTATCTCAAAGGAAAGGCAGTGGTGTACCAATGATGATGGAAACGTACTTGCGCCGGGGGCAGCGGGGGTTGCAGCGGGTGATGCTCAACCCCAGGGTCCGAAGCACCGGAGCGGTGCTGGCCTACGGCGGCGGTGGTTTCCTGTTCAGCGCGGCCAGTCTCGGAAATTTTGCCCAGCCTCTGGCCATGGGACTGATTACGGCGGCAACAGGATGGCGGGCACTGGTGATCTGTCTGGGAGCTTTGGCGGGCTACCCTTTTTTCTGGGGACAGGCAGGAAATCAGGGAGTGGTTTGGTCGGCGGCAGGTGCGCTGCTGGCACTGCTTCTGGGAAAGCGGGAGGAAAGCCGGGATCAGCCTCTGATGATACCCGCTCTGGCGGCGGTTCTCACGGCGGTGACGGGACTGACCTTTCAGCTGATGCTCAAAGAAGGCGTGCCGGTGATGGTTTTTTTTCTCCGGGTGGCCCTGACTTTCTTTGCTTCGGCTCTGTTTACCCAGGCGGCCCGATGTCGGGATGCCATTACCGACTGGCTGACCATAGGCCTGGTGACCTTGGCTCTGGCCCAGGTGATGATCACGCCCTATCTGGGGCTTGGCTACATAGCCGCAGGCATGATGGCGGTTTCCGGTGCCTTCCCCGGGGCAGCCCTGGCAGGGCTGGGGCTGGATTTGGCCCAGGTGACCAAGATGCCCATGACGGCGGTGCTGTGCATGGCCTATTTTATCCGGATGATTCCCTTTGATAAAAAATGGCAGCGCTGTCTGGCACCGGGAATTGCCTATGCGATTGTCATGGCGGTGTGGGGAAACTGGGATCTTACTCCCTTGCCCAGCCTGATCCTGGGCGGGGGAGCGGGGTACTTTCTTCCCTCCCGCCCGGAAGTTGCCCATCGCCGGGGACAGACCGGTGTGGCCCAGGTGCGGCTGGAGTTGGGAGCGGAGGTGATGCGTACTACCCAGCAGCTGATTTTGGAAATCGAGCCGCCTCCCATCGATCAGGACGCCCTGCTGGAAAAAGCGGTGCAGCGGGCCTGCGCCGGGTGTTCTGCCCGAAAAGGCTGCACCCAGCGGGGAGAAATTACCGCGGCCCTGCTGGAACATCCCTTGGACGGAAACTGCCGCAAGCCCGGACGCTTGATTCCGGAGCTGCACCGGGCCCAGGAGCAGCTGCGGACCCTTCAGGCGGATCGGCAGCGGCAGGAGGAATACCGGTATGCCCTGGGACAGCAGTATCGGTTTTTATCGGAATATCTGCGCAATCTATCCGATCAGCTGCCCCGGCGGGCCCAGGAAAGCCATCCGGAATTTAAAGTGGAGGTATCCGCCCGTTCCCGGGGGAAGGAACGGGCCAACGGCGACCGGTGTCTGGCCTTTTCCGGGCCGGAACTGCGGTATTTTGTCCTGCTGTGTGATGGGATGGGCACGGGCATCGGGGCGGCTCAGGAAAGTCAGTGGACAGGAAATCTGGTGCAGAAAATGCTGGCAGCCGGATTCCCGCCGGAGCATACCTTACGCAGTATCAACAGTCTGCTGGCGCTGCGAGGGGCAGCGGGAGCAGTGACGCTGGATTTGGCGGAGATCCGGCTGGATACCGGTGTGGTTTCGGTTTACAAGTGGGGCGCGGCTCCCAGCTATCTGCTCAGCCGCAGCGGCACAGAAAAAATCGGGACAGCCTCGCCGCCTCCGGGGATCTGTGTGGACAAGACCCGGGAAACGGTACAAAAGCTGTCCCTGTGTCGGGGAGAGGTGCTGATTCTGCTCAGCGACGGCGTGGACGGAGAGGGTGCCCTGCGCCAGTTCTCTTTGGCTCCGGATGCGCCGCCTGGGGAGCTGGCGGCGGAAATTCTGGAGAAAGGCTGCCAGGACCCAGAGGACGACGCCACAGCCGCGGTGATCCGTCTGCGTCCGGTAAGCTTGGCTACATCATAGCACGCCCAAACTGAAAAGAATGTCGAAACACTAGATGTTGCATGCAAATTTGCAGAAAAATCACAAGATATAGGAGCTTGTGTAGGAACGGGAGGTATTTTCGGACAATTTCGGGTTCTATAGCAAATTCCACCACAATAAGCCGTGGGCATCCCCCATGGCCTGCACCTGCCGGGCCAGCTGATAGCAGGCGGCGGCAAAGGTAGCGCCGTCCCGGGTGGCGGCATACACTTTCAGGGAAGCGGCATCGGCTTCAATCTCCTCCACAGGAGCATGATCGGCAAAACATCCCCGGAAATGGGCCCAGGTCTGCCACTGCTCCAAGGCTTGGCCGAAGAGAAGATCTGCCTGCTGCCACTTGCTTTCCAACGCACATACCGCCGCCTGGTCCAGCTTTTCGGCAATGGGACGGTGAATCCGGTCCATCATAATGCTGCTGATCCAGCTGCTGCCCAGCAGAAGAAGCAGCAGAACCAATCCAAATATGCTTCGCTTCATGACAGCTCCTTTCCCAGCCAGGTGATCTGACCGGAAGGGTCAATGGTCAGCAGCAAAGTGTCTGAGACTTCAGCACCGTGCTGGGAAAGGATGCCTTTGAGCCAGGCTTCGTCTTTTCCCGCCTGCTCCAGATTTTTCCGGAACAGGTAGCCGTCTTCAATAATGGGCAGGGGAAGATACTGTTTGGCGGCCTGGATGCCCGCGTCCTTGGCTGTGGCAGGCAGATGCTTTGGGTAAGGAAATACGGATAGATTTCCGTTGGTCTCCAGAATGGCGTACTGCACCGTCTGGATATCCAGTACATCCTTTTCCCGCAGATGTCCCATCAGCTCATCCAGGGTTACCCGGGTGTTTCGCAGATTGTCGGAAATGATTTTTCCGTTATCAATGAGAATCACCGGCTTGCCGCAAAACAGCCGCCGCAGAAACACGCTGCGCAGAATCAGTCCCGACAGCACCAGCTCCATGCCCAGCACCGTCAGAATGGGAACCAACCCGGAATACAGCGGAATTCCCGCATCCTGCATGGGGATGGCGGCCAGGTTCGCCACCAACATGGTCACAACAAATTCCGACGCTTCCATCTGACCGATCTGGCGCTTGCCCATGAGCCGGACGGAAAAAATCAGGATCAGGTACAATATCAGGGTTCGCAAGTAGGAAAGTATCAAAAAATCACCTCTTTGGGATAGATTTCCCAGGAGGTGATTTTTTATTACCGGCTGCAATAATACAATAATATAATATAATGCAAAAACTCCGGCCTTCGCCGGAGTTTTTGCAACAAGAAAAGAGGAGAGGAAAAAATGAAAAAGAGGAATTTGAATCGTTTGTCCTTATTATACCCGGAAGATGTTAAGCAAAAAAGTGGGAAGATATTAAGTTCCTATGAAGTTGTATGAAAATTTTGAGAGCCTGTATATTTTGCAGAATCGGCAATCCTATTCGGTAAGAGATAATACGCCTTCCGGTAAGGCGGCCTTCGTCAGTTAACGGCAAAATGAACAGATTTATCCTGTCGCAACCGATAAAAATATACTGAAAAACACGAAAAATGTGTTTACAATCTTTCCTGTTTGTGCTAAACTATATCTGGTGGAAGTTGGGGTTAGCCCCATCTGATGCCAAAAAATATTGAAAAAGCGGGTTATCCCGCATACTTTTCGATAATATAGGAGGCAAAACAAATGGCAAGTATCGATTTAACCAGATATGGTATTTCTGGTACCACCGAGATCGTCCACAATCCTTCCTACGAGACCCTGTTCGCGGAAGAGACCAAGGCTGGCCTGGAAGGCTATGAAGTTGGCACCGTTACCGACCTGGGCGCTGTCAACGTTATGACCGGTATCTACACCGGCCGTTCCCCCAAAGACAAGTTCATCGTCATGGACGAGAACTCCAAGGACACCGTGTGGTGGACCTCCGACGAGTTTAAGAACGACAACAAGCCCGCTTCTCAGGAAGCCTGGAAGGCCTGCAAGGAGCTGGCTCTGAAGGAGCTGTCCAACAAGAAGCTGTACGTCATGGACGTGTTCTGCGGCACCAACAAGGATACCCGCATGGCCATCCGTTTTATCATGGAAGTGGCATGGCAGGCTCACTTTGTTAAGAACATGTTCATCCAGCCCACCGAAGAAGAGCTGGCTAACTTCGAGCCTGACTTCGTTTGCTACAACGCTTCCAAGGCCAAGGTTGAGAACTTCAAGGAGCTGGGCCTGAACTCCGAGACTGCCGTTGTCTTCAACATCACCTCCCGTGAGCAGGTTATCCTGAACACCTGGTACGGCGGCGAAATGAAGAAGGGTATGTTCTCCATGATGAACTACTACCTGCCTCTGAAGGGCATTGCTTCCATGCACTGCTCCGCCAACACCGACATGAACGGCGAGAACACCGCTCTGTTCTTCGGTCTGTCCGGCACCGGCAAGACCACCCTGTCCACCGACCCCAAGCGTCTGCTGATCGGCGATGACGAGCACGGCTGGGACGACAACGGCGTGTTCAACTTCGAGGGCGGCTGCTATGCTAAGGTTATCAACCTGGACAAGGAGTCCGAGCCCGACATCTACAACGCCATCAAGCGCAACGCTCTGCTGGAGAACGTCACCGTCAACGACGGCGTGTGCGACTTCAACGACGGCTCCGTCACCGAGAACACCCGTGTTTCCTACCCCATCAACCACATCGAGAAGATCGTCCGTCCTGTCTCCGCTGGCCCCGACGCCAAGAACGTGATCTTCCTGTCTGCTGACGCTTTCGGCGTTCTGCCTCCCGTGTCCATCCTGACTCCCGAGCAGACCCAGTACTACTTCCTGTCCGGCTTCACTTCCAAGCTGGCTGGCACCGAGCGCGGCATCACCGAGCCCACTCCCACCTTCTCCGCTTGCTTCGGCCAGGCCTTCCTGGAACTGCACCCCACCAAGTACGGTGAGGAACTGGTGAAGAAGATGCAGAAGTCCGGCGCCAAGGCTTACCTGGTCAACACCGGCTGGAACGGCACCGGCAAGCGTATCTCCATCAAGGATACCCGCGGCATCATCGACGCCATCCTGGATGGCTCCATCCTGAAGGCTGAGACCAAGACCATTCCTTACTTCAACCTGGCTGTTCCCACCGAGCTGCCCGGCGTACATACCGAGATCCTGGATCCTCGGAACACCTACGCCGATCCTTCCGAGTGGGACAAGAAGGCCAAGGACCTGGCTGCCCGGTTCGAGAAGAACTTCGTCAAGTACACTGGCAATGAAGCCGGCAAGGCCCTGGTTGCCGCTGGCCCCAAGGCTGAGTAATTTTACCATTCTTTTACCAAAGCCGGGGGGAAACCTCCGGCTATTGGTGCAATGAAACCATCAACAAAATTTCTACGGAGGTTACTACATAATGGCTCAGAAAGTTCAGTTTGTGGAGACTGTGCTGCGTGACGCAAACCAGTCTCTGATTGCAACCCGACTGCCCTACGACAAGTTCGAGCCCATGCTGGAGACCATCGACAAGGTTGGCTACTACGCCATCGAGTGCTGGGGCGGCGCCACTTTTGACGTCTGCCTGCGCTACCTGAACGAGGATCCCTGGGAGCGGCTGCGCAAGATCCGCGCAAAGGTGCCCAACACCAAGCTGCAGATGCTGCTGCGTGGTCAGAATGTTTTGGGTTATTCCCACTATCCCGATGACTTTGTCAAGCTGTTTGTCAAGAAGGCTGTGGAGAACGGCATCGACATTATCCGTATCTTCGACGCACTGAACGACACCAACAACCTGAAGGTTGCCATGGAAGCCACCGTCAACGCCGGTGCCATCGCTTCCGGTACCATCTCCTACACCACCTCTCCCGTCCACACCCACAAGAAGTATGTGGAAATGGTGAAGGAACTGAAGGAAATGGGCGCTGCTACCATCTGCATTAAGGATATGGCCGGTATCATGGGTCCCCAGGAAGCCTACGACCTGGTTTCCGCCATCAAGGACGCTACTCCCGACCTGCCCATTGACCTGCATACTCACTCCACCACCGGTCTGGCCTTCATGACCTACCTGAAGGCTGTGGAAGCCGGTGTGGATATTATCGATACTGCTATTTCTCCCTTCTCCGGCGGTACTTCCCAGCCCGCTACCGAAACTCTGGCTTACGCTCTGCGTCAGCTGGGTTACGAAGTGGATCTGGATGATACCCAGACCAAAAAGATGGCCGACTACTTCAAGACTGTCCGTGACGGCTTCATTGCCGACGGCACCATGATGCCCAAGTCCATGGCCACCGACACCCAGTGCCTGACCTACCAGATCCCCGGCGGCATGCTGTCTAACCTGCTCAGCCAGCTGAAGCAGATGAACGCTCTGGACCGCTTCGACGAGGCTCTGATCGAGACGCCCAAGGTCCGTAAGGATATGGGCTATCCTCCTCTGGTTACCCCCACTTCCCAGATGGTGGGCGTGCAGGCTGTGCGCAACGTCCTGGACGGCAAGCGCTACAAGTCTGTCTCCAAGGAAATCAAGGCTTACTGCCGTGGTGAGTACGGCCGTACTCCCGCTCCCATCGATCCCGAGATCCAGAAGATGATCCTGGGCGACGAGAAGCCCCTGACCGGCCGCTACGCCGACACCCTGGAGCCCGTTGTGGAAAAGACCCGTGCCAAGCTGGGCGATCTGGCCAAGTCCGACGAAGATGTGCTCAGCTACATCGCATTCCCCAACCTGGCTGAAAAGTTCCTGGAGGAGCGCAAGGCCAAGGAAGAGAACGTGGCCACTTACACCATCGTTGAGTGCTAAGGAGGAAGACCATGCTGTTAACTTCCACTCTGGAAAATATCGGCGTTGTGGACGCAGCCATCGTGGCCATTCTGGGCTATGTGGTTGTGTTCTTCGGCCTGATTCTTCTGATGGCGGTTGTGGTTCTGCTGGGTAAGGCCTTCATTGCCAGAGACAAGAAGGCTGCCGAGCAGGCCTGTGCCGCCAAGGCTGCCGTGGCTGCCGCTCCCGTGGCTGCCCCCGCTGCCCCTGCTGCCCCCGCAGCTCCTGCCACTGCCCCCGGCAGCGCAGGCCAGCTGAAGCTGTATGATGTCAATCCCAAGACTGCCGCCATGCTCATGGCCATTGTGGCCGATCAGATGGGCAAGCCCCTCAATGAGCTGCGCTTCATTTCCATCAAGGAGGTCAAGTAAATCATGAAATACAAAGTGACCCTGAACGGCCGCACCTACGAGGTGGAGGTCGAAGCCGGCAAGGCAATGCTGCTGGATGAGTACGCCGCCGTTGCCCCTGTTGCCGCTCCCGTGGCTGCTCCTGCAGCTGCCCCTGTTGCTGCCGCTCCTGCCGCAGCTCCTGCAGCCGCTCCTGCCGTGTCTGTCTCCGGCGGCACCACCGTGTCCGCTCCCATGCCCGGCAATATCCTGAAGGTCAATGTGTCCGTGGGCCAGACCGTGAAGGAAGGCGACCTGCTGGTGGTTCTGGAAGCCATGAAGATGGAAAATGAAATCTACGCTCCCTGCGCCGGCACCGTTACCGCTGTGCCTGTGACCAAGGGCGCTACCGTTGACACCGGCGCTGCCATGGTGGTCATCGGCGGCACTGCCGTGGCTGCTGCTCCCGCTCCTGTGGCTGCTCCTGCTCCGGCCCCCGCTCCCGTGGCTGCCCCCGCACCCGCCCCCGCCCCTGCTCCGGCTCCCGCTGCCGCTCCTGTGGCCGGTGAAGCTGTTACCGCTCCCATGCCCGGCAACATCCTGAAGGTCAATGTGACCGCCGGCCAGGCTGTCAAGGAAGGCGACGTGCTGCTGGTCCTGGAAGCCATGAAGATGGAAAATGAGATCATGGCCCCCAGAGCCGGTACTGTAGCTCAGGTGCTGGTCACCAAGGGTGCTACTGTTGACACCGGTGCCACCATGGTCGTCCTCAGCTAAGGAGGATGCCCCATGATTGATATTGGTGAAATCCTGTTGAACCTGTGGCGGGGTTCCGGCTTCAACGCCATTTTTGCCGGCTTTACCACCGGCGGCTGGCAGAATCTGGTGATGCTGGTCATCGCCTGCGTGCTGCTGTATCTGGGCATCGTGAAGAAGTTCGAGCCGCTGCTGCTGGTAGGCATTGCCTTTGGCTGCCTGCTGTCCAACCTGCCCCTGGGCGGTCTGTACCACCAGGAACTGTGGGATGCCTTCATGGACCCCTCCAACCCCGCTTACCACAGCTTCGGCGAAGTGATGCGTGAAGGCGGCCTGCTGGATATCTTCTATATCGGCGTCAAGACCAGCCTGTACCCCTGCCTGATCTTCATGGGCGTGGGCGCTATGACCGACTTCGGCCCCCTGCTGTCCAATCCCAAGAGCCTGCTGCTGGGCGCTGCCGCTCAGCTGGGCGTGTTCATGGCTTTCTTCTTCGCCATTCCTCTGGGCTTCACCGGTCCTGAGGCTGCCTCCATCGGCATCATCGGCGGCGCTGACGGCCCCACTGCCATCTTCCTGACCACCCGTCTGGCTCCCCATCTGCTGGGCGCCATCGCCGTGGCTGCCTACTCCTACATGGCTCTGATTCCGCTGATTCAGCCTCCCATCATGAATGCACTGACCAGCGCCCAGGATCGGAAGATCAAGATGGTTCAGACCCGTATGGTTTCCAAGACCGAGAAGATCATCTTCCCCATTGTGGTTGTGATCTTTGTGGCTCTGCTGCTGCCTGACACTGCTCCTCTGATCGGCTGCCTGATGCTGGGCAACCTGTTCAAGGAGACCGGCTGCACTGACCGTCTGAGCGACACTGCCCAGAATGCTCTGATGAACATTGTAACCATTCTGCTGTCCACCTCCGTGGGTGCCACCATGGTTGGTTCCACCTTCCTGACTGCCAGCACCCTGAAGATCGTGCTGCTGGGTGTTATCGCCTTCGGCATCTCCACTGCCGGCGGTGTGCTGGGCGGCAACGTGATGTGCAAGCTCACCGGCGGCAAGGTCAATCCTCTGATCGGCTCTGCCGGCGTGTCCGCCGTTCCCATGGCTGCCCGCGTTTCCAACGTGGAAGGCCAGAAGAACAACCCCTCCAACTTCCTGCTGATGCACGCCATGGGTCCCAACGTGGCTGGCGTTATCGGCTCCGCCATCGCTGCAGGCTTCCTGCTGAGCGTGTTCGGCTAATTGCAACCCGCCAAAATCCGCCCTTCCGAAGAAGGGCGGATTTTTGTTCGCTGAAAACGCAACAGACAAATGTACGCAAGGTAAGGACTTTTTTAGGAATAATTCGGAAATCGTCTGCAAGACAAAGACAAACAGGGAAGGACATCCTTAATCAGACGCAAAAAACAACTTTCGGCCAGGATAAACGTCAAATACCAAAAGAAGGTAGGTAAAAGCGCAAGAAATTATGCGAAGGAAAGAAGAACTTATTGTGCAATATTAACAATACCTGTTGTCCGCCAGCGGAAAATAAGTGTCTTTTTTGAATTTTTTGCGGTGTTTTCTGCCACAATAAAGCCTATTTACCAAAACCTTACCAAAAGTAGAAAAAGAAAATGCAGCATGCTACTTGCAAAATTGCAAACGAAGTTGTATAATCCATATACTATCACTTTCGGGAAGGGTTCCGAGGGTAAGGAGGAAAGGTTATGAAAATGAAAAAACTGTTTTCCGTTGTGTTGGTTCTGACCATGGTGCTGGCACTGGCTGCTTGCGGCAGCGCCGGTGGCGCAACCAGTATGACCATGGGTACCGGCGGTACTTCCGGCACATACTACGCCTTCGGCGGCGTATTGGGTCAGTACATCAAGAACCATGCGGGTATTGACGTGAAGGTTGTCTCTACCGACGGCTCCAAGGCCAACATCGAATCCATCGACGCAGGCGACTATCAGCTGGGCACTGTCCAGTCCGACGTTATGGCCTACGCTTGGGAAGGCACCCGTTCCTTTGAAGAAAATGGTAAGATCGATTCTTTCCGGGTTGTAGCTGGCCTGTATGCTGAATCTGTGCAGCTGGTTACCATGGACCCCGAAATCAAGTCTGTTGCCGATCTGAAGGGCAAGTCCGTTTCCATCGGCGCTCCCAACTCCGGCGTTTGGTTCAACGCCATGGACGTTCTGACTGCCGCTGGTCTGACCGAGGCGGATATCAAGCCCCAGTACCAGAGTTTCGCTGACAGCACCGACGCCCTGAAGGACGGCAAGATCGACGCTGCATTCATCGTAGCCGGCGCTCCCACTGCCGCCATCACCGAGCTGTGCACCACCAACAGTGCTTACCTGGTGCCCATCGACGGCGAGGTTGCGGACAAGCTGATGGCTGACTCTCCCTACTACACCACCTATACCATCCCCGCCGGTACTTACGCCGGTCAGGACGAGGATGTGGTTACCGTTACCATCAAGGCAACCCTGATCGTCTCTGCCGATGCCAGCGAAGATGACGTTTACAACCTGACCAAGGCGATTTTCGACAACACCGAGGCCATCGCCGCTGAAAACGGCAAGGGTGCGGAACTGTCTGTGGAGAACGCCACCAGTGGTATGACCGCTCCTTTCCACGCAGGTGCTGCCAAGTACTTTGCCGAGAAGGGTGTTACCGTAGAAACGGAGTAACCGTTGAATCCCGGAAACCTGGCTGCGGTGAGCATTCGCCGCAGCCTTTTCCCGTAAATCCAAGGAGGTAGTGTATGGCATTTTTCAAGAAAAAGACAAAACCGGAAGAGCCCATGGATCTGGAATCGGTGATGAAGAAGTATGACCAGGAGTCCAATGTCCGAATCTGGGAAGGCAAGCCCCGGCTGGCTGTCAACTGTGTTCTGGCGGCGTTCTCCCTGTTCTGTATCTACGTCACCCTGTTTACCAGCTGGCTGGAAGAACTGCGGCTGACGTCCTTCGTGGCCTGGATTGTGCTGCTGGGTTTTCTGGTGTTCCCCGCCAGAAAGAGCCATGTAAAGCCCAATACCATGCCCTGGTATGACATTGTGGGTATGGTGCTGGGTACCGGCGCGTTCCTGTACTTTACCGCCAATGCCATGGATATCATCCAGCAGGGCACCAACTTTGCCTGGTACCAGATTGTCATTGGTATTGTGGGTGTTCTGGCTTTGGCGGAAGTCTGCCGCCGCAGTGTGGGCTTGCCCATTCTGATTGTGGCCAGCGCCTTCCTGATCTATGCCCTGGGCTGGGGACTTTCCAATCCCTCTTTTTGGGGTAAATTGAACTATGCCATCCGCTACCTGTTCTACAGCAAAGAAGGCATCCTCTCCACCCCCATCAATGTTTGCTCGAAATTCATTGTGGTGTTTATTATCTTCGGCGCATTCCTGGAGCGTACCGGCATTGCGGATTTCTTTATCAACATCGCCAACGCCGTGGTGGGTGGCTTCTCCGGCGGCCCTGCCAAGGTAGCCGTGGTGGCCAGCGCCATGGAAGGCATGGTTTCCGGCTCCTCCGTTGCCAATACCGTAGGCTCCGGCTCCGTGACCATCCCGCTGATGAAGCGCACCGGCTATAAGCCGGAGTTCGCCGCTGCCGCAGAAGCCTCCGCTTCCACCGGCGGCCAGATCATGCCCCCCATTATGGGCGCTGCCGCCTTCCTGATGGCGGACTATGTCCAGGTTCCCTATGGTGAGATCGTGGTCAAGGCCATCTTGCCTGCTGTGCTGTATTTTACCGGAATCTTTATCGCCGTGCACCTGGAGGCCAAGAAAGAGGGCCTGCGGGGTCTGACCAAGGAAGAACTGCCGAAAATCCGTCCCCTGCTGAAGCAGGTTTATCTGCTGCTGCCCCTGGTGCTGCTGGTTTATCTGGTAGGCACCAGCCAGCGCTCCATCCAGTATGCCGCAGCTCTGGCCATTGTTGCCGCTATTTTCGTCAGCCTGTTCAACAAGGAAACCCGGATCACCCCCAAGCGGCTGCTGGAAGCTCTGGCTGCCGGTGGTCAGGGTATGATTACCGTTGCCGCAGCCTGCGGTATTGCGGGCATCATTGCCGGTACCATCACCATGACCGGTCTTGCCAATGTGCTGATCAACGGCATTGTGGCTCTGGCTGGGGATAAGGTGATTGTGGCTCTGTTTTTGACCATGGTGTGCTGCATTGTGCTGGGCATGGGCGTGCCCACCACCGCCAACTACTGCATTATGGCGGCAACCTGCGCTCCCATTCTGATCCGGATGGGTGTGCCCACCGTGGCTGCCCACTTCTTCGTGTTCTACTTCGGCATTGTGGCTGACCTGACGCCTCCCGTTGCCCTGGCTGCCTACGCCGGTGCCGCCATTGCCCAGGCCAACCCTATGAAAACTGCCATTACCGCAACCAAATTGGCCATCGGCGCGTTTATTGTACCGTATGTGTTTGCACTGAATCCCGCCATGCTGTTCATTGATACCACGGTGTGGGAAGTGGCACTGATCTGTGTTACCTCCTTCGTGGGAATCTTCGCCGTGTCGGCAGGCATGGAAGGCTACATCTTCCACCATATGAGCTGGCCCCAGAGACTCATCAGCACCCTGGGCGGTCTGATGCTGATTTATCCCGGTCTGGTAACCGATACCCTGGGATTGGTTTTGGTGGCTCTGGTTCTGGTGATGCAGTTCGTCACCAAGCGGACCGCTTCCGCTGCTGCCGTAAGTGCGAAATAAGGTATGATTTATCCCATTTTAACCTTTTTGGGCATTGGCCGTAACCGGCTGATCCAGAAAGGTGATGCGATTGAAGGAAAGGTAACCCGCTGTCGCCCCTTCTGGGGGATCAAGGTCAAGACCAGACCTGTGCTCTATCCTACACAGCGGGAGTTTCCCTACCGGGTTGTGACTTGCCGCTATCGGGTAAACCAGCGGCAGTACACAGCGTCCTGGCTGGTACCTCCGACGTACCGCTGCCCGGAAGAGGGGGAGGAAATCACGGTATTCTATTCTCCCCGGCGTCCCCGGTATGCAGCGCCTATGCTCTTTGCCGCTGATAAATGGGTAAAATGAAACAATCCCTTCTCCCCGGAAAACCGGCGCAGAAGGGATTTTTTTGCTCCCTGCCCGAGGTTTCGGACAGGGAGCATGGGTTTTATTCAGCTTTTTTCTTTCTGCGGTTTCCGGGCCGCCGCCGGGCTGGCCGGGGCATGGGAACATCCACCGCAAAAAGCTTTTCGATTTTCATTCTTCTGGCACGGGTATCCATCATATCCGCCGCATCCAGCATCAGCTGACCCCAATCCTCTGCAGTGCGCTTACCGTGTACCGGAGTAATCAGGTAGGGGCATTCCAGATCTCGGCGGCCAAAGACCTGGGTATAGGGGTTGAGAACACCCAGGGCCATGGCGTGGGGTGCCATGTTGAAGAAATAGTCCGGATCGATGGTCAGCAGCCGGCCCACCTCTGTCCGGGGCAGGCGCTTCAGATACCGCCGCAGACCCAGCACCATACCGGCATCGTGCCGACCCAGTTCACTGCGCCGACCGCCGTAGGCAGCCATGTAACCCATGAGGATCTGACCCAGGCAGCAGCACAGAGGAATCCAGATTTGCTGGCACAGGAAGCCCAGACCCAGCCAAACCAGAATGCACAGCGTACCCACCAGGAAAGGCATCTTGCCCCGCAGATGGGTGCGATAAGCCATGGCCTGAATCAGCCAGGCGGATACAGCGCCGAAGATGCCCAAAATCAGGGCCATCATCCATTCCAGAACCGGAAGGGTGGACATGTTCATAGCCACGCAGATGCCGCAGAATATCTGGGAAATACAGGCAAGTCCCCGGAAAATTTTCGGATTTCCGCTGCTGCCCTTATACATATTCCGTTCATTGGGAATCATAGTGGCGACCCGCTGGCTCAGAACGGCATAGCCGATGCCGGTGCCGTCCACCACCCGGCGGGAGCCGAAGAGGGCACGGAAGATCTTATTTTCAAACTGGCTGCGCTCGTTGCCCATATCCATGCGCTTGTGCAGCATTACCCGTCCGTTGCCGTCCAAATGGATCAGCAGGTAGCCCAGCTGGGCCCAGGAAAAGACCATCATGGTCAGATCTCCTCCCGACAGCGTCAACCGGCAGCCCAGTTCTCCGGCGGTGATGCCCTCCGGGGGCGTGGTCGACCGGATGGGTACGATGGGCAGACACCGCAAAAACAGCAGCCAGTACAGCAGGGCAGCGATGGCAAAGCCCACAATGGGAACAATTTCCGGGTTCCCCTGACGAACGTAGGTGCTCACCGAAGGGAACATTTCGTTTGGAACCCGCATGGTCATGGTGATGCCCTCGTGGTCATTCAATGTGGCGATGCTGGTACCGATGATCTGGCTGCCGCGGACCTCCACGTTCAGATCGGACATAATGCTGATCTGGCGGTAAATACTGGTGAAGTAAGGGGCGTCGGTCATCTTCTCCGAGGGCATGGTGATGGTAAAGCTGAGAAATTCCACCGGATAGTCAAAACTGCACAGCAGCGGGATCGTCAGCTGCAAAAAAGGGTCGGTTGAGGTTCCCGAACTGGAACTGGTGGTTTCAGGGACAGTTATTTTTACCGCTTCCGGAATGGTGTAGCCAATCTGTACGGAGATGTCACCGGTGTAATCCCGGGTAATTTTGCTCAGATCCACCAATGTGGCAGAAGATGAGGGGCTGGTGGAGGCATTGTTGCCGTTGAGGGTGACATTGCGGGCATTGGCGGGTATCGGAAAGGCCATCTGGTCATAGGCAGCTTCCAGCCGCAGCTGCACGTTCATAGAAACCTGGCAGTCGCCGTCGGAGGAGACGGTACATTGCAGATTTACCTGGGTGGCGGCGGTTTCCGCCGATGCCGGAATACACACAACACCTGCAAGAGCAATATAAAGAGCCAGCGTCAAAAAAAGGCGCCGCAAGATTATCCCTCCTTTCCCATTTCAATCCTATTTATTTAAGCATTTTACCACGCACCGGCGGAAATTGCAAGACAAATTGGCTGTGTCAGGGTTTCGCCGGAGGAATGGGAAAAAGCATAATCTGGAAGGGAAAGAGAAAGAACCGTCGGAAAATCCCG
This sequence comes from uncultured Oscillospiraceae bacterium, assembly GCA_944382965.1. Classification (GTDB taxonomy): domain Bacteria; phylum Bacillota; class Clostridia; order Oscillospirales; family Oscillospiraceae; genus Faecousia. Next base: position 2,715 of record CALWOA010000010.1, on the reverse strand, counting down.
GGAACTCTGTCTTTTTGCCGCCGCTTCACGAAAAATTAAGAAATTAGGGGCAGACAAAGCCCCAAAGTTGTGTTATACTAGTACAATCCATGATTACACATACTTGAAGGAGGCGTTTCCTTTGAAATATTGGTTCGGATATCTGACAGCGGCCATTTTCGGCGGCATAACCTGGGTGCTGATGGAGTTCGGCCAGCGGTTTTCCACCTTGGTGGATATGATCTACCCCTACGTGATCCGCACGCTCCAGGGCATGCTGGCCCAGTGGACCAGTACGGTGGAGTTTCCCCTGTGGCAGCTGCTGGCGGTGGTGCTGGGTGTGCTGATACTTGCCAGCTTTGTGCTGATGGTGGTTCTGAAATGGAACCCGATTCAGTGGGCCGGCTGGGTGCTGGCAGTGTTTTCCGGACTGTTCATGCTGCATACCATGGCCTGGGGCCTGAATTACTATGCTGGCAGTCTGGCCGATGACATGCGTCTGGAAGTTTCCAGCTACAACGTAGACGAGCTGGCGGAGGCTACCCAGTATTACCGGGATAAGGCCAATGAGCTGGCTGCTCAGGTGAGCCGGGACGGTGCCGGCAATGTGGATTTTGCCGACTTTGAAACCCTGGCTCAGAAGGCGGGCGATGGCTTCCACAGCCTGACTTACGACTATCACTATCCCATCTTCGCCGGTTCTACCCTGCCGGTTAAGAAGCTTGGCTGGGCGGATATGTATACCTCCATGGGCATTACCGGCGTTACCTTCGGCCTGACCGGCGAGGCGGCGGTGAATCCCCAGATCCCCGACATTGCCCTGCCCTTTACCATGGCCCATGAAATGGCCCACCGGATGTGCATTGCTCCGGAGCGGGATGCCAATTTTGCCGGATTCCTGGCCTGCACTGCCAATTCCGACCTGGAATTCCAGTATTCCGGATACTTTATGGCCTTCCGTTACTGCTACAGCGCCCTGAGCAGCGTCAATGCTCAGAGTGCGGCGGCGGCAGCGGCCCGGATCAACGATGGAGTCAGCCAGCAGCTGCGCAGCGATATGGCGGCCTACAGCAATTTCTTTACCTCCCACCAGGACGGAGCGGCTACCAACTTGGCAGACAACATCAACGATACCTACCTGAAGGTCAGCGGTGATGAAAGCGGCGTGGATTCCTACGGCGAAGTCTGCGACTTGCTGGTGAACTGGCATATCCAGACCGTGGTGCTGCCCTCCATCACCGTGGAGGATTCGCCCTTTGATCCTTACGACGAAACCCAGGTGGACCTGAGCGGCATTGTCAATGCAAGGTGAGACTATGATGAAAAAAACCTTACAGGAGGGCCTGCCTCAGCTGGGGCTGGAACTTTCCGATGCGGTCTGTGAAAAGCTGTGCGCCTTTGGCGCGGCGGTGGTAAAGCAGAACGAAGTGATGAATCTGACCGCCATCACCGAGGATACTCAGGTGGCGAAGCTGCATTTGCTGGACAGTCTGACGGTTCTGAAAACCGGGGACTTTTCGGGAAAAACCCTGATTGACGTGGGCTGCGGCGCCGGATTTCCCGGTGTACCCATCGCCATTGCCTGCCCGGATGCCAAGGTAACGCTGCTGGATTCTCTGGGCAAGCGGATGAAATGGCTGGAAGAGATTCTGCCCCAACTGGGAATTTCCGCCCGGTGCGTTACCGGCAGAGCGGAAGAAGTGGTATCACAATACCGGGAAAGCTTTGACTTTGCCACCAGCCGGGCTGTGGCACGGCTGAATATCCTGCTGGAGCTGACGGCTCCCTATGTGAAGGTGGGCGGAGCAGTACTGGCTATGAAAGGGGCAGCTGCCAAAGAAGAGCTGGCGGAATGCGCCGGCGCTATCAAAAAGCTGGGACTGAAGCTGGAATCGGTTCAGGAGTTTCCCATTGACGGCACCAACCACGCTGTTATCGTCCTGCGCAAAATCGCCCCCACCCCCAAGAGCTATCCCCGGCGATATGCGAAAATCAAACAATCGCCGCTGTAAGGGGTAGGTTTTTTCAAAAAGAGGAAAAAAATCCTTTACTTTTGGATAGACTTATGATACTATCAAAAGGCTGGCCCTGGCCAGACAGAATATTTACCCGCTGCTCAGTTGCCGGATTCTTTCACCAGTCCCCGACTTGGCTGCTGGGAACGTAACAGAAAGGTGGAAACACAATGATTCAGAAAGAAAAGAAGACTCAGGTCATCCTGGACAATGCTACCCATGAGGGCGACACCGGTTCTCCCGAAGTTCAGGTTGCCATCCTGACTGCCCGCATCAACGAACTGACCGAGCACCTGCGTGTGCACAAGCACGACAACCACTCTCGTCGTGGTCTGCTGATGATGGTTGGTAAGCGCCGTAACCTGCTGGACTATCTGGCTCGTAAGGACATCAACCGCTACCGTGCTCTGATCGCCAAGCTGGGTATCCGTAAGTAATTTTGGAAAGGGCGACGGCTTTCGTCGCCCTTTTCTTACAAGCAAAACGGGAGATATTTAGCAGTTGAAAGGGCTGCCGCGCGGCGGCATTCGTTTCAAGTGCTAAACCTCCCGACCACAAAAATTTTTACAGGAGGTTTCACCATGATTACCCGCAAACAATACCCCAACCATCATGTTTACGAGATGGAAATCGGCGGCCGTCCTTTCACCGTGGAAACCGGCAAGGTGGCAGAGCTGGCCAACGCCGAGTGCATCTGCCGCTACGGCGACACCGTGGTGCT
>CALWOA010000009.1 GCA_944382965.1 uncultured Oscillospiraceae bacterium | reverse complement strand
GACCTTCTGATTATCATGCTGGGTACCAACGACACCAAGGACCGTTTCTGCGCCAGCGGCGCCTGCATCGGCCTGGGTATGGGCAGACTGGTGAAGAAGGCTATGGACACTACCTGCTGGGGAGATCACGCCCCCAATATTCTGGTAATCGCCCCGCCTCCCATTGAGGAAGGCATGCTCACCAGCCCGGTGGCTGCTACCATGGGCAGCGGCTGTGTCCAGCGCTCCCGGGAACTGGCCCGGTATTACGAAGAGCAGTGCCGCCTGCTGGGCGTTCACTTCCTGGATGCCGGCACCTTAGGATGCGAATTCAACAAGGTTGACTACATGCACCTGACCCGCAAGGGCCACGCCGCTCTGGCACAGGCGCTTTCCCGGTGGGTTCAGACCCATTAAAAAAGCGCCGCCCTCAAGGGGCAGCGCTTTCTGTTGGGGTTAAGTAGGGCTTGAACATCGGCTCAATCAGCAGGCTGTCAATCAGCGCCAGCAAAGTCGGCAGGAAAAACACCGGGAAAATAAACCGCAGGCACAGATACAGTCCCACTGCATTGATGGCCCCCAGCGCCAAGGTCCAGGGAAGTTTGCTCAAACCCAGCAGCAGGGTATTTTTCAGCAGTCCCAAAAAGGAATTTTCAAACCGGGACAGCATGGGAAACAGCACGCTTAATATTCCCAGCAGCAAAATCCCCACCACCGCACCGGCGGAAAACAGCATCCAGGAAAGCTGCCCTAACACTGCGCCGTTCCACAGGGAGATCATTCCCCGGGCAGCGGCCCAGAACACCCCGGCAAATACCACCGACGGCAGCAGACCCGGCTTGAGATTGCTCCGGAATACCCGGTAAAACCGACGCCAGGTGTGCTTTTCTCCCTGGCGGTAGCCCCGGAAGGCGGCATCGTACAGCGCCGCAAAGGACGCCCCCATGGTCAGCACCGGAATGCAGCCCAGCAGCCAGAACAGGCTCAGGAAAATGCAGTCGGTGACCTGGGTCATGGTAATCATCAGGGGATTTTCCGGGTTCAACAGTTTCTGAAACATTTCGCTTACCTCCGGGGATGAGATTGGCTTCATTGTAGCACAGTTTCCCCGGGGTGTCACCCTTTGACAAAAAAGTTTTTCCTTTTCTCCATTGCGGTTGAAATTGTTTTTTCGCAATGGTATGATAAAGAAAAGTCCGCCCGGTAGGGCACACAACATTTACAGGAGGAATCATCCATGGATCGTCAAAAATTTCTTGCAGAGCGCCAGTGGATTCAGGATCAGCTGAAAATTGCAGCTGATTTCTGGCTGAAAAACGGCATGGACCCTGTCCATGGCGGCATTTACACCTGCCTGGACCGCCAGGGCAAAATCTTCTCCACCGACAAGAGCGTCTGGATGCAGGGCCGCTGCGGCTGGACCTATGCTTACCTGTGCCATGTCTACGGCGTGCGGGAAGAGTGGCTGGCCGCTTCCAAGAGCTGCATCGATTTCCTGGAAAAGTACTGCGTCAATCACGAAGCCGGCGGACGGCTCTACTTCACCGTTACCGGTGACGGCAAGCCCCTGCGCCAGCGCCGCTACTGCTATTCCGAGGCCTTCTACTGCATCGCCAATGCCGAGTACTACGGCATCACCGGTGAGCGGGAGTATCTGGAACGGGCACGCCGGGCTTACGACATGTACTGGAACCTGAACCACGGCATGCCCGACCCCACCGGCCTTGGCCCCAAGACCATTCCCGAAACCCGCAGCGGACGCTCTCTGGGCATCCCCATGATCATTCTGAACGTCACCGGCGTGATGAAGCGGGTTGATCCGGAGATGAAGGATGTGTACGACGCCCGGGCCAAAGAGTGCGTCAGCGACATTTTCCGCTACCACGTCAAGCCCGATCTGCACTGCACCCTGGAAAACGTGGCCCCAGACGGCACCCCCCGGCTGGATATCACCGAAGGCCGGATGGTCAACCCTGGTCACGACATCGAGTGCAGCTGGTTCCTGATGGACTACGCCAACGATACCGGGGACAAGGAGCTGCATGCCAAGGCAATTGACGTATTCAACATGGCCTTCAATATGGGCTGGGACAAGGAGTACGGCGGCATTCTGTACTTCATGGACTGCCTGGGCAATCCCCCCGAAGCTTACGAGCACGACATGAAGCTGTGGTGGCCCCACAACGAGGCACTGATTGCTTCCATGATGATCTACCGGGATACCAAGGACGAAAAGTATCTGGATATCTTCTACCAGATTCTCGATTACTGCAAGACCTACTTTGCCGACGAATACGGCGAGTGGTACGGCTATCTGCGCCGGGACGGCAAGCCCACCCAGCCTGCCTGCAAGGGTTCGACCTTCAAGGGCCCCTTCCATGTACCCCGTTGCCTGACCCTGGTCGACCAGATGATGGGCCAGATTCTCGGCGAATAACGCCATCATTTCCCCAAAACCATTGCCCCACGAAAGGAGACCTGGAATGGACGAACAGCATATGGACATTCTGGAACGAATCCACGCCTCATACTATCAGCTTACCGCAGCGGAACGAAAAGTAGCGGATTTTGTGCTTGCCCAGCACGCCCAGGTGCAGTTCATGTCCATCACCCAACTGGCCGATGAATGCGGCGCCGCAGAAGCTACCATCTCCCGGTTCTGCCGGAGCTTGCAGCTGAAGGGCTTCAACGCTTTTAAAATTGAACTGGCCCGCCACTCCGCATCCCTGACCAAGCATCCGGAGGACACTACCGACACCGTCACCGGCCGCAGTCAGGAAATAGCCCGACTGGCCCATGACGCCGTGCAGCAGACCATCCGGCTCATTGAACCGGAGCAGGTCATGCAGGCGGTGGAGCTGATTGAGAAAGCCCCACGGGTGATTTGCCTGGGTTCCGGCGGTTCCATGATTATGGCCAGCGAATGTGCCCACCTGTTTTCCACCGTCAGCGGCAAATTCCAGGCCATTTCCGACTACCATATGCAGATGACTGCCGTAGCCACCATGGGTAAGGATGACGTAATGATTCTGTTCTCCTATTCCGGCGCCACCACCAACGGTCTGCAGCTGCTGGAATTGGCAAAAAGCAGGGACATCCACACTGTATTGGTCACACGGTTTCCCAAGTCTCCGGCGGCCTCCCTTGCGGAAGTGGTCCTGCGCTGCGGCTCCAATGAGGGGCCATTCCAGTCTGGCTCTGTTCCTGCCAGAATTGCGCTGCTGATTGTGGTGGACGTGCTGTTTCAGGAGTACTGCCACCGCAACCCGGAGATCTGTGAGGAAAACATCCAGAACGTTGCCGCTGCCCTGTCCGGCATCCATGTATAGGGGCAACATGCAAAATTGAGGCGCATTTGGCTTTTTGCAGGATGGGTTGCTGTGCCCCCCGTTGCCATACGATGCGAAAAATCAAAATTAAAGGAGCAAGGGTGTTTATGTATCGTCCGATCTGATATTTTGCCATAAAAAATCCAGACGCTGAAAACAGCGTCTGGTTGTTGCGGGCAAAAATCGGAAAGGATCGGAAAAAGTGAAGAAGAATATTTATTTGATGTACGCCATCGGGCTTTTGCAGGGGATGGTGTTCTACGGACCCATCGCCACGCTGTACCGTCAGGCCCAAGGGGTTACGGTGTTTCAGATTACCCTGATTGAAAGCATTTCTCTGGCGTTGTGTATTGCCCTGGAAGTTCCCTGGGGTGTGGTGGCAGACAGAATCGGCTACCGGAAAACCATGATTTTCTGCTGCTCGCTGTATTTTGTGTCGAAAATCCTGTTCTGGCAGGCAACGGACTTTTGGTGGTTTCTGGCGGAGCGGATTCTGCTCAGCGTGGTCATCGCCGGAATGTCCGGTGTGGACAGCAGCATACTGTACCTGTCCTGCCAGGGACGCAGCAGCCAAAGGGTGTTCGGCATCTACAGCGGCATGGGGATGGCAGGACTGCTGATAGCGGCGGGGGTGTTTTCCCTGGTTGTCCGGGACAATTACCCGCTGGCAGCATTTTTGACGGTGATCAGCTATGCCCTAGCGGCAGTGCTGGCCCTGGGGCTGACGGAAGTGAAGCAGGAAACATCGGAAACATCGCACCAGCAGCACGGACAGCTGCGCAAGGCGGTGCCCAGAGGCAGCCTGGTGCTGTTTTTGCTGGCGGCTGCCTTCCTGGCAGAAACCCACCAGACCATCACGGTCTTTCTCAACCAGCTGCAATACCAGCGCTGCGGCATGGGAGCAGGGGCCATGGGCTGGGCGTATATCCTGGCTACCATCCTGGGACTGAGCGGGATTTTCTCTGCCGGTGTCACAAAACGCACGGGAATTTTGGGCAGCTGCCTGCTCTTTTGCGGTTTGTCCATTGGGGCCTGCCTGGTGCTGGCGTGGACCCGAAGCGGAGTTGCTTCTGTGGGAAGCATTCTGCTGCTGCGGCTGTCCAACACTCTGTTTCACCCCTTCCAAGCGGAAATGCAGAACCGGCAGATTCAGACGGACAACCGGGCAACGGCGTTAAGCGTCAATGCCATGCTGATGGACTGCGTTGCTGTGGGCAGCAATCTGGTCTTTGGCGCTCTGTCGGAGTATTCCTTAACTGTAGCCTTCGTCTTTGGCGGCGTGCTCAGCGGGGCAGCGCTTGCGTTGCTGCTATTGTGGCATCGAATGGCCCTTGTGAAATGATCGAATTAAGGAATCGCCCTGCCGGGAAACCGGCAGGGCGATTTTGCTGTAAAGAGAAAGAAAAAGAGGAAGCGGCGAACCGCTTCCTCTTTGATTTTGGGAAGAGAAATTACATCTCGAAGGGCTCCATGCTGAGGACGGGGTGGCCAACCTCAGACAGGTAGTTCAGCAGCTGTTCGGGATCTTCGGTGCAGATGGTTTCATCGGCGATCATGTCGGTGAAGTTCTCAACGCCGTACATCTCCAGAGCGGTCTTGTCCAGACGCTCACGCATCTGATCCTTCAGCATCTTGGGCATCCAGACGATACGGCCGGGGCCGCCTTCAGCAGCGATGAACTTGTGGGAAGCGATGAAGTGCTTGCCATGGCCCATGAAGCCAGGAGTCTGCACGCCGCCGCCGGTCATGGAAGCCATCTCGGAGAAGCTCATGCCCAGAGGAGTCATACCGGCATGCTCACGGCAGGTGATGACAACGCCCATAGAGACAGGCTCAACACCGCAGATACACTCGAAGCAGCCGCAGGAGGTCATGGGATCCTGGAACAGGGAGTACAGGGTCACGTGCTCCAGAGCACCGTGGCTGTACTTCTGGACAGCCTCATCCACAGTCTCGAAGCGGCCCAGCTTCTCGTCGGTGCAGCCTTCCTTGACGATGGGCTGGCAGGGACCGGCGGGATCCAGTTCCTTGGTGGCCTTGGCATCCAGCCAGGACACAGCGCCGCACAGACCCAGACGCTCGGGGGTAACGATACAAACGTGGCTGGGGGAGAAAGCCTGGCACATAATGCAGGTGTAGTAAGTATCCACGGACTCGTCGGTCATGGAAGCCAGACGGGCGTCACGCTTGTCAAACACTTCGTTGGCAGCAGCACGCAGCTTGGCGTTCTGCTCAGCGTCCACAATGATGCGGACCTGGCACTTGTCCACAACGGCCTCGAACTCGCTCTTGATCTTAGCGTACAGCACTTCGCCGATGTGACGGAACTTGAAGCCAGCCTCGAAGTCAGCCTTGCTGATACGGATACGGATCATGTCACGCTGACCGGTGTGCATAACGCCCTCGATGCAGTTCAGCCAGGAGTGGATCTTACGCTCCATGACGGACTCAAAGTCGGGCTGCATAGCCTTGCCGGCCACTTCTACGGTGTAGGACAGGGAAATCTTGGAGCCCACGGGGATCTCGTCGATTTCGGGGCCCACGACCTCGATCTTGTGATCTTCCACCTCGGCAGCTTCCTTGGTCTGAACCAGCTCGAAGCAGTCCACACGGGAGCCGTCCACTTCCACCTGCATATCGCCGCGGCGGATGATTTCGCCTTCGAAGGCGGAGGCGAAGGACACGGGGATGTCGATCTTGGTGATCTTGATCTTGATGTCCCGGGCTTCCAGAGAGGTGGGATTCCACTTGGAAACGTCGGTCTGCACGATCAGGGACTTGGGAACACGGAAGATGTTCTCGGTCTCGTTGGTGATGACGGGGAAGCCCAGAGCGATGGCGCCGGCGCCGCAGGCCACGATCACATCGTCCAGAGGAGCGAAGGCGTTGACGAAGGCAGGCACACGCTCCATGGTGTACTTCATCAGGTTGCCGGCATCACCGGGGGTGATGTTGCCGAAGATCAGCGCAGCGCGCAGAGCCACGGACACAACATGGATGACGGAAGTGACATCCTTGCCCAGAGGCACAACACGGACGTTGTCGCCGGTCTTGTAGTTCTTCTCAGCCAGCTGGTCGATCACGCCGCCAACCAGGGTCACCAGCATGCCCTGAGTCTGGTAGCTCTTGACCAGTTCCACAGCCTCGTCGGCGCTGGGGGCAGTGCCCAGGATAACAGCAACGCCGGGGATATCGCCGGTAACCAGGGGAACACCCAGGTTACGGACGAAAGCGTCGGAAATGTGGCCGTAGCAGGGAGCCTCGTAGGGAGTAGCGCCATTCATGTACTTCAGAACTTCGATGAATTCTGCGCACAGAGCGGTGGCCACGCCGGACATGAAGGCATCATGCAGCCGCTTCTCCCGGGTCATCAGGGTCTTGACAACACCCAGAGCGGCCTTCAGCTCGCCCAGGTTGGTGACCTTTACGCCGGTAACCGCGTAGTAGCAGGGCAGTGCGTAAGCGGTTTCGGGGAAGGACACAGCCTGGCTCTCGCCGTACTGCGCAATCGCATTATCGATGGCGGCTTCGGTCAGGCCATAAACGGCATCGTTACCGCCAAAAACTCTATCAAAAAGTGTCACGGTATTTCCTCCTATTGTTCGTCACGATCTAAAATTGCTTTGATTTTCCGAATTTCTTCGATTGCCGTGGGGCTGAAATCGTAGGGAGACTTTCCCTGACGGTCCGCGTCCATGATCTCCAGGTTGTAATGGACAAAGCCCAGCAGATCTTCGGCAGGAATCACGCTGCGGATGAATTCCTCATCCTTGGCGTCCCGTACCTTGTTGGCCACCACCCGAACCTGCTTGACCCCCAGGTCTTTGGCCAGGCGCTTGACGTTGTGATACGTCTGCACCGACCGGGCGCCGGGTTCGATGACCACGATAAACTGATCCATATTTGCTGCGGTACCCCGTCCCAGGTGTTCCAGACCGGCTTCCATGTCCATGATGACCACGTCGTTTTTCCGGTAGGTCAGGGCGGAGAGAATGGACTTGAGCATCACATGCTCCGGGCAGACACAGCCGCTGCCGCCTACATCCACGGTGCCCATGACCAGCAGTTTCACGCCGTTGATATCTTTGGAGAAGGTATCCGGAATATCTGCCACATAGGGGTTGAGCTTAAAGAACTTGTTGGCGGCGTTGGCGCCGGTGCGTTCTTCCACCAGGGTACGCATTTTGGAGATGGGGACGATGGAATCCACTTCCTCCTGGGTCAGGCCCAGAGCCAGGCCCAGGTTGGCATCCGGGTCCACATCGGCGGCCAGAACCGTCCGGCCTTCGTCGGCATACAGACGGGCCAATGTGGAGGATAAGGTGGTCTTGCCTACGCCGCCCTTACCGGTAATCGCTACTTTCATTGGAAAAAGACCTCGTGCTTAACAGTTTTTCAGTAAATCAGATGCCCAGAGCTTCACGCTTGGCCTCGATGCAGGCGATCATCTTGTCGCACAGGGAGTCGATGTCGGTATCCACAACGAATCTTGCCTCGACCCAATCCTTGATGCCGTGCTCGCCCTGCAGCAGGTTTGCCACTTCCTCGGAGCCCTTGGTGTAGGGATCAACGCCCAGGAAGGTCTCGATACCGGTAGCCACAACGTAGTTGCCGATGGAGACAGCCTTCTCGGACATCCATTCGGGAGCGCAGCCCACAACAGGCAGCTGGGAGATGGGAATGCCGGAATCCTTGGACAGCTCGGAAGCCAGAATCAGCATACGGGAGATATCCACGCAGGAACCCATGTGCAGGACAGGAGGAATGCCGGCCAGTTCGCACACGCGCTTGAGGCCGTCGCCGCAGTACTCCTTGGCCTTCACGGGGTCCATGAGGCCGGCCTTGGCAGCAGCCTGAGCGGAGCAGCCGGAGACGATCAGGATGATGTCGTTTTCCAGCATCTTCTTCATGAGGCCGATGTGGGCGGAGTCGGGACGCACCTTGGGGTTGTTGCAGCCGACCATAGCCACAGCGCCCCGCAGGACACCGGAGGTCACGCACTCCAGCAGAGGCTTGGTGGTGCCGAACTCGTCAACCTGGGAGTTGGCAACGCCGTCGAGAACCTTCAGGATGGCTTCCACGGAGTAACCCACACGGGCGTTCTGCTTCTGGTTGGGGATGTTCACCAGATCCTGGTTCCGGTTCTGGAAGTTTTCAATGGCCATCTTCACGATTGCCTTGGCGTTTTCGCCGGCAGTCTCGGCATGGAACTGAATGAACTCGGAGTCGGGCATCCGGGCGATGGGAGAGGTGGTGATGAACTTGGTATGGAAGCACTTGCTCAGGGGGCCCAGAGCGGGGAAGATGCACTGCACGTCCACAACGATGGCTTCGCAGGCGCCGGTGAGGACCACGTTCTCCTGGTTCAGGAAGTTACCGGCCATGGGGATGCCGTGACGCATAGCAACTTCGTTGGAGGTGCAGCAGACGCCGGAGACGGTGATGCCCTTTGCGCCCAGGCTCTTGGCATAGGCGATCATTTCGGGATCGTTGGCGTAGTAGACGATCATCTCGGACAGGGAGGGATCATGGCCGTGGACAACGATGTTGACGTTATCCTTCTCCATAACGCCGATGTTGGCGGTGGTGTCCACAGGCTTGGGAGTGCCGAACATAACGTCGGAGAACTCGGTGCCCATCATGGAACCGCCCCAGCCGTCGGACAGACCGGAACGCAGGGACTGACGGATCAGAGCTTCGGGCAGGGAAGAGCAGCCCATGTGGGTCATGTGCATAGCGGTGGAAACTTCCCGGTCGATGGCGCGGGGCTCAATTCCTGCAGCTTTCCACAGGTCCTGGGTGTGCTGGGGAGCCCGCTTCAGGAAACGCTGGGTGCCGAAGGGCTTGCCGTACTCCAGCAGGCCGATCTCAGCCATCTCGTGAGCCAGGTCGTAGATGTCCTTACCCTCGGTCTCCACGCCCCATTCCTTAGCGATGCGGATCAGCTTTTCGGGGTCCTTGATCTGGTAGTTGCCGCCTTCCTTGGTCTGATGCAGGGTGTGCATGATTTCACGGCCGTGGTCAGAGTGTGTAGCGGAACCGCCGGCGGTGAAACGCAGGTAGTTACGGCCAACGATGCCATGAACATCGCAGCCGCAGATGCCACGGGGAGCTTTCTTGGTGATGCGGCAGGGGCCCATGGAGCAGATACGGCAGCAGGTACCGGATTCGCCAAAGCCGCAGTGAGGAGTCTGGTTCTTGACCCGCTGCTGCCAGGTGTCAGCGCCAACCTTCTGTGCGTTTTCCAGCAGAGAGTTGGTAGCAGCTTCCATCTCCTCGATGGTGGTTAAAGATGCCCAATCCTTCAAAGTGATTTCCTCCTAATCAAATAGATTCTTAGAAATACAGACTTACCCCATACCCCACAAGGGGCATAGTGTATCGATATTATTTTACTAATTCCCCCAAGGATTGTCAACCGGAGAATTCAACACATTTCCGGAATTTTTTCTATCCCCCGTGGGGGGATTTTTGGTGATAATTTCCCGGGCCACAATATGTAGTGGTATCCGGCGGAGTTTTTACCAATTTGTGGGAAGGATTTGAATTTTTCTTGAATTCTGCCGGAAGGACTGGAAGTTTTCCGGCGGTTATGGTATACTGTGCCTACATTATAAAGTGCGGGAGTGTGCCCAACGCTATTTTGTTGGAACGGAGAGACGATTATGCTGGAACTTTTGGCGCCTGCGGGCTCCATGGAAGCCCTTCGGGCGGCGGTACAGAACGGAGCCAATGCGGTTTATCTAGGCTGCGGTGACTTCAATGCCCGGCAAAGTGCAAAGAATTTTACCCCCCAGACCTTGGTGGACGCAATTAAATACTGTCACATCCGGGGCGTGCAGGTGCATTTGACGCTGAACACCCTGGTCTCCGACCGGGAGATGAAGGCCCTTTCCGATCTGATCCGCCACGCGGCCCAGAACAACGTGGATGCCTTTATCGTTCAGGATCTGGGCGTTGTGCAGCTGTGCCGTCAGATTGCCCCAAAGGTTCCCATCCACGGTTCCACCCAGATGAGCGTCCATTCCCTGTCCGGTGTCCAGCTGTGCGCCGCCATGGGCCTGAACCGGGTGGTGCTGAGCCGGGAACTGACCCGGGAGGAGATCCGCTATATCTGTGCCAAATCTCCCATTGAAGTTGAAGTGTTCGGCCACGGCGCATTGTGCATGTGCTATTCCGGCCAGTGCTATATGTCCGCTATGATCGGCGGCCGCTCCGGTAACCGGGGCCGCTGCGCCCAGCCCTGCCGGCAAAGCTACGGCTACACCCACTGGCAGGAAAAATACCCTCTGAGCCTGAAGGACAACTGCCTGGTGCACTATGTCCGGGAGCTGGAGGAGATGGGCGTGGCCTCCCTGAAATTAGAAGGCCGGATGAAGCGGCCGGAGTATGTGGCCACCGTCACCGCCGTCTACCGTAAGGCCCTGGACGAAGGGACGGTCACCAAGCCCATGATGGATGCTCTGATGACTGCGTTTAATCGCCAGGGCTTTACCGATGGATACTACACCGGCCGGGTGGATGCGAACATGTTCGGCACCCGCCAGGATACCCGCGACGATCCTCAATGGCTGGAATCCGCCCGGCAGTCCTACGAAACCGGCGAGACTCCCCTGGTGGATCTGAAATTCCGGGTGGTGATCGAGCCAAACGGAAGCTATCTCACCGCCACGGACCCGGAAGGGCGGACCTGCCGCTCTCAGGGACCCCAGCCGGAACTGGCACGGAATGTCCCCCTGACCGGGGCGGCGGTTGCGCAGCGGGTGGCGAAAACCGGCGGCACTCCTTTCCGCTGCGCCGAGGTGCGCACCCATGTGGAGCCTGGACTGGTGATTTCCGCTGCCGCCATCAACGCCATGCGCCGGGATGTGCTGAATCAGCTCACCGCCCTCCGGGCCCGCCGGGAAGACCCGGTGATCCGCAGACCCAAGCCTTTGCCGGATTATCCCGGTGTCAAGGGACTGCCCGGGCTTACCATCCAGGTCACCACCCGGGAGCAGCTGACGCCCAGTCTGCTGAACCTGGAAACCGCCATGCTCTATGTGCCCATGCACATTCTGCTCTCCGATGAAGCTATGACCGCCCGGCTGGTGCAGCGGGGCCGTCTGGCGGTAGCCCTGCCCCGGATTGTCCACGACGGAGAAATGCCCAAGCTGGCTGCGGGTCTTTCCAAGCTGCGGCAGCTGGGAGTCAAGGATGCGTTGGTCGGCAACCTGGGTCTGATGATCCCTGTCCGGGAAGCCCAGATGCGGATTCGGGGCGATTTCGGCCTGAATATCTACAACTCCGGCTCCATGGAAGTGCTCCGGGGCTTTGAAGTGTCCAGCGCCACTGTCAGCTTTGAAATGACCCTGCCCCAGATCCGGGATCTGGGCAAGGCGGTGAACGCCGAGCTGATTGCCTACGGTCGTCTGCCGCTGATGATTACCGAACACTGCCTGATCCACGGCCGCAACGGAGAATGCACCTGCCACTTGAGCCCGGCCAAACTCACCGACAAAACCGGTGCGGAATTCCCCATCATCCGCGACGGGGACAGCTGCCGCAGCGTGCTGCTCAACGGCAAAAAGCTCAGCTGGCTGGACCGGCAGGATGACCTGGCAAAGCTGGGCATCTGGGCCATCCGGCTGTACTTCACCACAGAAAATTCCCGGGAAGTGGACCGGGTTCTCAACGACTACTTAAATCCTGAGCCCCTGGACCCCGGTGCCTGCACCCGGGGACTGTACCTGCGGGGCGTGGAATAACGCACCCTATTTTCAGAAAGGACCCTGTACATGCAACTGATTCTGGCTTCCGCCTCTCCCCGGCGGAAAGAACTGCTGAGCCTGTTTGGCATCCCCTTTGTGGTCCGGGCGGCGGATATTGATGAAACCATGGACCCTGAAAAAGCGCCCTTTGACGAGGTTGCCCGGGTCAGCCGGTGCAAAGCCCTGGCCCTGCCCCGGCAGCAAGGAGATGTGGTGGTGGCGGCGGATACCATTGTGGTCTGCCAGGGGAAAGTTTTGGGCAAGCCCCACTCCCCACAGGAGGCGGTGGAAATGCTCACCCTGCTTTCCGGTCGGGATCATCAGGTGATGACCGGCTGCACCGTGGTAACGGACCAGGGCAGCGAGACCTTCACCGAGGTTACCGACCTGCATTTTCGGACGCTGACCCAGCAGGAAATCGAAGCATACGTTGCCACCGGCGAACCGATGGACAAGGCCGGCGCCTATGGCATCCAGGGGGGAGCGGCGCTGTTCTGTCCCCGGATGGAGGGCGACTATTATAACGTAATGGGACTTCCCGTGTGCCGCCTGGGGCAGACACTGCGCCATCTGGCACCGGAAGTCATGGAGGCGAAGCTATGAGAAATTTATTCAGTACCCGGGTGAAAATCATCCTGGTCATTGCGGCGCTGCTGTCGGCGGGCCTTGCCATCCTCAGCGGCGTTACCAACACCACGGTGGTGGATCTGGTGGTACAGGGCTTGCTGGCACCGTTCAAGGCCGCCGGAACGGCACTGACCACCACTGCGGAAAAATACTACGGCTACATGTTCCGTTATGAGGCCCTGGCTGCGGAAAACGAGGTGCTGGAAGAACGGATTGCCCAGATGGAAGACGTGGCCCGTCAGGCTGACGCTGTGTCCCGTGAGAACCAGCGTCTGCGGGACTACCTGAACCTGACCGCTACCAATGAAGATTACAAGAGTGTGGACGCCTACATCATCGGCTGGAGCAGTACCGACTGGGAAAATACCCTGACCATCAACCGGGGAACCAATGCCGGCATTCAGGAAAACATGTGCGCCATCACCGCCAACGGCGAAGTGGTGGGGCTGGTTACCTCTGTGGGCACCAACTGGGCGGAAGTTACCACGGTACTGGACTCCACCCTGGAAATTTCCGGAACCATCTCCACCTCCGGCTATAACGGCATGGTGCGAGGCGGTTATATCAGTGACAACCAGACCCTGCTGCAGATGAATTACCTGCCCTCCTCCGCCATTATCCGCAACCAGGACCAGGTGGTGACCTCCGGTTCGACGGTGTACCCCCGGGGTCTGATTATGGGCTATGTGGTGGACGCTGGCTTTGAAGATACCGGCGTGGCAAAATTTGCTCTGCTGGACCCAGCGGCGGATATCAACGCTCTGGAGCAGATTTTCATCATTACCGAGTATACCACCGACGTGGTCCAGACACCTCCGGATGCTACCACCGCCACCACCCCCGGCGAGACCACACCTTCCCAAACCACGGCGCCTACGGTGCCTGCGGAAACCACAGTTCCCAATACCAATGTTGGCTGAGGCGTAGACTATGGCGAAAAAACGACGCAAACGCAATGTAGAATTTAAACCCGATCCCCAAACCGCTACCTGGGTCAAAACGTTTCATTTGACCGTGCAGCAGCGGCTGCAGCTGGCAAAATGGGCACTGTATGTCCTGACCATTGTGCTGTGCCTGGTGGTGCAGGATGTGATTATGAGCCGGATTCGGCTCTTCGGTGCCACAACGGACCTGGCGGTGTGTGCCATTTTACTGATAACGGTGCTTGAAGGCACGGATACCGGCAGCCTGTTCGTGCTGATTGCCTCTACCCTCTACTATTTTTCCGGAAGCGCCCCCGGGGCTTATGTGATTGCCCTGCTGAGTTTCCTGGGAGTGGCGGCGGCTCTGCTGCGGCAGCTGTACTGGCACCGGAGCAAAGGTTCCATTGTGCTTTGTTCCGGCATTGCGCTGATGTTTTACGAAATCGGGCTGTTTGTGGTTGGAATTGCTTCCAACCTGACCCTGCCAAGCCGACTGATTTACTTCGTCCTTACCGGAGTATACAGCGGCCTGGTGCTGATACCCTTGTACCCGATTGTTTATAAAATCGGTTCGATTGGAGGAATTACATGGAAAGAATAAGCCGCTTTCGTGCCGTACTGTTTCTGGTCCTGTTTGCATTCGTGCTGACGCTGTTTGCTTTCCGGCTGTTTGTCCTGCAGATCATTGAAACAAAAGGTAATACCGACAATACCCAGGTCTACACGACCCTGACCACGGTTCGTGCAGCCCGAGGAGATATTCTGGACCGCAACGGTAATGTCCTGGTGGGCAACCGTGCGTCCTACGACCTGGTGTTCAACCACTACGTTATCAATTCCTACTCTGACCGTAATGAGGCTCTGTACCGGCTGGTGCAGAAGTGCCGGGAGCTGGGCGTCACTTACAACGATCATTTCCCGGTTACCCAGACCATGCCTTTTGAGTACACCCTGACATCCCTGAACAGCTCCTGGCAGAGCAACTTCCAGCTGTACATGGTGGACCGGGGGTTGGATTCGGATATTACGGCACCGCTGCTGGTACAGAAACTGCGGTCTCGCTATGAGATTCCCGAAGAATGGTCTGAGCAGGACGCCCGGGCAGTCATTGGCTTTCTGTACGAATTTGACCTGCGCGGTATCACTAACCTGCCTACCTACACCTTTATGGAGGACGTTTCCGACGAACATCTGTCGGCCCTGCTGGAGTTGAACACCCCCGGCCTGATGGTCGAATCCTCCACCGTCCGGGAATACCACACCAAGTATGCGGCCCATGTGCTGGGCTACCTGGGCGGTATGACCGATGCCGAATGGGCAGAATTCAAAGAGCAGAATTACTCCATGGACGCCATGGTGGGTAAGACGGGCTTCGAGCAGGCATTTGAGGAATACCTGCACGGCATTGACGGCACCCGTGTGGACGAAGTTAACAGAGAAGGCGCCATCATCCGCCAGTACTATGCCCCCATATATGATGAAAACAACAAGGTGATTGGCGAAAAGACCCCGGTAGCCGGTCACAACGTAGAAACCACCTTGGATATCAAGCTTCAGGAAACGGCGGAAGAGGCCTTGGCGGAAATCATGCACAAGCGCAACGATCCGCAGATCAACACCGCGGAAGGTGAAAATACCGGCCGGGACGCTCAGGGTGCTGCCGTTATCGTCATGAATCCCCAGACCGGTGAAATTCTGGCCTGCGCCAGCTACCCCACCTACAATCTGGCTACCATGTATGATGACTGGAATACCATCATGGAAGACGATCGCAACCCCTTCTTTAACCGGGCCTTCGGTGCAGAATACGCCCCCGGTTCCACTTTCAAGATGTGTACGCTGATTTCGGCCATGGAAAACCGGGACTCCTACGGCAAAATCCTTTTGGATTACGGGGAAGAGATTGAAGATACCGGTGTGTATCTGCGTTATGCCGACCAGGGATTTAAGCCTACCTGTCTGCTTTACACCGCCAGCGGCGGCGCAACCCACGGCATCATCGACGGCAAACTGGCGCTCGCCGGCTCCTGCAACGTGTTTTTCTACGAACTGGGCTACCGCTGTACCTGGGAAATGGTGGAAGAGACTTGTAAGGCTCTGGGCCTGGGTGTTCCTACGGGTATTGAACTGACGGAAAAAACCGGCTATTTCAACGACCCGGATCGGAAAAAAGAGGTGTACGGCACTGGTGCTAACGTTACCTTCGGCGCAGGCGACCGTATTCTGGGCGGCATCGGCCAGGGCGAACATCGTTACACTCCCTTGCAGCTGTGCGTCTATGCCTCCACCCTGGCCAACAACGGCACCCGTATGAAGGCTACCTTCCTCAGCCGGGTTATCTCCTCGGACTACCGTACCCTGGTGTACGAAAATCAGCCTGTCATTGCCAACCAGCTGGAAATGATGCCCACCACCATTGAAACCTACAAAGAAGGTATGAAAATGGTAATCACCAAGGACACCGGCACCGCCAGAAAGTATTTTGGCGGCTGGGGCGACCAGTATGCCGACGAGGACGGCGTATGGCCGCTGAAAGGCGAGGTTACTGTCTATGCCAAGACCGGTACCGCCCAGCACGCTTCCGGTGGTTCTGACCATGGCGCATTTGTGTGTTTCTCTCACCGTGCAGATGAAACCGTACCGGATCTTGCCGTGGCTGTTTTCGGCGAAAAAGTTGCCGGCGGTGCCTATCTGGCTCCTGTGGCGGAGAAGATTCTGCTGGCTTACTACGAAATGGATGCTGCCAGCGAAATCACCGCTTTTGAAAATCAGCCTGGCTAATTGACAATCAATGGCGCACCGTAAAAACGGTGCGCCATTTTTATGCCTTAGGGAATGCGGTGTAGGTTTTGCCGGGGAAAACCTTGGCGCCCCGCAGACGCACCAGCTCCGATACGGTGACCAGTTCAAACTCCTCTTCCTGTAAAATATCCACAATGTCCAGGGCGGCCTTTACGGAACTGACGGACATATCATGCAGCAGCACAATGTCCCCGTCGCCCACATGCTCCAGTACCGCTTTTTCAATGGCAGCAGTATTCTTGGTGGCCCAATCCTTGGGATCTACCGACCAGCTGAGGATGGCCAGATCCCGGACCTCGGCTACCTGTCGCACATTGTCGGCGCAGCAGCCTCCAGGAGGGCGGAAAAACAGGGGCTTGCAGCCCTGAGGAAGCAGATCCTGGGTCTGGGAAATCTCCTGGGCAATGTCCCGTCGGCTCAGATCCTGCATGTTTTTATGAGAGTATCCATGCAGGCCGATTTCATGTCCCTCATCCACAATCCGCTGGGTAATGTCCGGATATTCCTGCATCCGATAACCGCAGAGGAAAAAGGTAGCTTTGGCCCCCCGTTCGTACAGCCCGTCCAGCAGCTGCCGGGTAAACCTGCCCGAAGGCCCGTCGTCAAAGGTCAGCGCCACGTATTTCTGGGCTTCCGCACCCCGTACCGGCATGGCCAGCAAGGGCAGACACAGCAGCACTGCCAAAATTCTTCGCATGAAAATCCCTTCCTTTCCCGCATTTGCCCTCCTGTACCTTTGAGCTGTATCTTTCGTTTGACTAGAAACGAAAAATAGGGTATAGTAAAAGGTGGAGGGTTGCGTTATGAATTTGCTTTGCCCCATTTGCGGTGAAAACCTGAATTTGCAGGACAGACGCTATGTCTGCCCGAAAAATCACAGTTTTGACATTGCCCGCCAGGGCTATGTGAATCTTTTGTGTGTGGAGCAGAAGCACTCCCGCTGCCCCGGCGATACCCGGCTTCAGGTACTTTCCCGCCGGGAATTTCTGGACGGCGGATTCTACGCACCCATTGCCGAAACCTTGATCCAAACCGCCCGGCAGCTGGGAATTTCCGGCACGGTTCTGGACGTGGGCTGTGGGGAAGGCTATTACTGCGTAAGGCTTGCCCAGGCCCTGGGACTTTCCCTCACCGGTGTGGACATTTCCAAGGAGGCGGTACGCTTTGCCGCCGGAAAATACAAGGGCCATCAGTGGCTGTGCGCCACCGCCGCCCACATCCCGGTGGAAGATGCCAGCGCGGATTTGATTACCAGTCTGTTTGCCCTGACCATGCCGGAGGAATTTTACCGGATTGCAAAACCCGGCGGCTACTTCTTCCAGGTGCTGGCAGCCCAGGATCACCTGCTGGGGCTCAAATCCATCATTTATGACCAGCTGAATTTCAAGGAAAAAGATACCATCCCAGAAGTGCCGGGATTTGACCGGATAACCTCAATCCCCATTCGTTTTTCCTTTGCCGTGGAAGGCGCTCAGGTGCAGAATTTGCTGGCCATGACCCCTCACGTGTTTCGCATCGGGAAAGAAGGCGCCCAGCGTCTGGCTCAAACCCAACATTTGACGGATACCGCCAGCTGTATGCTCAACGTTTACCGTCGTGCTTAACATGCCCCCGAACCGAAGGCGCTATGTCTGGAAAAAAGTCGAACAATAGGAAATCCTACCGGAAAAAGAGGAAACTTTTTTCCGGTTTTCCCAATATGGAGATTTTGCATGCTGAATAAATTACAAGATCTTTGCAACAAATACGAAGAACTCTGCGCAAAATCCGAGCAGCCGGATTTTTACGCCGACCCGAAAAAGGCTGCCCGGCTGATTAAGGAGAAAAATGACCTGGAACCCATTGTGGAAGCCTACCAGGCCTACTGCCAGGCCCAGCAGGATATGGAAGAGGCCCAGGAACTGATGGCGGACCCGGAAATGAAAGAGCTGTGCCAGGAAACCTATACCCAGGCCAAGGCCCAGAAAGAGCAGCTGTATGATAAACTGCAAATTCTGCTGCTGCCCAAAGACCCCAACGACGACAAAAACGTGATTGTGGAAATCCGGGGCGGCGTTGGCGGCGAGGAAAGCGCCCTGTTTGCCCACAGCCTGCTGCGGATGTACTCCATGTACGCCGCCAAAATGGGCTGGAAAATCGAGCTGATGAACTACAACGAAACGGAACTGGGAGGCGTGAAGGAAGCGGACTTCCTGGTGGTGGGCCAGGGCGCCTACTCCCGGCTGAAGTATGAATCCGGGGTGCACCGGGTCCAGCGGGTGCCGGAAACCGAATCCGGCGGCCGGGTCCATACCTCCACCGCTACGGTAGCCGTGCTGCCGGAAATGGACGAGGTGGATGTGCAGATCAATCCGGCGGACATCGAAATGCAGGTCTACCGGGCCAGCGGCGCCGGTGGTCAGCACGTCAACAAAACCTCTTCCGCCGTCCGGCTGATTCACAAGCCCAGCGGCATTGTGGTGGCCTGCCAGGAAGAACGCAGCCAGGTGCAGAACCGGGAAAAATGTATGCGGATGCTGGCAAGTAAGCTCTATGAAATTGAAGCGTCCCGCCAGGAAAGCGAAGTCACCGGCATGCGCCGCAGCCAGGTGGGCACCGGCATGCGCAACGAGCGCATCCGTACCTACAATTTCCCCCAGGGCCGGGTCACTGACCACCGGATCAACCTGACTCTGTACCGGATTGACTCGGTGATGGACGGGGATCTGGACGAGATTATCAGTGCCCTGGCAGCCAGCGACCAGGCGGAAAAACTGAAACACGCACACGGATGAGGAATCTGACATGATGGAATTCATTACCAACTCCCCTGCCGAGACTGAAACTCTGGGGGCCGCTTTGGGAAAGCTGCTTCCTGCGGGAACGGTTCTGGCCTATCGGGGAGATCTGGGGGCGGGAAAAACCGCCTTCACCCGGGGACTGGCCCGGGGCTTGGGCTGCGCCGAACTGGTTACCAGCCCGACTTACACAATCGTCAATGAATACTTAGGCGGACGGCTGCCCCTGTTTCATTTTGATATGTACCGGCTGCGCTCTTCCGAGGACCTGTGGGACATCGGCTGGGAGGACTACCTGGAGCGGGGCGGTATCTGCGCCGTGGAATGGAGCGAGAATGTAGCCGACGCTTTGGAAGATGCCGTTACCATTACCATTGAGAAGCTGGGGGAAACTGCCCGGCGGATTACCCTGGAAGGAGGAGATTTCCTTGCGGATCTTAGCCTTTGAAACCAGCGCCAAGGCTGCCTCTGTGGCGCTTTTGGAAGATGGGAAACTGCTGGGGGAAAGCTACCAGAATACCGGCCTGACCCATAGCCAGACCCTGATGGTCATGGCCCAGCAGCTGCTGGAGCAGTGCGGAAAAACTGTGGCGGATATCACCGCTGTAGCGGTGGCGGCTGGCCCCGGTTCCTTTACGGGAGTGCGCATCGGCACGGCGGCAGCCAAGGGCTTTGCCTGGGGCGCTCAGCTTCCCTGCTGCGGCGTCAGTACATTGGAAGCTATGGCGGAGCATCTGGGAATCTACCAGGGGTATATCTGCCCCTGCATGGATGCCCGGCGCAGTCAGGTGTATAATGCCCTGTTTTCCGCCCGGGAAGGAAGTTTGCAGCGGCTCCGGGAAGACCGGGCCATCGCCCTTGCCGACCTGGCAGAGGAACTGAAAACCCTGGACGGCCCCATTTTCCTGGTGGGAGATGGAAGCGAACTGTGCTACCGCACATTGCATCCGGAAATCCCCAATCTGGTGCTGCCGAAAGAACATCAGATGCACCAGCGGGCCACCGGCGTTGCCCTGGCGGCGGCAAGAAAAATCGCCGCGGGAGAACCCGGGGATGGAAATAGCCTGGTTCCCAACTACCTGCGCCTGAGCCAGGCGGAGCGAGAGCGGCTGGAACGAGAAAACAAACAGTAACCAAACGACAAAGGAGAGATAGACAATGGCAACCGTTCATGTGATTGACCATCCCCTGATCCAG
Organism: uncultured Oscillospiraceae bacterium; assembly: GCA_944382965.1. Classification (GTDB taxonomy): domain Bacteria; phylum Bacillota; class Clostridia; order Oscillospirales; family Oscillospiraceae; genus Faecousia. The sequence goes on along the minus strand of CALWOA010000009.1, from coordinate 75,600 downwards.
CACAAGCTGGCGATTCTGCGCAGCAAGGATACCCCGGTGAAGGAATTCCGGGAACTGGTAGGCGAAATTGCCGGGCTGATGTGCTACGAAGCCACCCGGAATCTGCCCACCAAGGAAGTCACCGTGGAAACCCCCATCACCACCGCCAAATGCCGGATGCTCTCCGGTAAGAAGCTGGCTATTGTGCCGGTGCTGCGGGCGGGCCTGGGCATGGTGGATAATATGGTAGCCCTGATTCCCTCTGCCAAAATCGGTCACATCGGTCTGTACAGGGACCCGGAAACTCACAAGCCGGTGGAATACTACTGCAAGCTTCCGGAGGATATCGAAAACCGGGTGGTCTTTGTGGTGGACCCCATGCTGGCTACCGGCGGCAGCGCCGTGGCTGCCATTGATTTCCTGAAGAAGCACGGCTGCCGCAACATCATTATGATGAACATTATCGGCTGCCCCGAGGGCGTCAAGGCCGTGCAGGAAGCCCATCCGGACGTGGAAATGTACCTGGCTGCCCTGGACGAACGGCTCAACGAGCATGCCTACATTGTCCCCGGTCTGGGCGATGCCGGCGACCGGATTTTCGGCACTAAATAAAATCGCAGCAAAATAACGAACCGCCATAGGTATAACGTACCTATGGCGGTTTTTATATGTTTCGCGAAATCTGTGAGCGTTCTCAGGACTTGTGATTCTCGGTGACGGCACCGGAGCGGTAGGCTTCCAGCAGCAGCATCAGGTCGTCCACCCGGGTCTGCAATTCAGCGCCTTCGTCGGTCTGGCTCACCCGCATCCGATTTTCCAGGGTTTCAAAGACCAGGCTTTCGTTTTCAATGTCGTCATTTTTGTGCAGAGCGTTGTACCGTCCGGCAAAAGGCTGGTGGGAGACAATCCGCAGTTGCCGGGAGTTGAAAATCAGGGTGTAGCCTGCAATGCCGGAGGTGGGCTGGTAGGCTTTGCTGAAACCGCCGTCAATGACGATCAGCTTGCCGCCGCCTTTGATAGGGCTTTCTCCCTTGCGCACCTTCACGGGCACATGGCCGTTGATGATGTGGCAGTGGGGGCCGCTGAGGCCGAACTCCGCCAGCAGCATTTCGCACACCGTGGGGTTCTGGTAATGGATGTAGTAGGGGTTTTTCGGTTCTGCCCAGGTTTCCTCGTCGGCGAGAAAGCGGCGCTCGAAGGTGGTCATTCGGTCCCGGCCAAAGATGGGGCTGTTCCGTCCGGCCCAGAGCCACCACAGGAAGTCCTGACCGAATTGCCCTTCGGCACTGCCCCGCTTGTCGTAGTAGGCTTTCCGGGCAGTTTTTTCCGCATAGTCCAAAAATTCCCGTCCGGAGCGCTCTTTGCCGCCGATGGTGAAGCTCATCAGCTGCCCGTCCTCGGTCATGGGGATGCAGCCGTGGAACAGGAGGTTGCCGTTGCACAGCTTGTACAGCCCGCCCTTGGAGTATAGGAAACGGACATGCTTTTGCAGCTTCTCGCTGTGGCGGAAAGAATCCGTCAGCAGATCGATGACGTGGCTTTCCTCCGCCGTCAGCTGGTAGGGGTTGTTGGGGTCTACCGTGGGGAAATCACAGTCGGTCATGGGGTAGACCTTGCCGCCAATGACCACGGTTTTGGCCTTGTAATCAATTTTGTCCAGCAGCAGCCGGTCGGACATGCCGAATTCCGGGCGGCGCAGCAGCTTCTGGCCTTCCAGCTTGAACAGAATAATGGTAATGGCCTTGTACATCCGGGCGGAGAGCAGTTTGTCCTTTTCGGTGTACTGGTCGGCGTCGGAGCCGGTGAGCTTGACCTGGAACTGCTTCGTGTCGCAATCCCGGTAGACTTCGTTGGCAAAGATGCTCAGCGGCCGCAGGGAAATGCCGTAGCCGGTTTCGATTACGTCCAGATTGTTGTAACGGATGGAGTTGCTCAGCACCGTGGCAACCAGTGTCCGGGAGCCGGAAGCGGCGCCCATCCACAAAACGTCGTGATTGCCCCACTGGATGTCCACGTTGTTGGTTTCCACCAGGGAGTCCATAACAATATCCGCCCGGGGGCCCCGGTCGAAAATATCGCCTACAATGTGCAGCTTGTCCACTACCAGATTCTTGATAACCTCGCTGATGGCCTGAATGATGTTGGCTGCCTGACCGATCTGGATGGAGGTGTTGATGATATTCTCATACTGGTCCCGGCGGGAACCATCTTCCTCCGCCAGATGAATCAGTTCGTCAATTATCAGCTCATAGTCTGCCGGCATAAAGGAACGGACCTTGCGCCGGGTGTGCTTGGTGGAGACGTAGCGGCACAGCTCCACCAGCCGGTGGATGGTCAGCCGGTACCACTCTTCCAGGTCCTCCTGTTCGTTGGCCACCAGCTCCAGCTTGGCTGCGGGATAGTAGATCAGGGTGGCCAGATCGTTGCGGTCCCGCTGGGTCATGGAATTTCCGAATAGTTCCACCAGTTTTTCCTTGACTTCGCCAGAGGCAGAGTTGAGAATATGCAAAAAGGCTTCGTGCTCGCCATGGATGTCCGACATGAAGTGCTCCGTGCCTTTGGGCAGGTTCAGTATAGCCTGCAGACGGATGACTTCGGTGGCCGCCTCCTGGACGGTGGGGTATTGATTTGCAAGCAGCCGCAGATAGTGCAGCTGTTCCGGCGTAAAGATACGCTTGTTATCCAAATAAATCATCCCTTTCCATGTATGGCTCCATTATATCGGATTCCCATAAAGCCAACAAGGGGCAAACTGTAAATATTCGGATAATTTTCCTGTCGCTGCCAGGGGAAACGGCGGATATCGGATACATTGTGAATAACCCGGGGAAAAAGTTCAAAAATAATTCAAAAACCACCCATTGACTTTTTTAGCACTCAATGGTATAGTGTGCTTAGCACTCAAGGATATGGAGTGCTAAAGAGCTTGTAAGCAAGGAGGAATCCACAATGGAACTGACCGAACGGAAAAAGAAGGTCCTGCGTTCTGTGGTGGATCTATACATCCGGACGGCGGAACCGGTAGGCTCCAAGGCCATCACCGAACTGCCGGACATGAAGTATTCCTCCGCCACCATCCGCAACGAAATGGCCGATTTGACTGCCATGGGATATCTGGAGCAGCCCCACACCAGTGCCGGGCGCATCCCTTCCGCGGCAGGCTACCGGCTGTATGTGGATGAACTGATGCTGGACTACCGTCTGAGCATGGACGAAACCAAATCCATTACCAACGCCATCGAGGAGAAGATGCAGCGGGTGGACAAAATGGTGGAAAAGGTTGCCAAACTGGTTTCCCAGGCTACCAACCTTCCGGCCATCTCCGCCGCTTCCCGTTCCGGCAATGCCTGTGTCCAGCGCTTTGAGCTGATCCAGGCCGGACAGGGCAGCTTCATTCTGGTGCTGATGCTCTCCGGAGAGCGGGTTGTGAACAAGCTGATCAAGCTGCCTCTGGATGTGGGCGAGTCGGATCTGAAACTGCTCAGCGCCGTACTCAACGCCACCATGACGGAGATTCCTCTGGAAGGCTTTACCACGGAACTGATGGACCGGATGATGCGCTCGGCAGGAGCCGCTTCCAGCCTGGTGCCGGTGATCCTGGACTTTACCCAGGAAACCCTGAAAAACCACGCTGCCACCAATATGGCGGTGGTTGGACAATCCCGGCTGCTGGGACTTCCCGAGTACCGGGATGTGGACAAAGCCCAGCGGGTAATGGCTTCCATTGATGAAGAGGCCCTGAGCAATCTCCCGGCGGTGATGCAGGATGCCAACGGCACCAAGGTCATCGTAGGTCCGGAGAATGTAGCCGATGAACTGAAGGACACCTCCGTGGTGATGACCAAGTTTGACATTGGCGATGGCCTTCAGGGTATGATCGGTGTGGTAGGTCCCACCCGAATGGATTACGCAAAGGTTACCGCTCGGCTGAGCTACTTTGCCGAGAGTTTGTCGAAGATGTTCGCCAAGCCCGAGACCCCCCAGCTGCCCCAGGCGGAGCAGGACGATGCCGGGCAGTAGATAATCACAAAACCAACGACGGGAGACATCCTCCCATCTGAGAATATAGGAGGCCGAGAACGTGGCAAAAAAGGAAAAACAGCAAGAAGAAAAGACCCCCCAGACCCCGGAGGTAACCGAGGAAATCCCGGAAATTCCGGAAACGGAGACGCCGGAAGCCCCGGAAACCGAGCAGGTCAATCCCTGGGAGGAAAAATATAACGCAGAACGGGATGCCCACCTGCGGGTAGCGGCGGAGTTTGATAACTTCCGCAAGCGCACTGTCAAGGAAAAGGAGGCTTCCTACGGCAACGGCAAGGCCGACGCCGTGGCGAAGATCCTGCCCGTCTACGACAACCTGGAACGGGCACTGAACCAGGAAACCTCCGATGCCGCCTACAAAAAGGGCGTGGAGATGACCATGAACGAGCTGGTGAAAATCCTGAACAGCCTGGGCGTGGAAATCTTCGGAGAAATCGGAGATGCCTTTGATCCCAACCTGCACAACGCGGTGATGCACATTGACAGCGAGGAGCTGGAGGAAAACGTGATCGCCCAGGTGTTCCAGAAGGGATTCAAAATCGGCGATAAGATCGTCCGCTTTGCCATGGTGCAGGTGGCGAACTGATCCATTACTTTGTATACATTTTTCATTGGATATATTAGGAGGAAATCATTATGAGCAAGATTATCGGTATTGACCTTGGTACTACCAATTCCTGTGTTGCCGTTCTGGAAGGCGGCGAACCCGTTGTCATCGCCAATGCAGAAGGCACCCGTACCACCCCTTCCGTGGTGGCATTCTCCAAGACCGGCGAGCGCATGGTCGGTCAGGTGGCAAAGCGTCAGGCAGTGACCAACGCTGACCGGACGGTTGCTTCCATCAAGCGCCACATGGGCGAAAATTATCACGTCACCATCGACGGCAAAGGCTACACTCCTCAGGAAATCAGCGCTATGATTCTGCAGAAGCTGAAGGCCGACGCAGAGAGCTACCTGGGACAGACCGTCACCGAAGCCGTTATCACCGTTCCCGCTTACTTCTCTGATGCACAGCGTCAGGCTACCAAGGACGCAGGCAAGATTGCCGGTCTGGATGTAAAGCGTATCATCAACGAGCCTACCGCCGCAGCTCTGGCTTACGGCCTGGACAAGGAAAACGAGCAGAAGATCATGGTCTATGACCTGGGCGGCGGCACCTTCGACGTGTCCATCCTGGACATCGGCGACGGCGTTATCGAAGTTCTGGCTACCGCCGGCGATACCCGTCTGGGCGGCGACGACTTCGACCAGAGAATCATGGATTACCTGGTTGCTGAGTTCAAGAAGACGGAAGGCATCAACCTGGCCAGCGACAAGGTGGCTATGCAGCGTCTGAAGGAAGCTGCTGAGAAGGCCAAGATTGAGCTGTCCGGCGTGACCAGCACCAACATCAACCTGCCTTATATCACCGCTGACGCTACCGGCCCCAAGCACCTGGATGTCACCCTGACCCGTGCTAAGTTCAACGAACTGACTGCTGATCTGGTAGAGCGCACCATGAAGCCCGTCCGTCAGGCCATGTCCGATGCCGGCCTGTCCGCTTCCGACCTGAACAAGGTGCTGCTGGTTGGCGGCTCCACCCGTATCCCTGCTGTGCAGGATGCGGTCAAGACCATCACCGGCAAGGAAGGCTTCAAGGGCATCAACCCCGACGAGTGCGTGGCTGTGGGCGCTGCCATCCAGGGCGGCGTGCTCACCGGCGATGTGCAGGATATCCTGCTGCTGGACGTCACTCCCCTGTCTCTGGGCATTGAGACCATGGGCGGCGTGTTCACCCGTCTGATTGACCGCAACACCACCATCCCCACCCACAAGAGCCAGATCTTCTCCACCGCTGCTGACGGCCAGACCTCCGTTGAGGTTCACGTTCTCCAGGGCGAGCGGGAAATGGCTGCTTACAACAAGACTCTGGGCCGCTTCCAGCTGGGCGGCATTGCTCCGGCTCCCCGTGGCGTGCCTCAGATTGAGGTTACCTTCGACATCGACGCCAACGGCATCGTGAAGGTCTCCGCAAAGGATCTGGGCACCGGCAAGGAGCAGCAGATTTCCATCACCGCTTCCACCAACCTGAGCCAGGAGGACATCGACAAGGCTGTCCGCGAGGCTGAGCAGTACGCCGCCGAAGACAAGGCCCGTAAGGAAGAGGTTGACACCCACAACATGGCCGACCAGACCGTTTACCAGACGGAAAAGACCCTGAACGAGCTGGGCGACAAGATTTCCGCCGATGAGAAGGCTTCCATCCAGAGCGCCATTGACAAGCTGAAGGAAGTCAACAAGGGCAATGACATCGCCGCCATCAAGGCAGCCACCGAGGAAGTCCAGAAGGCCTTCTACGCTGTCAGCGAGAAGCTGTACCAGCAGGCCGGTCCTCAGGACGGCGGCGCCCAGGGCGGCAGCTACCAGAAGCCCGGCGACGACGGCGTTGTGGACGCAGACTACGAAACCGTTGACTGATTGACCCCAGAAAAGGGGCGGCCGTAAGCCGCCCCTTATTGGTGTATCAGCGGTTTTGCAGGCTTTTGAGGAGATTTGAAGTGTATGGCAGAAAATAAACGTGATTATTATGAGGTGTTGGGTGTCAAGAAAGATGCCAGCGCTGAGGAAATAAAGAAGGCCTACCGCAAAAACGCTATGAAGTACCACCCGGATCGGAACCCCGGCAACAAGGAAGCCGAGGAGAAGTTCAAGGAGGTGGGAGAGGCCTACGAGGTTCTCTCGGATGAGACCAAGCGTCAGCGTTACGACCAGTTCGGCTTTGCCGGTGTGGACCCCAACTTCGGCGCCGGTGCCGGCGGTCCTGGCTATGGCGGCGGTTTCGGCGGATTCGGAGACTTCGGCGACCTGGGAGATATTTTCGGCGAATTTTTCGGCGGCGGCAGCCGTCGGGGTTCCGCCCAGAATGCACCCCGCCGGGGTGAAAATGTCATGGCCCGGCTGGAGCTGACCTTTGAAGAGGCGGCCTTCGGCTGTGAAAAGGAAGTGGCAGCCCAGCGGATTGAGAACTGCGCCGCCTGTAACGGCACCGGTTCTGCCGATGGTGTGATTGAAACTTGCCAGCAGTGCCGTGGTACCGGTCAGATCCGCACGGTGCAGAACTTTATGGGCATGCAGATGCAGTCCAGCACCACCTGTCCCAGCTGTAACGGCCGGGGCAAGGTCATCAAGAACCCCTGCAACACCTGTAAGGGAAAGGGCAAGGTTCGCCGTACCAAGCGGGTCAAGGTCAAGATTCCCGCCGGTGTGGATGCCGGACAGAGCGTCCGCGTCCGTGGAGAAGGCTGCGTCGGCAGCAACGGCGGCGTCAGCGGCGATTTGCTGGTGGAAATCTACATCAAGCGCCATCCCATCTTTACCCGGGAGGACAATGACGTTCTGTGCGAGGTGCCCATCACCTTCACCCAGGCAGCCCTGGGCGCAGAGATCGAAGTGCCCACCCTGGATGGTCGGGTGAAGTTTGACCTGCCGGAGGGCACCCAGACCGGCAAGGAGTTTGTCCTGCGGGATAAGGGCATTCCGGAAGTGGGCAATCCCCGCCGCCGGGGCAGCCACCGCTTCACCGTGGTGGTGGAGACGCCCACCCATCTGACCAAAGAGCAGAAGGATTTGCTGCGGCAGCTGGACGGCACCATGGATGAAACCCCCAAACGGAAAAAATTCATTGACACCCTGAAAGATTTCTTTGATTGATTGCAAAAACCCAGATCGGGCACTTGTGTCCGGCCTGGGTTTTCTGTATAATGGAGAAAAAACCAGGAGGGAACCACTATGAAACGGACGGAATACATCAGCTGGGATGAATACTTTATGGGAATCGCCATGCTGGCTGCCAAGCGCAGCAAAGACCCCAACACCCAGGTGGGCGCCTGCATTGTTTCTCAGGATAACATCATCATATCCACCGGTTATAACGGCATGCCCAAAGGCTGCTCCGATGACGAATACCCCTGGGAGCGGGAAGGGGAAAATACCAAGTACCCCTATGTGGTCCATGCGGAGCTGAATGCCGTCCTCAATGCCAACGGCCGGGACCTGCGGGGAAGCAAATTGTATGTGGCATTGTTTCCCTGCAACGAATGCGCCAAGGCCATTATCCAGAGCGGTGTGAAGGAAGTGTACTATCTGTCAGATAAGTATGCCGACTCCCTGGCCACTCTGGCTTCCAAACGGATGATGGACTCCGCCGGTGTCAAATACATCCAGCTGCGCACGAATCTCAAATCCATCACCCTGGACTTTATCCCCGAGGAAGAACGCAGATAAACGGAATTTTCTATTGGGTAGTAAAGTGTAATCCAAAAGCCTCGCAGAGTTTGCCGCCTACGGCGGCAAATAAAGTCAAATCCATGTTCCGCCGGGGCGTACCCCAGGGTGGCTTCTCTTGCCCCTTTGGGGCAATTCACCTTCTGTACCTGGCGGAACATACTTTACAGGCTGCAAGTGTGGAATTTCTCCCCCATTGGGGGAGAAATTATGCGCGCCGCAGACTGCCAAAGTTTGTCGGGAAAGCCCGCAAGGGGTTTTCCGACAGAGAATCGCCGCCGGTATCGGCGGCGATTGTTTGTCTTTATAAAATGTTCATATGTGGACCATTGATAAACCGGGGATGCGGTGGTAGACTGTATGTTGACTTTTTATGGCTAGGAGCATAGTATGTGGAAATTTTCGGTTAAAAAGCCGCTGACGGTGTTTGTGGCGGTGATTGCGGTGCTGGTATTGGGCGTGGTGGCCTTTACCCGGATGACCCCGGATCTGCTGCCCAATATGGACTTCCCCTATGTGATTATTGTCACCACCTACCCCGGCGCCAGCCCGGAAAAAGTGGAGACGGAGATCAGCAAACCCATGGAACAGGCCATGTCCACCCTGGAACACATCCAGCAGGTAAGTTCCACCTCCAGTGAAAACGCCAGTATGGTCATGCTGGAATTTCAGGAGAAGGTGAACATGGACACCATCGGCGTGGACATTCAGCAGAAGATCACCAGCCTGTCCGCCGGCTGGGAGGATACGGTGGGGGCTCCCATTGTGCTGAAGATCAACCCTTCCATGCTGCCGGTGGAAGTGGCGGCGGTGTCCATGGAAGGAAAAGACACCATTGCCCTGACGGAATTTCTGGACGAGACCCTGATGAACCGTCTGGAAGGCATTCCCGGTGTGGCGAGAATCACCGCTACCGGCAAAATCCAGAAGCAGCTGCATGTGGTGCTGGAGCAGGAGAAAATTGATGCTCTGAATGAGAAAATCATCGCCGCCGTCAATGGCGAACTGGATGACGCCCAGCAGGAGCTGGAAGAGCAGAAGCAGGACCTGCAAAACGCCAAGGGCCAGATGAGCAGTGCCCAGTCCAAACTGGACGAAGGAAAAGACACCCTGATTGACCAGACCGCCGCCGGCGAAGCGGAACTGAACCAGAAGCAGGCAGAACTGCTGGCGATGAAAACCGCCCTGAATGCCCAGATTGTGGAACTGCAGACGGTGGCCGATCAGCTGACCAGCGGCATTGAGGGGTTGAAAAAGATCCCGGAACTGCGAAAGTCTGTAGAGGCGCTGGAAGCGCAGATTCAAGGGATTACCGCCCTGCAGGAGGAAGAAGCTGCATTACCCTATGTCCAGCTGCAGACCGATGCGGCGACTTGCGAAATTGACCGGGACGCTGCGCAAACTGCTTACAATATTGTCGAGGCCAACTTAGCCGCCGATCCGGAAAATCCCGATCTGAAACAGGCGTGGGAGGAGGCAAAAGCAGCCCTTGCAGCTGCTCAGGAAACGCTGGATGCGGCTGTCCAGAAACTTTCCGAACGGGAGGCCAGATACACCAGCCTTGGCCTGGAACCCGGCGCCGACCTTGCTGTCGCTCTGGTCACCACTCAGGGCAATTATCAGGCGGCAAAGGCTGCCTTGACTGCTGCCGAAGCTCAGCTGGGGCTGGCAGGGGTGAGCGACGAGGAAATCGGTGCCAAGATTGCCGAATATGAAGCCCAGCTTGCCACCACCAACGCTGCCATTGCTGAACTGCAGAAAAACCTGGAAGGTGTGGAAAGCGGCGAAGTGCAGCTGCAGGAAGCGGCAAAAGCCTTGCAGCAGGCCAAAGCCGAAGGCATGCTGGAAATCAGCATCGCCGCCGGCAAACTGGCTGGCAGCTCCGCTTCTCTGGACATGGCTTTGCAGCAGATTGAAAGCGGCATGGACACCATCGAGGACAGCCGGGAAGACGCGCTGCGCCAGTCCGACCTGAACAAAATCATCACCATGGATATGGTGACCCAGATTCTCACCGCCCAGAACTTTGCCATGCCCGCAGGCTATGTGGAGCAGGAAGGGGTCAACTACATGGTTTCCATCGGCGATGAGATTACCGATCTGGAAACCCTGCAGAATTTGCTTCTGTTCGATTTGGATATGGAAGGGGTTGACCCCATTTACCTGAAGGACGTAGCCACGGTGATGGTGACTGATAACCGAAACGAAACCTACGCCAAACTCAACGGTCAGGACAGCGTAATGCTTTCTTTTGAGAAGCAGAGCACCTACGCCACCGCCGAAACCACCAACAATATCCAGGCCCGGTTCCGGCAGCTGGAGCAGGAGTACCCGGGACTGCAATTTGTGGCTCTGATGAATCAGGGCGACTATATCTACCTGATTGTAAACTCCATTCTCAGCAGCCTGCTGCTGGGTGCGGTGTTTGCCATTTTGGTGCTGTATCTGTTCCTGCGGGATCTGCGGCCTACCTTCATTACCCTGTGCGCCATTCCCATCAGCGTGATTTTTGCCATTGTGCTGATGTACTTCTCCGGTGTGACCATCAACATGATTTCCCTGTCCGGCCTGGCTGTGGCGGTGGGTATGTTGGTGGACAACTCTGTGGTGGTCATTGAAAACATCTACCGGCTCCGGGCCAAGGGCGCTACGGTGATTCAGGCTGCCGTGTCCGGCGCAGGTCAGGTGGCGGGAGCCGTCACCGCTTCTACCCTGACTACGGTCTGCGTATTCTTGCCCATTGTGTTCGTCGAGGGAATTACCCGGCAGCTGTTTACCGACCTGGCCCTGACCATGACCTATTCTCTGATGGCCAGCCTGATTGTATCGCTGACTCTGGTGCCCGCCATGGCTTCCGGCATGCTCCGCAAAGAGCACACCACCAAAGCCGGTTTCCTGGAAACCAAACTGCTGCCTGCCTACGAAAAAAGCGTCCGCTGGGCGCTTAACCATAAAGCCCTTGTGCTGATTTCCTGCGCCGTGCTGCTGGTGGCTACCGCGGTCGCCAGCCTGGTGCGGGGCTTCATCTTCATGCCCACCATGGATATGCCCAATATCAGCGTCAGCATCACCATGCCGGAAGAAATTACCATGGAAGAGGCGGCACAGCTTTCCGACGAAGTGCTGAAGCGGATTTCCCAGGTGGAGGGCATTGCCACCGCCGGCGCCATGATGAACAGCGGCACCGGCCTGCTGGGTGGCGGAGCCCAGTCCAGCCACAATGTGACGGTGTATATTTCCCTGGAGGATGAAAGCGCTTCCGGCGCTGCCGTGGGCAAACAGATTGAACAGCTGTGCGCCGACATGCCCTGCACCGTCAGTGCCAGCTCTGCCATGATGGATATGTCCATGCTCACCGGCAGCGGCATTTCCCTGAACCTGTTTGCCGAGAACATGGACACCCTGCAAAGCGCCGCCCGAAAGGCTGGAGAAGTTTTGGAAGGTATCGAAGGCGTGGCGGAAGTTTCCAACGGTCTGGAAGAAGCAGCCCCTGCCCTGCATGTGGCGGTGGACCGGAACAAGGCCATGGAAAACGGTCTGACCGTGGCCCAGGTCTATATGGAACTGGCGGCGGGATTGACTGAGGATGGAAACGTTGCTTCTCTGGAACTGGATGGTATCTCCACCCAGGTGATTATCCAAAAGCCCGAGGGAGCGGTGCTGGATGCCCAGGAACTGCGAGACTATGTTTTTGAAGTCACCGACAAGGAAGGCAACGTAAAGAAGGTTCCTCTGAAGGACTTTGCCCAGGTGGAGGAAACCACCAGCCTGACCACCATCAACCGCCTGAACCAGCGGCGGTACCTGACGGTAAGTGCCTCTTTGGAAGAAGGCTACAACGTGACCTTGCTGACGGAGCAGGCACAGAAAGCCATTGTCGCCGCCGATCTGGGAGCCGGGGTCAGCTGCACCTTTACCGGTGAAAATGAGAGCATCATGGAAGCCATGAGCCAGCTGCTGCTGATGCTGGTGCTGGGTGTGCTGCTGGTGTACCTGGTGATGGTTGCCCAGTTCCAGAGTCTGAAATCTCCCTTTATTGTCATGTTCACCATTCCCCTGGCCTTCACCGGCGGCTTCCTGGCCCTGCTGGTGTGCGGCATGGAATTCAGTGTGATTTCTCTGATTGGTTTTGTGATGCTCACCGGCATTATCGTCAACAACGGCATTGTACTTGTGGATTATGTTAACCAGCTGCGGCTGGATGGCATGGAACGCCGCCAGGCTTTGGTGGAGGCAGGTGTTACCAGAATGCGACCCATTCTGATGACCACCATCACCACTATTCTGGGCCTGATTGACATGGCAGTGCGCAAGAGCGCCGGCACCTCTCTGATGCAGCCCATTGCGGTGGTGTGCATCGGCGGTCTGGCCTACGCCACGCTGATGACGCTGTATGTGGTCCCCTGTATCTACGATGCCCTGAATAAAAAAGAACTGAGAAAAGTAAACGATGAAGAACTGAAACTGCTGGATCTGTAAGAGTACGCCCCCGGAATGAAGAAGGAAATCCTTCCATTCCGGGGGCGCTGTTTTATTATTGGGTTTTACTTTCCGGCAGATACCGGGGTTTGCTGGCCGTTTTTCAGATTTTCCACTGCAACGGACAGCATCAGCTTGATCCGGTTGAGCTGGTTGACTTCGCTGGCGCCGGGGTCATAGTCCACCGCGGCAATGTTTGCCTGGGGGTAGGCCTTTTTCAGCGCCTTGATCACACCTTTGCCCACCACATGGTTAGGAAGGCACGCAAAGGGCTGGATGCAGACGATGTTGGGAACGCCACTGCGAATCAGCTCCACCATCTCGCCGGTGAGGAACCAACCTTCGCCGTACTGGTTGCCGATGGACAGGAAAGGTTTGGTCATTTCCGCCAGCTGTTCAATGGGCATGGGCGGCTCGAACCGCTTGGAATGCTCCAGAGCGTCCAGGGCGGCCTTGCGGATTTTCCGGACGGCGGCAATGCCAGCCTTGGAAATCAGCACGCCGGATTTTGCTCCGCCCAGGAAAGTTGCCTTGTAGCGGGTGTTGTACAGGCCGTAGTTAAAGAAGTCCAGCAGATCCGGCACCACCGCCTCGGCTCCTTCCCGCTCCAGCAGTTCCACCAGATGGTTGTTGGCAAGGGGCATGTACTTGACCAGAATTTCTCCCACAATGCCCACCCGGGGCTTGCGCAGGGTTTCGTCAATGGGGAAGGTGTCAAAGGATTCCACAATCTCCCGGCACATCTTGCGGTAGCGGGGAATGCTGCTGCCGGAGGTGAGAAAATCAATGCACCGCTGCTGCCACTGCTTGCACAGGGCATTGGCGCTGCCCTTCTCCAGCTCATAGGGCCGTACCCGGTACAGGCAACGCATGAGAAGATCTCCGAATACCAGTCCCTGAATCACATCCGCCAGCAGCGGGAAGGTCAGCCGGAAACCGGCATTCTTTTCCATGCCGTTAAAGTTCATGGAAATCACCGGAATCTGGGGAAGTCCCGCCTTTTCCAAGGCTCTGCGGATGAAGGCCACATAGTTGCTGGCCCGGCAGCAGCCGCCGGTCTGGTACATGATGATGGCGAGTTTCCCGGTGTCATATTTCCCGGAAAGCACCGCCTGCATGATCTGGCCCACCACGGTGATGGAGGGGAAGCAGGCGTCGTTGTTGACGAATTTCAGTCCGGTGTCAATGGCCCGGCGGTCATCGTTATCCAGCAGCACCAGATGGTAGCCATGTTTGCGGAAGATGGGCTCCAGTATGGTAAAGTGGATGGGGCTCATCTGGGGGGCCAGAATGGTATAGCCTTCCCGGCGCATTTCCTCCGTAAATTCCCGGCGGGGATAGGGCGGCAGGCTGGGTTTGGCCTGAATTTGTTTTTCCCGGCGCATATCCATGGCCGCCAGCAGGGAACGGATACGGATGCGCACCGCACCCAGGTTGTTCACTTCGTCAATTTTCAGCAAGGTATAGAGCTTGTTGCTCTTTTCCAGAATTTCGCTGACCTGGTCGGCGGTGACCGCATCCAGGCCGCATCCAAAGGAGGTCAGCTGCACCAACTCCAAATCGTTGCGGTGGCTGACAAATTCTGCGGCGGTGTACAGCCGGGAGTGGTACACCCACTGATCCACCACCCGCAGGGGTCGCTGAGGATTAAAGTCCACCGGCAGGCTGTCCTCGGTAAAGACGTACAGGCCGTAGGAGGCAATCAGCTCCGGAATGCCGTGGTTGATTTCCGGGTCCATGTGGTAGGGCCGTCCAGCCAGGACAATGCCCCGGCTGCCGGTGCGCTCCATCTGCTCCAGAAGCCGTTTCCCCTCCTGGCGGATGGTTTCCTTGGCCTGGTGCTGGGCAAGCCAGGCGGCGTGAACGGCGGCACGAACTTCCTTTTCCGGAATCTGCCATTCTTCGGCGGCAGTTTTTACCAGCCGGTCAGCGGCAATTTCTTCACTGGTGAAGGCAATAAAGGGCCGGATGTAATGGACGTCTCCTTCGGTAATGGCTTCTACGTTGTTTTTCAGGTTTTCGGCGTAGGAAACCACAATGGGGCAGTTGAAGTGATTCTGGGCTTTCTGGGTCTCCTGATGTTCGTAGAATACACAGGGATGGAAAATGGTCTTGATGCCCTGGTCAACCAGCCACTGAACCTGACCGTGGGCAAGCTTTGCCGGATAACAGGCAGATTCCGAAGGGATGGATTCCATGCCCAGCTGGTAGATTTTCCGGCTGGCAAAGGGAGACAGCACCACCCGGAAGCCCAATTCCTTAAAGAAAGTCGCCCAGAAGGGGTAATTTTCATACATATTCAGCACTCTGGGAATGCCGATGGTGCCCCGGGGGGCATTCGCTTCTTCCAAAGGCGGGTAGTCAAACATCACCTTCTGCTTAAACTGCACCAAATTGGGAGCCTTGTTGGCCTTTGCACTGCCGCCGCCGGCGCCTTTTTCGCAGCGGTTGCCGCTGATGTGCTTCTTGCCGCCGGAGAATTTGTTGATGGTGAGCATGCAGTTGTTGCTGCAGCCGCCGCAGCGGACGCTGGTGGTGGAGTAGGTCAGCTTTTGGATTTCATCCAGGGACAGCATGGTACTTTCCTGACCGGTGTAGTGATTTTTCGCCGTCAGTGCTGCGCCGAAGGCACCCATCAGACCGGAAATATCCGGGCAGGTGACCTCCACTCCGGTGATATTCTCGAAAGCCCGCAGCACCGCTTGGTTGTGGAAGGTGCCGCCCTGGACCACGATGTGCTGCCCCAAATCCTGGGCGGAGGCCAGCTTGATGACCTTGTACAGGGCGTTTTTGATCACGGAGTAGGCTAGACCTGCGGAAATGTCTGGCACCGTGGCCCCCTCTTTCTGGGCCTGCTTGACGTTGGAGTTCATAAACACCGTGCACCGGGTGCCCAAATCCACCGGGGCTTTGGCCTCCAGTGCAGCCTGGGCAAAGGTTTCGGCGGTGTAGCCCAGAGAGGTGGCGAAGTTCTCAATGAAGGAGCCGCAGCCGGAGGAACAGGCTTCGTTGAGCATGATGTTGTCCACCGTGCCGTTTTTCAGCTTGATGCACTTCATGTCCTGACCGCCGATGTCCAGCACGCAGTCCACCTCCGGGTCAAAGAAGGAGGCGGCGGTGCAGTGGGCGATGGTTTCCACCACCCCTTCGTCCAGGGAGAAGGCTGCCTGCAGCAGGGCTTCGCCGTAGCCGGTGGAGCAGGAACGGACAATTCTGGCCCCTTCCGGCAGGCGGCTTTGCAGCTGCCCGATGGCAAACTGGGAGGTGAGGATGGGGTTTCCCTGGTTGTTGGCGTAGAATTGATATAGAAGCTGCCCATCTTCGCCAATCAGCGCCAGCTTGGTGGTGGTGGAGCCTGCGTCAATGCCCAGGTAGCAGTTGCCCCGGTAGGTTTCCAGTTCTGCTTTTTTCACCACTGCCTGAGCATGGCGGCGGCAGAAAGCCTCATATTCCTCTTTTTCCCGGAACAGAGGCTCCAGCCGGGGCATTTCGAACTGAATCTGCACGCCTTTTTGCAGTTTCTCCACCAGGGCAGTCAGAGAAACGTCCTTCTGCTCCTTTGCTTCCAGGGCAGCGCCCATGGCGGCAAACAGGTGAGAATTCTCCGGGTCAACGGTGGTTTCCTTCGTCAGATGCAATGTGCGGACAAAGGCTGCCTTCAACTCCGTCAGGAAGTGCAGCGGCCCGCCCAGGAAGGCAACACAGCCCCGGATGGGCTTGCCGCAGGCCAGGCCCGAGATGGTCTGGTTCACCACCGCCTGGAAAATGGAAGCCGCCAGGTCGGCTTTGGTGGCTCCGTCGTTGATTAACGGCTGAATATCCGTCTTGGCGAACACGCCGCACCGGGCGGCGATGGGGTAAATCTGCTGGTAATCCTTGGCGGCATTGTTCAGTCCCTCTGCGTCGGTCTGCAGCAGCGCCGCCATCTGGTCGATAAAGGAGCCGGTGCCGCCGGCGCAGACACCATTCATCCGCTCTTCCAGGCCGCCCCGGAAGTAGATGATCTTGGCATCCTCGCCGCCCAGCTCAATGGCCACATCGGTCTGGGGGGCAGCGTATTTCAGCGCCGAGGCCACTGCCACCACTTCCTGAACGAAGGGGATGTCCAGGGCTTTGCCCAGGTTGATGGAGCCGGAGCCGGTAATCTGAATCCGCAGGCCACACTCCCCCAGGGACTTTTTTGCCATCATCAGCAGAGAGTTCAAAGTCTGCTGGGTGTGGGCATGGTGGCGACGGTAGTCTCCAAAGAGAATCTTTCCGCCTTCATCCAAAATAACCAGCTTGACGGTGGTGGAACCTACGTCAATACCGGCACGATAGGTCTTCATATGGTCTGCCTCCTGTATGTTGCTTTCTCCCACAAGGGGAGTCTGACCGCAAAAGCAGCCGGGAGCAATTTTCATGCTCCCGGTAGACGTTCCGGGTCAGAAGCTGCTTTTTCACATCATAGAGATAGCATACAGCAGCAATCTAAACCGAAAGAAAACACAACATTCAATTGTGTAAAGATTATCCAATTCTTTGCCAAATCATTTCCGGTGGGCCCGCCGATTTTCCATCAGCTCCACAATCTCTTTCAGGGACTGGCTCAGGGGGCGCTCGGAATGGAAGGGGGCAAAGAACCGGTATTTTGCAGAAGAACGTTCCAGGTCGTTGCGAATATGGGCCTTGATGCCCTCGTAGCGCAGAACCACGGTATGCTCTTCGGCAAAGCGCTTCAGCTTTACAATCAGCTGGCTGGAATGGGCCACATCCACCAGAAATACGCCAAAGAACATGCCGATAAAGAAGGAAAATGCCAGATTCTGAGATAGCCACTCCAGTCCTTCCAGAATGTGAGGATGCACCAGGAAATAATACAGTGCCCCCAAGATGGCCCAGAAGAAGGAAAACAGCGGGCAGATGATGCCCTGAATATTGCCCCATAGGTCAGAGTAGTCCCACAGGCGTACTTTCAGGAATTTCAGACAGAACACACCGGCCACATATTCAATTACCGTCATGCCCACTGCCATGGCGGAAAACAGTGCCACTTTGTTCCAGAAGGGGTCTTCAATCATCTGGTACTGCTCCAGGGATGCCAGCAGATACAGCACGCACAGTCCGAAACCATAGATCGGCAGGTAAGGGCCGGTGCAGAAGCCGGGATTGATCCAGGTCTTGTGGGGGTGGGTCAGATTCCGGAACAGCAGCTCCAGCACCCAGCCTAAGATGGAGCCGATAAAAAACAAATAGGCCAGCGTCAATAAAATACTCACAAACATTCCTCCTGTTTTATGCTTCTTGGATGCTTCCGTTCCCGGGATTGTCCGGCAGCAGCACGGTGAAGGTGGTGATGTCGTCTGCGCTCCTGACCCAGACCTCACCACCGTGAAGCTGCACAATCCGTTTTACCACAGCCAGACCCACGCCGTTTCCCTGGGTGGCGTGGGATTCGTCCGCCTGGTAGAATTTGTTGAAGATTTTCTTCTGATGCTCCAGCGGGATCTGGCTTCCGGTGTTGGTTACCGCGACTTCCAGCCCCCGGGGGCGCTGGGTAATCTGTACCCGGACGGTATGGCCCTCCGGTGTAAATTTCACCGCGTTGTCCAGCAGATTCAGCCATACCTGCTTGAGCAGTTCTTCGTTGGCCTGGATGGTGTATTCCCCAAACTCCAGCTGGAGCTCCAAATTCTTGCAGCTCCATTTCCGTTCCAGCATCAAAATGCACGAGCGGATCTGCTCCGACAGGTTAAATTGGGTAACATCCGTCAGGATGGTCTGGTTTTCCACCTTGGTCAGATTCAGCACATTGGTGGCCATATAACTTAAGCGCAGGGATTCCTGCTCAATGATGTCTAAGTATTCTTTCTGCTGCTGTGGGGGCAGATTTCCCTTTTTCAGCAGCTTGGCAAAGCCCGCGATGGAGACGATGGGGGTTTTGAACTCGTGGGAAAAGTTGTTGATAAAGTCCGAGCGGAGCATTTCCGTATTTTCCAGCTGCTCCGCCATTTTGTTGAAGCTTTCGCAAACCGCTACAAAGTCCGGATAATTGCGCATAATGCTGCCTACGTTGACCCGGGTTTTGAGATTCCCTGAGGCCAGCGCATCCATGCCGTCAATCAGAGTCCGTACCGGCTTCAGGGGAAATTTCACCGTCACCACGGCCACCAGAAACGCTACCGGAACGCTCAGCAAAGAATTGAACAGCAGCAGCATCCCCGCATAGGGCACCACTTCCTGATAAGCTGACAGGAGCCTGCCCTTAATCAGAACATACATCAGTCCAGAGGTGATGACGCTGTTAATCAGCATGGTCAGAAACGCCACAAAGGCAAACATCAGCATCAGCCCGAAATGCTTGGGCTGTTTTCTTTGGGTCATACCTTTTTCACCGCCTTATATCCCAGTCCCCGGACAGAGAGAATCTCAAATTCCGGCCAGCCTTCAAAGCGCTTGCGCAGCCGTCCGATGTGTACCGTCACCGTCTCCCAGCCGGTTTCGCTGTCCATGCCCCAGATTTCATCCATCAGCTGAATCCGGGTGAAGATCTTTCCCGGGTAGGACAAAAGTTTATACAGCAGCAGAAATTCCTTCTGGGGAAGCTGCTGGGTTTCGCTGCCCCGGGATACGGTCATGGCGTCGTAATCCAGCACCACATCTCCAATGACAATCCGCCGCTCGCTGACAATTCTGGCCCGGCGCAGCAGGGCCCGGATCCGCAGCAGCATTTCTTCCTCGTCCACGGGCTTGGTCATGTAATCGTCGGTGCCCACCAGAAAGGCCTGCTTTTTGTCCGCCGGCAGCTGTTTGGCGGAGACCATCAGAATGGGCAGATTGTTGTTGCTCTCCCGCAGCGCCCGGGTCAGCTGGTAGCCGTCCATCTCCGGCATCATCACATCCAGCACCACCAGATCCACATGGTTGCTGTCCATCACTGCCAGGGCTTCCTCTCCGTTGCAGGCGGTGAGGACAGAATAATTGTCCCCTTCCAGCACCAGCTTCATCAGGGTCCGGGTATTTTTGTCATCGTCCACAACCAAAATTTGAAACATCCTCCCACCTCATTTCCTGCCTGATTGTTTTGTTTCTATTCTATCAGCACCGGGGGCAAATGTAAACCGGGGAGGAAAACAAATCCCTGGCCGCCCTGGAGGATGGGAAAAACTTTTTCGCAAGGGGCATTTGAAGCTTGTTTCAGTTGATTTTGTATAATGAATTAGAGACCCCGGAATGCGATTTGCCCGAAAAGTACCATGCAGACGAATTGATCGCTGCGACCTGTAAGACACACAGGGATGGGGAAGGCAGGATGACCTTTTTGACAGCTGCCATTGTATCCTGTAAAGAAACCGGAAAGCCCTGGAATACCAAAACTTTCTGCCTATTTTTCTGTGACTGTGGCCCTGCTGGGAAAATGGAACCCCTTCCCCTGGAAGAAAATCTGCTGCTGCTTTCTGCTAGGAAGGCGGCGCTGGTTTTTCCCGGACTTGGAAGGGTGGTATAGTTTATTTTGATAAAGATAGTATTGTAATGGAGATTGACAAATGATGCTTTTATAAAGTACTATTTCATTATGATTCAGCAGCGTTTCGCCACAATGATAAAAAGGAGAATGTGTATGCTTACTTATCAGACCAGCGACCCCGTTCTGAGCCAGGTGCTGTCCCAGTTTGCCCTTCCGGAAACCCTGCTGGGTGCCGTCCGCTATGGCCAGGGACACATCAATGACACCTACTGCGTGGTTTGCCAGCCCCAGGAAGGTGACGCCATCCGTTATATTCTGCAGAGAATCAACAGCAACGTATTCCCCGATCCCCATGCGCTGATGGAGAACTTCGTGGGAATTACCTCCTTCCTGAAGGAAAAAATCACCGCCGTGGGAGGCGATCCTGCCCGGGAAACCCTGGGACTGGTGCCCACCAAGGACGGCAAGCCCTACTACACCGACGAGCAGGGTCAGGTATGGCGGCTGATGCCCTTTGTGGAAAACACCGTCTGCTACCAGACCGCAACTCCGGAGCTGTTTGAAGCTTCTGCCCGGGCCTTCGGCCGGTTCCAGAACCTGCTGCAGGAGTACCCCGCCCAGACCCTGAACGAGACCATCGTCAAGTTCCACGACACCAAGAACCGCTTCGACAAGTTCTGCCAGGCCGTCAAGCAGGACGCCATGGGCAGAGCCGCTTCCGCCCAGGCGGAAATCCAGTTTGTCATGGATCGGGAAGCTGACTGCTCCGTGGCGGTCAACGCTCTGGCGGAAGGAAAGCTGCCCCTGCGGGTTACCCACAACGATACCAAGCTGAACAACATCCTCATCGACCGGCAGACCGGCGAGGGCATCTGCATCATTGACCTGGATACCACCATGCCCGGCCTGAGCATCAATGACTTCGGCGATTCCATCCGCTTCGGCGCCAACCACTGCAAGGAAGACGAGCAGGATCTGTCCAAGGTGTTCCTGGATATGGACCTGTACACCGCTTACACCCGGGGCTTCCTGGAAGGCACCAAGAACTGCCTGACCGAGGCAGAACTGGAGTATCTGCCCTGGGGTGCCAGACTGATGACCCTGGAGTGCGGCATCCGCTTCCTCACCGACTATCTGGAAGGCGACCACTACTTCCGCATCCACTATCCCCAGCAGAATCTGGACCGTACCCGGACCCAGTTCAAGCTGGTAAAGGATATGGAAGAACACTTCCAGGAAATGTCCGACGTGGTGCGCAAGTTCGCCAACCGCTAAAAAAGCACAATCCCACTTTTTCAGGACACCGGGGCCTCGGTTCCGGTGTCCTTTTTCCCAGGACTGCCGAGTCTGGGAAAAGTGCTCCCCGCAGCTTACAGCCCGGGGTTTGCCGGGGACGCAGACTGCGGGGAGGCAGATTCACATTATTTTGCTTCCGTGCCCCAGGCTTCCAACTGGGTCAGAGCCGGGAAGGGAGAGGGATCGGTTTCATCCTTGAGAAGCTGCTTCAGTTCCAGCCAGGTGACGGTTTTCGGAGCAATCCGGAAAGACTGCCGCTGGGCGGTTTTCTCCAGTGCCAGGGTGTACACACTGCCGTCGGACAGTTCCACCGTGCACTGTCTCCACCAGTTGTCGTGGGGGAAATCTGCCCGGAGGGTCAGCACCAGCTCATCCAAAGTGACCGGACGGCCAAAGTCCAGATGCCACAGAGCGTCGGGATTGCGGTTGATGCCCCAGCTCTGGTAGGGCCAGGCACCGTGGCTGTCGTTGGCAAAGCAGCCGTCAATGGCGTTCCGGGCGGCAAATACCGATTCGCCCCGGGTTTCCACATTGGCTTTGGCGTGGGGGAAGAGACCCACATTGTCGTGGCTGTCCAGCACGTTCAGCGCCAGATTCCGGCGGGCGGAAATCTCATCGGGAGTTGCCTGCCGTGCCCAGAGCAGGTGCGCTTCGCTGGTAAAGCTCTTGGGAGAATAGCTGATTCGCTTTTCTCCGAAGGGGATCACCAGCTGGAAGGTGCCGTCCAGCCAGCCGTAGGTCTGGGCCATGGAGTCTTCCAGCAGGGCCACAACATGTCCGGCAGCGTCGCTGGTCATGGTGATCCGGTCGCCTTCGGCGTAGGGCTGCCGGTAGACTAAGGTCACAGCGCCTTCTGCGGTAGCGGTGGCTTTGATACGGCCTTCCGCGTCTACAATGGAAATAGTCAGTTGCATCTGATTGTACCTCCTGTGGGCAGCGGAAACAGGCTGTCCGGATTTGTTTTCCGGATTACATCATCCGGGCGGGGACAGAGCCGGTTACCACCGTGGAAAACCGGTGAACACCCGGCTGCAGTGTAAAGCAGAGGGTGGGAATCCGGGTAACCGGGAACAGAAGATTGGTGTTGGGATAGGCGTTTACCAGTACCGGCTTACAGGGAAGATCTTCACAGCGTATGCTGCTGCTGCCCCAGGGGGCGTGCACAGCCACGCTTCGGTCGGTCAGCTCCACCATATCCGGGGTGCAAAGCCGATCTTCCCACTGTGCGCTGATGGCAAAGCCGCCATCGGCCACATCGATTTCCCGGTCGGTGGAGATCACATAGTCCCGCCGATGGCTGGGAAAGTCCGGGGTGACGGTGACTTCCACCGTAACGCCGGGCATGGGCTGGAACCGGCGCCAGGTCTGCTGGGGACTGACTCGATAGTCCAGGAATCCCCGCTGCATCCGGTAGCGGTCTTCTCCGGCTTCGCTCACTGCCAGGCAGCTGTCAAAGGCTCCCTCTTCCAGGGAATCTCCCCGGGACACGGAATAGCCGAATCGGCTGGAATAGACCAGTTTTTCGTATTTCGGAGCTACCTGACCCAGCTGGCACACACAGCTGTGACCGGCGGGGAACATCTGTACCTGGGATTCATCCCGGCGCAGAATCATCCGGGCAGCGGGAAGATAGGCTTCTTTTTCCAGCTGGGGAACCACCTCCGGACTGGTCCAGAAGGGGTGATCTTCCGGCAAAGCCAGACACAAAAACGCCTTGAAGGCCCAGTAAGGCGAGCCGGGGGCATTGTAGTTTTCGCTCATGCACAGGTTGGGATAGGAATATCCCACACTCAGAAGTCCCTCGGAAGTGAAGATGCTCTGGCTCAGCCAATCCCGCAGGTTGCCCAGCACCCGGGACTTCATCACGCCCCAGGGCAGGGCTTCCACCCCGGCAAAGGCCAGGGAAGAGAAGAAGGCGCACTGACCAAAGCGGTAGGTCAGGCTCCGGCCAAAGCACATGGCCCGGCCGCTGTCTTCAAACCAGTACAGGTAATCCTGGGCAAACCGCGCTGCCCGCTGGCGGAAAATCTCGGCGCGCTCCGGGTCACGGTCTGACAGAAAATGGCTGTAGAGCAGACCGTAATAGTGCATGCCGAAGGGGATGTAATAGTCACGCTGGCTGGGCTGGCCGTCAAAATACCAGCCGTCGCTGTCGTAGCAGGTGTCCAGGAAGGCAAGATCCTCCTGAATTACGGACAAATCCGCATCCCAGCCCATGGTGATGAAAGCGGTGTGCACCAGCACCCGGAAGAAATACCAGTTGTTTCTGGGAATCTGCTTGCCGTCCACCCCGGACAGCCAGGTGTGAAGATTTTTCGCTTCCTGGTCCGTAAGCCGGAGCTTCTTTCCGCAGAGCATCAGCGTCAGGGCAATGGCGGCCATTTCCACGATCCGCTGGTCGTAGTCACGGACTTGCCCCCAGTAGGCAGGATGTTCCGGATTGGTGCCGTTTACCAGGCCTTCCCGGAAGAGGGGAAGATACTCATCCCCTTCTCCCTGGGACCACAGCGGGGCCATGCCCCACAGCATCCGGGAAAAGGCCTCCATCTCGGCCACTTTTTCGCCGTAGTGGGCTCCGTGATCTCCCAGATGAATTCCGGCGTTGCCCTGGGTAAAATGGCCTTTCACCGGCTCCATCATGGAAAGCAGCGCCTGCACCACATCGGAGCGGGTTTTCAGGGGGGTTTGGTAAATAGGCAGGTTGAAACGCTCCATATCTTTGCTCCTTTACAGCCAGTAGCAGCAGGGGCCGTAGAGCAGGCAGTACAGCGCCTCCATATAGTAATAGTCACCCCAGATCATGCACTCGTCAATGCCCCGGTTGTGGGGGATGGAGTACACGCCGTGGCGCAGGATGCCCTCCTGCTCCGGGTTGTCCTGGGTGGTGTAGTGCTGGGCCAGGCTGGACATCATGTCCACCAGGGCTTTCTGATACACTTCCCGCTTCGGGTCGGTCAGAGGCAGGTGGCGCAGCAGTTCCAGAATGCCGCAGCAGACCACGGCGGCGGCGGAGCTGTCCCGGGGCTGATCGCCTTCGGTGAAGTACAGGTCCCAGTAGCAGATGTGATCTTCCGGCAGATGCGCCAGGAAGTAATCCAGAACATCACAGGCCGCCTTCAGGAAGGACTTGTCCCCGGTGTGGGCATAGCTCAGGGCAAAGCCGTAAACGCCCCAGGACTGGCCCCGTGCCCAGCAGGAAGTGTCGCTGTAACCCTGGGCGGTTCGGCCGAACCGAGGCTCGCCGGTTTCCACATCCATGTAGTAGGTGTGGTAGGTGGAGTGGTCGGGACGGATGATATATTTGCGGGCCTGGCAGGCGTGGCGGTAGGCGATTTCCTTGTAAGAAGGATCGCCGGTGATCCGGCTGGCCTGGTACAGCAGCGGCAGGTTCAGCAGGCAGTCGATGATCATGCGGCCCCGGTTTTCCGGATCGGACAGATCGCCCCAGGCCTGAATGACCCCGGCTTCCGGGAAATACCGGGCTTTGAGGTAATCGGCGGCCTTGATAAAGGCGGCTTTCGCCCGCTCGTCCCCCAGCAGATGCATGGCCGGGCCGCAGGACAGGGAATACAGGAAACCCAGATCGTGGGTATCGATATAGCCGGGTTTTTCCACCCGTTCATAGAAGCTTTCCAGCTGGGGTTTCAGGGATTGCAGATAGGCGTCATCTTTGGTGTGTTCCCACAGCAGCCACAGCATGCCGCTGTAGAAAGAGGTGGTCCACTCAAAGTTTTCCGTCTCCTCGGGATAACGCAGCCCTTCCGTGTTGGCTCCGGGGAAGGTATTGTGGAAACGGCGACGGAGCTGATCGACTTTCGTTTTGCAGAAGTCCAGCTGCTCCAAGGCGAAGGCGGGGGTCAGCACATCGTTGCGTTGGTTCATCATGTATCATCCTTTTAAACTTCTGGGGAATGCCCGGAAAGCGGAGTTGTTTCAATCGTCCCCTTTCCGGAGGAAATAACCCTTCGGGATGCCTGGTTCCTGCCAAGAACTTCCCCCATCGGGGAAGCAGTCGGGCAGACCGTTCCAGCCCATTATAAGATAATCCGTTCGTTCTGTAAACCATGATTTTTTCTGTGCCGGGCAGAATAGTCTGGAAAGAACTCCAGAACGACAAAAATTAAAATTTTGCCGTTTCCACCAAAAGGCGTATTGCCTTTTCTGCTCGTTCCTGTATAATAGAAAAAAAGCACCTTTTTCGCCGGAGAAAAAGGACGCTATGTCCCAGAACAACAACAAGCAAAAGGAGAATTTCAAATGGACATTCGGTATTCTTGCAATCAGCGTGATTTCAAGCGTTACACCACCGAGGAAACGCGGAAAGAATTCCTGATCGAGAACCTGTATGTACCCGATGAGGTGGTAGCGGTATACAGCCATGTGGACCGTATGGTGACCATGGGTGTTATGCCTGTAACACAGAGTGTGTCGATTGACAAGGGTATTGATATCTGGAAGAACTTCGGTACCAGCTATTTCCTGGAGCGCCGGGAAATTGGTATTTTCAACATCGGCGGCAGCGGCACGGTCAGCGTGGACGGCACAGTGTACCCCATGGGCTACAAGGATTGCCTGTATATCACCCGGGGTGCGAAGGAAGTGCTCTTTGCCAGCGACGACTCCGCAAAGCCCGCCAAGTTCTACATGGTTTCCGCCCCTGCCCACTGCAGCTACGAAACCAAGCTGATTAAGATTGCAGACGCTGCCAAGAAGCCCCTGGGCGCTATGGAAACCTCCAACAAGCGGGTGATCAACCAGTTCATCCACCCCGACGTGCTGAAAACCTGCCAGCTGTCCATGGGTATGACGGTTCTGGAGCCCGGCTCTGTCTGGAATACCATGCCCGCCCACACCCACGAGCGGCGGATGGAAGTGTATATGTACTTCGAGGTGCCTGAGAACAATGTGGTGTTCCACATGATGGGCGAAGGTCAGGAAACCCGCCATATCGTGATGCAGAATGAGCAGGCAGTGATCAGCCCCTCCTGGTCCATCCACGCCGGCGCCGGCACCAGCAACTACACCTTCATCTGGGCCATGGGCGGCGAGAACCAGGCCTTTGATGATATGGACACCATCCCCACCACCGAGCTGCGCTGACAGGAGGAACGGAAATGAATCTATTTTCTCTGGAAGGTAAGATCGCCCTGGTCACCGGCGGCGCTCATTCCATTGGATTTGCCATCGGCGTGGGCCTGGCCCAGGCCGGTGCCCGGGTCTGCTTCAACTGCTCCAACCAGGCCAGCCTGGAGCGGGGCATGGAAGCCTACCGCCAGGCAGGCGTAGATGTCCACGGCTATGTGGCGGACGTCACTGACGAAGCCGCAGTTGCTTCCATGGTTGCCAAAATCCGGGAAGAAGTGGGCATCATCGACATTCTGGTCAACAATGCCGGTATTATCAAGCGGATTCCTATGACGGAAATGTCCGTGGAGGATTTCTCCAAGGTCATCGACGTGGATCTGGTGGCACCCTTTATCTGCGCCAAGGCTGTGATCCCCGGCATGCGGGAAAAGGGCCACGGCAAAATCATCAACATCTGCTCCATGATGAGTGAGCTGGGCCGGGAAACCGTCAGCGCCTACGCCGCCGCCAAGGGCGGTCTGAAGATGCTGACCCGGAACATCTGCTCCGAGTTCGGAGGGGAGAATATTCAGTGCAACGGCATCGGCCCCGGCTACATTGCCACCAGCCAGACCGCACCGCTGCGGCAGCGGCAGGCCGACGGCAGCCGGCATCCTTTCGATCAGTTTATCATCTCCAAGACTCCGGCCGGACGCTGGGGCACCACCGATGATCTGGTAGGTCCTACGGTATTCCTGGCTTCCGACGCCAGCAACTTTGTCAACGGCCACATCCTGTATGTGGACGGCGGCATCCTGGCCTACATCGGCAAACAGCCCTGAGCTGGCTGCGCGCAAGGCGCATTCAAACCCATTAAAAACAATCCTCGTGTCAGCGCAATAAAGCTGCCGGGGAGAAAGAGCATAAGGAGGTCTGCATGAGCAATCAGACTTTTGACCGCAGCCGCGGTCGCGTAACCATTCCCACGGACCTGGACGTGGTCCCCGAAACTCTGGAGATCATGAAGCGCTGGGGCGCCGACGCCATCCGTGACTGCGACGGCACCGATTTCCCCGCAGAGCTGAAGGATCTGGACGCCAAAATCTACTCCACCTACTACACCACCCGGAAAGACAACGCCTGGGCCAAGGCCAATCCTGACGAAGTGCAGCAGTGCTACATTATGACCGGCTTCTATACCGCCTCTGAGGGCGCTCTGTCCATTCCGCTGATGAAGGGCATTTCTCCCGAGCTGATGGAAGTCAACACCCGTGACGACATCAAGCGCTGGTGGGAAGTTATGGACAGAACCACCGGTCAGCCTCTGAGCGCCGATGACTGGCGCTACGACAGCGAAACCGGCTGCGTGGTGATTGACAAGCCCCAGGCATTCCACGAGTATACCGTGGCCTTCCTGGCTTACCTGATCTGGGACCCGGTGCATATGTACAACGCCGTGACCAACAACTGGCAGAACTTTGAGCACCAGATCACCTTTGACGTCCGCCAGCCCAAGACCCACAAGTTCACCATGGAGCGGCTGCGCAAGTTCATTGCCGACCATCCTTATGTCAACGTAATCCGCTACACCACCTTCTTCCATCAGTTCACCCTGATGTTCGACGAGCTGAAGCGGGAGAAGTATGTGGACTGGTACGGCTACTCCGCTTCCGTGTCTCCGTACATTCTGGAGCAGTTTGAGAAGGAAGTGGGCTACAAGTTCCGTCCCGAGTTCATCGTGGACCAGGGCTACTACAACAACCAGTACCGGGTTCCCTCCAAGGAATTCAAGGACTTCCAGGCCTTCCAGCGCCGGGAAGTGGCCAAGCTTGCCAAGGAAATGGTGGACATCACCCACGAGCTGGGTCTGGAAGCCATGATGTTCCTGGGCGACCACTGGATCGGCATGGAGCCGTTCATGGAAGAGTGGAAGAGCATCGGCATGGACGCTGTGGTTGGCTCCGTGGGCAACGGTTCTACCCTCCGGCTGATCTCCGATATCCCCGGGGTGAAGTACACCGAAGGCCGGTTCCTGCCCTACTTCTTCCCGGATACTTTCCACGAAGGCGGCGATCCCGTGAAGGAAGCCAAGGAGAACTGGGTTACTGCCCGTCGGGCCATTCTGCGTAAGCCCATCGACCGGATCGGCTATGGCGGATACCTGAAGCTGGCTCTGCAGTTCCCCGAGTTTATCGACTACATTGAATCCGTGTGCAACGAGTTCCGGGAACTGTACGAGAACATCAAGGGCACCACTCCTTACTGCGTCAAGACCGTGGCAGTCCTGAACTGCTGGGGCAAGATGCGGGCCTGGGGCTGCCATATGGTGCACCATGCCCTGTATCAGAAGCAGAACTATTCCTACGCCGGTATCATTGAAGCTCTGTCTGGTGCTCCCTTTGACGTGAAGTTCATCTCCTTCGACGATATCCGCAAGGACCCCAAGATTCTCGACAGCATCGATGTGATTATCAATGTCGGTGACGGCGATACCGCTCACACCGGCGGCGCAGAGTGGGAAGATCCCACCATCAGCGCAGCCATCCGTGGCTTTGTCCATCGGGGCGGCGGCTTTATCGGTGTGGGTGAGCCTGCTGGTCACCAGTACCAGGGTCACTACCTGCAGCTGAGCAGCGTCATGGGCGTGGAGAAGGAAACCGGATTTACCCTGAACTACGACAAGTACAACTGGGCCCAGCTGCACAACCACTTCATCCTGGAAGATGTGAAGGGCGAAGTGGACTTCGGCGAAGGCAAGAAGAATATGTATGCCCTGCCCAATGCCCAGATTCTGGTACAGAAGGACAAGGAAGTGCAGATGGCTGTCAACGACTTCGGCAGCGGCCGCAGCGTGTACATTTCCGGTCTGCCCTACTCCTTCGAGAACAGCCGTGTGCTGTACCGGGCCATTTTGTGGTCTGCCCATGCAGAAGAAGAGCTGCGTAAGTGGTACTCCACCAACTACAATGTGGAAGTCCACGCCTTCGTCAAGAACGGCAAGTACTGCGTGGTAAACAACACCTACGAGCCTCAGACCACTACGGTTTACACCGACAAGGGCTCCTTCTCCCTGCAGATGGATGCCAACGAAATCAAGTGGTACGAAATTGAGTCCGTATAACCAAATTATCGCCCTGCCAACCGGCAGGGCGATAAACACAGGAGGAGATTTTTCAGCGCAGGGTTCTGGCAATGGCACTTAAAGGAGCGATGGCGTGCTCCAGGAACATCCGGTGACCGCAGATGCCGTTTTTCCCCGGGGAGAAAACCTGCTTTCTCATACGGGTGCAGCCCCCGCCGCAGATGCGCAGGAAAGGACAGCTGTCACAGCCTGGATTCCGGGGGACTTCCCGGCGGGCAAATTCCTGCATTTTCGGTGACAGAAAAACTTCCCGCAGGGACTGGGACTTCAGGTTCCCCGCCTGATAAGTATCCAGCACATAAAAATCGCAGGGATAGACGCTTCCGTCCGCTTCCACCACAATCTGGGGACTGCACCTGCCCAGCAGGCCGCAGCTGCCCTGGATTCCTCGGGCCAGCAGCTGGAGATAATCATCAAAGAGCTTGATGCTGGTGTATCTGCCCTGGCGGAAGGCCGCCAGCCACAGGTCAAATAGCCCCTGGTAAAATTCTCCGTACCGCTCCGGCGTGATGCCCCAGGGGGAATTTTGCCCGTCCAGTTCGTCCAGACAAGGGATAAACTGAACGTATTGCAGCTGATTTTCCACCAGAAAATTCCAGATTTCTCTGGGGTGCCGGGCCATTTCCCGGGTTAAAACCATCAGCACGTTATATTCCGTTCCCGATTGCTCCAGCTGCTTTTTTGCAGCCATTACCTTGCGGAAGCTGCCGTTGCCGTCGGAGGATTTACGCTGGGCGTTGTGAATCTGGGCAGGGCCGTCCAGGGACAGTCCCACCAGAAAGTGGTTTTCCTTCAGAAAACGGCACCATGCTTCGTCCAGTAAAATACCGTTTGTCTGCAGGGCGTAGCGGATGTCTACGCCCCGCTGCACCTGGGGCTTGCAGTAGTCTGTAAAGTGCCGGTAGAAATCCAAACCTACCAGGGTGGGTTCGCCCCCCTGAAACACAAAGCTTACCCGGTCCCCCGGCACCAGATCCCGGAAGATATTGTCCAGGATCTGCTCCATGGCAGAAATGGATAGGAAGCCGTAATTGGCAGCATCCCGGTGACTGCTTACATCCCGATAAAAGCAGTAGCTGCATCGCAGATTGCAGGCGGAGGAAGCCGGTTTGAGCATAATGGACAGATTTTTCATAAGCAGCACCTATCATCGCTTTTTTCATTAGCATAGTCCCCATCCCCGTCGCCGTCAAGGAAAATTTCCCAACCAAGCGCCCGATTCCTGCATGGCAGGCGCACCCATGATTTTGTAAGGAGAAACTGCAATGGCAAACAATATCATTTTCTACTTTACCGACCAGCAGCGCTGGGATACCTGCGGCTGCTATGGCCAGCCCCTGGACATTACCCCCAATCTGGACACCCTGGCCCAGGAAGGCACCCTTTTTGAAAACGCATTCTCTCCCCAGCCGGTCTGCGGTCCCTGCCGGGCGATTTTCCAGACAGGCCGGTATGCCACCGATACCGGATGCTTCCGCAACTGCAAGATGCTTCCCCATGATGTGAAAACTCTGGCAAACTATCTGGACGAAGCCGGATACGAAACCGCCTATGTGGGCAAGTGGCACCTGGCCAGCGAAGGCGAGCTGGACGAGCCTCCGATCATTGACAACGGCATTACCGCGGTTCCCAAGGAATTCCGGGGCGGCTACAACGGCTTCTGGCGGGCGGCAGACCTGCTGGAGTTTACCTCCCACGGCTATGACGGCTATGTTTTCGATGAAAACAATCAGAAAATCGAGTTCAAGGGCTACCGTGCCGACTGCATCACCGACATGGCGCTGGATTTCTTCGCCCAGCGGGACAAGAGCAAGCCGTTCTTTCTGATGATCTCCCAGATTGAGCCCCACCACCAGAATGACCGGGGACATTATGAAGGCCCCATCGGCTCCAAGGAAAAGTACAAAGATTTCGTCCTGCCCCAGGATCTGGCGGCACTGAAGGGCAACGCCCAGGAGGAATATCCGGATTATCTGGGCCAGTGCGCCAGCTTGGACGAAAACCTGGGTCGCCTGGTGGCAAAATTGAAAGCGGAAGGGATTTATGACGATACCGTCATTATCTACTCTTCTGACCACGGCTCCCATTTCAAGACCCGCAACAACGACAGCCACCTCCGGGGCGGCGACGACTACAAGCGCTCCTGCCATGATTCTGCCCTGCATGTGCCCCTGGTGATTGCCGGCGGTCCCTTCCGGGGCGGACATAAAGTGAAGGAACTGGTCAGCACCGAAAGCATTCCCAAAACCATTTTGTCCCTGGCTGGTGTCCACGTTGGAAAGGCTATGATCGGTGAAGAACTGCAGCAGCTGCTGGGCGGCGCTCCCGAAGGCCGGGAAAATCAGGTCTTTGCCCAGATTTCCGAGAGCCGGGTGGGCCGGTGCATCCGCACGCCGGAATACTTGTATTCCGTTTACGCCCCGGACGCAGACGGCTTCAAGGTTCCCGCTGCCGACAAATACGCCGACGATTTCCTGTACGATATGAAGAAAGACCCCTATCAGCTGCATAATCTGATTCAGGACCCGGCCTATGCCCAGCAGAAGCAGGAGCTGCGCAAGCGTCTGCTGGACTGGATTGAGCAGGCCGAAGGCTACCGCCCGGAGATTACGGACTGATTTTGACGGAAATAACAATTGCCCCCTTGCGCTTACCCCGAAGAGGAAACTTCGAGCCAGGCAAGGGGGTGTTTTTTTATTCTTCGGCAGGAGCGGTTCCCAGGCAGAAGGCGATTTCTTCCCTGGTTTGCAGCAGCAGCGGAATCAGTTCCTCTACCCGGGAATCGGACATCCGGGACATAGGAGCGGAAATGGACAGAGCATAGCAGACCCGTCCGCGCCAGTCCGCGATGGCGGCGGCGATGCACCGAACCCCCAGCTCGTTTTCTTCGTTGTCCATGGCATAGCCTTGGTGCCGGATTTGCTGGATTTCCCGGAGGAAGGCATCCTTGCGGACGATGGTCTGATCGGTATAGGCCTGGGGCATCAGGCGATCCCAGTATTGGCTGATAGCTTCATCGGTATCCCCTGCCAGCATGGCCTTTCCGGTGCCGGTACAGTACAGAGGGCGGCGCATTCCAATCCGGGAAACCATGCGGATGGCCTGATGGATGCTCTCAACTTTGTAGATGTACACGATTTCACCGTTGTCCCGCTCTACCAGATGTACGGTTTCCCCGGTACGGCGGCTCAGCCGTTCCATGGGTCCCTGGGCCAGGGAAACCACATCCAGATTTTCCTGGACATATTCTCCCAGTTCGCAAATCCGCATTCCGGCCCGGTAAATGGCATCTCCTGTGCGCCGGACATATCCCCGTTCCGCCATGGAATTCAGCAGCCGGTGGACGGTACTTTTGTGCAGGCCGGTGATCTGGCTCAGCTGCTGAATGGTCATGCCTTTGGGGCTCTGGCACAGCAGTTCCAGCAGCTGAAAGGCGCGATCCAGGGATTGCACGCTTCCTTTTTCCATTGTTTCCCTTCTTTCGTTTTACGATATGAAACCATGGGCTTATATTAACCATTCTATCCAGAAACTGCAAGGATTTTTTTATAAAAACGCCATCTTGCCTATTTTTACGGATTGGGTATAATGAAAGTGTAAATTACGAAACGATGTTTCACAATGTGAAACCAAAGGAGTTATCTGGTATGGATCTGATGAAAACCATTTTTGAGATCGGCATCATTCCCGTCATTGCCATTGACGACCCGGAGAAGGCTGTCCCTCTGGCTAAGGCCCTGGTGGCAGGCGGCCTGCCTGCAGCGGAGGTTACCTTCCGGACGGCTGCTGCGGAGGAATCCATCCGCCGCATCTGCGCGGAAGTGCCGGAAATGTTGGTGGGCGCCGGTACCGTCCTGACTCGGGAGCAGGCTGACCGGGCCATTGCCGCCGGCTCTCAGTTCATTGTCAGCCCCGGTTTCAACCCGGACATCACCCGCTATGTCCTGGAAAAGGGCGTAGCCATGATGCCTGGCACCGCCACCCCCGGCGAAATGGAGCAGGCCATGAGCATGGGATTGAACGTGGTCAAGTTCTTCCCTGCGGAGCAAAACGGCGGCGTTGCCAAGCTGAAGGCTCTGGCTGGCCCCTACGGCAGCCTGCGCTGGATGCCCACCGGCGGCGTGAACACCAAGAATATGATGGACTACCTGAATTTCGACCGGATCATCGCCTGCGGCGGCACCTGGATGGTGAAAAAAGAACTGATCGAAAATGAGCAGTGGGAAGAGATCACCCGGATCTGCAAGGAAGCGGTCAAAACCATGCTGGGCTTTGAGATGAAGCACATCGGCATCAACTGCGCCAACGAGGAAGCCGCCGTTCAGACCGCCAAGCTGTTCTGCACCGTATTTGGCTTTGACTACAAGCCCGGAAATTCCTCCATTTTTGCTGGCAGCGCCGTTGAGTGCATGAAGCAGCCCTATCTGGGCCGCCTGGGACATATCGCCATTGCCGCCAACAATGTGGAGCGGGCGGAGGCATATCTGCGCCGTCAGGGCATTGCTTTTAACGAAAGCAGCCGCAAGTGCAATCCCAAGGGCAAGACTGTAGCCATTTACCTGCAGGAGGAATTTGCAGGTTTTGCCGTTCATCTGGTTCAGAAATAATGATAAATCAAGTAAGGAAAAGGAGAAAAGGTTATGAAAGTTGTTACCTTCGGTGAGCTGATGCTCCGGCTTCAGCCGTATAACTATGAGCGGTTTGTGCAGTGCGACCATGTAGAATTTACCTTTGGCGGCGGTGAAGCCAATGTGGCAGTTTCCCTGGCTAACTACGGCATAGATGTGGCCTATGTTACCAAACTGCCTGCCCATGCCATCGGTCAGGCTGCGGTGAACTCCCTGCGCCGCTACGGTGTGGACACTTCCAAAATCGTTCGGGGCGGTGAACGGATCGGCATTTACTTCAACGAAAAGGGTGCCTCCCAGCGGGGCAGTGTGTGCATCTATGACCGGGCCCATTCCGCCATCCAGACCGCTGACCCCAGTGACTTCGACTGGGACAAGATCTTTGAAGGCGTCAACTGGTTCCACTTCACCGGCATCACTCCGGCACTGGGACCCAATGTGGTGCAGATGTGCCTGGAAGCCTGCAAGGCTGCCAAGGCCCGGGGTATTAAAATTTCCTGTGACCTGAACTATCGGGGCAAGCTGTGGACCCGGGATCAGGCCCGGGCTGCCATGACCGAGCTGTGTCAGTATGTAGATGTGTGCATCTCCAACGAGGAAGATGCCAAGGACGTGTTCGGCATCGAAGCCGAGGCTACCGACATTTACGGCGGCAGCCTGAACCATGAGGGCTACAAATCCGTTGCCAAGCAGCTGGCGGACAAGTTTGGCTTTGAAAAGGTTGCCATCACCCTGCGGGAGAGTCATTCGGCATTTGACAATGGCTGGAGCGCCATGCTGTATGATGTTGCAAGCAACGAATACTGCTTCTCTAAGAAGTACGACCTGCACATCATTGACCGGGTTGGCGGCGGCGACAGCTTTGGCGGCGGCCTGATCTACTCCCTGCTCAGCGGCAAGACCACCCAGCAGGCTGTGGAATTTGCAGTTGCCGCTTCTGCTCTGAAGCATTCCATTGAGGGCGACTACAACATGGTCACCGTTGCGGAAGTGGAAAAACTGGCCGGCGGCGACGGCTCCGGCCGGATTCAGCGGTAACAGACAAACCAACACACGTATAATAATATCCGCCCTGCATCATGCAGGGCGGAAAAACTGAACAGGATATTGGCAGATTCAGCGCTTTTTCCCAAACTTGGCTTTCCGGGTTGCCTTGCGGTATTCGTTAGGGGTAGCCCCCTCCAGTCGGCGGAAGGCCTGGGAAAAATGGCTGGGAGAGGAAAATCCGGCAATGAAGGAAATTTCCGCTACAGGACTGTTGGTGTCCGCCAGCAGATATTTGCTCTCT
This sequence comes from uncultured Oscillospiraceae bacterium, assembly GCA_944382965.1. GTDB lineage: Bacteria > Bacillota > Clostridia > Oscillospirales > Oscillospiraceae > Faecousia. The sequence goes on along the minus strand of CALWOA010000009.1, from coordinate 39,973 downwards.
TCCACCCTGCGGTACATCAGATACTGAATCGGCGACATGCCGAAGGCCTCCTTGAAAGCATGAGAGACATAGTACTTATTCTGATGGGCCTGCTGGGCCAGATCTTCCAGTGTCAGAGGTTCTTTGAAATGGGTGTCAATATAAGCCTTTACCAGGTTGCATTCGGCACTGACATTGACTGCGGCAGCGTTGGAGATTTTCACTTCCTGATTGCGCAGAATCTGAATCAGCAGAATGTTCAGCAGGCTCTGGCAGACCACATCCTGGCCGATATGGTTGTGCTGCACCTCAGAAAGAAGAAGTTCCATATACCGGGGGATTTCACTGCCGGTAGGTGGAATGTGCAGCACAGAAAAATCCTGACGCTGGGAATCCGGATTGGTGAACAACAGTCCGTCCACACCCAGGACAATGTATTCCAGAGGGTTGGTCTCTGAGGAGTATTCGGTGTGTTCCACATGGGGGTTGATAATCACCAGGTCGTTTTCCTGAAGGGGAAACTCCATGGCCCGGGTCATGAATCGTCCGGCACCGCCGGTGACGTAAAAAAGCTCGGAAAAATTATGAGAATGGGCATTGCTGTGCCAGTCACGCTCGTATTTTGCGGTGGTGATATACAAAAGCCTGGCTTCCAGAGGAGCGGTTTGCTCAGCATAGGACAAAAGCCTGTGAAGAAATGGGGGGTCTTGGGAGACAGTGCATCGGCTGTCCTCCGTCAAAGTGGAAAAGTTATACCGTTTGTTGCTCATAGCATAATCCCTCCAATCGACAAGCGTTGCAATTGCTTCTGCCTACATCATACCATATTTCGGGGAAAATGCTACGGGAAAAAGATACCTGGCATGTTTTACAGGATATCTCCTGCTGCCCATGAATGTCCTAAAAAATGAATTTTCTCAAATTTTTCTAAGAAAAAAATGGAATAATATGCCAAAACGTTTGTTAAAAATGTTCAATTATTGCTGTGTGTTTTGTGCATGTTGTATAGTGTAAAATCATTGATCAGTTTTGAAATGTTCGTGCATTTTTTATAGTATTTTGCGAGAATTGGGAAACGATTTGTGCGATATGATAATATTTGCACTGCCGCTTGCCCAATATTTCTTTGTAATAATTTCTTAAAAAAGCAATTTGAATAAATTATTAGACAAGAATAAAATTGGAATTTTTGAAAAAACGTGTTATACTCTATTCATAACGGCGAGGCGCTTCCCTGCGCACGCCGAAGTATATTTACAACGGAGGAAAAATCATGAAGAAGATTATCGCAATGCTGCTGGTTTTCGTAATGGTTATGGGTCTGGTTGCCTGCGGTGCCGCTGAACCCACTGCCACTACCCAAGCTGCTGCAGACACCAAGCCCGCTACTTCCACTGAAGCTGCTGCCAGCGGCGACAAGAAGTACGAGGGTGTTACCCTGACCATGTGGTCTATGTGGAACTCCACCGAGCCCCAAGGCGAGGTGATTGCCAAGGCTGCCGAGGCTTTCGAAGCCGAGACCGGTGCCCATGTGGAAATCGTCTGGAAGGGCCGTGACATCAACCAGGTTCTGTCCGCTTCTCTGGAAGCTGGCGAGAAGTTCGACATCTTCGAGGATGACTACAAGCGTATCGCCCTGCAGTATGTCGACTTCACCTACGACCTGACCGAGATGGCTGAGGCTGTTGACTACAACTCCTTCTCTTACCCCTGCCTGAACGACACCGTGATCGACTGGGTTGGCTACCTGAACTCCATCGTGGAGCAGCCTCAGGTCGGCGGTATCTTCTACGACAAGGCTGCCTTCGAGACTGCCGGCATCACCGAGCTGCCCACCACTTGGGACGAGTTCATGGCTGCCTGCGAAGCTCTGAAGACCGCTGGTATCGCTCCTCTGGCTCTGGATGCTACTTACGCTGACTTCACCTTCTACCATCACCTGGTTCACCAGCTGGGCGAAGACCGCATCGAAGAGCTGGCTCTGAACGGCGGTTGGGATCAGGAGCCCGGTGTTGCTGCCGCTGCTCAGGATATTATCGACTTTGTTAACGCTGGCTACCTGGTTGACGGCGCTCCCGACGAGTTCCCCTCCAGCCAGAACAAGATCGGCTACGGCCTGGCTGCTATGATCGTCTGCGCTAACTACGTTACCGCTGAGGTCAACAACAACACCCAGACCGAGGTTGACTGGGGCATGATGTCCTACCCCGCTGTTGACGACGGCGCTGCCAACTCTGCTACTTACGCCGGCGCTAACTCCCTGGCGATCACCAAGTACTCCGAGAATCCCCAGGCTGCTTTCGACTTCATCATGACTCTGGTCACCGGTGAGTTCGATCAGATGATGGCCGATACTGCCAAGCAGATTCCCGCTGACTCCCGCAACACCGCTCCCGCTCTGCAGGACGGCACTGTGGAAGTTCTGCTGAACGCCGAGTCCCCCATGAGCTGGTGCGCATCCCTGCAGGCTAACTCCGATCTGAAGGACAGCATCAAGACCCTGTGCATCAACCTGTACGACGGCAAGTTCGCTACCGGCGAAGAGTTTGCCGCCGCCATGCAAGCTCTGTACTAAGAATTCTCTTCCTTGCGGGCGGCTGTTAAAAGCCGCCCGCATTCTTACCCGATTGTTGCTCTTTTCAACATCTAACGAAGATACCACCTAACAGTGCTGCTTTCGGATGGCTGTTAGGGCGTAGGTTCACAGGAATCCTTTCGCCGAAAGCCTATGATTGGAAAGTAGGACTTTTTGTGTATCAAAACTAGCAGAAGAATGAGGTGGATCGCCGAATGAAAAAGAATAAGTCCCTGATTTTCTGGTTCATGCTGCCAACCGTACTGTCCCTGCTGATTATATACGTCTATCCGGTTATCCGGACGGTTGCCATGAGCTTCTTCAAGGTGGAGAGCCTGACGGCCAGCCTGAGCAAATGGGAATTCAACGGCATTGATAACTATATCAAGATTTTCGGCAGCAACAGCTTCCGGGTATCCATGCAGAACATGCTGCTGATTTGGATCGTGGGCGGCCTTCTGACCCTGGCGCTGGCTATGCTGTTCGCGGTCATTCTGACCAGCGGTATTCGCGGCAAAAAATTCTTCCGGGCAGCCATTTATATGCCCAATATCATCAGCGCAGTTGCGCTGGCCACCATGTGGGTGCAGTACATCTTCAACTTTGACTACGGCCTGCTCAACAACGTGGTTGAGCTGCTGGGCGGAGAAAAGGTCAAGTGGCTGGGTACGGACATGAAGTTCTGGGCCATGACCATCTCCTATGTATTCGGCAGCGTAGGTTACTATATGCTGATTTATATCAGCGGTATCGAAGGCATTCCCGCAGATCTGTACGAGGCGGCAACCCTGGACGGCGCTTCCAAAGCTACCCAGTTCAGCAAGGTTACCCTGCCGCTGATGAAGGGAATCCTCAAAACCTCTATCACCTTCTGGAGTATTAACGCAGCAACCTTCTTCCTGTGGTCGAAAATGTTCGCCCCCATCGAAACGGAGGAAAGCACCATCGTACCTGTCATTTACCTGTACGATATCGTCTTTGGCGGCAAGGGTATTACCCAACGGGATGCCGGCGCCGGTGCTGCTGTGGGTGTTGTCCTGACATTGATTATCATCGTCATCTACGGCGTGATGAATCTGATGCTCAAGGATACAGACCTGGAATATTAAGGAGGGCTCACCATGGCAAAATATCACGAAAGAATTAACTGGAAGAAGGAAGCAAGACTTCTTCCCGGCTATATTATCGTCATTTTGTGGTGCGTCTTTACCGCGGTTATGGTTTTCTGGGTTTTTGGCGCCAGCCTTTCCACTTCCCGGGAGATCTTTTCCGGTAAGGTTCTGGAATTCGCCACTGGTTTCCACTGGGAGAACTACATTACCGCCTGGCAAACCCAAAATGTCTCTGTCTTCTTCGCAAACTCCCTGCTCTATGCCACAGTATCCTGTGCAGGTGTGCTGCTGATTTCTGCACCCTCTGCCTATGTACTGTCCCGCTGGAACTTTACCTGCAGCCGTACCATTCGTCTGGGTCTGCTGATTTCCATGAGTGTACCGGCTATTATGATCATCATGCCTCTGTACACGCTGGCGGTTCAGTGGCACCTGAAGGGCCGTATCCTGCTGATTGCGCTGTACATCCTGATGCGGGTACCCTATACCACTATGTACCTGCTGGACTTCTTCAGCACCCTGTCCCGGTCTTATGAGGAAGCAGCCTACCTGGATGGCTGCCCCCCTGCGCAGACCTTCTGGAGAATTATGCTGCCGCTGGTTCAGCCTGCGGTGGTGACCGTTACGATTTTCAACTTCCTGTCTGTCTGGAATGAATTCTTCATGGCTTTGATTTTCACCAGCGACGAGAGCATGACCCCCGTCGGCGTGGGCCTGCTGCAGATCGTCAACTCCATGAAGTATACCGGCAACTACGGCGGTATGTTCGCGGCAGTTATGATCGTCTTCCTGCCCACCTTCCTGCTGTACATCTTCCTGTCCGAGAAGATCATCTCCGGTGTCACCGGCGGCGGTGTGAAGGGCTGATTTTTTCCTGCGTTTAAGTTATCCCAGCGGTTTTGTGCCGCTGGGGTAATTTTTTATTTCCAGTGTTTGTCGATTTCCTCCCGGATAATCTGGACATAGCGTCTGGCCTTGTCTACATTATTGTGGATGGTGTAGACATCGCGCTGAGTGATTTCCATTTTGCAGCCCCGGGCGGCGTGAAGGCTCTTCTGGATGGCCTTGCGGACCTCATCCTCATCCAGCACCGGGTTGACGCCCAACATATTGGGGCTGGGTTTTCTGTGGAAAATGACCCGGATGCCTTGGAGCCGCTCACCCATGAACTCCTCGTTGCACCAGGGGGAGATGGAGACCTTGCGCAGGTTTTTCAGTTTGCTGATGCAGTTGTCCCAGATGGGGTCCACCGGTTCGCAGCAGCCATAGGAGAACAGACCAAACTGCTCGGAAATTTTCTTGTAGCAGGGGAAGATAAACTCTTCATACATGGCCGGAGAAATGCCAACGCTCTCCTGGGAGTCCATGAAGCCCCAGACATCATGGGTGGTGAAGGGGCGCTTGTTCCATTCGTCTATGCCGGGCAGTTCCCGGTTGAAAGCCCAGCTGCCCTGGGAAACTCCTTCGAAGCTGGTGGTAGGCAGAATCAGACGCTTTTCTTCCAGCATATGGAAGTAAGCCAGGGTATCGTCTGCAATCCGATTCATCATCTGCTTGAACAGGTCCGGATAGTCGTACATGGCGTACATCATGTTTTCCATGCCCATGAAATGCACCACCTCCTGGGTGGGAACGCTGGTCAGGCAGTTCATATGCATCCGCACGGGAAGAATATCGCCAATGGCCTCTTCGATGGCGTGGCGCTTCTTCTCGGTGGTTTCCAGATCCACGCCGAATTCGCTCTGCTTGAGTTTGTCATAATCCTCTTCCAGATCTTCCAAAATGTGCTGGAATTGGTGGCCTACGCTTTGATGACCCTGGGCGTCCAGGGCAGTTTCAATTTTGATTTTCAGACCAAACAGATGGAAATAGGTGTCGTAGGTCAGGGGGAAATAATCGGGGGTCACCCGGTCGTCGTCAAATAGCTCCTGGTTCAGGAAATTGCAGTACAAGGCAGTTTCCACCCAGCGGGCAAATTCACCCTGGCATTTCAGCCGCTGGGGAAGAATTTCCTGAGCGAAGGTCCACATTTCCAGGTGCACCATGGGGCGCTCTCCCTGAAGGGCGTTGTGCTGATACCACTGCTGAATCCGCTGCTGATTTTTTTCCTGGTTGGCCAGTTCCAGCTGCTTTCTGGCAACTTCCCGCAAGATTGCCTTGTCTGCTTGAGAGATTACATACTCCATGATGAATGTCCTTTCTATACTTGATTTGTTTGCGCTGCCATGTTTTGACCGCGGCTTGTGATCACGGCTGTTGTTATGTTCATTATACCGCAGGAAAGAAAAAAAGCACTGCTGGTTCTTGCTGAGAAATAATAAAAAATTGCTTGGATCTGCTTGCATGGAGAAGAAAAATATGCCACAATATAAACAGGATGAAAAGGAAGGCGTGATTCCCATGAACGACTCTTCCCGGAGAGAAGTTCTTGCTGACAGTTTGGCGAAAACCTTGATTTGGGTCACAACAACCCCCTCTGCAATGGTACGGACGCTGCCGTTTTATCTGCTGGAGGCCGGGTGCTTCCTTGCCGACCCAAACTACATTATTCAACGGGAGTATCACGATAGCTATTTATTGCTCTACACCAGAACCGGACAGGGGACGTTAAAAACCCAGGGAGTGAGTCTATTGCTGGGGCCGGAAAGCTGTGTGATTCTGGACTGTCACAAGCCCCATGAATATTGCTGCAGCGGTAAAGAGTGGGAATTTTTGTGGTTTCATTTTGGAGGAAGCGGCGCAGATGCCCTCTACCCGCTGCTGTATCCTGCCCAGGTACAGCAAAGCATGGTGGAAAATCCCCTGGAATTTGAGGAAGCCCTCCGGGATCTGCTGCGTCTGGCGGAGTCGGACGATATGGGCAGCTGTGTGGAAACTTCTGCCCATATCCACACGCTGTTGTCACATTTGCTCCATGCCAGACTGAGCCAGGAACAAAATGATCAGAAAGGGACATACGAACGGGAAATTTCCTGGGCGGTGTCCTACATCAAAGAACATTACGGCGAGCCAATTACCATTGACGATATGATTCGAACCCTTCCCATATCCAAGTTCCATTTTATCCGATGTTTCCGGCGGCTGATGGGAGTTCCGCCCTACAGTTACCTGACCACTTACCGGATCAATATGTCCAAGGTACTGCTGCGAACCACCCAACAGCCGGTGGCGGAGATTGGTCAGGTCTGCGGTTTTCAGGAGGCCAGCAATTTTATTGCCCATTTCAAAAAACATACCGGCCTTCGGCCCAGTGCCTACCGGCGGGTTTTCCGGCAGGAACAGCCATAGCCGAGAAAGATAAAAGAAATAGGAAACCCGTCTGGTAGATGAAGTGACCCCCAAAAGTTAGACAAAGTTTTAAAGAAAAACTGTTCAAACAACCGGAAGGGCTTGTTGTCTGTGAAGAGCAGGCGGCAGGCCTTTGCTTTTCAGTATCTGCTGGTAGTGCCATCCCTGGTCAGAATGAAGAATCAACCCTGCCCCATTCGGAATTGCCGGAAAGGCCTGAGCATGGTGGTCACCATGCTCAGAACTGATCGGTCCGAGATGGTGTAGCTGACCAGATAACCACCTGCGCCATAGTTCCAAGATCCCGGGAAAATTGTAGAATCCTGAAAAAGATAGTGCTTGATTTTAACCTGTGAATAATAGTACTATAAAACGGAATCCAATACACTTACGAAAAGTGCAGATAGGATAGAACAGAAAATCAGTCCGTTAGAGAACTGCTTTTCTGTATTGCAAAGGAGGAAATGGTTATGGATGAGCAATGGATGGATTCCCGGCTGGTCGCAACCCATTTGGGAGACGAGTATGATAAATTTTTGGGTGCGGTTGTCCCGCCGATTTTTATGAATTCCCTGCATGTGTTCCCGGATACGGAAGCATATCTGCATTTTAACGGTGCAGACCCCGATCAGTACACCTATGGTCGGGTGGCAAACCCCACGGTTCGGATTGTGGAAGAAAAAATTGCCGCACTGGAGCACGGCCAGATGGCACTGTGCTTTGCTTCCGGGATGGCAGCAGCCACTACTGCGATCCTTTCGGTCTGCAAGAGCGGAAGCCATGTAATTTGCGTACAAAGCTGCTATGGACCGATTCGTCATTTTTTGGATGAGTATTGTGTGCCGTCTCTGGGAATGTCGGTGACGTATGTAGAAGGTAAGGAGGTATCGGAGTTTGCAGCGGCCATTTTGCCGCAAACAGATTTGATCATTTTGGAAAGCCCCTCGTCTTTGGTGTTTTCTTTACAGGATCTGGCGGCGGTTGCGGCATTGGCCAAGGAGCATGGAATCCGGACCTACGCAGATAATTCGTATTGTACACCTCTGTATCAGCGGCCTCTGGAATTGGGCATCGACCTGGTGATGCATACTACGTCAAAATACCTGGGAGGGCACAGCGATGTGATCGGTGGGGTCCTGGTTGGAGCAGACCGGACCTTTATACAGGAGAAGATAGCCCCAATGCGGGAGTTCCTGGGAGGAATTCCTGGTCCCATGGAAGCCTGGCTGGTGATGCGGGGAATACGCTCCCTGGAGGTACGCCTGCCGGCTCACCAGCAGAATGCTCTGGCGGTTGCGCACTTCCTGGAAAAGAACCCCCATGTGAAAAAAGTGTATTACCCGGGACTGCCCAGTCATCCGCAGTATGCCCTGGCACAGCGGCAGCAAAAAGGCAGCTGCGGGTTGCTGAGCTTCGAGCTGAACGCATCGCCGGACGAGACACGGCGGGTGGTGGATGCACTGAAAATTTTCAAAATCGGTGTGTCCTGGGGAGGCTTTGAGAGCCTGGTGTGTATGCCCTGCTACAAGGATACGGACCAGATGGCCCAGTGGCTGGGAGGAACCAGAGGAATTGTGCGGATCCACTGCGGCCTGGAAGGGGCAGAGAATTTGATTGCGGATTTGAAGCAGGCCCTGTCGGTACTGGACGAGTGAGCAGTATAGATTTGAGTTACTGTTGTATTTGATGGCCTTCTGCATGCTTGGCGTCTTTGTTCACCGAAATTTTATAAAAAACTACCCCTGGTTCAAAAGAGCCAGGGGTGTCTTTCTCAATCAGCGAGGGACTCGATGTGTCAGTTGTTATCCGCGGTGTGCTTACGAAGGATGGTGCCATTTGCGCATTCAAGAATGCCATCGGCACGATCAAGGACAAATTTGCTCCTGCGGTGCGTAATCAATATCGCTGTGCCCGGCCAGTTCATCAATAGATGTTCGATTTCATCGGCAAGGGCACTATCCAGATTTGCTGTGGGTTCATCGGCAAGGAGAATGGCTGGCTTGCGCAGCAGTGCCCGGGCGATGCCAATACGCTGTGCCTGCCCGCCGGAGAGACTGTTTTCCAGAATCTGGCTGTGCAATCCCAGAGGAAGTTCGGCAAGCTGCTTAGAACGAGGAAGTGTCTTTTGATAATCAATTTGGTCGTATTTATTCCGTTTCGCCATTATGATGCCCTTATCGAGTCGTACTTGATTTTATATGTTATATATGCTAAAATACCCTCGATCCCCTTGCGCATCGCCGTAAGGGCGCTGTCGACACGGCAAGCATCCCGCCGCGTTGTATCGTGCAGCGTAATTTATCTGGATCGGATTCCTTTCCTGCACAGGAGGGCTGGTATGATGACAGGTCCAACATTTCATCAGCTGAAGAAAATGGACAGAAATTCGGCACTTCCGCCGCAATTCAAACTTGCTGTTTTGGGCGATTGTGCCACCCAGCTTTTGTCCACTGCAATCCGCGGCTATGCTTCCTACATAGGTCTTGGAATGGATGTGTTCGATGCGGATTATAATCAGATTGATGCACTGGTAATGGACGATCACTCGGAGCTATACGACTTTTCCCCGGATGCCGTACTCCTGCAGATGTGTACCCAGAAACTTTATGAGGGCTTTTGCGGGACGGCGCTGCAGGATCGTTCCTCCTTTGCTGAGTCTGTCTTCAACCGGATTCGTGGAGTCTGGCGGCGTATCGGTTCCCGGGCCACCATCTTGCAGTGTAACTTCCCACTGCTGGATGACGGTGTCTTCGGCCAGTTCGGGAACAAAACGGCGGATTCCTTCCTGTTTCAGCAGAGAAAACTAAATTATCTCCTGATGCAAGGATGTCAGGAGGCCAAAAATGTATATATTATCGACTTGGATTCCCTCCAGAATCAGCTGGGACAGGGAGCCTTTTCTGATGCGAAATTATACTACATCGCAAAAATGCCTATCTGTGTGGATGCCCTGCCGGTTGTTGCCAAACGTGTGCTGGACGTGGTGCAGGTACTCCGCGGTACCATCAAAAAGTGCGTGGTTCTGGATCTGGACAACACCCTCTGGGGTGGTACCATCGGGGACGACGGCCTTGGCGGCATTCAGATCGGCGAGCTGGGCACAGGCCATGCCTTCTCCGATTTTCAGACATGGCTGAAAGAATTGAAGAACCGGGGCATACTTCTGGCGGTTTGCAGCAAAAACAATGAATCCGCTGCCAAGGAGCCCTTTGAGAAACATCCGGAAATGGTTCTGCGTCTGGAAGATTTTTCTGTTTTTATTGCAAACTGGGAGGACAAGGCCAGCAATATCCGCAAGATTCAGCAGACGCTGAATATCGGCATGGACAGCTTGGTGTTTCTGGATGACAATCCCTTTGAGCGCAATCTGGTGCGCAGCATGATTCCGGAGGTGACTGTACCGGAACTTCCGGAGGATGCGGCACTTTACCTGCCGTACTTGCGGCAGCTGGGCTTATTTGAAGCGGCTTCCTACTCTGCCGAGGATTCCCTGCGTACCGACCAATACCGCACGCAGGCGGAACGCTCTGCTTTTGAAGCTTCCTTCCACTCCTATGAAGACTATCTTGCGGGACTGGAAATGAAGGCTGTGGCAGCTCCTTTTGATACGTTCCACTATCCCCGGATTTCTCAGCTGACCCAACGCTCCAATCAGTTTAATCTGAGGACCGTGCGCTATACCGAGGCGGAGGTGGAAGCGCTTGCCCGGGACGACAGTCACATCTGCCTGTATTTTACCTTGCAGGACCGGTTCGGCGACCACGGGCTGATCAGCGTGGTGGTACTGGACAAGCTGCCTCAGGAGACCCTGTTTATCAGCGAATGGCTGATGAGCTGCCGCGTACTGAAACGGGGCATGGAGGAATTTGTTGTCAATAAGATCATGCAGATTGCGGTGGAACAGGGCTTCCGGAAGGTGATCGGCGAGTATCTTCCCACCAGCAAAAATGCAATGGTAAAAGATTTGTACGAAAAAATGGGATTTACCCGGAGAACGGAAAATCGCTTTGAAGCAGATCCGGCCCATTTTCAATATCACAAAAATTATATCACAGAGGAGTAGTACCCATGACCGAACAGGCTATCTTCCAGAAGCTCAGTGAGATCTTTTCCGATGTATTTGACGAAGACATCGTTGTGACAGCCCAGACCACAGCTTCGGATGTTGAGCAGTGGGACTCTTTGACCCACATTACCCTGATTTCCGAAGTTGAAGACGCATTCGGGTTCAAATTCTCCATGAAGGATGTACTGGGCATGAAGAACGTGGGTGAGATGGTGGATATTATACGGAAAAACACCTGATGAGGGCTTCAGCCAGTGCAGAACACTGCACTGGCTGATTATCAATTTGCGAGAAAGAAGGGTGTTCTTCTTGGTTTTTTCATCGACAGTATTTTTGTTTGCATTTCTTCCGATTACATTGGCAGGGTACTACTTCTTACCCAGAAGGTTTCGTAATGGTTTTGTGACGCTGGCTTCCCTGCTGTTCTATGCCTGGGGCGAACCGAAATTTGTACTGATCATGTGTCTGTCCATTTTCATGAACTATCTGTTCGGGCTGCTGGTTGTGAGACGAGAGGATGATGCCTATCGCCGCGGGATTCTCACAATGATGGTCATATCCAATCTTTCGCTGTTTTTTGTATTTAAGTATCTGAATTTTACAATTGAAAATCTGAATGTTCTTCTGGGAGGGATCCTTCCCCAGACCCATATCCGTCTGCCTATCGGCATTTCTTTCTTTACCTTTCAGGCAATGTCCTATGTATTCGATGTTTCCCTGGGCAGAGGAGAAGTGCAAAAAAATCCGCTGAATGTAGCGCTGTATATTTCTCTGTTCCCACAGCTGATCGCCGGACCGATTGTCCGCTACGAAACCGTGGCTGAGGAAATCCAGAACCGCCAGGAATCTTTGGAAGATTTTGTCCGAGGTATCCGCAGATTTACCGTCGGACTGGCAAAGAAGGTTCTTCTTTCCAACAGCATCGGTTTGCTGGCAGATCAAGCCTTTGGTTTTGGGGAGGCTTCCCAGCTTTCTGTTGCCATGGCCTGGCTGGGTGTCCTTGCCTATGCCTTCCAGATCTATTTCGATTTTGGCGGCTACTCCGACATGGCTATCGGTCTGGGCCTTATGTTTGGATTTCATTTTGATGAGAACTTCTGCTACCCCTATATCTCCAGGACAGTGGCGGAATTCTGGCAGAGATGGCATATCTCTTTGGGTTCCTGGTTCCGGGATTACCTGTTCTACCCCGTTTCCAGGAAAATGGGTCCTCTGTCCAAACGGGTAAAGCAGCGCTGGGGAAAGCAGGCTGGACGGCTGGCACCCTCGGTGGTTGGCCTGGCTGTGGTCTGGCTCTGTACGGGAATCTGGCACGGTGCCAGCTGGGGATACATCCTGTGGGGTGTTTGCTACGGTGTGTTGCTGATTTCTGCGCTGATTTTCCAGCCTGTGTTTAAAAAATTGGTGAAAAAATGTGGTATTCACACACAATCCCCCGGATTTGCTCTGTTCCAGATAGCCCGAACCATGCTGCTGGTCCTGCTGGGATATGTGCTGTTCCGCTCTGTCACATTGGGAGCCGCTGTGGATTATTACCGCGCCATGTTTGCTCTTGCCGGAAACGCCTTGACGGATCCTTCCGCGGGTTTTGCCCTGCGAAATCACGCTTCGGTGCTTGTGCTGTGCGCCGTATCGTCCACGCCGATCCTGGGTTTTCTGCAGCACAGATTCGGCGGCTTGTTTGTCTCCGAGACCGTAAAAAATATTGCATGTATGCTGCTGCTGATTCTTTCCACCGCATATATTGTCAGTTCCAGCTACAATCCTTTCATCTATTTTGCGTTTTAAGGAGGGCGTCCCATGGGAAAAGTCATAGCGCTGCTGTTGGTTCTGGGGATGATCGTCCCCTTTGGGGGCTGCGCTGTGCAGGCCGAACCGCCTGTCACAGAAACCAATATTATGGAGACTGCGGAATCCTCAGCGCAAGCACCTGCGGAAACCCAGACGGCGCTGGAAGGGAATCTTTTTCTGACGGTTTCCTCCATCACCTTTTCTCAGGTGGGAGAAAGTGAAGATGTATATCTGGGTCTGATCCCTAGAGAACAGGTAACCTGGGAAAGCGAGAATCCCGACGTGATCTCGGTGGAAAATGGCGTTCTGACAGCGGTTGGTGTGGGTACGACGGTAATCCACGCCTCCTATGGCCAACGGGAGGTAAGCTGCACCGCAGGCTGTCTGGCACGGACGCAGGAAGAACTGGATGCTTTGGATGCAGAGATTCTCAGCGCACCCAAACGGCTGCCGCCTGATGTTGATTTGAGTCAGCCCTGCACTTATTTTGATAATTCCGCTATTTTGGGCGATTCCATCACATCTCTTCTCATGCAGGAAGAGAGCAAGCAGGATTATCTTGGGAATATGACCTTTGTGGCCAGATATGGCATCAGCATTCTCAGCCTGGTTCGCCGATACAAGAATCTGTATTTCCAGGGACGCGAAATGCATATAGAGGATATCGTCGCCGCTGCAGATGTTGAGCGGGTGTATCTCATGCTGGGGTGTCTGGATTTTCAGTTTTCCCAGGGACGCATCCAGCTGATGGATAACTGGGAAATTATGCTTGATCGCATTGCGGAGAAAGCGCCGGATACGGAAATTGTCATTATCACGAACATTCCTGGTTTCACAGAGGAAACGGAGCCATCCTCATACAACGTTGCCGTAGCGGATGCTACAACACAGCTGAAGCAGCTTGCTGCGGACAGAGGGTATGCCGTAATTGATTTGGGCCGCTACGTCCAGGATCACTACGGAAGGATGCCCGCCGTCTATTGCTATGATGAATTCCACATGAATGGGGAAGGAAGCCTTGCCTGGATCAAACTGCTCCGTTTTTATGCGCAATTTGAACAAGAAGGAGGAAACCTTTCTTCTGTCAGTCTTTCGTGAAAGGTGTTTGAGAAATATGGAAAATGGGTACGGAAAGGCGGGGCCTTGTTATGCAGAATAGGGTAAAAAAACAATTTTGTGCCCTCTTGTTTGTGGCGGTAATTCTGGCACACACAGCAGGGTGTGCACCGGCAGACACGACTGCTGCGGAATCTGATGCTGCCACAGTTGGGCAGTCCGATGCCGCTGCAACAGTGGTTTCCACTGCCGCAGAAACAGAAACCCAGCCGGTGCTGGAAGGGAATCTTTTTCTGACGGTCTCCTCCATCACCTTTTCTCAGGTGGGAGAGAGGGAAGATGTGTATCTGGGCCTGATCCCCCGGGAACTGGTAACCTGGGAAAGTGAGAATCCCGATGTGATCTCGGTGGAAAATGGCGTCCTGACAGCGGTTGGCGTGGGTACGACGGTGATTCACGCCTCGTATGACCAAAGGGAGGTAAGCTGCACTGCAAGCTGCTTGGCACAGACCCGAGAGGAACTGGAATCTCTGGATGACGACATTCTGAGTGCACCAAAGCGGATCGTTCCCGAAGTGGATCTAAAGGAACCCTGTACTTATTTTGACGATGCTGCCATCGTGGGAGACTCTATCACCTATATGATGATGCAGTATGAAAATAAGGACAATGCTCTGGGCAATATTCTCTTTCTGGCACGGGGCGGTGTCAGCATGCGGGGGTTTGTGAACAGATACAAAAATATATACTTCCAGGGACGGGAAATGTACCTGGAGGATGCCATCGCGCAGTCCCAGGTAAAGCGTGTGTATTTCCTCATGGGTTCCAATGATGTTGGCGCCGGATTGGAAATGGATGTCATATTCGATAACTGGCGTACCATGCTGGACCGGATTTGGGAGAAAAGTCCCGGTGTAGAAATCGTCCTGATTTCCAGCATCCCCAAATATGTGGACAATCCGGAACGGCAAACTCCGGACAGCTACAACCCGATGACGGTGGAATACAATGCGGGAATCAGACAGTTTGCCCAGGAAAATGGCTGTATGTTCCTGGATTTGCATGCTTACATTGAGGATCACTGGGGAAGAATGTCCACTCTCTACAACGTGGATAATTACCATCTGAATGAACAGGGCTGCCTGAACTGGCTGCAAGTCATGCGCTACTATGCGCAGTACGAATCTGAAGGAGGAACTTTGGTATGAAAAAGATTATCTGTGCAATGATCGCAATTTGTATTGTCGTGGGGTTGACCGGCTGCGGAAATGGCGCCCAGGAAGCTGCGTCTGTCGATCTGGAGGCAGTTTACGATGGCTATCAGCAGTACCTTCCCGAGATGTTCTTCCCGGATGAAGCCACATTGCTGAATTTCTTGGGAATTCGTACAGAAGACTGCGCCCAATACAAAATTGCGATCTGCTCCGAAGGTATGCGTGCGGACGAGATCTGGCTGATCGAGGCAAAGGACGATGCTGCCATGGAGACCCTGACTGCACTTGCGCAGACCCGGATCCAGGCCAAACTGGACGAGACAGAGTCATATGTTCCGGATCAATTCCAGATCGTACAGAAAGCCGAGGTGCTGACCAATGGCCGGTACCTTGCGTTGCTGATTTCTCCCGATGTGGATACTCTGAAGGCTGGTTTTGAAGCCGCCTTCCAGTAAGCGCCATTGAAGCGTATGAAAAAGCAGAAAATATTGGCAGTTGTCTTGTTCTGCGGCTTTCTGGCTGTGATGGCTTTAGGCTTTTTCCTTCCCAAGCCTGCCTTTTCTGAAATGGAAAAACGCTACCTTGCCGAAGCGCCGAAGTTAAGCTGGAATGCGGTGCTGAGCGGTACATGGGGCAAGCAGGGGGAGGATTACCTGATTGACCATATCCCAGGCAGAAATCTCCTGGTGGGGATCCATGCCTATACAGAACTGCTGTTGGGACGGCAGAAGATAGGCGACATTTGGCTGGCTGAGGGAAAGCTGCTGGAAGCGCCGGTTGCCATGGATGCAGACGTGGTAGCAAGGAATATGAACACGATCCACGCCTTTGCAGACACAGTGGATCAAACTGTCCACGTGATGGTCGTTCCGTCCCACGGATGGGCCGCAGGTATCCCGGATTACACAGACGACGATACACTGGATGCTGTTGCCGCATCCGCAGGGGGAAACGTATCAGTAATATCCCTGGAAGATGTCTATTATGGGAAACCGGAACTTTACTACAACACAGACCATCACTGGACCAGCCGGGGCGCATTTTATGGGTATAAAGCCTATATGCATGCTGTAGGCAAAGAATACCGGGATGAGAAGGACTTCACCATTACGGAAATTCCGGGCTTCCGGGGTTCCACCTATTCCCGCAGCGCCCTGTGGCTCTTCCCGGCGGAGACGATAGAGTTATGGCAGGGCAGCGATCAGCTGACCGTGACCAATGCCGAGACAGAAGGAATCCATGAAGGCATCTTCTATCGGGAACGGCTGGAAGAGGCGGATAAGTACACCGTTTTTTTGGATGGCAACCATTCTTTGGTACGGGTACGAAATCCGGAAAAAACCGGTAAAATTCTTGTGATTCGGGATTCCTATTCCAACTGTCTGGGCGGATTCCTGGCCCAGAGTTATGGTGAAGTTGTGCTGGTGGACCTGCGCTACTACCGTCAGTCGGTGTCTCAGCTTGTTTCCGAGGAAGAATTTGACGATATCCTTGTGTGCTACAGCTGTGCCAACTTTCTGACGGAAACCAATCTGACACTGCTGAAGTGAACCTGTGAACAGCTTCGGTGCAGGACATATGGAGTGCTGCTGTGCCGCCGGAGGAATGCGGAATCGTTCACCAGTGATATGCGGATAAAATAGACCCTGCACCTCCCAAAACGGGAAGTGCAGGGTTCGTTCTTTTTCTGCCTCAGAGGATATACCCATTTGTCCGGTTACAGCTGTCACGGAGCAAAGGGGAGGTTCTCAAAATAGCAAAATCAAATATGCATCCAATCAGTGACGGAATGGATAGATTGAATGAGATACACCGCTTGGAAAGAAAATTTTTGCCAATGGTCTTGCACATTTGTGCAGCTTCCGGCAAATTCCTATTTTCTCGCTTCATCATAACCAATGGGGCCTTCATAGACCAACAGCTGGGTGGCGCCGTCATCGGAAAGGTAGATATCCCGATAAGCATAGGTGGACTGATAATCCACATAGCTTTTAATCGTCACCTTCCACATTCCGGCAGCTTCATCCCGGAGCACATCCACGGACAGGTATTCCCCCAGATCCGGATATTCCTTCAGTGCCAGCCGGGCCGCCTCCACGGGGCCGGTTACGGCGCTGCCGCCGTTGTTGACGAAACCATTTTCCCGGATGTTGAATGCGTCGGCAGTGTACTTGGCCTTGGCTTCCTCCCAGGAAAAGTCCCGGACCACCAGATTCTCCGTATAGGGTTTGATTCTGGCGTCGATTTCTTCGGCGGTATCGTCATAAATCCGAATGGAGGCCACATATTCGTCTTCCCCCGAACCGGTTTTATATTCCATGTAGCACAGATTGCCTGCATCGTCAAACTGATAGGTTAGCTGGGCAGATGCTTCATCATATTCCAGACCGACAACACCCCATGTTTCATAGAAACGAACCATTTTGTCGCTGACCACGCCGATTCCCTCCGGGAAGGAGATGGCTTTGTTGCTGCGCTCAAAGAAAAGCATATTGAAATCCTCCGCAATGGTACCCCGGGTCCATCCTGCCCGGTTGGGGGACAGGGTACTCAGCTGCATACCAAGGACTTCGCTGCTGGGCACATCCGGATTTTTCCGAGCCGTTTCATATCCCACCCCCTGATAGCGCACCATGGTATCCACCCGGGGGAACAGCTGCTTATCATACTCAGACCATTCCTCCTGGGGCGCTTCGGGACCATTGTGGTGTGAGATGCTCAGGTAGTCATCCCCATTGACCCAGAATTCCATCTGGTCACTGCCCATGTCCGACAGCCAATGGATAGATTCTCGACTCTTCAATTCCTCCAAAGCCGCATAGCATCGCTCCACTGCTGCATTCTGGTCGGTGGTGTTGGATTCGTTGACGAAGATTACAAACTCGGCATAGCCTACGCAGGTTCCGCCGCCATCGGACATTCTTTCAAAGGTTTTTCCTATGCGATAGGTGCCGCTGGACAGGGGGCCATACAGCTCGCTCCAATCCGTAAAGACCATGGTATACATCCCATGCCCCAGGGTGTAGCTGGCGTCGGTCCACTGAGGCTCGCCAATGGTTTCCAGTTTCTCCCAACCGGTGTCCGTCCTCTGTTCCAGCCAGTAGGTATTGTCGGTATGAATAACCATGTCGTATCCCTCAGACAGGCAGAACCAGACCTCACCGCCATATCGGGTCAGAAGGTCGTCATCCATCTGCAGTTGGATGCCCCATTCTTTCATCCGCTGTTCATCCAGGGTTGGCTCCTGGAGCTTGGAGGGGTGGATAGAATCGATGGGAACAATGTGTTCTTTGGCGTTTTCAAACGCACCGTCCAGATCATTGATATCGTTTCTCATCCCCCAGTTGTGGAATGTAAAGATGTCCGCTCCCTTCCGGCTGGTAGTCTCCACCCGCATGCTGGTCATGGCTCCGTCCGTGTCAAAATAGGCTTCCATCGGCTGGGTGATCGTCTTCCCGCTTTCATCCGTAGAATGGGCACAGAAGGAAAGCTTTTCGTAGGTATACCCTGCCTCATTGGTTTTCGTTTCCCTGACAATATCCGTCAGAACTTTTCCGTCCAGTCTGAACTCTTCCACCAGGGAATCCAGCAAAGGCTCGTCCTCCCCATAGGCTACCCAGCCGCCCTCGTTTCCGTCGATCAAGGTATAGTGGACACCATCGAGAACCATGTGGCCTTCTTCATTGATGTGGTCTGTGGAGGTCCAGAGTGTGTTTTCTCCATCCTTATAGATGTTCACCTGCCAGCCCACACTTCCTTCATAAGTTTCTTCGGCAAAGAACAGGTGATACGTTTCTCCTTCCAGAATGGTGTCCCAAGCAGTCTGCAGCAGTGTTATGGTTTGCTCCTGTTCTTCCGGGGAAGCCTCTATGTACGCCCCGCTGGGAAGTTCCACAATCACAGGCTCCGCTTTTTCCGCAGGGTTGGTCAGCAGACAAACGGCCACAAAGAAGAAGGCCAGCACCCCCAGCAGGCTGATCCAAAAACCAGGTTTTTTGTACTTGAGCACATTCAGAATCCGCTGCTTTACGCTCACTTCTCCGAAGGCTACCGGATTGGCAGAAAAGTGCATTTGCTTGCTGGAGCAGGAGAGCAAAGCGGCAGAATAGGCTTTTCGCTCATCCACTTCCATGAACTGCACCACCCGTTCATCACAGGCCATTTCGATGTCCTTACACAGCAGAATGTAGGCCACCCATACCAGAGGATTGAACCAGTGCAGTGCCAGCGCCAGAAAAGCGATCATTTTGATCCAGTGGTCGCCTTTGTCCAGATGGGTTCTCTCGTGTTCCAGAATGTGCTTGCGGGCCTGGCCATTCATACCAAAGGGGATATAGATCCGGGGCTTGATAAACCCAAGAATAAAGGCAGTATCGATCCCATCACACTCCCAGCCGCCCTGGATTTTCACTGCATCTACCACCTTGCGTTTCAGTTTCCGGTAGGAAACCAGGCTGTAAATGCCAAAGCAGGCAGCGATGACACCCCAGATCCAGGGCAAAACAGCGGCCCATTTCAGAGTAGCCAGTCCCATATCCGGAAGCGTGAACGCCGGCTGCAGGCTGAGGTCACTGCGAATCTCAATGGGCATCAGCAAACGGATTCCCGCCAGCAGCCACAACAGGCAGATGTACTTTCTCGGTGTCTTTCGCAGCACAAGCCGCAGTAAAATCACTGCCAGAATCACAACACTTCCGTGGATACTGGCTGTTACCAGATTTTCCAGAAACGCTTTCATGGTTATTCCTCCTCATAGCGGTCGATCAGTTCCTTCAGCTGGTCAACCTCCTGTCGGGTCAGCTTCTTACTCCTGGAAAACGCCGCAATAAAGGCAGGCATAGAGTCTTCAAAGGTCTCCTTTACCATTTCCTCCAACCGGGAACGCTGGGCCTCCTCTTTGGAAACCAGGGAAGAAACAATGGTGTTTTCGTTTTTCAAAACACCACGCTCGCAGAGGCGCCGGATGACGGTATAGGTGGTAGCTTTGCTCCAACCCAGCTGCTCCCTGGCAATCTGGACCAGCTTACCGGAATTCACCGGCTCGTTTTCCCACAGAATCAGACAGAACCGATACTCACTCTCAAAAATTTTTGGCACTTCCATTGATAATACCTCCTGCTTGGTTTAATGCACTAAACTTGCCATCTTGAGTTTAACATATTAAACCGTCTCTGTCAACACGCAATTCCAGTCTAAGCCACGGAATCTAATCAGACCTGGGGTGCTCAATAGCATAAGGCGGACTCTTGGGCTGGTTGTAAACAGTGTCGGAAGTGCCGAAGTACTTCAAGTCTTACCGCAATAGGTAAAGACCACAGTGCCGCGATGGGGATGCCACTTCTGAATCAGCACGTGACGATAGAAACGGCCCATTTCGAGAATGGCAAATACACCGTTACCACTGAAGCAGGCAGCTATTTAGACGACAGATCAAAGCATATTTGGAGCAGTTTCATTACCAGACTTCCAGCATCCCCATTGAACTTCACTGCGTTGTACGTTCACTGACCGGACTGGATGCCAGAAGTTGTGCCCAGGCCTTTATAAACCACGTTTTCCGCCCGCCGTTGTATGAAGAATGAATTGTCCTAATATAGTTTGCGCACGCCTTCCTTACTAGCGTGTTTGATATACGCCGGGGTGTGTTGCTTCTTGGGCAGCTCTCCGGCGGTATTGGAGAAGAGCAAATCTGTGCACGTGCAAAAACACTGTTTTCCTCTTTATTTTCCGGAAGGAAATATGTATTGCACAAAATTTCGCCTTCTACTTTTGCTGAGTTGTCCGATTGACAAAAAGTTTAGTAATGTTTATAATTGAAATCACAAACAGGTGTCTTGCATCCACACACAACCGCACAGGAGCAATTTGAACCAGAACGCAGCATTCACAAAACAATGAAAATTGGCAGGGGAATGTCTGGTTTTTCTTTTTTACCCAAAACTGTGCACGTGCACAAATGCAGGAAAATCTATTATAAGGGAGGATTTTACATGGAATTCACATCAAGAGAACGTCTGCAACGGACGCTGGAACATAAAGATCCCGGCAAGGTTGTTGTAGATCTGGGTTCTAATGCGGTTACCGGAATTAACGCCAATGCGCTGGATCGGCTGCGTAAAAAATTAGGGTTGCAAGACCAGTTGATCAAAGTAGATGAGCCGCTGCAGCTGCTGGGTCGCGTGGAAGAGGATGTCCGTCAGGCCCTTGGTATTGATGTGGTGGGCGTATCTTCCGACACAACTCTGTATGGATTTTTCAATGAGGGTTGGAAACCCTGGAAACTTCAGACCGGTCTGGACGTTCTGGTTCCCGAAATGTTTAATACCACCGTGGACGAAAAGGGTACCACTTATCTCTATACCCAAGGTAATCTGAGTGTTCCTCCCGCAGCGGAAATGCCAAAGGATGGTCATTTCTTTGACAATATCATCCGGGGTGACATCGAGTATGATGAAGATGACAAGCCCTCCGCCCGGGAAGACTTTTGTGACGACTTCGGCATTTTCACAGATGAGCAGCTGCGCCGCATTGAAAATAACGTCAATTACTATTACAACAATACCGACTACGGCATTTTTGGCGGCGGTGCTTTGGCCGGTTTCGGTGATTTCGCTTCCGTCCCCGGTCCCAATGTACTGAAACCAAAGGGCGTCCGGGATCTGGTCAACTTCATGGTTGCCCACCATACCCTCCCCAATTACATCCACGAGCTGTTTGAGTTCCAGCTGGAAGTTGGACTGAAAAATGCAGAGCTGTACTATCAGGCAGCCGGTGACAAGGTGCAGGCTATGTTCATTTCCGGTACGGACTTCGGCATCCAGACCGGTCCGTACATGGCGCTGGACACCTACCGGGAGTTCTACAAACCCTACCACAAGAAAATCAACGATTGGGTCCATACCCACACCAAGTGGAAGACCTTCTACCACACCTGCGGTTCTGTGGTAACCTTCCTGCAGGACTTCTACGAAGCCGGCATCGATATTTTGAATCCCGTTCAGTGTTCCGCCGCAGGTATGGATCCCACATATCTGAAGCAGCAGTGGGGCGACAAGTTTGTGTTCTGGGGCGGCGGCAGTGATACGCAGAAAACCCTTCCCTTCGGCACGCCGGAGCAGGTATATCAGGAGACTATGAGCCGCCTGGAAATCTTTGCAAAGGGCGGCGGTTATGTCTTCAATCCCATCCATAATATCCAACCCGCCGTCAGCGCCGAAAACATTTTGGCTATGTTCCAGGCAGTGCGTGACTATAACGCAAAGAACTGATCCGGCAAGATTTCGGAGGCAAGTATATGAAAAGCAAACAACTGGGAAGTCTTCAGGCATTCACAAAACGCAGTGAGTTTAGTGTCCTGATCGGACTGGTGGTCTTGTTCGTAGCGATGAGCTTTGCCAGCCCCTACTTTCTGAAAATCAATAACATCATGAATGTTCTGCAACAGATTTCCCGCTACGGAATTATTTCTGTTGGCATGGCGTTGGTCATGATTACCGGCGGTATCGATCTGTCTGTAGGCTACATCGTTGCTATCAGCGCGTGCATGGCTGCCCATCTGACCACAAATGTGGGGCTTCCCTGGCCTGCAGTTCTGCTGATCGTCCTGCTGATGGGGGCTGGCATTGGACTGGTAAACGGTCTGCTGGTAACCAGAGTCCATCTGTGGCCGTTCATCGTAACTCTGGCTACATCCAAAGTTGTTTCCGGTGCGGTTCTTCTTTTGACGCAGGGAATGCCGATTCACATGGAATCTCCTCTGTGCTGGTTCGGCAGCGGCTATATCGGCCCCGTCCCGGTCAGCGTTATCATGATGTTCCTGATTATCCTGCTGGGCACGGTTTTTGCATCCTGCACACAGACGGGCCGGAATATCTACGCCATCGGCAACAACGCCCGTGCAGCTGCATTGTCTGGCATCCGGGTGGAGAACACCAAAGCACTGGTTTATGTGATCTGTGGCCTGCTGTGTGCCTTCTGCGGCATCATGGTAGCCGGCAATCTGAACTCTGCGGATGCAGGTCTCGGTGCCGGATATGAAACCGATGTAATTGCGCCTGTTGTCATTGGCGGCGTTTCCATGAACGGCGGCGAAGGCAGTATCTGGGGTGCACTCATCGGCGCCATGATTATCGGCATTCTGAAGAACGCTTTTATTCTGCTGAAAGTTTCCTCCTACTGGCAGTCCGTTGTCATCGGCATCGTCATTCTTGCTGCTGTCACCATTGATTGCTTCCGTTCCCTGCGCAAGGCAAAGGCCTGAGAATCCGTACTCTACTGCCTCGGCAGTAAAATAATAAGAAAAAGGAGACCTCAAACATGAAAAAGTTATTTGCATTGCTTCTGACTCTGGCCATGGTTCTGGGTATGATGGCAGGCTGTGCCTCTAATGCCAGCGCACCAAGCGAACCGGCTTCCACCCAGGCAGAATCTGCTGCTCCTGCCGAAACCCAGGCACCGGCAGAAGCTGGGGATGCCATTGAGAACACTTTCAATTATGAAGCCGTAAAAAACACCACTGGTAAAGAGATCCGCATTGCTGTTTTGACCACCCAGACCAACGCATTCTGGGTCGATGTCTGCAAGGGCACGGAGGATGTAACCGCTTTCCTGGCCCAGCCTGACTACAACTGCGTCGTAGATATGCAGACCTTCGATACCTTCGATGGACAGGCCGTTTCCGAAGCCATTGATACCTGCATCACCATGGAATATGATGCCATCTGCACCGTAGGTGTAGCAGATTCTATTGCCTCTTCCATCAGCAAGGCTGTACAGGCTGGTATCCCCGTCTATCTGTTCAACTCCAACACCGGCGTAGAAAACGAAGTCACTGCCTTTGTCGGTCAGGATCTGTATGGCGCCGGCGAAAAGCTGGGCGGCATCCTGGCTGAGATGGTAGGCAAGGAAGGCAAGGTCGGCATTATCACTGGTCTGTACTCCGTCAACGCCCATGAGCTGCGCCGTACCGGTGCTGAAAAGGCTCTGACCGATGCTGGCGTGGAAATCGTAGGTACTGTAGAAAATCATGACTCTTCCGATGAAGCTTACTCCCTGACTAAGGACTTCATCACCGCCAACCCTGATCTGTCCGGCATCCTGGTCACTGCAGGCGGTCCGGAAGGCGCTGCCCGTGCCATTGAAGAGCTGGGCAAGCAGGATCAGATCAGCCTGGTCTGCTTCGACACCACCGCCGAAATGATTCCCTATATCCGTTCCGGTGTCATCAAGTGCACCTTGGGTCAGGACCCCTACGGTCAGGGCTCCGATCCCGTCATTCTGGCCTACAATGAAATCGTAACCGGCAAGGCAGAAGTCACCGGCAATGCCTTTACCGAAATGACTGAGTATACTCCCGACGCCATCAACGACTACTTCCCCGAATAATACACAGCACATCCGTAAAAGGGCACCGCGTCATTACGGCGCGGCGCCCTTATGAAAAATGCGAGGTATGGTAAGAATGGAACAGATTATCTACAGTATCCAACACGTTACGAAAGAATTCCCCGGCG
Organism: uncultured Oscillospiraceae bacterium; assembly: GCA_944382965.1. GTDB lineage: Bacteria > Bacillota > Clostridia > Oscillospirales > Oscillospiraceae > Faecousia. The sequence continues at coordinate 15,380 of CALWOA010000009.1, read as the reverse complement.
TCAAAGTCCTCAGTGATGTTTCCATTGACGTCCGAAAAGGCGAAATTCTGGCAGTGGTGGGTGAAAACGGAGCAGACAAGTCCACACTGATGAACATTCTGTCCGGTGGTTATGCACCTACCAGCGGCAAAATCATTTACGAAGGGCAGGAACTTACCTCGCTGACCCCCCAGCACGCCCAGAAACTGGGAATTGCCATGATTCACCAGGAATTGTCTTTGTCCAACGCCCTGAGTGTGGCAGAGAATATTTTTGAGGGCCGCCTTCCGAAAAATCGTCTGGGTTTTGTGGACAAAGCGGAGCTCATGCAACGCAGCAAGCTGCTGCTGCAGGAAGTTGGCCTTCCCAACCTGGACCCTCGCACCCTGGTGCGGGATATCAATGTATCCCAGCAGCAGATGGTAGAAATCGCCAAGGCTCTGTCTCTGGAGGCTAAATTCCTGATTCTGGATGAGCCAACCTCTTCCTTGACTGTAAATGAAGCAGAATACCTGCACCAAATTATGCGTACCCTGAAAGAAAAAGGCATTACGATGCTCTACATTTCCCATAAGCTGGATGAAACTATGGCAATCAGCGATCGGATTGTGGTTCTGAGGGACGGTCAGCTGATTACAACCATGGAAACCGCTGCTACCCAAATTGATGACATGGTTTCCAGCATGGTAGGCCGTGAGTATTCTGCCGGATATACCCGCGCCCAATATAAGCAAGACTACTCCACTGCCAAGCCCATATTGGAAGTAAAAAATCTCAACGTAGGAAAAAAAGTGAAAAATATCAGTTTCACCCTGTACGAAGGGGAGCTGTTAGGCATCACCGGTCTGGTTGGTGCAGGACGAAGCGAAGCCCTGCAGGCTATCTTTGGCGCAGACAAACGCCAGAGCGGCGATATTTACATAGAAGGCCAGCTGTGTCAGATCCATCATCCCTCTGACGCCATTGCCCACGGTCTGGCCCTGGTTCCAGAGGGCAGAAAGTTGCAAAGCCTGTTCCTGCGCTTTAGCGTGAAAGAAAATATTACCATTGTCAGTATGCGCCAGGTTTTGAGCAGACTCAAATTGATTAACCGCAAAAAGGAGTACACTCTGGCAGACACCTATTCCCAGCGGCTCCGGGTCAAGACCCCAACTTTGGATCAGAAGATCGTCAATCTCTCCGGAGGAAATCAGCAGAAGGCTGTCATCGCTCGCTGGCTGGCGAATCATCCCAAAATCCTGTTCCTGGACGAACCCACCCAGGGCATCGACATTGGTGCCAAAAATGAAATCTACGAGATCATTGACGAAATGCTTCACAACGGCGCCAGTGTCATTATGGTTTCCAGCGAAATGCAGGAAAATATAAGTCTGTGCGACCGGATCCTTGTTATGTACGATGGAGAAATTGCCGGTGAGTTGTACCACAAAGACGCAACGGAACAGAACATTGTTACCCTGATGGCTGGTCAAAAGCTGGATCTATCGGCGCATACTTCCACGTGAGGACCTTTGCTTTTCCCATGGTTCACTTCGGCAAATACCAGACAAATTGTCATAAAATACCCTCCGGCATATACTTGCCGGAGGGCATTTCTGTGCTATATCTGAACTGTACCGCTAATGGTACTCAAACCGTCAAAATCTGCATTCTCCCGAATACGGATATCAATGCTGGTATACAGGAATTTCCCATTTGGTCGTTTTCCGAAGGCCAGGTAATCAAACAAAATGGCAATCGGCAGATATCCCTGCAAAAACGGCTGTTGGCCGATGGTAAAATTAACTACACCGGATTTCAGGTGTTCAATGGTTCTTGGCAGCAGATCATAGCAGATCATAACCACATCCTGCCCCCTGCCAGAATCTGCCAGCGCATCCGCAGCTCCCACCTGACCGCCTCCGGCAACATAAATACAGGACACGTCCTTTCGTGTTTGCAGCAGCTTGTGCACGACCTGATAGGCCTGCTCATCTGACTCAGCTGTGTGTAATGCCGGCAGCATAGTGACCTCCATTGGTGCGTTATGCAGAACGGAGCGGAGCCCTTCTACCCGCTGGGTGTGTGCCAGAATGTTCTCATAACTGATCAGCGGTACCACCACGCCCGGACGGCGAATACTGTTGCACAGAAGATTCCCAGCAGTCCGCCCCGCTTGAAGGTGATGCTGCCCGATGAAACAAAGCCGTTTAGAGTTAGGCAGGTCACTGTTATATGTCACCACGGGCATCCCTGCTGCGATGGAATCAATATAAGCAATCATTTCAGGCGTATCAATACCGGGAACAATCAGACCGTCAATATCCTGATTCAGCAGCCTATCAATGGCGCTGTACTGCTCTTGCGGTGTCAATTCCTGTAATTCTACCAGTGTTATGTTCACGCCATATTTGGAGTATTGGGTCTCCGCACTGCAAATTCCTTCCTTAACATCCAAATAGAAAGGGTTATGCAGGGAAGGCAGCAGAATCCCCAAGTGGAATCCATTGGACAGCCGTCGCAGTGCCGTGGCAGCCGGGTTAGGTGTAAAGCCGGTTTCTTTGATAATCTGCTGGATTCTGGCCTGAATTTCAGGTTTGACGTTTCCACGGTTATGAATTACCCGATCCACAGTCCCTCGGGATACCCCTGCCAAGCGAGCAATTTCGTTCATTGTCATACCATCACCCCAGAGATAATTTTACCATCCCCATCCCATAATTGCAACATTTATTGTTAAAAATCCCACATATAAATCAGAAATATGAAAAACTGCGCACTAATCAGCCATCTATCGCTTTCTTCCCATACTTGTCAATCCAATGCCCTGGAAATAACTTCTTCCCCTTCGTACAAAAGCGTTGGGCTGCCCGCGCAATTCTTATATTACCTCAGAGTAGCCGCCCTGGTTTCCAATCCGCCGAAGCTCATCGGCAATGGCATAGACATTTTCCGGCGGTGTCATCCGAGGAATTTCACAACCGCTGCTAATAATGCTTCGGCTATTGCCGTGCTCTGCGCAGTAACGCACCCATTTTCGGTTTTCCTCCGGTGTTCCCTGCAAAATCACAGAGGTAGGATTGATATTTCCGCAAATAGAGCATTTCCCCTCGGACAGCGCAATCGCCCGATCCCAATCCACCATGTAGTCTATATCCACAATATCCGCACCACTATCTACCATATCGCCAATGATGTGATTGACGTCGCCGCAGATGTGCAGCTTTACCAGGCCACCAGCACGGTGCACCGCTTCAATGATCTGTTTCTCTCTGGGCAAAATATAAATCCGATACATGTCCCTGCTGATCAAAGATGCAGCAGCATCACCCATACCAATGATATCCGCTCCCGCTTTCAGCTGGGCTAAGGCACAGCGGATGGCCTGCTGCGTCAGCAGATCCAGAGCTTCACAAACCGCTTCCGGTTCATCAATGAGCATCATCATTGCCTCGGAAATATCTGCCAGATCTGTAAACTCAGCCCAAGGGCCTTCTACCCATCCCAAAATGGCATACGTATCTGCCCGCAACTGTTTGAAGCGTTCAATGGCGCGAATGCGGTCCAGCATCCGTTGGGAAGTCATAGGATCCCACAAATGCAGTTTTTCTTTGAAGTCTTCCGTTTCTTTCAAAAAACTTCTTCCAGTTTGGGAAGGTAGTCTTCCTGATAGCTCACTTTAGCTCCAAAATCCCAGGTCTCCCGGTACGGGTCAGACATGGTAGAGAGAATATCAATCCCAAATGCTTCTGCCGTTTTCAGCTGCCCGTCCACCAGGGTTTCGTAGTCTTTGCAAAATTCTCCATAAAGATGTCCAGCATAATTGGCCGCAAACATCATAACGATGTTTAAGTTTGGAATCTGATCTACCGGCTTTCCCGCCAGTCGGGCAAATAGCCGTTCTTTTGGTGTCATTGACATAACATATCTCCCTTTTTGGTGTATAGGGTTACAGGGGAGTCTCCCCTGTCAAGCTGTCTTTGTGGGAGTACAAAGACGATGCTTGCTGGTATATTGCAGATTCGTTCTCCCTCTGGGGCGAACGGTGGGACTGCCCGATAATAAACGGTCAGCGTTCCTGCGCCTTTCCCTTCCGATGGGTAATGGGAAGCCCCAGCCGCATACACAGGAAGTCATTGTAATCCTTACCATAGGGCGGCGGTTGAGCGGATACCTCATACCTGTCAGACAGCATGGAAACCAGCGCCTTTGCTGCCCGTCCTCCGGTGGCATCGTTATCCAGGCGAAGGGTAATGAAGCGGACGTTGGGATGTTCGGACAGATACCGTTTCAGCGCCAGCGGCATGGAGCTTTCCTGCAATTCCTCCTTTGGTTTGTAGACCCCGGCCAGCGAAACCAGATGCTCCCGGTTCCAGTTGCCGCTATTCGTTTTCACAAGAGTAGCGTAAGACAGAAGATCGATGGCGCTCTCAAAGAGGTGAACGGTATCGCTGCTCGGTGCCGGGATACTGAAGGAAAACCGCTTGTCGCTCCCATTTGCATCGCCAATAAAATCTGTCCCGAGACCTCTCAGGTTTGCATACCGGGGCTTGTTGTACTTGTCCAGCCCTACGAATACCGCATTGTGGTGAGGGCTGCTTTCGTACAGCCGCCCTGTTTGGATACAGAAGTCAATGAGGTCAGAATCAATGCCACGACTTCGAAGATAGGCGTGAACACGGCTGGTATTGGGATTGGCCTGGGGCAGCAACAGCACCCTGGGCTTCTCCGGCTTGGGCTGGGACTGCCGGGGCTGGTATGCCACCTGCCCGGTGATCCGCTCCACAGCTTCCATAAAGGGAACTTCCTTAACCTTAATGAGATAGTCCAGCGCATTGTAGCCGCCGAAGCCACGGGAGAACCAGTACCATTTCCCGTTGGAGATTTTCAGGGAATCATGCTCACGGGTGCAGTAGTGGTTGCCGCTGATATGCACCAGCTCATTGGGTTCACAGGTTTGAAGATAAGTCAGCAAGTCCACCTGCCTTGCTTTTTCGATGGTTTCCGGTGGGATAAATGCCACGGCGCATCACCTCTCATTTTTCTGGGCAATAAAATCAGCCCGTACCACTTCATTGGCACGGGCTTCCACAGCATTCCAGATATTTTCCATGTGGTGGTTATCTTCCCAGCTATCCCACTTTTTGAATACATCCGCCAGTGGTGTGGGAGATTTCAGAAGGGTTTTTGCCTGCCGGGGAGACAGGTCGTTGTATTCCAGCGACAGCAGAATATCCTCCCGGCAGGTGTATTCATAGGCATGGTTCAAAACCTCCTCCGGGGTCTGAGATATAAGCCAGTCTTTGAAATGCGCCTGCTCGGAAAACATCTTCTGGTATAGCTGTGTGTTTAATACTGCTTGGGTCATGATATCAACTCCTCGTAATGAAATTAGCCGATTGATTCTCAGAACGAAAACCAATCGGCTATGTAATGGAAATCCGCTACAACAAGAGCGGTTCTTAATCGTCGCTCTTTGTTCGACTTGTGGTCCTGTCAGAGGGGATTATAGCTCGGTGAATTCATAGCAATAGGTGACAGAACCGTTGTCGTAACGGTAAAGGGTCTGACCCGATGGCAGAATCTCCTTTAAGAATAGTGGAAAGTCTTTTCCGTGTTTCATTCGGACATAATCATCCGTATTTTCCAGTTCCGCTTCCTCAAAGAAGGTTTGGGGTCTTGCCGCTCCGCCGCAGGCATTGTAGAATTTTGCAACGATCTCATATTCTTTCATTTGGCCACCTCACAGTCTGTCCCGAATGTACTGCCCGATTTCTGCCCGGCCTAAATTCAGGGCAAAGGAGAACTCCTGCTCCACCATGCCCTCTACCTTGTGCAGGATCTCCAGTTCACTGGCTGGAAGCCCTTTTTCAATTTTTTGTTTATGCAGACAGCTTGCCAGCAGAAGAAGCTCACGGGTATCCCGCCGGGAAAGGATCTGCTGGAACTGGAGCGTTCTCTGTTTACGATCCGCTGTCCATGGCATCTGATCGTTTTTTACGCTGGCAATAATGGCATCAATTTCTTCACAGGTCAATACCGGACGCATCCGTGTCTGTACTGTTTTGTTCGCGGAAGGCAGATAGATTGTGGCACCGCCGGAGGCGATGGGTTCGATCACCAGATATTCCTGCTCCCCACTTCCAAAGTCCATGCTGCGGACATCCGCAATCCGGCAGACACCGTGACCGCCATATCTGATATAGTCGCCTTTGCCGTACATTTTCTTCCTCCTCCCAAAGGGTAAACTAACTCCACATTATTGTAGCAAACCTGCCCGCACAATTGCAAAGGCAGTTTTCCCCAAAGAAAATCCCTGATTTTTTGTGGAAAATGTCCTTTGAAACAAAGCGAAAAATCAGGTATACTATCTTTGTAACGAGTGGCATCTCTGCGTAAATCCAGTTGCGCGGAGATGCCGCTATTTTTTAGGAGGGTATCAAAATGAAACGGGTAAAAGCAGCGTGCATCTGCCAGACGCTTCACTTCCTGCTGAAAGAGGATGTGGAACATAATTACGCGGTGAAGCTGGTGCGCGAAGAAGTGGCGCATTACAAAGCGACTATGGATCGGAACCACACAAAGTACAGAATTCTAGAAGAGCTTCCCCAGGAGGATGGCTCCATCATTGTGAAAGTCATCAAACAGTACAATGCCTGCCCTGTAGGGGATTATCTGAACTGAACACATCTATTAAGCGTGTAGCCTATGGCGTAAATCCGGCACTGGGCTGCACGCTATTTTTATGCAAAGGAACGTGATACCAATGGAACAAACCAATCAGCATTTGGGGACAGAGCGTATCGGCAGGCTTATGAAGCAGTACGCCATTCCCTGCATCATCTCCCTTCTGGTGGGCGCGCTTTATAACATCGTTGACCAGATCTTTATCGCCAATGCCAGCTATCTTGGCTCCTACGGCAATGCCGCCAATACCGTGGTATTCCCCTTGACCATCGTGGCCCTGGCTATCGCGGTGATGATCGGTGACGGCTGCTGCGCCTTCGTCAGCATCAGCCTTGGAAGAGAAGATACCAAAACCGCCAGAAGCAGCGTGGGCAACTCCGTGGTCATGACGGTGGTCAGCGGACTGGTGCTCACCGCAGTTTACCTGATTTTCTCGGATTCCATCATCGCCATGTTCGGCGGCACCGTCAATGCCGAGACCTTCCACCATTCCCGGGAGTATTTCTTCTACATCACCCTGGGAATCCCCTTTTATATGTTCGGTCAGGCCATGAACCCCATCATCCGGGCAGATGGCAACCCAAAATTTGCCATGATCTCCACGCTGGCGGGTGCGGTGATTAACATCATCCTTGACCCCATTTTCATTTTCCTGTTCCGCTGGGGCATGATGGGGGCAGCTGTGGCAACGGTCATCGGACAGGTGGCAACCGCCATTCTCGCAATCTGGTATCTGTGCCACATGAAGATCATCAAGCCCGGAAAGACCCACTACCGGCTGCAGGGCGAGGTCTGCGGCAGAACCCTGGTGCTGGGCATTACCAGTTTCCTGTCCCAGATCAGTTTGGTGGCGGCAATGGCTGCCATCAACAATATGCTCCGCAAATACGGTGCCATGGATGCCATCTTCGGTCTGGAACAGTACGCCCAGATTCCCATGGCAGTGGTGGGTATCGTGATGAAGTTCTTCCAGATCGTCATTTCCATCGTCGTGGGCATGGCTGCCGGCTGCATTCCCGTTGTGGGCTTCAATATGGGCGCGGGGAAGCGTGACCGGGTCAGAGAGCTGTTTACGAAGCTGCTGATTGCGGAAGGTCTTGTGGGCGCGGTGGCGCTGATTCTGGTGGAATGCTTCCCCCGGCAGCTCATTGGCATCTTTGGAGCCGCTAACGAAAGCGCCTACTATACGAATTTCGCCATCAAAGCCTTCCGTACTTACCTGTGCATGATGATTTTTGCCTGTGTCAACAAGGCCTGCTTTATTTTCCTGCAGGCTATGGGCAAGGCCGTAGCATCCACAGCGCTGTCCATGACTCGGGAAATTGTGTTCGGCGTGGGCTTTGCGCTGCTGCTGCCCATATTCTTCGGACTGGACGGTGTGCTGTATTCCATGCCGGTTTCGGATTTGCTCACCTTCCTTGTGGCGCTGGTTCTGATTGTCGGCACTTATCGGGAATTGAATCAAGGAGGAAAAACCCTATGAAAAACAGAATTGTTACCATCAGCCGGGAATTTGGCAGCGGCGGACGCACCATCGGAAAAGCGGTGGCACAAATGTATTAGGTGTAGAATAAAGGGAAAAGGAGGTACGAATGATGAAATTACTATTTGCAGAAGACGAACGCTCCCTGTCCCGGGCCATCACCCATATTCTGGAGAAGAACTGCTACAGCGTGGATGCGGTCTACGATGGACAGGCAGCACTGGACTATCTGGAAAACGGGGATTATGACGGTATTATTTTGGATATCATGATGCCGAAGGTGGACGGAATTACAGTTCTGAGGGAACTGCGGAGCAAAGGAAACCCGGTGCCGGTGCTGATGCTCACCGCCAAATCAGAAATTGATGACCGGGTTCTGGGTTTGGACACCGGTGCCAACGACTATCTGACCAAGCCCTTCGACACCAAGGAGCTGCTGGCCCGGATTCGTGCCATGACCCGAGGAAACCGGGCTGTGGATGCCACCCTGAATTATGGAAATATCACGCTGAACCGAACCAATTTTGAATTAAGCTCTCCCACCGGCAGCTTCCGGCTTGCCAACAAGGAATACCAGATGATGGAGCTGCTGATGGCAAATGCGGGGCAGCTTATCTCATCAGACCAGTTTCTGGAAAAAATCTGGGGGCTGGATTCCAATGTGGAATCCAGCGTGGTCTGGGTCTACATCTCCTATCTGCGCAAAAAGCTCACCGCATTGAATGCCAAAGTATCCATTCGGGCGGTGCGCAATGCCGGATATGTGTTGGAGGAAACCAAATGATTCAAAAATTACGGATTCGGTTCGTGATCCTCGCTATGTCCACGCTGCTGACGGTGCTGCTGGTGCTGGTGGGCGGCATCAATGTGGCAAACTACACCGGCATTGTTTCTGAGGCAGACAGGATTTTGTCCAGCACCAATCTGGGACGCATGGAGAAAAACACCGGCGGAAAAACGGGCATCGGCTTCGGGGATCCCCTTTCTCAGGATCGTCACAACGCTTCCCGCTTCTTTTCTGTTACCTTGTCCTCTGACGGGACAGTTCTGGAAGCGCAAATTCCCACCTTTTCTTTGGTAGATCAGGAGGAAGCTGCCGCCCTTGGTGCGAAGGTGTTTGCTCTGAATGCCGATTCCGGTTTTCAGAGTATCTACCGGTATTCCCGGAAGAGCGTGGGAGATACCATTTCCATTCGCTTCCTGGACTGCGGACGGGAACTGGGTTCTTTCCAGCGGTTTCTGGTGACCAGCCTGATTTTGTCTGCTCTGGGCATCCTGATTCTCTTTGGCATTGTGGTTTACTTTTCCGGCAAAATCGTCCGACCCTTTGCGGAAAGCTATGAAAAGCAGAAGCAGTTCATCACCGACGCGGGACATGAAATCAAGACACCCTTAACCATCATCCAGGCGGATGCGGATGTGCTGGAAATGGAGCTGGGGGAAAATGAGTGGCTGGCGGACATTCAAAACAATGTCCGCAGGCTCACCGACCTGACCAATGACCTTGTGAGCCTTGCCTGGAGGAGGGCGGAACCCCGCTGGAGCTGGTGGAAATCCCACTGTCCGATGTGGTGACGGAAACAGCCCAGACCTTCCATACGCTGGCTCAGGCGCAGAACAAGGAATTAAGTCTCGCCGTGGAGCCGATGCTGTCTATGGATGCGGACGAAAAAGCCATCTCCAAGCTGGTGGGAATTCTGCTGGACAACGCTCTGAAATACTCCCCGGAGGGGACCCCGATTTCGCTGGGGCTGGAAAAGCAGGGAAGCCTCCTCGATGTCCTCCAGTTTATACCGGTGGGTGATCAGCGGGGTGGTATCGATTTTGCCTGCTTCGATGAGGGCGAGGATTTCGGCGCAGTCGCAGCCGTCGACGCCGCCGGTTTTGAAGGTCAGATTCTTGCCGTACATATCCGGCAGGGGCAGGGGCTGGGCCTCGTCGTAGAGGGCCACCACGGTGACGATAGCATTGGGCCGGGCGCATTCCCAGGCCAGACGGAAGGTGTCCTTGGCACCTGCCACTTCCAGCACCACATCGGCACCACCGTGGTCGGAATTGGTGAGAGTAAATTCCTTGCAGTTTTCTGGCTCGCAGACCAGCACTTCGGGATAATGCTCCCGGACGAAGCAATCCGTGCCGGGTCTTTTTCGCAGACGATGATGCGCTTGGGATTCTTCAGCATGACGCAGAGCAGGGTGCAGATGCCCGTGGGGCCTGCGCCGATGATGAGGACGGTGTCATCCTCGGTGATTTCAGAGATTCGGGCGGCCCAGAAACCGGTGGCCAGCACATCGCCCACGAAGAGGGCTTGCTCGTCGGTAACGGAGTCGGGGATCTTGTTCAGTCCCTGATCCGCATAGGGTACCCGAACGAACTCAGCCTGTCCGCCGTCGATGCGGCACCCCAGTGCCCAGCCGCCGCTCCGGTCAGTGCAGTTGTTCACGAAGCCCCGCTGGCAGAAGAAGCACTCACCGCAGAAGGTCTCCACATTCACCGTCACCCGGTCTCCGGGCTGAACGGAAGTCACGGCGGAGCCCACAGATTCCACCACGCCCACCATCTCATGGCTCACCGTGATTCCGGGCACCGCCCGGGGCACCGAGCCATGCTTGATGTGCAGATCGCTGGTGCAAATGCTGCCCAGAGTCACCCGCACAACTGCATCCCGGGGATCCAGGATTTCCGGGATGGGCTTGTCCATAAGTGCGAATTTTCCGTGTTCGATGTATGTTAAGGCTTTCATAGGAGTACCTCCAGTTCATTTGGGACTATTATAGCGCAGGAATGGTGCGGATGCAAATGATTCTGAAGCATTCACCGTTGATAAAAGTCCGCAGCCGTACTATACTGTCGAAAGTACGGCTACGGACTATAAAAAGAGAAGGACTATGAGAGCAACAGCGAGGCGGTTGATTCTCGCCTTATACAACATCGACGAGGCATATTAATTCTACTGCAAAAAGGCACATCGGCCAACCCTTTTCGGAGTTGACCGATGTGTTTTTTTCAGCGCATTTTGCAACGCGCCCTTTCTGCACATTCACTCCCTTAATTATGTGCAGATAAAAGATACGAATACCCGGAAACAGAAAAATGCCCGCTGTTCTTGACAACGGGCATTTTCCAATAGAAAGAAGAGAGGTAGAAAAGAGGATCTACGGATAGAAAGGAAGCGGCTCACGGCCTCCGCCGCCTTTCTTGGTTATAGGATAATCCTGGATTATAACGGGAGTATAAACAACAATCAAACAAATTGCAACAAAATTGTGCCGGAAGTGTCAGATTGCCTGAATCCTTTTGAGATAGGCCACCGCATCCATATGACCGTGGAAGTAAAGCTCCATACGCTCCATGTCATCCAATTTACGCAGTAGATGGTGATATTGGAGAAATGCAGCGTGTTCTTCCGCAGTCATGTGGATTTCGCCTGTTCCTTCCATAGCCTTTGCAATAACGGGGAATTGTTTCTTAATGTCAGAAATCTTCTCGTGGGTAACGGCGTATTCCTCGTTGTTTTCTCGCAAACTCATAACAATGTCGCTGTCAATTTCCGGGAAAGCGTCCTCCATCCGGGTAGCAAAGTCAATATATGCGTCACTCATACTCAGCACTCCTTTTTCTCCTACTATACCCTTCACATCTGGGAATATCAAAAATGTGCGAGTTCTGTACCTTCAACGGGTCGTATGCCCTTTATTGGAGCATATTATATGCCCATTATATCGAGCATAATAAGATTATGCAAGATGAATCGGAGGTGCTCTATGATTGTCTATACCCCACTTTGGGAAACACTAAAGAAAAAGGGCCTCTCCACTTATACATTAAGAGTCAAGTTCCAAATCAGCGGCAGCACCGTACAGCGTCTGCGCAGAAATATGTCCGTTTCTACAAATACGCTGGATGATCTTTGCAGATTACTTGATTGCTCTCTGTCAGAAATTGCAGAGCACATTCCTGATGGAGAACAGGGAACCACGGATATGGCAAACCATGATTGAACAAGCAGGAACAAGTCCGAAAAGACCTGTTCCTGCTTTCTTTATCGCTCCGCTTCTTTTGGACGGGTGTACTCTGGAGATTCTTCCTCTGGCGCATCATCCATCAGTGTCTTATCCTTCTGATCCATATTCAGCAGGATATTGAGTTCCTTTAGTCGTGCAGACTTCTCCGCCAACTCCGCTTCTTTGGCAAAGGGTGTCTCCATTTCTGCCTTGGCATTGGCAAGCTGAGTGCGGGTGTCCTGTGGCTCTGACTGATAGCCTGCCAACTCCTTTGCCAGACCGCCCACCAGATTATCCATACGGGTGATGTTACCAAACACATCAGCGCCCAGGCTGATGGTGTGGGACATGGCCCCTTTCATGGTGAGTTTATAGTCCGTGTGGGCGGCATCGTACTGAAGGGACATGGAAAAGCCCCGGTACTGTCCCAACGGAACAGGCTCGGAGCCTTGCAGTTCGGTGCAGGCGTTGATAACCGCCCTGCCAGCGGCTTCTTTTTCGGAATAGTGGGTTCCCTTTATCTCCATGCCGATGAACCCCTCTGCCGATTTGGGGTGGGTCTGCGCCGTTGCCACATCCTTTTCATAGCCGGCAATTGCCTCAGTGAGTTTGGCAATGTCAACCGGATACTTCCGCAGCACCAGATTTTCCAGAGCGAACCGCTGATTCAGGTGGTTGGCTTTCAGCATATTGAGTTTGGAAACCTCCACATCCAGATTGCATTTCTCGATGATCAGCGGGTTTCCGGTGGCAAGTGCTTTGATTTCGGAGTAGCTCAGGGCGGTTTCGTCCACATCGTCCGCAATGCGGGCGGGAGCTTTGCTGGTCATGATTTGGGCAATGAACTTTTGCTTATTCTCCACAAGCTGGTACAAATATGCGTCAAAGGTATTTTCCGTGACATAACGGAAGATTTCAACCTCCGGGTTTTGGTTGCCCTGACGGACGATTCTGCCCAATCGCTGGGCAAGATCAGAAGGACGCCATGGGCAATCTGCGTCATGCAAGGCAATCAGTTTATCCTGACAATTCGTGCCTGCGCCCATCTTGGCGGTGCTGCCAATCAGCACACGCACCTGCCCGGAGCGAACCTTGGAAAACAGTTCCTTTTTCCGCACCTCCGTGTTGGCTTCGTGGATGTAGGCAATTTCCTCCGGGGGGATGCCTTTTGCCACCAGTTTTGCTTTCAGATCGTCATAGAAATTGAAAGAACCATCATTTTTCGGTGTGGACAGTGGCGATAGGTAAGATTTTGATGTTATCTCCAACTTTTCCCCCGCCCTAAACCGTGCATGAACCTTTCAGCTCACACGGCTTGCCATCAAGGGCAAATTGATTTACATTTTAACAACTCTCAACATGAACAAGACTTCTGAGCTTATCAACTTTGGTTTTCTGTTTCGGAGTGAGGTTTAAGGAATCCGTAATCCTTGTAATAGTGTCGGAATCGGTAGCGTGAATAAGCCTGTGGGCATTTCCGCATAACAAAATCAGATTTTGGTATGCATCTGTGCCTCCGTTGCAACGTGGGACTTTGTGGTGACAGAATATATCACCAATCATCAGCTTCGCCCCGGTTATGGCACATTTACCCATTTGAGCCGAGTATAGCGACAGCCTGTTGTCGTTATACTCTATAGAGGCATTCCAGATTGGGTTCCGCATCAGATAATGCAGGATTTCCATATCAACTGTTTCCAGTTGTTTATGAATTATTGCTCTGCCTTCTGCGGTGTACGAGTTCACACCACGTTTTCGCTGGATGGGATGCCTGTGCTTGACATAGCCTATCGGCGCAAGCGCAATTCCTCTTACATATCGCAGTTGCTTACTTTTTCCGTATCGTTCCTTAATCACATTTGCTATGTGGCATGGAATCCGATTCTTTTCAACCTCTGCCGCTGTTTTTAACCGCTGTTGCAATCTTGCTTTCTGGCTCTTTTGGACTGAAAAGGCTAATCCTCTGAAATCCTTGCTGACTTTGGTTGCCATGCTGTAGTAGTCATGGACACCGAGTACAAAGGCATTGTATTTCGCAATTTCCTCGTATTCGGAATGTGTCGCATTCTTCGGGTATTGTATTGCATGGGTCAGTTTCGCAAGGTTGTCTTTAATTTTCTTAATGGCTTTCTCTCTGACATGGCTCTCTACAACAAATTTGGTTTGTCCCTGTTTGGTTTTGCCTCTGGAAATCACTTTCAGCTTAAATCCCAGAAATTCAGAATAGTCCTCTTTCAAGTTGATTACCTTGGACTTCTCCGGGCTTATATCCAGACCAAGACGCACTTTCAACCAGTCCTTTGTTGCATGGAACAGCTTGACCGCATTGGGATAGCTATTGGTAAATATTTTGAAATCGTCTGCATACCGGACACAGGTTATTTCTTTCAGTCCGCTTCTACGCAGTGATGCGTATTTATTACCATGATTGGGACTACCGTTGCGGTTAGGTGTTTGCTTGAACGGATATTTTGTTGGAATGTTTTCCCATTGGCTTGCCAGCCACCAATCCAGCTCATTCAGTACAATATTTGACAGGAGCGGAGAGATGATACCGCCCTGCGGTGTTCCTTTCTCTGGAAAGCCAATTCCCGCAACTTCCGCTTTCAGCATTGCAGATATAATAGAAATCAGCTTTTTATCACGTATTCCAAGTGTCCACAGTTGTTTCAGCAGCTTGCCATGGTTCACATTATCGAAGAATCCCTTAATGTCGATGTCAACTACATAATGCAGATGACTTAGCTGCATATTTTTATGGACTTGAGAAATTGCGTGCTGCTGGCTCCTGTTTGGTCTGAATCCGTAGCTGTGGTCGTGGAATTTCGCTTCACAAATTGGCTCTAATACCTGTAGAACACATTGCTGAACAAGCCTGTCCATAATGGTCGGTATCCCTAACGGTCTTGTCTTGCCATTGTCCTTGGGAATCTCTACCCGGCGAACACTTTGGGGGACATACCAACTGAATTTCCGTTGCACAATCGCAACGAGCTTTTCTTCAGAGAGCTTTTCTAAATGCCGGATGGATTTGCCGTCTGTGCCTGCTGCTTTACTTCCTTTATTTTTCTTGATATTCCGGTATGCCAATTTGATATTTTCCGGCAAGGTGATAATTTCCACCAGTTTGGTGAACACCTTGCCATCCATACTTTCGGCATACAGCTTATCTTGAATTTCTTGGAAATCGTAATATTCAGCATGGCGTAGTTTCGATTTCTTCAAAGCCTTTTTCTTTGTTGCCATAG
>CALWOA010000008.1 GCA_944382965.1 uncultured Oscillospiraceae bacterium | reverse complement strand
TTGTCTACTTTACTCCTCGCTAGAAGCTATTTTTTTGCCCCCGGCATAGCCGGGGGTTGACTTTGGTTAACCAACACAAACAGCCGCCGATTTTTCGGCGGCTGTTTGTTGTTTTTCAGGGTTATTCTGTTTCCCTCTCCTGGTAATAGTCGGTTTCCAGGATCAAGTTGTTGATACGGATAAACTGCTGCACCTTCTGAGATACACTTTTGCGGAATTCGGCGGTGTCCGTCAGTTCTTCACCGCTGACAGAGAAGTATTTTCCTGTGCTGGCATCGTAAGCCGTATCGCCGCAGATCCAGCTGCCATTGGAGAACGGCACAAAGCCTTCGTAGTTCTCGTCAAAAGCGTCGCTGCCGATGTAGGAATATCCGCTATCGATACCCAGCAGATTCAGAAGGGTGGGCAAAAGGTCTGAGGTATTGAGCACCTTATCCACTTCCATGGGCTCCATCCCCGGAGTCCAGATAAAGCAGGGCGTGCGCTCCAGCAGAAGCTTTTGCTGGACACCGGACAGTTCCAAAAGCGCCGGTTCATTTTTGTATCCATAGGTATAATGGTCCGTTACCGCAACAATCACAGTATTTTCCAGCTCACCTTTGGCCTCCAGTTCTTCCAGAAGTCTGGCAAACATGTCGTCCACCAGTTTTGCTTTTAAGTACGCACAATTGGTTTCTTCATTGTCTGTCAGATCCCGATATTGGGGGTACTTTTTCAGCCCCCAGTAACTCAGGACCTCATTATACTTATAGCTGAGATGGGCAGACCGGGTAATGATAAAGTTCAGTTTCTGCCCTTCCCGGAAGAAGCTGGCAGACAAATCCGGATTGTCAAAGAGCAGCTGATCGTCATAGAGCTGATCCTTCGTCTGCTCGGTTACATAATCCTGGTAAGAAACATATTCTTCGTACCCCATGGCCGGAGAGAATACGCCCCGGGAGTAGAACGACGGATCATTATAATGGTACACCTTCGCCGAATAGCCCTGATCACGCAGCACATTTGCCAGGGATTGATCGAAGTGGTTGGTAACATAGTCAAAGGCATATCCGCCGGAGCTGCTGAGGAAGGAGCCGGTATTGATGCAGAACTCCGTGTTGAAGGTTCGGATGCCGCCATAGCCCGGCGTATAGAACCGGGTAAAATTCATTCCTTCCGACATCAGCCGTTGAATCGTGGGCGTATGTTCTCCGATCATCCAGTCGTCCATGGACTCCATCAATACCAGAACCACGTTTTTCCCTTGCAGCAGCCCGGTCATGGCATTGTCCTGGCCTTCTTCCTGGCTGTCAAAAAAAGCATCCAGGGTTTCTTCCGCTTCCTGCTGCGCCTGGGCATAGGCAGGCGTTATGGGATACAGGTAATTGGTATAGACATCTTTCACCGCTGTCTGGTAGATACCACAGACCTGATACAGCCGATGGGCATCAAACATATTCTCATAAGCCGCTTCCGCCGACTGGGCGCGGCCATAGTCAGAACCGGCATAGCGGATACTGCTGTCACTGAGAAATACCAGCTGGGGCAGCAAATAGGCCCCTGCCGCCGCCAAGACGGCAATACCGGCGCTCAGCAGCCGATTCTTCCAATTCTTTTCGGTTCTGGGAAATTTCCAGAGTACAACAACACCAATGCCAATCATCACCGGTAAACAAATCCACCAGGAAACCGGGTAACTCAGCAGGACATCCAGATAATCTGCCCCTTCAGAGGCATAGCGAAAGTCCGAAATCCAGATCATACCCTGAAACAGCAGGTAATATCCAGTCTGGATGAACGCATAAATCAGGAACAGAAAATAGCTGATACCGTACAAGATTCTGCCAAATGTTCTCGGCAAGGCGGAAATCAGTCCTGTCAGCATAATCGCCCAAACGCCGCCGAACACCAGCGGCCACCAAGCATATAAAGCTGCAGTTTCTTCCGCAGAAGCAATCTGGGACGACAAAACTTGTGTCGTCTCCTGCGCGGTGGTCCTTAGAAATAGAAGTGCGAACAATTCAATCAGAAAAAAGGAAGCGGGAATCAGCCAGGCAGGTGCTATTTTCGCTGATACATCTTTCTTTTGTAAATACTTTCCGGCTGTGGAAACCATGCGGGGAATACTCCTTTTTTTCGATAATAACCGATATTATAGCACAGTTTTTTCAGAATGTATACTCTCTTTTTCTGCCAGCAAAGTGCAGTACCACATCCGAAGATTCCTTGCGGAAATAATTCCCAATTGGTTTGTTTTTTCCGCCTAAATCTTTGGCAAATTTTTGCACAATCCTTTCTTGACAAATCCAGCAAAGGATATTATCATATAGAAGTTAGCTAAAGCTAACTATATATGATTACACAATCAGAAAATCTCTGCTGATCGTAAGGGGGCAGCCAAATGAAAACACTGAAAGACGCCAAAATCGGTCAGACCGTTACGGTGATCAAGCTTCACGGAGAAGGAGCCGTGCGACGGCGAATCATGGATATGGGAATCACAAAGCGGGTGGAAATCTTTGTGCGGAAAGTAGCACCTTTGGGCGATCCCATCGAAATCAATGTTCGTGGATATGAGCTGAGTCTGCGCAAAGCAGATGCGGAAATGATTGAAATCGCTTAACTGTCGCCATAAGTTAGCGTCAGCTAATCGAGTGAGAAAGGGAAGGAATATATGGGTATTAAAATTGCCCTTGCCGGC
This sequence comes from uncultured Oscillospiraceae bacterium, assembly GCA_944382965.1. Classification (GTDB taxonomy): domain Bacteria; phylum Bacillota; class Clostridia; order Oscillospirales; family Oscillospiraceae; genus Faecousia. The sequence continues at coordinate 100,995 of CALWOA010000008.1, read as the reverse complement.
AACCCCAACTGCGGCAAGACGAGCTTATTCAACATACTAACCGGCTCCAACCAGTATGTGGGAAACTGGCCCGGAGTCACGGTGGAGAAAAAAGAGGGTACTCTGAAAGGCCATGACGATGTGATCATTCAGGACCTGCCGGGTATTTACTCCCTGTCTCCCTATTCTCCGGAGGAAGTGGTTACCCGCCGGTATCTGGTGACCGAGCATCCCGACGCCATTTTGAACATCATTGACGGCACCAACATTGAGCGAAATCTCTATCTGACCACCCAGCTGATTGAATTGGGTCACCCTGTGGTGGTTGCCGTGAATATGATTGACCTGGTTCGCAAAAACGGAGACACCATCGATCTGCAAAAACTGAGCAAAGCCCTGGGCTGCACTTGTCTGGAAATCAGTGCACTGAAAAGCCTGGGCTGCCAGGAAGCTGCGGAAAAGGCGGTGGAACTGGCCCGAAACCATACCCACGGGGAGATGCCCCATGTTTTCAACGGAAGCGTAGAACACGCCCTGGCCCACATCGAAGAATCCATTGAAGGCAAGGTGCCGCAGAATTATCTGCGCTGGTACGCCATCAAGCTCTTTGAACGGGATCAGCGGGTACGGGGCGAGCTGAAGCTGGACAGCGACCTGATTTCCCACCTGGAAAAGCACATTGTCGACTGTGAAACAGAAATGGATGATGACGCCGAATCCATCATCGCCGACCAGCGCTACACCTATATTGGCAATGTCATTGACCGGGCCGTTGTGAAGAAGGCACCCAAGTATTCTCTGACTTTGTCTGATAAGATTGACCGGATTGTTACCCACCGGATTCTGGCTCTGCCGATTTTTGCCGGAATCATGTTCCTGATGTACGCCATTGCCATGGGCAGTTTTCCCTTCTCAATCGGCACCATCTGCACCGACTGGGCAAATGATGTGCTGTTTGGTCAGTGGATTCCGAATCTGCTGGGCGGTCTGCTGACCAGCCTGCATGTCAGTCCCTGGCTGTATGGTCTGGTCATGGACGGCATTCTGGCTGGTGTAGGCTCAGTTTTGGGGTTTGTTCCTCAAATTCTGGTGCTTTCGTTCCTGCTGTCCATTCTGGAAGATGTGGGCTATATGTCCCGGGTAGCCTTTATTATGGACCGGATTCTGCGTAAGTTCGGCCTGTCCGGCAAGTCCATCATCCCCATGCTGGTGGCTACCGGCTGCGGCGTTCCCGGCATTCTGGCCTCCCGGACCATTGAGCAGGATCGGGACCGGAAAATCACCGTGATGACCACCGGTTTCATTCCCTGCGGCGCAAAAATGCCCATTATCGGCCTGTTTGCCGGTGCGGTGTTCGGCAATTCTCCGCTGGTTGCTACCTCTGCTTTCTTTATCGGCGTAGGCGCTGTGGTTATCTCCGGTGTGATTCTGAAGAAATTCAAGGCGCTGGCGGGCAAACCCGCCCCTTTCGTCATGGAGCTACCCACCTATCACCTGCCCTCTGCCCGGAATGTGCTGCGCTCCACCGGCGAGCGGGGCTGGGATTTCGTCAAGCGCGCCCTGACCATTGTGCTGCTCAGCTCCATGGTACTGTGGTTCCTGCAAAGCTATGGCTTTGAAAACGGCGTATTCCAAGCTGTACAGGATAACAACACGTCCCTGCTGGCAGATCTGGGCAAGGCCATTGCCTGGCTGTACTACCCCCTGGGCTGGATGGGTGACATGGCCTGGAAGGCAACCGTGGCAACCTTCACCGGACTGATTGCCAAGGAGCAGGTCGTCATGACCTTCGGCACACTGTATCACTATGCCGGGGAACTCAGCGAAGAGGGCAGTGAAATCTGGGCCATGATTGCCGCAGACTTTGGCCCTGTCCGGGCATACAGCTTCATGATTTTCAATCTACTGTGCGCACCTTGTTTTGCTGCCATCGGTGCAATTCGCCGGGAAATGAACAGCGGAAATTGGACCCTGGCAACTATCGGCTATATGTGCGGCTTTGCCTACGCCATTTCCCTGATTGTCTACCAGATTGGCGGACTGTTCACCGGGGAAGCCAGTTTCGGCGTTCTGACGGTTATCGCTGTGGCTGTCCTGGCAGGACTGGTATATCTGGTTGTCCGTAAAAACCGCTATGCCGATGAACCTGTGAAAATCGGCGTATAAGAAAAGAAAGGAAACCACTATGATGCAATGGATTTGCGCCAACTGGGGCAACGCAGTTGTTCTGGCTGTACTGATTCTGGCTGTGATCGCCGCAGTGGCTGTCATGCGCCGGGATCGAAAAAAAGGCGGATGCTGTGGCTCCTGCAGCGGCTGTTCCATGTCCGGCTGCTGTCACGGTAAAAGCGAATAAGAAAACGGCTGGGAAGTGCGGTGTTGCTTCCCAGCCGTATTTTTTATTTTTATCCCCGCATTGCCCGCTTTCTGGCAATGTTGATGGGGCCTTCCTGCATGTTGTTAATCCAGGCCAGACTCTTGCCGGCACCGTATGCAGTGCAGGCATCCGGGTCATCTGCCAAGATACAGGCAATGCCGGTACGCTCCATCAGCAGCAAATCCATGCCCCACAGCTGACCGCAGCCGCCGGTGATGGTAATACCGTTCTCGGAAATATCCGACACCAGTTCCGGGCTGGTCTGCTCCAGCACCGCCAGCACTTCATCCGCAATCTGCCGGGCAGGGCGACGCAAAACCTCATAAATCTCGTTGGAGGTCAGGGTTATGTTCTTGGGCATACCGGTCTTATAGTCCCGGCCCTTGATGTTCATGCTGCGCTCTTCATCCCGGGGGTAGACCTGTCCAATCTGAATTTTAATACTTTCCGCCGTCACCTGTCCGATGATGATGCCGTGCTGGCGACGGACGTACCGGGCAATCATTTCATCAAAGTAGTTGCCGGCAATTTTCAGGGAAGAGGACACCGCCACGCCGTTCATGCTCAGCACTGCAATATCCGTGGTGCCGCCGCCCACGTCCACCACCAGGTGGCCGCTGGCGCCCCGGATATCCAGTCCTGCGCCCAATCCAGCAGCCAGAGGCTCTTCAATCAGGAACACACGGCGGGCGCCGGCTTCGATGGCGGCGTTGATGACGCTGCGCTCTTCCACTTCCGACACGCCGGAGGGTACAGACACAACCACACGGGGCTTGGGAGTGAACAGACCAGCCTTGGTAGCGGTTTTGAACATCTCCTGAAGCATACGAACGGTCATTTCATGGTCGGAAACAATGCCGTCCTTCAGCGGATGCATGGCAACCACGTTGCCGGGGGTACGGCCCAGCATATTCCGGGCGGCAGCGCCTACCTGCAGAATTTTACCGGTATTCTTGTCCACCGCCACAACAGAAGGCTCCCGAACCACCAGGCCCTTGCCGTCGGCGTAAATCAACACATTACAGGTACCCAGGTCCACACCCAGGTCATTGGAAAACATAGAAAACAGAGACATAATGACACCTTTACTTTCGTGCCGCCGCAACTGCGGCGCAATGTACTTCCCCGGCCCCGGCGGTCAGCAAAACTCTGGCTGCCTCCCCGGCGGTGGCTCCTGTGGTCAGGATATCGTCCAGCAGCAAAACCCGCTTCCCGGTCACGACTATGGGGTCTGTCACCTGGTAGACGCCCAGCACATTTGCCCGGCGTTGGGCTGCTCCGGAAATTCCGGATTGAGGTCGGTTATGACGAACTTTTTTCAGTGCAGGAACCGGAGTCATTTCCAGTTCCCTGCCCACCGCCTTTGCCAGCAATTCCACTTGATCGTATCCCCGGCACAGTTTTCGCAGGGGACTTACCGGGATCCAAGTCAGAACATCGAAGCCTTCCGGATACAACCGGAGGATCTTCATGGCAAGCAGCCGGCCGTACGCATCGGCATAGGAGCGGGCATGATAAAATTTATAACGCAGCAAACTTCTTCTTACGTTCCCTTCATAGTACCAGACAGCGGCGAAACTGTCAAGAAATTGAAGCTTACTTTTCCGGTTTGGGTACTCCGGAGCGTCCAAACGACAATCTTTGCACAGGTCCAGCGCCTCTTTTTCCAGAAGGCTGCCGCACAAAACGCACTTTGGCGGAAACAGCAGCTGCATCAGACTGTGATAGAGCTTCATTCCACTTTCCCCTGCAAGCGAAGCTTCAAACCGGTATAGCGCCGGTTTTTGGTGGCGTTCTGGGTCATCGCCGCCACCGTCTCTTCCTTGCCCACCACAATCAGCAGTTCCCTGGCCCGGGTAATGGCGGTGTAGAGAATACTGCGGGTCAGCAAATACGGCGAACCGTTCCAGGCCGTGAGAATCACCGCCCGGTATTCGCTGCCCTGGCTTTTATGCACCGTCATGGCGTAGGCCGGTTCCAGTTCATTGAGCTGGGTAAAATCATACTCCGCTTCCCGGTCATCAAAGACAACGGTCATGGTTTCGGCGGAAGGGTTGATTTCTCGGATAATTCCAACGTCTCCGTTGAAGATTCCCGCTCCCACGGCGCTTCCATCGGTTTTCTTCCACAGGATATCGTAGTTGTTGCGAATCTGCATCACCCGATCCCCTTCCCGGAAGAGAAATTCCCCAAATTGTCGTTCCTTTTTGTCCGGTGACGGTGGGTTCAGGGTTTCCTGAAGGAGCCGGTTCAGATTCATGGTACCGACGCCGCCTTTTCGGGTGGGGCTCAGCACCTGAATCTGCTCCGGCGGGATTCCCATATTCTTGGGAAGCCGGGTGCTGCACAGATCCCGAATCAGCTGAGCTACACCTTCTTCGTTGCTGCGGCGCAGAAAAAAGAAATCGCTGTTTACGGTTTTCAGATCCGGCATTTCCCCCCGGTTGACCCGGTGGGCGTTCATAACAATCAGGCTTTTCTGGGCCTGGCGGAAAATCTCCGTCAATCGTACCGTGGGCAGCTGGCCGCTGCGGAGCATATCGCTGAAGGGAAATCCCGGTCCCACAGGCGGCAGCTGGTCCGGATCGCCCACCAGAATCAGGCGCTTCCCCTGGGGAATTGCCTGCAAAAGGGCATACAGCAGCTCCACATCCACCATGGACATCTCGTCCACGATCACCGCATCGGCTTTTAAGGGGTTATCCTCGTCCCGGGCAAAGAACATTTTGCCGGTACCCGGGTCAATCCCCGCTTCCAGCAGGCGGTGGATGGTGGAAGCTTCCTCTCCGGTCACTTCCGTCAGCCGTTTGGCTGCCCGTCCCGTAGGCGCCGCCAGCAGGCAGCGCAGCTGCATCTGTCCCAACAAGGACAAAATGCCATTGAGAATGGTGGTCTTGCCGGTGCCCGGGCCGCCGGTAATCAGCAGCAGGCCGGAGGTTGCCGCTTCCCGGATGGCCTGACGCTGTTCGTCAGAATATTCCACGCCGCTTTCCTGCTCCGCGGTTCGGATTTTCTTTTCCAATCCGTGGGGTGCGGGAAAAGACAAAGCGGCAAATTCCGTCAGGCTTCGGGCGCAGTAGTTTTCCGCTTCATAAAGCCTTGGCAAATAGATCACCGAGATTCCCGCCAAACGCTGCTTTTTCAGGCGGTCTGCTTCCAGCAAGCGTCCAATTCCCTGCCCAACGCTCTCCGGTTCCACAGAAAGCAGCTGACCTGTTGCCGCCATCAGCTTGTCCTCAGGCAGGAAGCTATGTCCGGCGGTTAAATTATAACTCAGTTCAAACAGGATTCCTGCCTCAATCCGTCGGGGATCATCCCCCGCCACCCCAAGTTCAATGGCAAACCGGTCAACGGCCCCAAAAGGAGCCTCCATGCCTTCATCCATCAAAAGGTAGGGGTCATCATAGAGCAGTTCAATGGTACTGTCCCCATACAGCTTATAGGTACGCACCGCCAGCTCCGCAGGCAGATGGTGCAGAGCGAAAAATTCCATCAGCTGCCGCATTCCCACCTGGAGTTTAAATTCTTCTCCGATAGCCCGGGCCTTTTCCCGGGAAATACCGGATACCTCCGCCAGCCGCTCCGGCTCCCGCTCCATAATCAGCAGGGTTTCCGAACCGAAATGCTCCACAATCCGGGCCGCCATCCGGGGGCCGATTCCCTTGATCACCCGGCTGCTTAGATAGCTCAAAATCTCCATGGCGGTCTGGGGCATCAGCCGCTCCAAAAATTCCGCTTCAAACTGCCGGCCGTAGCTGGCGTGGCTGCTCCACCGCCCGGTGACCATCAGCCGTTCTCCCACGGCAGGCAGCGGGATGGTTCCAACCACCGTTACATTCTGTCCGCCGCCTACGTTCAGCCGCAGTACCGCATAGCCGTTTTCATAATTCTGATACACCACGGCGCTGATGGCGCCCTGGAGAATCTCCATTTCTTCCGTCAATTTATGTTCGCTCCAATTCCAAGCCTTTCCGGCAGTTCCTCCAGGCTGTATCGTTCAATTCCGTGTCTGTCCAGGTATTCCTGCTCCGTTTCCGTAAAGCCCCAGTCTACCACAATCAGGGGGCAGCGTACCACGCCTAACTCCCGGAGCCACAGATAGATACTCACAAAGCCGGGCTTTCCCCGTTTACCCAGATACACCAGGCAGCCGTCCCGGCAGGCGTTCAGCAGCCAGCCAAAACTTACCCATAAAACACAGAAAGCACCAAACGCCGCCAATACTCCCACCAGGAAATACCATGCCACGCCGCATCACCTCAGAATACCATATGCACAAATGGCGGGCTTTGTTCCGGTTTTCTTTATTTTACTACACCTTCCCGGAAAAGAAAAGCCCTTTTCCGGAATATCCCCAAGTAAGTGGAAACTTTCCCCTTGATTTGTACAATTTTCTAAAAAAGCCTTGAATCCAAGGCTGTTATAGGGTATAATATCCAGTAATTACTGGGAGTATGGCATTAAGGAGCGATGCAGGCAGGATGATGAAATTTTTGAATCTACTGATGTGGGTTGGCCAGTTTGGTTTTTCCGTTGTCTTTCCCACGCTGTTCTTCCTTCTGATCGCTGTGTGGCTGCAAAATAAGTTCGGTCTTGGCATGTGGATTGTGGTAGTTCTGGGATTGATCGGGATACTGACTTCCATCAGCACTGCCCGTTCCTGTCTGCGTTCGCTGTGCAAGGCTGCTCAAGAAGCGTCCTCCAAGGAGCCTCCCCCCACCGCATTCAACGACCACAAATAATCTCCCCAAAAAGGAAATCTGTACTATGAAATTACAAGCTGCATCCCGCAAAGAGCTGTCCCGAATTGCTTTGGGCACGTTGATTTGCGATGCAGGGCTGATTGCCGCCCTGTTTTTGCTGAGTTTGGTTGGTGTAGGAACCTTCCAGTTAGGCCCGATTCTCCTGGGCGCTGCCTGCGGCAGTGTAATCGCCATCGGGAATTTCGCCATTTTGTGTCTGACGGTGCAGAGCGCTGTGGGCATGGAAAACAAACGGAAAATGAAAGCCCGATTCCAGCTGAGCTACAACATCCGCATGATCGTCCAGGCCGGCTGGGTAGTGGCTGCATTCCTGATTCCTCAGCTGCATTTTATCGCCGCTGCGGCGCCGATTCTGTTTCCCCATGTGGTCATTTACTATCTGCAGGCTACCGGCAGACTGATGCCCAAGCAGGAGCAATCCTCTTCGGAAAGCTGATTCATCGTCCGTTTTATCCGTCATCCACCTATTGAAGTGAGGTAATGTTCATGGAAATCTCGATTACCGGTGCAAAAGTTCTGGCAACCATTGAAAATGTTCCCCTGTTCGGAACCGTCCAAATCACCCAGACCCTCACCGCCAGCTGGCTGGTGATGCTCATCATCACAGGGCTTTGTATCTGGCTGGGTTCCGGGCTTCGGGTGACCAATATTTCCCGGAAGCAGGCTGTGGCAGAAATGGCTGTGACCAGCCTGCTGAAGTTTGTCCGGGGCAACATGGGCACCGGTTTTGACCACTACATTCCCCTGATCGGCACCATCTTCATCACCAGCGTGGTATCCAACCTCATCAGCCTGGTGGGTGTATGGAGCCCCACCGCTGACCTGATGACCGAGCTTGCCTGGGCACTGGTGGTCTTTGTGCTGATTACCTATCACAAGATCAAGGCTTCCGGCATCCTCAGCTATCTGAAGAGCTTCCTGGACCCCATTTTTGTGCTGGCTCCCATCAATGTGATGAGCGAATGCTTCACTCCCATTTCCATGGCCTGCCGTCACTGCGGCAACATTCTCTCCGGCACCGTTATCAGTATCCTGATTTACGGTGCACTGACCGCAGCCAACAGCGCTCTGTTCGGCCTGCTGGGCTCTAGCATGTATGTGGCCATTGCGGTGACTGTGCTGGGCGCCATTCCCGCAGTGCTGGGCTATACCCGCAAGCAGAAAAAGCTGCTGATTGTGGGAGCCATCGTGGCAATTCTGGGCGTTCTGGCCATTTTCACCAATCTGGGCGCCACCTATCCCTGGCTGACGGTGGGCATTCCTGCCATCCCCAGCCTGTACTTCGACTGGTTCGGCGGCTGCATCCAGGCATTCATCTTCTGCACCCTGACCACCCTCTTCATCAAACAGGCAGCCGGGGACTAACCCAAGCCGCCATTTGAATATTCACACTGTAACTAATTTTAGGAGGAATCTTTCATGAACGATTTTCAGATTTTGGCAAAAGGCATCACGCTGGCCGGTTGTGCCATCGGCGCTGGTTTGGCTCTGATCGCCGGTATCGGCCCTGGTATCGGTGAAGGTAACTGTGCCGCAAAAGCCTGTGAGGCCATCGGCCGTCAGCCCGAGTGCAAGGGCGACGTCACCAGCACCATGATTCTGGGTATTGCTCTGTCTGAGACCACTGGTATTTACGGCTTCGTTACCGGTCTGCTGCTGATCTTCGCCGCTCCCGGTATGTTCATGAACTACCTGGCTTGATTCCGCTCAACGCAAAAAAGTATTGACCGGAAGGAGGCCAATCCATGGAACTTTATCAGTCTCTTGTGGCGGTGAATCCCGTGACGCTGATTGCCACGATCTGCAATCTGTTCATCCAGTTGTTTCTGTTCAAGAAGCTCTTTTGGAATAAGATCTTGAACATTCTGGATCAGCGCCGTCAGGCCGCCGATCAGGAGATTTCCGATGCCAAGGCTGCCCATGCCGAGGCAGACGCCATCAAGGCAACCTACGAGGAAAATATGCGCCAGGCCAAGGAGAAGGCAGACAGCATTCTCATGAATGCTCAGAAAACTGCCACGCTGCGCAGCGAGGAGATCATCGGCCAGGCACAGGCTGCCGCCGCACAGATCAAATCCAAAGCTTCCGCCGACATTGCCCTGGAGAAGAAAAAGGCCATCAACGACGCCAAGAACGAAATCTCCGGCCTGGCTATGGCCATTGCCGGCAAGGTGGTCGCCCGGGAACTGACCACTGCCGATCAGGCGGGCATGATTGACCGCTTCATTGACGAACTGGGTGATAACGTATGACGGAAGTCGGAAATGTTTATGGGGAATCCCTGTACGAGTTGGCAAAAGCAGAGTCTTTGAGTCAGCTCATCGGACAGCAGCTTGCTGTGCTGCAGCAAAGCTTCCGTCAGGAGCCGGATTTTATCCGTCTGCTGTCCTCCTATAACCTGACCAAAGCGGAGCGGTGCCAGATTCTGGATGACAGCTTTCGCGGTTCGGTGCATCCGTATGTCCTGAATTTCCTGAAAATTCTGACAGAGAAAGGCTACATGCGCTATTTTTCCGACTGCTGTGATGCCTATACCGAACATTACGATCAGGATAACGGCATTCTGAGAGTAACCGCAATTACCGCCGTAGCCCTCAGCTCCGGCCAGACTGACAAGCTTACCCAGAAGCTGTCCCAGACCACCGGCAAGCAGATTGTGCTGCAAAACCGGATTGACCCCGCAGTCTTGGGCGGCGTGCGCCTGGACTATGACGGTCAGCGCCTGGATGATACCGTGTCCCACCGTTTGGACGCCATCCGGGATCTGCTGAACAAAACCGTACTCTGATGAGAAAGCAGGGACTGTATGGAACTTAGACCCGAAGAAATAACCAAAATCATTCGTAGTCAGATCAAAAACTACGAAAACAAAATCGAAGTCAGCGAAACCGGTGTCGTCATCCTGGTAGGCGACGGCATTGCCAAGGCTTCTGGCCTGGACAAGTGCATGGCCGGTGAGCTGGTGGAATTTCCCGACGGCTCCTTTGGTATGGCCCAGAACCTGGAAGAGGATACCGTCTCCATCGTCATTCTGGGCAGCGACCAGGGCATTAAGGAAGGCGACACCGTCAAGCGTACCGGCCGGGTGGTATCCGTCCCCGTTGGTCAGGGCCTGATCGGCCGCGTTGTCAACGCACTGGGCGAACCCATTGACGACAAGGGCGCCATCGAAGCAGAGGGCTATCGCCCCATCGAAAGCCCCGCCCCCGGTATTATTGAGCGTAAGCACGTCAACCGTCCTTTGCAGACCGGTATCAAGGCCATCGACTCCATGATCCCCATTGGCCGGGGTCAGCGTGAGCTGATTATCGGTGACCGCCAGACCGGTAAGACCACCATCGCCACCGATACCATTCTGAACCAGAAGGGCAAGGACTGCATCTGCATCTACGTTGCCATCGGTCAGAAGCGTTCCACCGTGGCCCAGGTTGTGGAAAACCTGACTGCCGGCGGCGCTATGGACTATACCATCGTGGTTTCCGCCACCGCTTCCGAGCTGGCACCTATGCAGTATATCGCCCCCTACGCAGGCTGCGCCATGGGCGAGCATTTCATGCATCAGGGCAAGGACGTGCTGGTCATCTATGACGACCTGAGTAAGCACGCTGTGGCTTACCGTGCCATTTCCCTGCTGATTCGTCGTCCCCCCGGACGAGAAGCTTACCCCGGCGACGTGTTCTACCTCCACTCCAGACTGTTGGAGCGGGCTGCGCAGCTGTCTCCGGAACTGGGCGGCGGTTCTCTGACTGCCCTGCCCATTATCGAGACCCAGGCCGGTGACGTTTCTGCCTACATTCCCACCAACGTCATCTCCATCACCGATGGTCAGATCTTCCTGGAGTCCGAGCTGTTCAACTCCGGCGTTATGCCCGCCGTGAACCCCGGTATCTCCGTTTCCCGTGTAGGCGGCGACGCTCAGATCAAAGCCATGAAGAAGGTGGCCGGTTCTTTGAAACTGCTGTACTCCCAGTACCGGGAGCTGCAGAGCTTTGCCCAGTTCGGTTCCGATCTGGACGCGGATACCAAGTCCCGTCTGGCTCTGGGTGAGCGGATTGTGGCCGTTCTGAAGCAGAAGAACAACAACCCCAAGGAAGTGGCCCAGCAGGTGTGCATCCTCTACGCTGTCACTCATGGGTATCTGGCTTCCATCGATGTGGAAAAGATCCCCGAATTCGAGAAGCGGCTGGAAGAGCACATGGAAAACAACTACCGTCAGGTTCTGGAAGCCATCCGCACCACCGGAAAGCTGGAATCCGACACCGAAACTGCCCTGAAAGCGGCGCTGGACGAGTTGGTCGCGCAGCTGGCATCGTAAGGGAGGCGGTTACCCATGGCTGGCGTTTCCACCAAGGAAATCAAAAACCGCATCCGAAGCATGGAGAGCACCAAGCAGATTACAAAAGCCATGGAAATGGTGGCTGCCTCCAAGCTTCGTCGGGCGCAGGCGCAAATTGCCAACTCCCGCCCCTATTTTGAAATTCTCCACAGCACCATTCAGGATATTCTCCGGACCAACCGGGAATTTGAATCTGCTTACCTGAAGCAGCGGCCTGTGAAGAAAGTTTTGTATATCGTTATTGCCGGTGACAGAGGTCTTGCCGGCGGCTATAACAGCAATATCCTTAAAATGGTTCAATCGGAAATCCAGGAGAAAGACGCTGTTGTGCTCCCCATTGGCAAAAAAGCTGTGGATTTCTTCCGTGCCCGGAAGATTCCCGCACTGACCGAGCATTATGGGGAAGCTGCAGATGTCTCCATCGGCGATTGCTTCTCCATTGCCAAGCAGCTGTCCAGCGGTTTCCTGGCCGGGGAGTATGACGAGATTCGGGTTGCTTATACCGCTTTCGTCTCCGTTCTTTCCCAGGAGCCTCAGAGTCTGGCACTTCTGCCTTTGACCAAGTCCGAATCCCAGGAAGACAGTTCTTCCCGAAGCCAGATTATTTATGAGCGGGGCAGCGAAGAAGTATTCTCCGCCATTGTTCCGGAGTATCTGGGTGGTATCCTGTACGGCTCACTGTGCGAAAGCCGCGCCTCCGAACAGGCAGCCCGGCGCTCCGCTATGGACTCCGCTACCCAAAACGCCGACGAGATGATCGCCGATCTGAGCCTGAAGTTCAACCGGGCAAGACAGGCTGCCATTACCCAGGAGATCACGGAAATCGTCGCCGGTTCGTAATCTTTCCCCCGGAAAGCGCAGGCACCAAAGGTGCCCATTCCACCAAAAGGAGTTGAATCCCCAATGGTTAACAACAAAGGAACTGTGATCCAGGTTCAGGGTCCTGTTCTGGATATTCGCTTCGCTGACGATCAGCTGCCTCGGCTGCTCAACGCCATCGAAATTCCCAATGGCGAAAATACCATTGTTGCCGAGGTTGCCCAGCATATCGGTGACAATGTGGTGCGCTGCATCGCCATGTCCTCCACGGACGGTCTGCAGCGGGGCGCGGAGGCCGTGGACACCGGCGCTCCCATTTCCGTACCCGTAGGCGAAGAATGCCTGGGCCGTGTGTTCAACCTGCTGGGTCAGCCCATTGACAACAAAGAACCTGTCAAGGGCAGTGACCAGTGGCCCATTCACCGTCCCGCTCCTTCCTATGAAGAACAGCAGCCGGCAACGGAAATTCTGGAAACCGGCATCAAGGTCATCGACCTGATCTGCCCCTACGCCAAGGGCGGTAAAATCGGCCTGTTCGGCGGCGCCGGCGTCGGCAAAACCGTTCTGATTCAGGAGCTGATTTACAACATCGCTACCGCACACAACGGTTATTCCGTCTTTACCGGCGTTGGTGAGCGTACCCGTGAGGGCAACGACCTGTACAACGAAATGACCGAGTCCGGCGTTATCTCCAAAACCGCCATGGTCTTCGGTCAGATGAACGAACCCCCAGGAGCCCGTATGCGGGTGGGTCTGAGCGGTTTGACCATGGCAGAGTACTTCCGGGATGTGAAGCATCAGGACGTGCTGCTGTTCATCGACAATATCTTCCGTTTCACCCAGGCTGGTTCCGAGGTTTCCGCTCTGCTGGGCCGTATGCCTTCCGCCGTTGGCTACCAGCCCACTCTTGCAACGGAAATGGGTGCTCTGCAGGAGCGTATCACCTCCACCAAGGACGGTTCCATCACTTCCGTCCAGGCAGTTTATGTGCCTGCCGACGACCTGACCGACCCGGCCCCTGCCACCACCTTCGCCCACCTGGATGCCACCACCGTTCTGGACCGTGGTATCTCCTCTCTGGGTATCTACCCCGCCGTAGACCCTCTGGACTCTTCCTCCCGGATTCTGACCCCGGAGATTTTGGGCACCGAGCATTACGAAACCGCCCGTGCCGTCCAGAGCATCCTCCAGCGGTATAAGGAACTGCAGGACATCATCGCCATCATGGGTATGGATGAACTGAGCGAAGAGGACAAGCTGACGGTTAACCGTGCCCGGAAGGTGCAGCGTTTCCTCAGCCAGCCCTTCCACGTTGCCGAGCAGTTCACCGGCTATCAGGGCAAGTACGTTCCTCTGAAGGAAACCATCCGCAGCTTCAAGGAAATTATTGAAGGCAAGCACGATGACATCCCCGAATCTTACTTCCTCTTTGCCGGCTCCATCGACGAGGTGGTTGCCAAGTTCCGGGGCGGTGAGAAGGCATGACACCCTTCCATCTGAAAATTGTCTCTCCCGACGGACTGCTCTTTGATGGTCAGGCGGAGGAACTGATTGTTCGGACCACCAATGGCGATGTAGCCATCCTGGCGCGGCATATCAACTATGTGGCTGCCCTGGGAATGGGACGGGCTGTGGTGGTTGCCGACGGCAAGCGCCGCACTGCTGCCTGTATTGGCGGAATGCTCAGTGTGGTAGACGGGGAAGTGACTCTGGTCCCCACCACCTTCGAGTGGGCAGATAAAATCGACCTGAACCGCGCAGAAGCATCCCTCCGGCGTGCCAATCAGGTACTCCACGACCAGAACGCCTCCGATACGGACATCAAACTGGCAGAAGCCCGACTCCATCGGGCTTTGGTTCGCAAGAACGTTGCCTCCTATAAGTAACATTGTCCCCGGCATCCTCTGGATGCCGGGAAACTTATACCTCCCTCTTTTACACCTATATTACCAAAGGAGTATGAGACGATGAACGCAAATCAGATAAAGAAAATTTTTGCTGACACCGCATACGTCCGCACCGGCGGCAGCCCGGAGGAACGGAAAGCTGCGGAATATCTGCGGGATCAAGTTGCCAGCATGGGATTGGAAGCGGAAATTCTCCCCTTCGACGTCCCCATGTCCCAGATTCAAGAAGCGGTATTCCTGGCCGACGGAATGGAAGTCCCCTGCAAAGGCTACCTGTGCGCAGGGAGCAGTACGGTGGAAGCACCGTTTTGCTATCTGCCCAACACCGACAAGTATTCCCTGAGCCAGTGCCGGGGCAAGATTGTCATGATCGACGGCTACCTGGGATATTGGATTTACCAGGATTTGCTGGAAAACGGAGCCGTGGGCTTTGTTACCTATGACGGCAATGCCAATTATGCCGACCGGGACATTGACCAGCGGGAGCTGCGCAGCTATGTGCACAAAGGCAACCGGATTCCCGGTGTCAATATCAACGCAAAAGATGCCATTGCTCTGATTGCCAAGGGTGTCACCACAGCCAAAATCATCCTGAAGCAAGAGGAAACCACAGGAACGTCCCACAATGTCCTGCTGGAAATGCCGGGTGAAACTGAGGAATACATAACCTTCACCGCCCACTATGACTCCACCTCTTTGTCCCAGGGTGCCTATGATAACATGTCCGGCAGCGTGGGCTTGTTGGGGATTGTCCAGGCTTTTGTGGGAAAACCCCACCGCTACACCTTGCGTTTTCTTTGGTGCGGCAGCGAAGAGCGGGGTCTGCTCGGCTCCAAGGCCTACTGCGAGGCAGCCATGGATCTTAGCAAGTGCGTGCTGAATATCAACCTGGATATGATCGGCTGCATCATGGGCAAATTCATCTACTGCGCCACCGCAGAGGAGAAGCTGTGCCACTATATCACCTACATGGCCAGCGAACTGGGCTTTGGGATCACCGGTTCTCAGGATGTCTACTCCAGTGATTCCACCCCCTTTGCAGACCACGGCGTGCCCGCCGTGTCCTTTGCTCGGATTGCCCCCAATAACACTGCAACCATTCACAACAGATATGACACCATGGCGGTTATGAGCCCGGAGCAGATGGAGCGTGACATTGCTTTCCTGGTTGTCTTTGCCCAGCGAATGGCAAACGCCAAGCGCTGCCCGGTGGGACGGGAAATTCCGGACAATGTAAAAGAAAAGCTGGACATTTACCTGCTTCGTAAGAGAAAAGAAAGCTGATCAACATAGAAATTGGGGAGAGCGCTGCTCTCCCCTTCTTTTATGTTTTGAATCCCGTCAAAATGCACAAATTCCGTCACAGTTTGTTCATAATTTCAGCCGCACTGCTAATTGTTTTCCCTATGCAACGTGCTACAATAAACGTGTATTCTATTCGCTTTCCCCACAATAAAGAAAGAAAGGTAGAAAATATGTTGCAAAAAGTTTTTAAACTGACAGAAAACGGCACCACTGTTAAAACCGAGGTGGTAGCAGGCCTGACCACCTTCATGACCATGGCCTACATCATCGCTCTGAACCCCAACCTGCTCACCGATTTCGGTGCGGAAGGCGCAGAGCTGTGGAACGGCGTGTTCCTGGCTACCTGCCTGGCTTCCGCCGTGGGTATGTTCTGCATGGCTTTCCTGGCCAACAAACCCTTTGCCATGGCCCCCGGCATGGGTCTGAACAGCTTCTTTGCTGTGGTTGTGGGCAACATTGTGGCTTTGACCGGCATGAGCTATCTGGCTTCCTTCCAGGCCGCTCTGGTGATTATCCTGGTGGAAGGCATCGTGTTCCTGGTTCTGTCTGTTCTGAATATCCGGGAGAAAATTGTTGACTCCATCCCTCTGGGCATTCGTCTGGGCATCTCCCCTGCCATCGGCCTGATGCTGATGAACATCGGCCTGGGCTCCAACGTTGGCATCTATGCCGAGGGCAACGGCTTCACCACTCCCTTCTATGTCATGCGGGACTTCTTCGGCGCTCTGACTCCCAGCGTTTTGCAGAACAACATGGGTGACGTGGGCTATGCCACCATGGTTCTGACCGTCGTTACCATGTTTGTCGGTCTGTTCGCCATTGTGGGCATGGCAAAGCGGGGCGTAAAGGGTGCCGTGCTGTTCGGCATGCTGATTGCTTCCGTAATCTACTGGGCAGGCTCCTTCCTGTTCCTGGGCACCAACCCCTTCGCTTCCCTGGCAACCGCATCCTTCCTGCCTCCCTTCGCTGACATGTTCAGCACTACCTTCTTCAAGTTCAACTTCCAGGGCTTTGTAGAAATCGGCTGGTTCACGGTCATTACCCTGACCATTACCTTCTGCATCATCGATATGTTTGACACCATCGGCACCCTGGTGGGCACCGCATCCCGGGCAGGCATGGTGGATGAGAACGGCAACATGCCCAACATGAAAGAAGCCCTGCTGTCCGACGCCATCGGCACCATCGCCGGTGCCTGCAGCGGTACTTCCACCGTCACCACCTTCGTCGAGTCCGCTTCCGGTGTGGAAGCCGGCGGACGCACCGGTCTGACGGCCTTTGTCACCGGTCTGATGTTCCTGGCCTGCATCTTCATCGCCCCCATTGCCGCCATCATCCCCGCAGCAGCTACTTCCGCTGCCCTGATTTATGTGGGCATCCTGATGCTCCAGGGTCTGAAGAACGTGAATTTCGAGGACATGGATCAGATGGTTCCTGTTTCCCTGATGCTGATTGGTATGCCCATCTCCGGCTCCATCGGTCACGCCATCGGCATTGGCCTGATTTCCTACACCATTATGAAGGTCTTCAGCGGCAAGGCCAAGGATGTTTCCATTCTGACCTACGCCATTTCCGCACTGTTCCTGGTGAAGTTCTTCCTGGCAGTGTAATTCCTATCCATTCTTAGGGGGAGGGCAAATGCCCTCCCTGTTTTTTATGCAAAAAAGGCGAACCGAGTAAATCGGTTCGCCTTTTGTTGGTTGTCTTACAGATCGCAGTTGCCCACAGTTCTGGGGAAGGGAATGGCATCGCGGATGTTGCCGATACCAGTCAGATACATAACGCAGCGCTCAAAGCCCAGGCCGAAACCAGCATGACGGGCAGAGCCGTACTTGCGCAGATCCATGTAGAAGCCGTAATCCTCCGGCTTCATGCCCAGCTCCTCAATGCGGTTTTTCAGGATCTCGTAGTTGTCCTCACGCTGAGATCCGCCGATGATCTCGCCGATGCCGGGAACCAAGCAGTCCATAGCCGCTACCGTCTTTCCGTCGGGGTTCAGCTTCATGTAGAAGGCCTTGATCTCCTTGGGGTAGTCGGTGACAAACACGGGCTTCTTGAACACCACTTCCGTCAGATAGCGCTCGTGCTCGGTCTGCAGGTCGCTGCCCCAGTGGACAGGATACTCAAACTGGTCGTTGTGCTGCTCCAGCAGGGCCACCGCCTCGGTATAGGTAATCCGGCCGAAATCGCTGGTCAGGATGTGGTTCAGCCGATCCAGCAGGCCTTTATCCATAAACTGGTTGAAGAAAGCCATTTCTTCCGGAGCATGCTCCAGAACGTAGGAAATGATATACTTGATCATGTCCTCTGCCAGGCGCATATCGTCGTCCAGGTCTGCAAAGGCGATTTCCGGCTCGATCATCCAGAACTCCGCGGCATGGCGGGTGGTGTTGGAATTCTCCGCCCGGAAGGTGGGGCCGAAGGTGTAGACATTGCGGAAGGCCATGGCAAAGGTCTCGGCGTTCAGCTGGCCGGACACCGTCAGGTTGGTGGGCTTGCCGTAGAAGTCCTTGCTGTAGTCTACTGCGCCGTCCTCGGTCTTGGGCACATTGTTCAGGTCCAGGGTGGTAACCTGGAACATTTCGCCGGCGCCCTCACAGTCAGAACCGGTAATCAGCGGAGTATGGACGTAGACAAAGTCCCGGTCCTGGAAGAACTGGTGAATGGCCATGGCAGCCAGGCTGCGGACGCGGAACACTGCCTGGAAGGTATTGGTCCGGGGACGCAGATGGGTGATGGTCCGCAAAAACTCCATGGAATGGCGCTTTGGCTGCAGGGGATAGTCGCCGGTGGAGGGGCCTTCTACCGTGATGGAAGTGGCCTGAATCTCAAAGGGCTGCTTGGAATCCGGAGTCAGCTCCAAAGTGCCCTTGACAATCAGGGCAGCACCGATATTGATCTTGGAAATTTCCTGGAAATTCTCCAGAGTATCATTATAAACCACCTGAACCGGCGTAAAATAGGTGCCGTCATTCAGGACGATAAAACCAAATTGCTTGCTGGGACGGCGATTTCGCACCCAGCCGCCGATCTGCACTTCCTGACCGGCATAACGCTCTGTGTTCTTGAACAGCTCACGGACGGTGATTAGTTCCATAGGGAATCCCTCTCCTTTTGCTCGAAATATAGTTAAGTATACGCCAATTTGGAAGATATTACAAGAGGAAAAAGAGGTTTTTGTAGAAAATATTCAAATATTTCTATCTTCGCCTGCAATTTGCTGCCCTTCCGCCTCCGGCCCCTGCCGGATCAGCTGCAGCTTTTCTGCCCGGGTCATGGATTTTATTTGGTACTCCCGTTTCAGCGCCTGGCTATGGGCGCCGCAGACTTCCCAATATACCAGCGTCAAAGGGCACCTGCTGCGGGTATACTTGGCCCCCCGGCCTGATTGGTGGGCCTGCAGCCGCTTTTCCACATCGGTACTGATGCCGGTATAGAGGGTATCGTCTGCGCAGCGCAGGATGTACACATACCAAATTGGTTCCACAGTTTCCTCCTGATGACAGCAATCGCCCAGAGCCGCAGCTCCGGGCGATACAACGCCGATTAGCCCTTGCCGTTTCGCTTCAGCAGGCCGTATTTCACGTCCCACAGCTTCTGGCTCAGGTCAACATAGTAAGTTTGGGGATTGTCAAAGCGCTTGACCTCGTCCCACAGGGTATCCACCTGCTGGCGGCAGTAGGTGCGGATTTCCTCCAGTGTGGGAAGCTGGTACACCAGCTCGCCGTTCTTGAAAATGGGAACCTGCAATTCCTTGGCGGTAAAATCATATACCCGCTTGGTCTTCCAGGTTGCGTCCGGGTCGAAGATTTCCAAATCCTTGCTGTCGTCCACCGTTTCGTCATACACCGTCAGATAGTCAGCGATGGCTTTGCCGGTATCGTTGGCGTAGAAGCGGTAGAGCTTCTTATAGTGGGGATTGGTAATCTTACCCACGTTTTCGGAAATCTTGATCTTGGGCACCACGGTGCCGTCGGCTTCCTCCACCGCAACCAGTTTGTAAACACCACCGAACACCGGTTCGCTCTTGGCAGTAATCAGCCGCTCGCCGACACCGAACAAATCGATCTGGGCCCCCTGGCGGAGGATGTCCCGGATGATATACTCGTCCAGAGAGTTAGACACGGAAATCTGGCACTCGGTCCAGCCTGCGTCATCCAGCATCTTCCGGGCCTGCCGGGTCAAGTAAGCCAGGTCGCCGGAATCCAGACGGATGCCGCACTTGGTAATGCCCATGGGCTTCAGAACCTCATTAAAGACCCGGATAGCATTGGGCACACCGGATTTCAGAGTATTGTAGGTATCCACCAGCAGCGTTGCGTTGTGGGGATACATTTGGACGTAAGCTTTGAAAGCCTCATACTCGCTGTCAAACATCTGCACCCAGGCATGGGCCATGGTACCGCCGGCCTTTACACCGAAGAGCTGGTCGGAAATGGTGCAGGCAGTGCCATGACAGCCGCCGATATAAGCAGCCCGAGCGCCCAGAATTGCGGCGTCGGCGCCCTGAGCCCGGCGGGAACCGAATTCCAGCACCGTCCGTCCCTCTGCCGCCCGAACCACCCGGTTGGCTTTGGTGGCAATCAGGCTCTGGTGGTTGACGCACAGCAGCAGATAGGTTTCTACCAGCTGGGCCTGGATCGCCGGGGCGCGAACGGTGATGATGGGCTCCTTGGGGAAAACCGGAGTGCCCTCGGGAACCGCCCAGATATCGCCGGTGAACCGGAAGTCCGCCAGGAAATTCAGGAAATCCTCGGTAAACATCTTCCGGCTGCGCAGGTAGTGAATGTCCTCCGGGTCAAAATGCAGCTCCTGAATATACTGGACAATCTGCTCCAGACCCGCAGCGATGGCGAATCCGCCGCCGTCCGGGCAGCGCCGGAAAAACAGGTCAAAGTAGGTTATCCGGTCTGCGTAGCCCTGAGAGAAATACCCCTGGCTCATGGTCAGTTCGTAAAAGTCGCAGAGCATGGTAAGATTCAGCTTTTCGTTGACAACCATATCGGTCACCTCGTTGCAATTTATTGGGTCTATTATAAAGAATTCCCCGGAAAATAGCAACCCTTTTCTTTGACAGTGGCAGGTTTCCCCGTACATTCATCAAAGAATTGCCCTTTCTTTTTTGTTGACACCCGGCGCACTTTCCGCTATAGTTTAAGTAGGAAAGGTCGTGATTACGATGGAATTAGTACCTGGTTTGAAAGCAGAAGTTTCCACCCTGGCAGAGCGGGAGGACACGGCAAAGGAGGTCGGCTCCGGCGATCTGCTGGTCTACGCCACCCCATGTATGGCAGCGCTGATGGAGGGCGCCGCCTGTGAAGCCATTGCCAAATGCCTGCAGGAGGGACAGAGCAGCGTGGGAACCTCCCTGAATATTGTCCATACTTCCGCAACCCCGGTTGGTCTGGAAGTCCGGGCTGAGGCGGAAGTTACCGCCGTGGAGGGAAAGGTCATCACCTTTGCGGTGCGGGCCTTTGACGAAGCCGGAGAAATCGGCAGCGGTACCCACACCCGCGTCATTGTCAATAGCCAAAAATTCCTGGAAAAAGCTTATGCAAAACTGTAAGGAGGTCATTACATGCAAGATTACGGAGCCATGATCCGCAGCACCTTTGAACTGGGCAGCGTTCGGGACGCCGCCTTGCTGTTTGAAGCCTGCATCAAAAGCGCATTTCCCACCTTCCATTTCCGCCGTTTGGAACTGATCCGCTTCCTGCGGGAGCCCCAGTACATGGAAGGCCGGAGCTGGAACCACGTTTTTGAGATCAAAAAATCCCAGCTGCAGGGGCAGCCGGTCTGGGAAGTCCACTGTCACCGGGTCACCATGGGCAAGACCCCGGACAAGCATGTCTATCTGGACTACATGACCCTGGATTTTCTGCAATATTTGGAAGAATGACAAAAATATCCCGGCAGAACCTGCCGGGATATTGTTTTGTTTATTTTGCCTTGTCTGCGGCGATCAGACGCTTCATGGCTTCGATTCCTACCTTGATGGCACCGGTAGTATCCTCGGTCATGGGCATGGCAAGGCCGGCCTTTTCCCGCTCCTGGTTCCACACCGCATGGAAGCAGCTTCCGCAGCGAACTCCCAGAGCAGCAGCCACCACAAACAGCGCCGCCGATTCCATCTCGCTGGCTTTCACACCCAGCCGTTTCCAGCTTTCCCATTTTTGCAGCAGATCGTAGTAAACCGGGGATTTCTCCGGGCTGTGCTGGCCGTAAAAGGCATCCTTGCACTGAACCACACCTGTATGGGTACGGTATCCCAAGTTCTCCGACGCAGTCTTCAGCGCCGCCGTAATGGTAAAGTCCGCCACCGCCGGGAATTCAATGGGAGCATATTCCAAAGATGTATGCTCATAGCGGATGGCGCCGGTGGCAACCACAATATCTCCCGGCAGCACATCCATGGCGATGCCGCCGCAAGTGCCCACCCGGATAAAGGTATCCGCACCGATGGCTGCCAGCTCCTCCATGGCAATGGAAGCAGAAGGACCGCCAATGCCAGTGGAACAGACACTGACATTTTCACCCAGCAAGGTTCCGGTGTAGATGTTGTACTCCCGATTCATGCCAATATGCACCGGGTTGTCAAAATAGGAAGCAATGGATTCACAGCGCCCGGGGTCACCAGGCAGGAACACATATCGTCCCACATCCCCCTTCCGGCAGTGAATGTGGTACTGCATACCGATATCTTGCACAGCAATCACCTCTTTGGTTAAGTTATAGAATTATCATAGCACACTACCCCTGTATTTTCAAGGGAAACCACGGGTGGTGTTACTCTACCGGGAATCTGTGCCTGTCAGGGATACATTTTATTTTTCCAGTACCACCATTTCAGCTTTTCCGGTTCATGCATTTCGGTCTCAGCATAATATACCGCCAGACGAAACACATACAGCTGGCACCGGTCTTCTGGAAACCCTTTATACAGGCAGTCCAAGCGGTATAGTTCCTCCGGAGATTTTCCGATCAAATCCCGGATTTTCCAAATGCCGATGTTGTTCAGGTCCTTCTCGATGTTTTTTCCCACGCCGGGAATTTGCTGCAATTCACCCATAGATACCTCCTTTTTCTGCAAATTCCCCCGGGACGGATACACGTCCCGGGGGAATGATCGTTACAGGCCCAGTTTTTCTTTGTCGAAGTAATTCTTGGTCAGCTTCACCACCACGCCGGACAGGCCCAACAAGGCAATCAAGTTGGGGATGGCCATAAAGCCGTTGAGGGTATCGGCAATGTTCCAGACCAGTTCCAGCTCCATGGTGGCGCCCACCACCACTGCCAGCACATAGGCCACCTGGTAGCCTGGGACAAACCGGGTTCCTGCCAGGAACTCAAAGCACCGGGAACCGTACAGGGCCCAAGACAAGATGGTGGACAGGGCAAACAAACCGATGCCAACCGCAATAATCAGCGCACCCATCCGGCTGCCGAATACCGTGGAGAAGGAAGCACTGATCAGTTCTGCTCCAGCGCTTTCGCCCCACTGGATGGGCACGCCCCGCTCCACACCGCACAGCATGGTCATGGCTGTCAGGGTGCAGATCACGATGGTATCCATGAACACTTCAAAAATGCCATACAGGCCCTGCTTCACTGGATCGATTTCCGAGCTTGCCGCATGGGCCATAGGAGCGGAACCAAGGCCGGCTTCATTGGAAAATACACCCCGGCCCACACCTTTTTGAATGGTGCTCATCAGAGTTATGCCGAAAGCACCGCCCAGGGCTGCTTCCGCATTGAAGGCGCCCTGAAAAATCATGCCGAAAATCTTACCCAAGGAACCCAGATTGGCAAACACCACGCACAGAGCGCAGACAATGTAAATAGCGGCCATAAAGGGCACCATTTTCTCCGCCACAGAGCCAATCCGCTTGATGCCGCCAAAGAGTACCATCGCCACAACGCCTGCCACCAGCATACCAATCACCGCACTGGACACCGGCACGCTCTGGCCGAACAGCTGGAAGGAAGCTGCTGCGGTATTGCCGCCAAAGGCATCAATGGCAGTGTTGATGGAACCTGCAATGGTATTGACCTGGGTCATATTGCCGATGCCAAAAGCCGCAATGGCACCCAGCAGGCTGAACGCCACTGCCAGAGCTTTCCATTTTTCTCCCAAGCCATTTTTAATGTAGTACATTGGGCCGCCTACATAGTCACCTTTTTCATTGCGCTCCCGGTAACGAACCGCCAACACCACTTCCGCGTACTTGGTAGCCATGCCAAACAGTGCAGAAATCCACATCCAGAACACAGCGCCGGGGCCGCCAACGGCAATGGCGCCGGTAACACCGGCAATGTTGCCGGTGCCTACGGTAGCTGCCAATGCGGTAGCCACGGCCTGGAAGGGGGTCACTTCTCCATCTCCGGCAGTCTGCTTGTGGAAAATTCTGCCCAAGGTGTTCTTCATAGTGTAGCCAAATTTCCGGAACTGCAAGAAGCCCATCCGGGTAGTAAGGTACACCCCGGTTCCCACCAGAAGCAGCAGCATCCAGGGACCCCAGGCAATGTTATTGAGTACCTTGACAATATCGGTCAGCGTCATATTACCCCTCCATACTCCAAAATATACTTTATCATACTAAATTGGAGCAGAAATTGCAAGAAGGAAGTTACCGTCATGCAAAAATCTTAGGTCTTTTCTTAGAAGAAGCTGACCTGGCTGGTATCCGGCAGGTCACCAAAGGCCCCAGCCTCTTTCAGCATCTGCATATGGGTTTTGGACACCTTAGGGCAGGCAGCAGCTACTTCTTCAACGGAGAGGAAGGTCTTGCCCTTTCTGCCTTCCATAAGGTCCCAGGCAGCACTTTCACCCAAGCCAGAGATTGCCACAAAAGGCGGCAGGAGTTTTCCGTCCTTTACCAGGAACTTGGTGGCATGGCTTTCATAGATACTGATGGGCAAAAATTCAAATCCCCGGAGGTAATATTCGTAGGCCACTTCCAGGGTGGTCAGCAGGTCTTCATCCTTGGCGGTTGCATCCTCGTTGTTCTCAATGGCATCGATGTTAGCCTTCACCACTTCCATACCGTGGGTCATCAGCACCGCGTCAAAGCCGCCCTTCTGGCTGCGGCGATAGAAGTAGGCCGCATAGAACGGCAGCGGGTGATGGACCTTAAACCAGGCAATCCGGAAGGCCATCATAACGTAGGCAACGGCGTGGGCCTTGGGGAACAGGTACTTGATTTTCTTGCAGGAACCGATATACCAATCCGGTACACCGGCGGCAACCATTTCTTCCTCCGCGCCTTCGGGCAGTCCCCTGCCCTTACGGACGGATTCCATGATCTTGAAGGAACGCTTTTCCGGCATACCACAGGAAATCAGATACACCATAATGTCGTCACGACAGCCAATGGTGCCGTCAACGGTAGCGGTTTTGGAGGTAATCAGATCTTTGGCGTTTCCCAGCCACACGTCGGTACCGTGAGAGAAACCGGAAAGCCGCACCAGGGTATCAAACCGGGTGGGCATGGTATCCAGAAGCATTCCTCGGGTGAATCGGGTATTGAATTCCGGGATGGCCACGGCGCCGGTGGGGCCCAGCAGGGGGTCATCTTCGTATCCCAGCACCTTGGAGGAAGTAAAAATGGACATGGTATCCTTGTCATCCAGCGGAATGGTCTTGGCGTCCACGCCGGTCATGTCCTCCATCATCCGGATCATGGTAGGGTCATCATGGCCCAGCATATCCAGCTTCAACAGGTTTTCCTCCATGGAGTGGTATTCAAAATGGGTGGTAATCTGGTCGGAATTGGGGTCATCCGCCGGGTGCTGCACCGGGCAAAAGTCCCAGATCTCGTTTTCCTGGGGGATAACCACCAGGCCGCCGGGGTGCTGTCCGGTGGTTCGCCGGACACCCACGCAACCGGCAGCCAGCCGGGCTTCCTCGGCACGGTTGGCGGTTTTGCCCCGCTCGGACAGATACTTTTTCACATAGCCGAAGGCGGTTTTTTCTGCCACAGTTCCCACGGTTCCGGCCCGGAAAACGTGGGATTTTCCGAACATTTCAATACAGTAAGCGTGGGCCTTGGCCTGGTATTCACCGGAGAAGTTCAGGTCGATATCCGGCACCTTGTCGCCGCCGAAACCAAGGAAGGTTTCAAAGGGGATGTTAAATCCGTCCTTTTCCATCTGGGCGCCGCACTTGGGGCAGACCGCATCGGGAAGGTCTGCGCCGCAGTTGTACCCCTTGGGGACATCCAGCACCGTATGCTTGCACTCCGGGTTGGGGCAGCGGTAGTGAGGCGGGAAGGAGTTAACTTCCGTAATGCCGGACATGAATGCCACAATGGAGGAGCCCACGGAACCACGGGAGCCAACCAGGTAGCCATGCTCCAGAGAGTTCTGCACCAGCTTCTGGGCGGACATGTAAATCACGTCATAGTGGCAGGAGATGATGTCATGCAGCTCCGTTTCCACACGCTTGACGAACAGTTCCGGGGGATTCTCTCCGTAAAGCCGGTGGAATTTTCCGTAAACCAGACTTTTCAAATCCTCCACAGAGTTTTCGATCTTCGGGGCAAACAGGTTATGGGGCACCGGGCGCAGAGATTCGCACATGTCCGCAATGAGATTGGGGTTGGTGACCACGATTTCGTAAGCCTTCTCCTCCCCCAGGTAGGAAAACTCCTGTAGCATCTCGTCGGTGGTACGGAAGTACAGGGGGTTGGGCTTGTCCGCATCGTCAAAGCCCTTGGTTGCCAGCAGAATATGCCGGAAAATTTCATCCTCCGGGTTCAGGAAATGCACGTCACCCGTGGCAACCACCAGTTTTCCCAGTTCTTCTCCCAAACGGACAATGGTGCGGTTATAGTTGCGCAGATCCTCCATATCCTTGGCCATGCCTTTGTCCAGCATAAATCGGTTGTTGGCCAGGGGCTGGATTTCCAGGAAATCATAGAAGGAGGCAATCCGCTTTAATTCGTCGTCACTTTTCCGGTCCAGCACTGCCTGGAACAGTTCTCCCGCTTCACAGGCGGAACCGATAATCAGGCCCTCCCGCAGCTGCAGCAGTTCCGATTTGGGAATCCGGGGCACCCGCTTGAAGTATTTCAGGTTGGAATTGGAAATCAGGTGGTAGAGATTGCGCAGGCCCACCTGATTTTTGGCAAAGAGAATAATATGTCGGGCCTGACGGTTGGTCACATGGCTTCCCGAACGCAGGTGAACCATAGCAGGGTTGATGTCCTGAAGGGTGTGGATGTCGTGCTCCTGTTCCAGCTTTTCCATCAGCTTGGTCATAATCAGGCCGCAGGTCATGGCATCGTCTCCCGCCCGGTGGTGGTTGAAGTCCGGCAGGCTCAGAGCATCCGAGACGATGTTCAGCTTGAATTTGTTCAGGTGAGACAGAAGATTCTGAGATAGAATCAATGTGTCCACCGCCGTATAGTTGTAAGGCAGGCCCTGGCGCTGGCATTCCGTGCGGATAAAACCGGTATCAAAGTCGGAATTGTGGGCAACCAGCACTCGTCCGCCAATAAAGTCCAGGAATTTCGGCAGCACTTCTTCGATTTTCGGTGCGCCCTGGAGCATTTCCTCGGTGATACCGGTAAGCTCCACAATTTTCCGGTCCAAAGGCCGCTCTGGGTCCACAAAGGTCTGGAAGCGGTCAATTTCTTCTCCGTTTTTCAGAATCACCGCACCGATTTCGATGATTCGGTCATTCTGGGAAGACAGGCCGGTGGTTTCCAGGTCAAAGGCCACAAATTCCTGATCGAAGGACATATCCTGACTGCCGTGTACCACAATCCGGTCGTCCACGTCGTTGACATAGTAGCCTTCGCAGCCGTAAAGGATTTTAATATTCTCGTCGGTGCCAGCCACCTTGGCCTTGGAAGCGGCCTTCATGGCATCGGGGAAGGACTGGACAACGCCGTGGTCGGTAATGGCGATGGCCCGGTGGCCCCAGGCTGCCGCCTGCTTCACCGCGTCCGCCGTTACCGTCAGGGCATCCATGTTGGACATGGTGGTATGCAGGTGCAGTTCCACCCGCTTGCCGCCGGGTGCAGTATCCTTCCGCTTTTCCATGGTGCCGGACATCATGGCATAGGGTTTGAGTACCATTTCGTTTTCAAATCGGTCTTCAATTAGCTTGCCTTGGACCTGCAAAATAGAGCCAATTTTTACATTGTCCAGAATGGGCTTGGCTTCTCCCGCTTCCAGGAAGCGGCTGATCCGGACGGAGTTTGTGTTGTCGGTCATGTCGAATTTGACCACCCAGGCATTGCGCTTTTTCAGTTCCTTGTGGTCTACATTGAACACCCGACCCTCTACAATGACTGTACCCATATCCAGGCTCAGATCCTTCATGGCGACAGGGCTGCCTTTGAAGGGCTTTCCATAGAAAGCATCACTGGGAGCCTGGGGCTTGGGCTGAGACGTCTGTTTTGCCTGGGCAGCCGCAGCCGTGGGCAGCGCCTCGATCATGGCATCCCGCATGGAGGCCATGGCGTCGAACAAGGCTTTGCCCTCCAGCGGCTGTCCGGCTTCGATCTGGATGGTCACCGGTGCGGCAAACCGCTCCCGCAGGACGGTCTGCACCTGGGGAATCTGTTCCTCCAGTTCCTTTTTCCCGTTGGCAACCAGATGAATGGTCAGCTGCGCTGCGTCCCATTCCCATTTGGCCCCGGCCAAGCTGCCCCGGGTCATGGAATTGCGGCTGACAAAGAGCTGCATCAGTTCCTCCGGCTCGATTTTGTGCAGCTGGTCTTCCGGATGGGTGGCCGTCAAATCCACCCGGCGCAGACCGTACAGGCTGCAAATCTGCTTTCCCACTTCCTCCAGCTGCCGCTGGGGGATATAGGTATCGGAATGGACCGCCACATGCACGGACCGCTCCTCCGGCAGTATATCCGCAGCAACGATGGCCGCCTGAGACAGGACGCTGTCCAGTCCCTCAGGCGGCTCGTAATCCGGGAACATATTCTTTATGTAAATTTGCTCGGTCATAAGTTCCTCATCTCAGGTAAAAAATGGGCGGAAGCAAACGTTCCGCCCAAAGGCTTATAACTTCTCGATTCGACGCAGCAGGGCAGGCAGAAGCTGCTCATAGGGCAGTTTTTCCACCTGTTCTCCCTTTTCAAAGAGCATGCCCCAGCCGTCACCGCCGGCAATGCCGATGTCCGCTTCCCGGGCTTCTCCGGGACCATTGACCACACAGCCCATGACCGCCACGGTGATGGGCTTTTCGCAGTCTTTCAGGGCAGCATCCACCTGGTTCACTAGGCCGATCAGATCGATCCGGGTACGGCCGCAGGTGGGGCAAGAAATGATATTCACGCCCTCTTTGCGCATTCCCGCCGCTTTCAGGATATCCTTGGCGGCGTAGACCTCTTCCACCGGGTCATCGGTCAGGCTCACCCGGATGGTATCGCCGATGCCTTCCAGCAGCAGAGCGCCGATGCCCATGGCGGATTTGATCAGTCCCTGTTTCACCGGTCCGGTTTCCGTCACGCCGATGTGAATGGGATAGTCACACTTGCTCCGGAACAGCCGGGCAGCAGCCACCATGGTGGGTACCGTGGAGGACTTCATGGATACGCAGGTGTCATAAAAGCCCTGCTTTTCCAGCAGTTCCAGGTGCTGGAAGGCACTTTCCACCAGGGCTTCCGCCGTGGGATGACCGTACTTTTCCAGCAGCTTTTTGTCCAGACTGCCGCCGTTTACACCAATGCGGATGGGAATGTGCTTTTCCTTGCACACCTCCACCACCGCTTTGACCCGGTCTTCCCCACCGATGTTGCCAGGGTTGATGCGGATTTTGGCTGCGCCGCCTTCTGCGGCGGCGATGGCCAGCTTATAATCAAAGTGAATGTCCGCAACCAGAGGCAGCGGGCTTTCTTTGGCGATCTCTGCAAATCCCCGGGCCGCTTCCATGTTGGGCACTGCCAGCCGGGCAATCTGGCATCCGGCGGATGCCAGGGCGCGGATCTGACGCAAAGAACCTTCCACATCCGTGGTCTTGGTATTCAGCATGGACTGGATCACCACCGGGGCACCGCCGCCAATGGGGATACCACCTACCAGAATTTGTCTTGTCATATCTGTCTCCTATTCCCGTTAACGGATCAAAAACCAAATATCCTTGAACATGACCACCGCCATCAGTCCCAGCAGCAGAAGCATTCCGGCGCCGTGGAGGTAGCCTTCGTATTTCGGGTTGATTTCCTTCTTGGTGATACTTTCTACAACCGTAGTAATCAGCAGTCCCACTACCCGGCCGCCGTCCAAAGCGGGGATGGGCAGCAGGTTCATCACCGCCAGGTTAATGGCAATGAATCCGCCGAAATAGAGCATATTCATCAGAGCATCCACCCAGGTCCGGGAGCTTTCCGCCACCACGGACATTTGCTGAACAATACCCACCGGGCCGGATACATCCGCCAACCCCACCTGACCTTTCACCAGCATTTGCAGGCTCAGGCGCACCAGACGCACCGTATCCAGAGACTGATTCCAGGCGTACTGGATCTTTCCCCACAAATTCAAGTCTTCGATGGAGAAAT
This sequence comes from uncultured Oscillospiraceae bacterium, assembly GCA_944382965.1. GTDB lineage: Bacteria > Bacillota > Clostridia > Oscillospirales > Oscillospiraceae > Faecousia. The sequence goes on along the minus strand of CALWOA010000008.1, from coordinate 70,987 downwards.
TCATGCCAAACAGCTTCTGGGTGGTTCCGTCCGCCTGGACAACATCATGCTTTTCCATCCGCAGATCGTCCAGCACCACTTTTTTTCCGTCACGCTCTACCACCAGATCGTGGACATCTCCGCTGTTCAAGCCCAAAATCAGGGAAAAGTCCGACTGGACATAGATCTTTTCTCCATCCACTTCCAAAATCCGGTCCCCAACCTGCAAGCCTTCCTCCCCATCCAGGGTGCAGAAGGTTTCAAAGCCGGAAATCACCGGTACAACCACCTGATTCACAGGCAGATACACCACAACCATCAGCAGCACACCTACCAGAAAATTCATAGCGGCACCGGCTACCAGAATAATCAGCCGTTTCCACCAGGCAGCTGCCCGGAAAGAGCGAGGATTTTCACTGTCCTCGTCCTCTCCTTCCATGGCGCAGTAGCCGCCAATGGGGATCAGGCGAATGGAATACAGGGTTTCTCCCACCTGTTTTTTCCACAAGGCCGGGCCCATGAAAATGGCAAACTCATTGACCTGGACTCCGGACAGCTTCGCCGCTGCGAAATGTCCCAGCTCGTGGACAAAAATCAAAACGCTGAACAAAATGATTGCGAAAAGAATGCTCATAGAACGCCTCGCTTAAACAAAAGATTGCTAGGCGGTTCCCAAATATTACCGCAGTCTCCGGACAGCCTCCCGGGCCAGCCGGTCCGCCTCCAGAATCTCTTCCAGAGTAGGATTGGGAATAAAGGGAACCTGCTCTACCGCCTGGGAAACCAGCCGGTAAATATCATAAAATCCGATTTCACCCGCCAGGAACATGGCTACCGCTTCCTCATTGGCGCCATTCATGGCAGGACAGGCCGTGCCGCCCTTGGCGGCGCACTGGTAAGCCAGCGCCAGGCAGGGGAAATTTTCCAGATCCGGCGCAGCAAAGCTCAGGCTGCCGCAGGTGAGCAGATCCAGCCCCTCCACCGGGCAGGGAAGCCGCTGGGGATAGGTCAGCGCCAGCTGAATAGGCAGGCGCATATCCGGGGTGCCCATCTGGGCCATCACTGCACCGTCGGTAAACTCCACCATACTGTGGACAATGCTCTGCCGGTGGATTACCACATCCACCTGTTCCAGGGGCACCTGGTAAAGCCGCATGGCTTCGATGACTTCCAGCCCCTTATTCATCAGGGTTGCACAGTCAATGGTGATTTTCGCTCCCATTTTCCAGTTGGGATGCTTCAGGGCATCGGCTTTGGTCACCTGCATCAGCTGCTGCCGATTCATACCAAAGAAGGGGCCACCGGAGCAGGTGAGAATCAGCCGTTTGATTTCCTTTTTGTCTTTGCAGCCCATCAGGCACTGGAAAATGGCAGAGTGCTCCGAATCCACCGGAATAATCTCCGCGCCGCAGCGTTTTGCCTCCGCCATCACCAGTTCCCCGGCACAGACCAGGGTTTCCTTATTGGCAAGGCCGATGCGCTTTTGGGCCCGAATGGCAGCCAGGGTAGGTTTCAGTCCCACCATGCCCACCACGGCGGTGATCACGCAGTCCGCCTTCGGAATCTGGGCCGCTTCAATCAGCCCGGCTTCTCCCCAGCTTACCCGGATGGGAAGGTCCGCAATTTCCCGGGCCAGTGCGTGGGCTGCTTCCTCGGTTGCCATGACCGCCAGTTCCGGGCGAAACTGACGGCACTGCTGGGCCATGCGTTCTACATTGGTTCCAGCCGTCAAGGCTGCCACCTGAATTTGGGGCAGATGGGAGATAATATCCAGGCTCTGCCGGCCGATAGAGCCGGTAGAGCCAAGAATACTGACATAGTTTACCATACTTTGTTCCTCATTACACGATTACCACCGGAATCAGCAGCAGAAACGCCTCCATCAGAGGTGCCACCATGACCAGCGAGTCCATCCGGTCCAGAACACCGCCATGTCCGGGAATCAGGTTGCCGTAATCTTTGATGCCGGTCTGGCGTTTGATCACAGAGAAGCACAGATCTCCAAAGGTACCCGCCAGAGAACCAACGACACCATAGATCAGCGCAATGCCATAGTTGACGTCAAAGCGCAGCGGCCAATCCAGAATCACCGTATAAATCAGCATACCCAGCATGGCAGCTCCCAAGCCGCCAAAGACACCTTCGATGGTCTTATTGGGGCTGATTACCGGGGCCAGCTTGTGTTTTCCGAACTTCATACCCACGAAGTAAGCACCGGCATCGGACAAAAACGCCACAATAAAGGGAATCAGAATGACATACCGGCCCACGCTCATCATCAGGATGCGCACCAGGGAGCTGAGCAGGAAGGGCAAAATAATACCCGATACAAAGCACATGCCCAGCATCTCAAAATGCACCTTCACATGATCCATCATGATCTCGGAGAACAGGAGCATGAAATAAAACATTACCAGCAGTACAAAGACGCCATGGGACGCGGAATAGTAGCTCCAAATGGAAATGGAAAAGGCCATGGCGGAAGAGTAGATCACCAACCGGGGACGCTGCACCAGTTTGGTACGGTACAGCAATTCGTAGGAGGCAATGGCCAGCAGCAAGCCCAGCACCACCGCAGCCAGAAGTGGCGGTGCCACCAGCACCAGCAGGAGCAAAATCGGCACCAGAATTGCCGCTGTGAGAATACGGGTTTTCATATTTCTTTATGTCCCTCCAAAACGCCGGTTGCGCCGGTGATATTCTGCAATGGCCTCGTCCAGATGCTCCGGGGTGAAGTCCGGCCACAGTACATTCATAAACACATATTCCGAGTAAGCAGACTGCCACAGCAGGAAATTGCTGGTGCGCTTCTCCCCGGAAGGCCGGATAACCAGTTCCGGATCCGGAACGCCGGCAGAATACAAGAAATTTTCAAACAGCCCTTCCGTCAGTTCTTCAGGCTTGCGTTTGCCCTGTGCCACTTCAGTGGCAAAGGCCCGAGCAGCGTGGACGATTTCATCCCGGCCGCCATAATTCAGGCAGAAATTCACCTGAACGTCATAGTCTTGGCTTCGGCTTTGGGCATCCAGGCAGAGTTTCTGCAGCTGGGGACTCAGCCGGGTCAAGTCTCCAAAAAAGCGAAAGCACACGCGGTTCTTTTCCATGTCCCGCAGCGCTTCTTCCAGATACCGGCGCAGCAGACGCATAATGCCGGCAATCTCGTCCTGGGAGCGTTTCCAATTTTCTGTGGAAAACGCGTAAACGGTCAGATATTTCACTCCCAACGTACGGCAATAGTTTGCGATCCGCCGGAAGCTCTCGGCGCCGGCAGCGTGTCCGGCAGTACGGGGCAGGCCCCGTTGTTTGGCCCAGCGGCCGTTTCCATCCATAATAATGGCAATATGTTGCGGCGGAACCAGAGCCTCTGAATTTGCCATTGGCTCACCTCTTTCTAAAAAATGAAACCTGAATCATAGGGGTCGATGCTGCCATCGACCCCTATCTCTATGGGCAAAGTGCGATTAGATGGACATCAGTTCCTTTTCCTTGTCGGCCAGGGCAGCGTCCACCCGCTTGATGTTTTTATCCAGCAGCTCCTGCAGATCCTTCTCTGCTTTCTTCTGGTCATCCTCGGTAATTTCAGAGTTCTTCTTCAGCTTCTTGACATAGTCCATGCCGTCCCGGCGGATGTTGCGCATGGCGACCTTGGATTCTTCGGCATACTTTCTGACCTGCTTTGCCAGTTCCTTACGGCGCTCCTCCGTCAGCTGAGGGAAGACCAGACGGATGACCCGGCCGTCGTTCTGAGGATTGATGCCCAGGTCGGAGGACTGGATAGCCTTCTGAATGTCCTTCAGGATCTTGGTGTCCCAGGGCTGCACCACCAGGGTACGGGCATCGGGGGTGGAAATGGTAGCCACACCGTTCAGGGGTGTCTCACTGCCATAGTATTCTACAGTGATGCGATCAAGAACCTTGGCATTGGCCCGGCCTGCCCGAACAGCGCCGAATTCCTCGTTCAGGTGATCCAGCGCCTTGTCCATTCTTCTTGCATATTCCTTGAAATCTACGCTCATTTGTTATTCCTCCTTAACGGTAACAGTAGTTCCGATTGCTTCTCCGCAGGCAACGCGGATGATATTTTCCGGGGGATTCAGGGCAAAGCAGACCATGGGCATATCGTTATCCATAGCCAGAGTCATGGCAGTGGAATCAGTAGCCTTCAGGTGATCCGCCAGCACCTTGTCATAGGTCAGGTGGGTATAGCGCTGGGCGTTGGGGTCGGTATTGGGGTCAGCCGAATAAATGGCATCCACGTTTTTGGCCATGAGGATGGCATCGGCTTCAATCTCCACACCCCGGAGCACTGCGCCGGTATCGGTGGAGAAATAGGGGTTGCCAGTACCGGCAGCAAAAATCACGACCTTGCCTTCGTTCAGGTAGCGATCCGCAGTATCCCGGGTAAAGTACTCGGCAAACTTGTGCATCTCTACTGCGGTAAGTACTCTGGCATCGACGCCGTGCTTTTCCAGGGCATCCGCCATGGCAATGGAATTCATGACGGTAGCCAGCATACCCATGGCATCACCGTGGGAACGCTGCATCTTGTCGGCACCGTCCTTCACGCCGCGCCAGAAGTTGCCGCCGCCGATGACCAGGCCAATCTGAACGCCCATATCCCGGCAGGTACGAATGGCTTCGCATACGGAATTGATCACGGTAAAGTCCAATCCTCTGTGCTGCTGGCCAGCCAAAGCTTCGCCGCTGATTTTCAGCAGGATGCGCTTATATTTAAGCTGAGGCAAATCATATCACTCCTTTTCATATCCTTTCCTATTTTAATATAAGATAGCCCAATTGACAACCATTAAATTGCAGATTTCTCAAAATGTTTTCGTATTTTTCATAACCGGATACACAATGTACAATTTTCACACAGTCTTTGCCCCGGAAAAGATGGATTCTGGCAGGAATTGCGGTTGCAAATCCCGCCGATATGGGGTATAATGGCATATTATTGGTAAAAAGCAAAGGGTCATAGCGCCCTCTGCCAATAAACCACGATTCGTATCGGAAGAGAGGATGTTCCAATATGGCTGAGATTACGGAAAGCAAGAATTTCATCCACGCCTTTATTGATGAGGATATCGCGCCAGGAGGCCGCTATGAAGGTATGACCGTGCACACCCGGTTCCCACCGGAACCCAACGGCTACCTGCACATCGGTCACTGCAAGGCTTTGATTATCGACTTCGGCACCGCGGAGAAGTACGGCGGTATGTGCAACCTGCGTATGGACGACACCAACCCCACCAAAGAGGATGTGGAGTTTGTACAGGCCATCCAGGAGGACATCCACTGGCTGGGCTTTGACTGGGGCGACCGGTTCTTCTACGGCTCTGACTACTTTGAAAAGACCTACGAGCTGGCAGAGGAGCTGATCAAGAAGGGGCTGGCCTACGTCTGCGAGCTGACCCCCGAGCAGTTCAAGGAATACCGGGGCGACACCGACACCCCTGCAAAGTCCCCCTGGCGTGACCGTCCCATTGAGGAAAGCCTGGACCTGTTCCGCCGGATGCGGGCCGGTGAGTTTGAAGACAACAAGTATACCCTCCGGGCCAAGATTGATCTGGCTTCCGGCAACTTCAATATGCGTGACCCGGTGATCTACCGGATTCGTCACATGCACCATCACCGCCAGGGGGACAAGTGGTGCATCTACCCCATGTACGACTTTGCCCACCCCATTCAGGATGCACTGGAAGGCATTACCCACTCCCTGTGCTCTCTGGAATTTGAGAACCATCGTCCCCTGTACAACTGGGTAGTAGAGCACACCAATGTTCCCCACCATCCCCGGCAGATTGAGTTCGCCCGACTGGGCATCGACCACACGGTGTTGTCCAAGCGCAAGCTCAGAGCCTTGGTGGAAAACGGCTATGTTTCCGGCTGGGATGATCCCCGAATGCCCACCCTGTGCGGTCTGCGCCGACGGGGCTACACCCCCGCCTCCATCCGCAACTTCTGCGACCGGGTTGGCGTGGCAAAGAGCCCCAACACCATCGAGTACGGTTTCCTGGAGCACTGCCTGCGGGAAGACCTGAACGAAACCGCCCAGCGGGTTATGGCCGTTCTGGACCCCGTTAAGCTGACCATCACCAACTATCCCGAGGGCAAGAGCGAAACCTTTGAGGTGGAGAACAATCCCAACGATCCCGATGCCGGCACCCGTCCGGTAACCTTCTCCCGGAATCTGTGGATTGAGGCTGATGACTTTCTGGCAGAGCCGGTACCCAAGTACAAGCGGCTGTTCCCCAACGGACCGGAGTGCCGTCTGAAGGGCGCTTACCTGATTACCTGCACCGGATGCGTCACCGACGAGAACGGCAAAGTTGTGGAAGTGCTGGCCACCTACGACCCCGACAGCCAGGGCGGCAACCCCGCTGACGGCCGTAAGGTCAAGGGCGCTACCATTCACTGGGTAGACGCCAACAACTGCGCCGATGCAGAGGTGCGGCAGTACAGCAACCTCTTTGACGATCCGGACCCCGATGCCGCCGGCAAGGATTTCCTGGCCTGCCTGAATCCCCACTCCCTGGAGGTTCTCACCGGATGCAAGGTGGAAGCCAGCCTGAAAGACGCCAAGGCCCCTGCTTCCTATCAGTTCATGCGTCTGGGCTACTTCTGCCCCGACAGCAAGGATTCTACCCCGGAACATCTGGTATTCAACCGCTCCGTCAGCCTGAAGGACAGCTTCAAGCCCGGCAAATAAGTAATTCGTCCCGCTGCGAAAGCCGCAGCGGGACATTTTTCTTGTACTGATGGCACAAACGTGCTATAATTGTTACAATCTTATTCAGGAGGTATGGCCATGGATACAAAAGAAATCCGTCGGCAGGCACGTGCGCATCTGCAAGGCAACTGGGGGCTGTCCATCGGCGTAGCTGTGGTAGCCTGCCTGCTGGGCGGGCTGCTTACCGGCATGTCCTTTATCCCGGAAATCAGCTACTGGAAACAACTGGACTTTTCCGAAACCTGGGAAATCCGGGAAGGTCTCCGGATTGGATTCAAAAATGGTATTTTCGGTCTTGCTTCTTTCCTCTTAGGCGGCGTTTTGCAGCTGGGATATGCCCGGTTTCTGCTGCGCCAGCATGACGGAAAGCCCACGGAATTCAATGACCTGTTTTCCCAGTTTGACCGGTTCGGCACCGGCTTTGCCCAGCACTTTCTGCGAAGCCTTTACACCCTGCTGTGGTCCTTGCTGCTGATTGTTCCCGGAATTATCGCCGCTCTGAGCTACGCCATGACCCCCTTCATTCTGGAGGAGCACCCGGAGCTCACCGCCAGCGAAGCCATCCGCCGCTCCAAGGAATTGATGCGCGGACACAAAACCGATTTGTTCATTCTGGAACTGACCTTCATCGGCTGGTCTTTGCTGTGTATTCTGACTCTGAATCTGGGACACATCGCTCTGAATCCCTACAAGAATGCGGCCTACGCCGTATTTTACCGGGAGATCACCAAAAAGCCGCAGCTATAAATATTTCCCGGCAGCGAAAACCGCTGCCGGGATTTTTGTTACTGAGGCAGATAGACTTTCACAGGCTCTCCCATTTCCGGGTCGCCAATCAGGATATAGTCCACCTGGGTCAGGTCAAGAGGTGTTGTAAAGGAGCTGACGCCTCGAGTGCAATTATCCCTGCTGTGGGCAACATCGAAGCTTAACGGACTGCTTCCGTCTTTCAAAATAATCTGGTAATCCAACTCCATGGAATATGCATCCTCGCTGGCAGTATAGCGGTAGGTCCATTCTGCGCCCAGAGGACCAATCTTTCATTTCCTGCATTGTGATGGTAAAATCATAGCTTTCCGAATGCAGTGGCAAACCACTTTCCGGCTCCGTCTGTCCCGTCAGTTTCTTCCGGCACCAGTCCGAACATTCCCCCTCATGGGTCCAGGTGTACTCTCTGTGTCCACTGTAGGTAATGCCTTCCACATTCAAGACAATTTCTTCCACAGAGTTGGTTAAGCTAAGATCAAAAGTAAAGTTGCCGGGTGCCAGTAGCGTACACTTCAACTGACTCTCAGAAGGTATCCACCCATAAATACCCGTAATGTTCAACTTCTTGAGCTCTCCGTCATTGAGCTTTGCGCTGCTCCCAGGGTTCAGCCGCAGCGTAACATGAAACTCCTTCCTGTTGTCTTTGGGGTTTTCATCCGGCAATGCGTCGACATCATAGGCGCAACCGCAATTTTCGGACAGTTCCAAAAATGGTTCCACATCCCCCGTATCCTGGAAGGCATAGTCTATCCCATCCGGCAGGACGGTACCCTTCGGGGCTTCCACCTGGAAGTACAGGTGCATCACATTGGCATCCGCATAGGCGGCGGTCAGGGTCACCGTGGTGCCTTCACTGGTGACGCTGGTCTGTTCAAACACTTGTCCCAGGTCGTTGACCAGCTGAATCTGCTCCGGAGTTATGGTTTCCGGAACCGTTACGTCCAGCCCCATATTCCGGACAATCGCTTTGTCCTGTTCCAGCTGGTTATCCAGTACGCTGCGGAACCAGTCTCCCGCCTCCAGGAATGGTTCCGCCCCGAAGGCGGTTGCACTCAGCAAGGACAAAATGGCGGCAGCAATCAGAATCCGGTACAGAATTCTGGGTTTCTTTTTCTCTTTCGGCGCAATTTTCTCCATCGTCAGCTCCTTGATCCGGTCAGAGGACAAGGGCGCAGATTCTTCCAGCTGCACGGTATCGTCCCGAATGCCATCCAACAAATCGAAAATATCTCGTTTCATACTACTTCCCACCTCTGCAATATGGTTTTCAGCCGCATACGGCCCCGTCGTAATTTGGTTTTGATGGTTGACGGATTCGACTGCATGTGCCGGGCAATCTCTTCCACGGTCTGAGCATAATAGTAGTGGCGCAGGAAGATTTCCCGGTCCGTCGGTTCCAGCTGATCCAGTGCTTTCTGCACCAGTTTTCGCTCCTCCGCCTGCTCCGCAGCGGAGGACGGGGTACATTCGTCCGCAAGCTCCAGCACATCCTCTTCCAGGGGCAGGGTCTGTCCGGCGGAACGAAGCTTGGTTTTTGCCTTGTTGCGGGCTACGGCTCCCAGCCAGGCCTTGACATACCCCGATTGTATGTCATCGGCCTGATTCCACGCCGCCACAAACACATCGGATACCACTTCCTCCGCATCTTCCTTGCCCATGCAGTTTCTCAAAATATTCCAGACAATGGTTGAGACATAGGGTATGTATCGGTCCATCAGCGCCTCCAACCCCGCCGGGTCGCCGCTGCGCAATTTGCGCAAGATGATTTCTTCTGTCATAGTGCATACTCCTAACCGTTTGGCGAAAGCCGCTTTCACCTATCTAATCTCCGGTTATGGGAAAATGGTTTCATTTTTTCAAATTTTTCGGAACGCAAAATACCGCACCCGAACCGGGTGCGGTATTTTGTTATTTCTTGGTTTCTTTTTCTTCCTTGATCTGGGCCTTCAGATGAACGGACAGCACCGCCAGAGACGTGGCCATGTTCTCGTTCTGCACCAGAATTCCGGGAGGGACATCCAGATGGGTAGGCGCAAAGTTCCAGATAGCCTTGATGCCTCCGGCAATCAGCTGATCTGCCACACTCTGGGCATGCTCTGCAGGAACCGTGATAATGCCCATCAGCACCTTATGGGTACGGCAGAATTGCTCCAGCTTGGAAACATTGTAGACAGGCTTGCCCTCCTCGGTACGGGACATTTTGGGGTTCGCATCGAATGCCGCCAGAATGTTCAGACCGTATTCGTCAAAACCGCTGTAGGCCATCAGCGCCTGTCCCAGCTTACCGGCTCCAATGAGAATGGCGTCGGTGGTGTTGTCATAGCCCAGAAACTGCTCAATATCATCAATCAGCGCCTCCCGCTGGTAGCCGATTTTGGGCCGTCCTCCATCGGAAACCATGGCCAGGTCCTTGCGCACCTGCACCTCGCCCATGCCCAGGGCATTGGCCAAAGCCGTGGCGGAAATATGCGGCGCAGACCCTTCCGGCATGGTTTTCAGATATGCCAAATATCCGGGCAGCCGTTTCAACACGGATTTTGATATCTTCTTGCTTTCCATAACAACCTCTTATCCATTCGATATGTTATAATCGATAAATTTCCATATCGATTATAACATACTGTTTGGGCAAAATCAAGCACAGCTGGTTTGCCGGAGGAACTCTTTTTTCAGTCTCTGCATGATTCGCTTCTCCAGTCGGGAAATGTAAGACTGGGAAATTCCCATCTTTTGGGCCACTTCTTTCTGGGTCAGTTCCTTCCGCCCTTCCAGGCCGAACCGCATCAAAACAATTTCCCGTTCCCGCTCCGGCAGTTCCCGCAAAGCCTGGCGCAGAACGCACAAATCCACGTCATCTTCCAGCGGGCGCAGGATCATGTCTTCCTCCGTGCCCAAAATATCCGACAGCAGCAATTCGTTTCCGTCGCAGTCCATATTAATGGGTTCGTCCAGGGAAACTTCCGCTTTTTGATTAGAGGTTTTGCGGATGTACATCAGGATTTCATTTTCAATACACCGGGAAGCGTAGGTTGCCAGTTTGATTTTCTTATCCAGACGATAGGTTCCGATGGCTTTAATCAGTCCGATAGTGCCGATGGAAATCAAATCTTCCAGGTTGATTCCCGTATTTTCAAATCGGCGAGCTATGTACACCACCAGACGCAGGTTGTGCTCCACCAGCTGCTGCTTGGCATTCTCGTCCCCCTGCTCCAGCCGCTTCAGGGCATCGAGTTCCTGATCCCCTTTCAGCGGAGGGGGCAGAACGTCACTGCCCCCAATGTAGAAAATTCCCTGATCCCGGAAAAATCCCAATTTTTTCAGCAGTTCCAACCAAAATTTCATAATGTTCCTCCCTTTCCCCAATTATTATCCTACCGCTACTAACGCCTGATATCCGCCGTCCAGGCCCTCCGGCGCAAAGGCCACTACTGCACTTTGTACCCGATCTCCGATTTTCACCTGCTCCAGCCGCATCCCCAGAAGCATACCGCAGCTTTGTCCCACCGCCCGGTAGGGCACCAGCCGAAGTCCGGAAATAGGGTGCTGGGCCAGGGTCTCCAGAGGCGTCTGGAATTGGCTTTCCCCCATTCCCGTCAGCCGCTGCCCCACCTTGGCAGACACCACCAGCACCGGTTCCCCGGAAATGGGGTCACGAAGGGTATTTCCGGAATCCCGCAGAGCAATCACGCTGGCAGTCTGTCCGCCATAAGTCAGGGTAATAGGTATGTATTCCTGGCCGCCTACTCTGTCCCCGAAGGCGATCCGGCACAGCAGCCACAGACCACCGGCGCAGAGAATCAGCGTCGTCATACTGCCTCGCTGGAAGTTCAGGGCAATTCCCCCCAAGGCCATGCTCAGCAGAATGAAAACCCCGCCCCGTTTCAGTGCGCTGCCGCTGCACCCAAAGGCAATCACGCTCATCAGCCCCAGACTCACCAGCCGCCACAGCAGGCTCCCCAGAAAGCGAAATCCCGGCAGCATACACCCGCCGCTGTAGAGCCCTCCCAGCAAGGCAGCCACAGCGCAGCGCTTTGCCGACAGAGGAAAACCGGAAAGCCGATTTGTCCCCAGGAGCAGAAGAAAATCCACCAAAAAGTTCAGAATAATCACCAAATCCAGGTAAACTTCCATGCGCTCGCCTCCCCATTCGGTATGCACCCAGTATAGCCCGGCGGCGCAAAAAAGTCGGTCGCATCCATGTCCCGGTTTCGGCGCAAGTTCAGGCAAGGCCCATTCCCTTTCCTCCGGTTCCGCCGGAATACAGGAAAAACCTCCGACATAATCAGTCGGAGGTTTCCTTGCGTTCAATGGAACGGATATTTTTTTCTGCTTTGAATCGGGGGGTCATCAGTTCGTGGCCACAGCCCAGGCACCGCAGCCGGAAGTCCGCGCCGGTGCGCAGCACCAGCCATCGCTTTTCTCCACAGGGGTGAGCCTTTTTCATCAGCAGCACATCCCCTACCCGCACATCCATGGTCAGCCCTCCTTTTTGATGGCGTCCCAATACTGCTTGGCTGCCTGTTCCAGCTTATTGGGGCCGTATTCGTAGTAGTGGGTTCCCACCAGTTCATCCGGCAGATACTGCTGGCGGACCCAGTGGTTGGGATAGTCATGGGGATACAGATAGCCCTGTTCCCGCTCCATGGTATAAGAATCCGCATGGACATTCTGCAAATGCCGGGGAAAATCCCCGGATTTTCCCTTCCGTACGTCAGAAATCGCCATATCCAGGGCAATGTGGCCGGAATTGGACTTGGGTGAAGTGGCCATCAGCACCGCCGCATCGCCCAGGGGAATCCGGGCTTCCGGCATGCCCAGCTTCAAGGCCATATCCACACAGGCGTTGACGATGGGAATAATCATGGGATAGGCCAGCCCCACATCCTCGGCGGCAATGACCATCAGACGGCGGCAGGCGGACTGCATCTGCCCGGCCTCCAGCAACCGGGCCAGATAATGGCAGGCGGCATCCGGGTCGGAGCCACGAATGGATTTTTGCAGAGCTGAGAGCAGGTCATAGTGATTGTCTCCGTCCCGGTCAGCCCGGAGGGCGCTTTTCTGGGTGACGGCTTTGGCATCTTCCAGGGTCAGGGGCAGCCTTTCCCCTTCCGGCCTTCCGGCGGAGAACAGCACCTCTACCGCATTCATGGCCTTGCGCAGGTCGCCGCCGCAGGCGCCTGCAATGTATTCCAGCGCCCCTTCTTCCGGCACCGCCGTCAAAGCCGTGCGCTGCTCCATAAAGGCAACCGCCCGGCGTACTGCCTGCAAAGCCGCAGAGGCGGAAATCTGCTTGAACTCAAACACCGTAGATCGGCTCAGAATGGCGTTGAACACATAAAAGTATGGATTTTCCGTAGTGGAAGCGATCAGGGTGATCTTACCGTTTTCGATATGCTCCAGCAGAGACTGCTGTTGCTTTTTATTGAAGGACTGAATCTCATCCAGGTACAGCAACACCCCATTGGGCGCCAGAAACGTATCCAGCTGGGAGACAATTTCCTTAATATCCCCGATGGAGGCAGTGGTGGCGTTGAGCTTGTACAGCGTTCGGTTGGTCTGTTTGGCGATGATATTGGCCACGGTGGTTTTTCCCGTGCCGCTGGGGCCGTAAAAAACCATGTTGGGGATCTTCCCGGAGTCGATGAGCCGTCGCAGCACGGCATCCTTCCCCAAAATATGCTCCTGACCGTAGACTTCATCCAATGTCTGCGGGCGAAGCAAATCCGCAAGTGGTTGGTACATAGGCATCTACCTTTTCCTGTTTTTCTTATATTATAGCACACCTTTTTCAAAATTGCATCCATGAGAATGGCATGTGAGCATTCCTGTGATCCTCGGCTTCTATTCTCCATGATGGTAAAGTTTTTTAGATTTTAAGTAATATATACTTGACTTTTAGAAAATTATAAACTACAATACATTCAGGAAGGAGGCAATGTCATGGCAAAAAACCTTGCGTTAAAACTTGCTCGTGTACAAAAAGACCTCACACAGAAAGATCTGGCAGAAATCGTTGGCGTGTCCCGTCAAACCATCAACGCCATCGAAAAAGGGGAATATAACCCCACCATCAAGCTCTGTCGGAAGCTCTGTCGGGTCTTGGGAAAAAGTCTGGATGAACTGTTTGGGGAGGATGATGAAAATGAAGAAGACTGAGTCGCAATTGGATGAAATGCAGGAGCAGAAGCTGCTGAAAATCGAGCATACCGGCTTCTGGCTGGCTTTCTGGGGTCTGGTGGCCGCCATTCTGGTTCAGAGCGCCCTGTACCCTGGCGATTCTCGGGCTCTGGCAAGAGAATTTGTGGTTCTCTTCCTGTGCTCCGGCTACCTGCTGCTGGGCTGCATCAAAAACGGAATCTGGGATCGGAAACTCAAACCGAACTGGCAAACCAATTTGAAGATGAGTCTGCTGGCAGGCTGCCTGTTCGGACTGTTTCAGGCAGTACGGGTATATCTTCAGCATCGCCTGCTCCTGGGTGCGGGAGTAGTGCTTGTCCTGACCGCCCTGTTCACAACAACCATTTGTTTTGCTGCTGTGCAAATCGCTGCCGTTCTCACGAAAAAGCGCAAGCAGCACCTGGAAAACCAAGAATAAGCAAAAACTGCCCTCCTGTCCGGGAAACTCCCAGTCAGGAGAGGGCAATGTTTTGTTGTATGGTGCTTTAGAAAGTTGCCACATCCGGGTTGGCGGGCTGAGCGCCTTTGACCACTTCCAGGGCTGTCAAGATGGGGCCTACCTCGCCTTTGTACAGGGGGTGCTTCTCGGCACTGATCTTGGCGGTAACCATCACCCAGCTCCGGGATTCCAGGGTTGCCGCCTGGTCGTACCGGCAGGGAATGCCGCAGAACTGGATATCCTCCACACAGCAGGTCATCACAAACCGGCCCGGAGCGAACATGCCGTTCTTATCCCGGCGGAGCATGGCAACCTGAGCTTTGAAGCAAACGGTTTTTCCGTTGTACTTGTCCGGCTCCTCCGACACATCCCGGTACCACAGGGCATAATCCTCGTCCTTGACCTGAATCACCGGGGCGTTGATGTCAAAGGGCAGCGGGTCTTCGATGTCGTCAAAGGAGGTGGTGCCGTCGGTGTAATCATACAGAATGTCAATCCGGCGGCTGGCGGCACGGGCCAGCTTGTGGAAGGGCATCACGTCAGCGCCGGGAGTCAGCCGGTTGAACACCACCATCTGGGCGCCCACCAGCTTGTCCATCACCAGATTGCGCATGTTGGCGTTATAGGTCATAATGGTGGTGGAGTCGGCAAACATGACCTCCTGGGCCACCACCCAATTTTCCGGGAAGCGCATGTACAGGTCGCCTACCTGCTGCATGCCGTTGAGCTCTGCCACCACCCGCTGGGCTTTGTACTTTTTCTGCAAAGCCTGCAGCTCCTTGGCCGTGACGGTCTGCTGATCCAGCACTTCCAGGTAGACATTCTGATGGGGATAGGTAGAAAAGTCGTACTCTTCCTCCCCTTCTTCAAACACCAGAAGCAAGGTCCGCTCCCCGGCATTGAACCGGGGATCTTCCAACGTCTCCTGAATGAATTTGGTCTTTCCGGAATCCAGAAATCCCGTAAAGGAATAGACAGGAATCTGTACCATGCTTACACCCCAAACAGAGCAGCTACGCCGGCTTCGTCCAGCTTGGAACCAATGACACAGAGTTTGCCAGTCACATCGGCGCTGCCAGTGCGGACATTGCATTCCTCGGGAACATAGTCAAAGTGAATCCAGCTGCCGTCCACAGCAGGCAGGATACCCTTGGCCCGGAGAATCATGCCATACTTGCCGGAATCCAGTTCGTGCAGTGCCTGCTCCACAGCCGCCTTGTCAAACTTTCTGGCAGTTTCAACGCCCCAGGAGGTGAACACCTCGTCGGCATGGTGATGATGATGGTGGTCATGGCAGCCGCAAGTGCAGTTCTCATCGTGGTCATGGTGATGATGCTCATGGTCATGGTCGTGATGGTGCTCGTGCTCCTCATGATCGTGGCAGCCGCAGGTGCAGTGCTCGTCGTGGTCATGGTGATGATGCTCATGGTCATGGTCATGATGGTGCTCGTGCTCCTCATGATCGTGGCAGCCGCAGGTGCAGTGCTCGTCATGGTCATGATGATGCTCGTGATCGTGATCATGGTCGTGATGGTGTTCGTGCTCTTCCTGCTCTTCTGCAGCAAGACGCTCCATTTCCATCTGGGCCAGTTCTGCTGCAAGGCTGGCTTTGCCCTCCATGGCCTGGAGCAGCTGCTCGCCGGTCAGGTCATTCCAGGGTGTGGTGACGATGGTTGCCACACTGTTGTGCTCCCGGAGCATGGCCACTGCGGCATCCAGCTTAGCCTGGGGAATGGAATCGGTACGGGACAAAACGATGGTAGAAGCAGTCTCCACCTGGTTGTTGTAGAACTCGCCGAAGTTCTTCATATACACCTTGACCTTGCCCGCATCGGCAACCGCTACCGTGTAGCCCAGGGTAACCTGGTCGTTGGTCACTTTGTTCACCGCGCCGATGACGTCGGACAGCTTGCCCACACCGGAGGGCTCAATGAGAATCCGGTCAGGGTTATACTGCTCGATGACCTGCTTCAGAGCCTTGCCGAAGTCACCCACCAGAGAGCAGCAGATGCAGCCGGAGTTCATCTCGGTAATGTTGATACCCGCATCCTGGAGGAAACCGCCGTCAATGCCGATTTCGCCGAACTCGTTTTCAATCAGCACCAGCTTCTGTCCCTGGTAGCCTTCGGAAATCAGCTTTTTGATCAGAGTCGTCTTGCCGGCTCCCAAAAATCCGGAAAAAATATCGATTTTTGTCATAGTAACACCTTCTAAAAATATTCTCTGTGTGATATTATATCACTGGATGTCAACCATTACAAGCAAGGAAAATACAACTTTTTAAAAACATTTTCCCTTGCCGCAGAGGCGGGCGGAAATAGCCATTGACAAAGTATAAAAATATTATTATAATCTAGAACGTTGTCTACTCAACATTTGGAGGTTCCATAATGATCAGCAAATACGAACTTTTTTCCGCGTCGGTGTCCTGCATGTACCACGACATTCAAAAAATCGAGCGGCTGGAAATGGCCAAGTACGGCTTGAAAGGTCCCCACGCCCAGTGCCTTCTGGCCATGAGCCGGCACCCTGCCGGAATCACCGCAGCACGGCTGTGCGAGATCTGTGAAAAGGACAAAGCCGCCATTTCCCGGATTCTGGCAGAACTGGAGCAGGCAGGGATGGTAGTGCGGGAAATGCCCAATGGTTCCAAATACCGGGCCATTCTGACCCTCACTGAACAGGGCAAATCCGCCGCTGCCACGGTAAGCCATAAGGCGCAGCTGGCTGTAGAGCAGGCGGGAGCCGGTCTGAATGATGCCCAGCGGGAAGTTTTCTATCAGGTTCTGTCGCTGATCGCCGGAAATCTGCACAACATCTGCAAAGAAGGGATCAAGCCGGATTCTTCCCCTTCCCAAGAATGAACGAACACAAGGAGTTAGTATGAGCGTTAAAATTATTGTAGATTCCACTTCCGACCTTACCCCTGAGGTCGCCCAACAGGTTAAAATTGTCCCCCTGACCATTCACTTTGGAGAGAAACAGTATGTGTCCGGAGTGGATATCGATTCCAAGAAGTTTTATGAAATGCTGGTGGAGAGCGACGTGCTGCCTACCACCAGCCAGCCCACGCCCTATGCCTTTTCCCAGGTATTTCAGGAGGTAGTGGATGCCGGAGATACGGCGGTTTGCCTGACCGTATCCTCCAAGCTTTCCGGTACTTATCAGAGCGCCAGCATTGCTGCGGAAGAATTCCCCGGAAAGATTTTTGTGGTGGATACCCTGACCGTTGCCATCGGCGGGGGTATTCTGGCAGAGTATGCTCTGCATCTGGCAAACTCCGGCATGACCGCTGAGGAAATTGCCCAGGATGTGCTGGCACAGCGGCAAAAGGTCCGGGTGCTGGCCTTGGTGGATACGCTGGAGTATCTGAAGAAGGGCGGCCGGATTTCCTCCACCGTGGCCTTTGCCGGCGGTCTTCTGAACATCAAGCCCGTCATTTCTGTCACCGATGGCGAAGTGAAGATGATGGGCAAAGCCAGAGGCTCCAAGCAAGGCAACAACCTGCTGGTTCAGGAAATTCAGAAATCCGGCGGCGTGGACTTTACCAAGCCTCTGATGTTGGGTTATACCGGTTTGAGCGATGCGCTGCTGCAAAAATACATTGCCGACAGCGCCGCGCTGTGGGAAGGCCAGGTGGAAAACCTTCCTGTGAGCATCGTCAGCAGCGTGGTAGGCACCCATGTCGGCCCCGGCGCCGTGGCTGTGGCATTTTTTGCCCGGAACGCGGGATAATTCCGAAAAATGCCCTTTTTTCCTCTATCCAATATTCCCCAGTGAGGAAAATGCCTTCCTTCAAAAATTGTGAAAATTGACAATTCTTTGTTTTTCTTTCGCGTTTACAAAAAAAATGTTGAAAATCCACCGCAACTGCGGTATAACTATTGTGTTGATTCTATTCCGGTTTTGGTGCTCCAAGCCGGAGAAATGAGGTTGCAAACATGGAAAGAAAAGTCGGAACCGTATCCAGAGGCATCCGCTGCCCCATCATCCGTGAGGGCGACGACCTGGCGAATATCGTCGTTGACAGTGTCCTGGCTGCTGCCGAAAGTGAAGGTTATGAAATGCGCAACCGGGATGTGGTTGCCGTTACCGAGTCCGTGGTAGCCCGTGCTCAGGGCAACTACGCATCCGTCGATGCCATTGCCACCGATATCCGCGCCAAGCTGGGCGGCGGAACCATTGGTGTGATTTTCCCCATCCTCTCCCGGAACCGCTTCGCCATCTGCTTGCGGGGCATTGCCCGGGGTGCCAAGAAGATTGTGCTCATGCTGAGCTATCCTTCCGATGAGGTGGGCAACGAGCTGGTTTCCCTGGACAAGCTGGATGAGGCAAAGATCAATCCCTACTCCGATGTGCTGACCCTGGAGCGTTACCGTCAGCTCTTCGGCGAGAACCTGCACCCCTTCACCCTGGTTGACTATGTGCAGTACTACTCCGATCTGATTCAGGAGGAAGGCTGCCAGGTAGAAGTGATCTTCGCCAACGATCCCCGGGTGATTCTGAACTACACCAAGAACGTGCTGACCTGCGATATCCACACCCGTGCCCGCACCAAGCGGCTGCTGATTGGCGCCGGTGCTGAGAAGGTCTGCGGCCTGGACGATATTCTCACCGCTCCCGTGGACGGCAGCGGCTGCAATGAAAAGTACGGTCTGCTGGGCTCCAACAAGTCCACCGAAGACAAGGTCAAGCTCTTCCCCCGGGAGTGCACCGGCCTGGTCAAGGATATCCAGGCCAAGTTCCTGGAAAAGACCGGCAAGCTGGTGGAAGTCATGGTCTATGGCGACGGCGCTTTCAAGGACCCCGTGGGCAAGATCTGGGAGCTGGCTGACCCGGTGGTTTCCCCTGCCTATACCTCCGGTTTGGAAGGAACTCCCAATGAGCTGAAGCTGAAGTATCTGGCAGATAACGACTTTGCCGGTCTGTCCGGTGCGGATCTGAAGGCCGCCATTGAGGGTGCCATCCGTCAGAAGGACAGCAACCTGGCCGGCTCCATGGCCTCTCAGGGTACAACCCCCCGCCGCCTGACCGACCTGATCGGCTCTCTGTGCGATCTGACCTCCGGCTCCGGCGACAAGGGTACCCCCATCATCCACATTCAGGGTTACTTCGACAACTACACCAACGACTGATTTGTCCTGCTTTTTCAGCGGCGTGGAAAACCACGCCGCTGTTTTTTGCAAAAGTTGTAAACAATATTTGATATAAAAAAATAGTATTTGCAAATGAGTCCTATTTACGTTATAATGAGGAAAAATCATAAGGAGGGACATTATGCAATATCTGATTTCCTTCTTGGAAGGAATCATCACCTTTATCTCCCCTTGCCTGCTGCCCATGCTGCCCATTTATATTTCTTACTTTGCCGGCGGCGGTCAGCGCAGCACCCGGAAAACCCTGACCTGTGTGCTGGGATTTGTACTGGGCTTTACCCTGGTATTTACTGCCATGGGCGCTTTAGCCGGTACGGTTGGCAGCTTTCTTACCCGGTACCAAACCTGGGTTAACCTGGTTTGCGGAGTCGTGGTCATTTTGTTTGGCCTGAACTATATGGGGCTGCTGAAATGGAATCTCTTCCGAGGCGGCAGTCATGGCGGTGTCAAGGAAAACATGGGATTTTTCTCCGCTTTCTTGTTCGGCGTGATTTTCTCTGTAGGCTGGACGCCTTGCGTGGGCGTATTCCTGGGCTCAGCCCTGATGCTGGCCTCTCAACAGGGACATGTGCTGGAAGGCATGATTATGCTGCTGTGCTACTCTCTGGGACTGGGCATCCCGTTCTTGTTCAGCGCCGTGCTGATCGACAAGCTGAAATCCGCCTTCACCTGGATTAAATCCCATTATGGCACCATCAACCGGGTCTGCGGCGGACTGCTGGTTGTGGTAGGTGTGCTCATGGCCACCAGCATGCTGGGACGGTTCCTGCGGATTCTGCAATAACTGCCAAAGGAGGACTCTATGGAAAAGACCTACAAACTGTTAAAGCTGCTGATTTTTGTGCTGGCCTTTGCCGTGGTAATCGCCGGTGCTTACCTTCTGTACAACCGGCTCAGCGGAGAAGTTTCCCTGGGCGGTTTTGCTACCGCTCCGCAATCTACCCAGGCAACCAGCGACGAAACCGAGGCCGCTGCTCAGCCAGCTCCGGATTTTACGGTTTATGACAAGGACAACAATCCGGTGAAGTTGTCAGACTTCCGGGGCAAACCGGTGATTTTGAATTTCTGGGCCAGCTGGTGCGGGCCTTGCATCAGCGAAATGCCGGAATTTCAGGAGTTTTATGACCAGTATGGGGAGGACATTCACTTTGTGCTGGTAAACCTGACCGACGGCTCCCAGGAGACGGTGGAAACCGCCTCCAAGTTTATTGACGAACAGGGCTATACCTTCCCCATTTATTTTGACTCGGATCTGGATGCCGCTGCCGCTTATGGCGTCAATGCGGTGCCGGTAAGCTACTTCCTGGATGCGGAAGGCAACTTTGTAGTCTGGGCCCAAGGTGCGCTGACTGCTGACATGCTCCAGCAGGGTGTGGATCTTTTGCTGGGATAAAAGACGAATATGGCTTTTGCCGCTGGGAATACTCCCGGCGGCAAATTTTTTTATTTTCTTATTGACAATTCTCTCTCACTGTGTTACTGTATTAGTGTAGTAATACAGTAACACATAAGGAGGTGCCTATGAACTGGAAATTTACCGGAGAACGTCCGGTGTATCAGCAAATCATGGCAACCATTCGGGGCGCCATTCTGACAGGAGAATGGTCCCCCGGACAGAAAATTCTTTCCGTTCGGGATCTGGCTGCCCAGGCTCAGGTGAACCCAAACACCGTACAGCGGGCGTTGACAGAGCTGGAACGAGAGGGCCTTCTGGTAGGCGGCGGCACCAATGGCCGCACCGTCACCCAGGAGCAAAGCGTCCTGTCCGCCATGCGGGACGAAGCGCTGCAGGAACTGGCTCGGGAATGTATCGAGAAATTCCGGGTCTTTGGCCTGACGCCAACACAGGCAGCAAATCTTTTGCTGTCGTTTGCCGAAAAGAAGGAGGAATCATAACGTGCAGACATACGCACTGCAAACCACCGGTCTAACCATGCGCTATCACCATACCCTGGCGCTGGACGGTGTAAACCTGGAGCTGCCTCAGGGAAAGATTGTAGGCCTGCTTGGCCCCAACGGCAGCGGTAAAACCACTCTGATTAAACTGACAGCGGGATTGCTCACCCCTACATCCGGCAGTGTCTGCGTCTGCGGAGAATCCGTGGGTGCAGGGACAAAATCTTTGGTGTCCTATCTACCCGACCGTCCCTACTTCAGCAAACAGCGGAAGATTCGGGAACTGCTGGACTTTTTCCAGGACTTCTACGCAGACTTTGACCGCCAGCGTGCGGAGCAGATGCTCCACGCCCTAGGCATCGCCTTGGACGTTCGGTTCCGTGCCTTGTCCAAAGGCAATCAGGAAAAAGTACAGCTGGTGCTGGTGATGTCCCGGCGGGCCAAACTGTACCTGCTGGATGAGCCCATCGGTGGCGTGGACCCGGCAGCCCGGGACTATGTACTCAATACCATTATCACCAACTATGATCCTACCGCCACCGTGCTGATCTCCACCCATCTAATTGCCGATGTGGAGCGGATTCTGGACGAATTTGTTTTCCTGAATCAGGGCAAGGTGGTTCGCTACGGCAACGCCGATGAAACCAGGGAAGAAACCGGTAAGTCCCTGGATGAACTATTCCGGGAGGTGTTCAAATGTTTACCAAACTGCTAAAACACGAATGGCGGGCTGCCCGGGGTGTACTGGGCCTGCTGTGCCTGATCAGTCTGAGTGCCGCACTGCTGGGCGGCAGCGCCATGCGCTACCTGGTATCGTTCAGCAACCAGGATGCCCAAGCCGGTCTGGGTGTTGTGCTGTGCGTGCTGTCCATGATTGCAGCCATCGTTGGAATCGTGGTCTGCGCCACAGGCATCGAATTTTTCACAATCTGGCGGTTCTATAAGAGCCGGTTCACCGACGAGGGTTACCTGACTTTCACCCTGCCGGTAACGACCCACCAGATTCTGCTGTCCAGTCTGGTCACCAACCTGATTGGCGCTGTGATTGCAATCGCAGCACTGATTGTTAGCTTCATCGTTTTTGGCATTGTAGGCTTTTCCGCCCTGGAAGGACTTTTCCCCATGCTGTGGGATATGATGCCCGGCATTTGGGAGAAGCTGAAGCTGCTGCTTCAGCAAGAAGAGCTCCGGTATGTGTGGATGCTCCTGGCCAACAGTCTGTGCGGTATGGTCTGCGAGATTGTGGTTGTGATGCTCTCTGTGACCATCGGTTCCATCATTGCCCAGAAGCATAAGATTCTGGCTGCCATTGGTGTTTACTACGGCATCCATGTGGGCATTTCTCTGGTCAGTGGTACCATCGGAATCCTTGGCAATCTGCCTGCTATTACCGGCAGCGCCGATCCCTACGGCATTTTTTCCAATCTGCTTGTCTCCCAGATGACGCTGTTCCTGGTCATTGGCGTGGTAAGTTACGTTTTGATGTATCACTTCGTCAACCGGAAACTGAATCTGAATTAACTGTCCCGGCTCCTGGCAAAACCAGGGGCCGGTTTTCCTGGAATTGGGAGAAAAAACGTCTTCCCATCGGCCTTATGTTGCGGTATAATGAAAGCATAATTGGAAAGGTGGGAGAATCTATGGCATATGCTGTATCCATCCTGATGGGATATCTGCTGGGCTGCTCCAGTATGGCTTACTATATCGGCAAAGTGCGGAAAACCGACATTCGCACTTCCGGCAGCGGCAATCTGGGGGCTTCCAATGCCACCGTCCTGCTGGGCTGGAAAGCCGGAATCGCTGTGGCGTTGCATGACATTCTCAAATGTGTGCTGGCTGTCTGCCTGGCCCGATGGCTGTTCCCGGATTTGGTTTATGTCGGCGCCTGCGCCGGCGTGGCCTGCGTGATCGGGCATATTTTCCCCTTCTATCTGAAGTTCCGGGGCGGCAAGGGGTTGGCTTCCTACTTTGGTCTGGCTTTGGCCCTGAACTGGAAGCTGGCGCTGCTGGTGGCCGCAGTTGTGATTCTGGCAACCCTGATTACCGACTACATTTCCGTAGGTGCCCTGGGCACCATTGGGGTGGTGCCGCTTTACATGGGTCTTTCCACCCACGATCTGGTGCTGACCGCCATTCTCTGTACAGCCTCCCTGGTGATGCTGTACCGACACTGGGAAAACATTGTCCGCATCGCCACCGGCAAGGAAATCGGTCTGCGCAGCACCGTCCGGGGAGATCACCGGATGTCCCGGAAAAATTAATCTTGTAATGCCGTCCCATGCCGTTGCGGAGTGGGACGGTTTTTCTGTCATTTCGTAAATTTACTGTGAACACCCGTTTTTTCAGGTTGCATTCAGCTTTCTGTCCTACTATAGTAGTACTAAGAATGGGAAAAGAGGCATTACCATGAAAGTTTTGATTATTGAAGACGAAAAATTGCTGGCAGATTCCCTGAAAGCCCTGCTGGAATCCAAGGGCTTTTCCGTGGAAGCGGTATATGATGGGATAACCGGCGCCGAATACGCCCAAACCGGAGTATACGATCTGCTGATTCTGGACGTGATGATGCCGGGAATGGACGGCTACCAGGTAGCCCGACAAGTCCGGGCCAAACGCTGTGCCACGCCGATTCTGATGCTCACCGCCAAGTCCGGCCTGGAAGACCGAATTGATGGGCTGAACGCCGGAGCGGACTATTATCTGACAAAGCCCTTTGACTCCCGGGAACTTCTGGCCTGCATCAATGCTCTGCTGCGCCGCCAGGGCAACCAGGTGGACGAGCTGGTATGCGGCAACACTGCCCTGGAACTGTCCACCGGTATGCTGGTATGCGGAGAAAAACGGCTTCAGCTCTCCGCCCGGGAATTTGATGTAATGCGGTTTCTGATGCAGTCGCAAAACCAGATTTTGCCCAAGGAAGTCATCCTTGCCAAAGTCTGGGGATTTGACTCCAACGCCGTGGAAAATCATGTGGAAGTGTATGTGGGTTTTTTGCGCAAGAAGCTGCAAAGCATCGGCTCCAATGTCCGCATTCAGGCTATCCGCAGACTGGGCTATCATCTGGAGGTGGATGAAGCATGCTGAGAAAGCTGCGGATCAAGTTTGTCTGCATTGTAATGGCTATTGTGACGATCATGCTCAGCATGGTATTCGGCATGGTCATCCATTACATGAGCAAAAGTCTGGAAGAACAGAGCATTCGCACCCTGCGTTCTATCTCTGCCAACCCAACCCAGCAGCGGAATCTGGGGGACATTTCCCAGGAGGTGCGGCTTCCCTATTTTACGGTACTCATTGGATTTCGGGGGCAGCTGATTGCCACCAGCGGCGGGTATTATGATCTTTCGGATGAGGAAACCATACTGAGAATCACCCGGGCAGCGTTGGAACAGGACGAACAAATGGGCATTCTGAAAGAATACAATTTGCGCTTCAGCAAGTCCATGGGTGTCAGCGGACAATGGCTGGTGTTTGCGGATATGTCCAGTGAGCGCTCCGCCATCCGGCATTTGACCCAGGTCTGTGTATTGATTGGGCTTGCCAGCATGGGAATCTTTCTGTGCATCAGCATTATGCTTGCCCGCTGGGCGGTCAAGCCTGTGGAAAAAGCCTGGAAGCAGCAGCAACAATTTGTGGCAGATGCTTCCCATGAACTAAAAACGCCCTTGGCGGTAATCCTGACCAATGCGGAGCTGCTCCAGGACCCAGCCCAAGACGATAGCGCCAAGCAGCAGTTCTCTTCCAGCATTCTGACCATGTCCCACCAGATGCGGGGGCTGGTGGAAGGATTGCTGGAGCTTACCCGGGTAGACAATGGTTCAGTAAGTACCAATTTTGCCCCGGTGGACCTGAGCCAGCTGGTGGAGGATGCGGTTTTACCCTTTGAACCAATGTACTTTGAAAAGGGATTGACCCTGTCCACCGCAATAGAAAAAGGCATCACCCTGAAGGCCAGCGCTTCCCATCTGCGGCAGGTATTGGGAATTCTGTTGGACAACGCCATGAAATATTCCGCACCGGAAGGTCGCATCTGGGTCAAGCTGATTCGCCATGGTGGTCACTGTCTGCTTTCCGTTGCCAGCCCTGGGCAGGAAATTTCTCCGGAAGATTTACAAAATATCTTCAAGCGTTTTTACCGTGTGGACAAAGCCAGAAGCCGGGACGGCAGCTACGGTCTGGGACTGTCCATTGCCCAAAGCATCGTTCTGTCCCACAAAGGAAAAATCTGGGCCGAAAGCGAAGACGGTATCAACACCTTTTTCATTCAGCTGCCGGTTTCCGGTTCATAATGCCGAAAATAGCCGCCATTGGGCCGCATCTTCCGGAAGATGCGGCCCAATTTTTTGTTTGGGTGGGAATTTACAATTCTTTCACATTCTGCCCTCCTTTTTTCAGGGACAATTCAGCCTGGACGGCTACAATGGTTCGCAGCAGAAAAGGAGGAATTGTCTTGATTGAAGTAAACCATCTGTGCAAGCGCTATGGCAATCATACCGCAGTATGGGATCTGTCCTTTCACATCGAAAAAGGGCAGATTTACGGATTTCTGGGGCCAAACGGTGCGGGAAAATCCACAACCATGAACATCATGACCGGATGTCTGGCCGCCACATCCGGGCAGGTTCGCATCGGCGGTTTCGACATTTTTGAAGAGGCCCAGCAGGCAAAAAAGCTGATTGGCTATCTTCCGGAGCAGCCGCCGCTGTATCTTGACCGGACCCCTCGGGAATATCTGACCTTTGTGGCCCGGGCAAAGGGCATCCGCGAATCCGACATTCCCAATCAGCTTTCCCATGTTATGGCGGTCACCCAGATTCAGGATGTTGCCGACCGGCTGATTAAGAACCTGTCCAAGGGCTACAAGCAGCGGGTGGGCATCGCCCAGGCCATTCTGGGAGATCCGGAAGTCATTATTCTGGACGAGCCAACGGTGGGTCTGGACCCCCGACAGATTACAGAGATCCGGGAGCTGATCCAGCAGTTGGGAAAAGACCACACGGTGATTTTGTCCAGTCACATTCTGTCGGAAGTACAGGCCGTGTGCCAGACCATCCTCATCATCTCCAAAGGCAAATTGGTGGCCTGCGACAGTCCGGAAAACCTGGAGCGGCTGTTTGCCGGCACCGCCACGGTAAATCTGGTGGCAGAGGCCCCGGAGAAAAATATCCGTGGCATTCTGCAGGATATTTCCGGTCTGGTAGGAATTCACACCAAGCCTATGGATGATGGCTGCTGCCAGGTGCAGGTAGAGCTGGAAGGCCATGACGACCGGAAAGCCTGCCGGGATCTGTTTTTCGCCTTCAGTCGGGCAAACTGCCCCATTTTGCAGATGTCTGTGGCTAAGGCCAGCCTGGAAGATATTTTCCTGGAACTGACTCAGGAAGAAAAGGAGGAACCTGCCAAATGAAAGCGGTTTTGCGGCATGAACTGTCGTCCTGCTTCACCAATCTGAGCGGATATGTGTTCGGCGCCTTTTTGCTGCTGTTTGCCGGAATCTATACCATGGTGTACAACCTGCAATCAGCAACCACCAACTTTGAATATGTATTGGGCAGCATGAGCTTTGTATTTTTGATTATCGTGCCCATTTTGACCATGCGGGTTTTGGCGGAGGAACGGCGGCAGAAAACCGACCAGCTGCTCTACTCTCTGCCCCTGTCCATGACCCAGGTAGTACTGGGAAAGTACCTGGCGCTTCTGACCATGTTTTTGATTCCTTTGGCGATCATCAGCCTGTATCCCATTATCCTGACAGCTTACGGCAACATGAATCTGGCCGCCGCTTTCAGCTCCATCGCTGGTTTCTTCTGTCTGGGTGCGGCGCTGATTGCTGTGGGGATGTACATTTCCTCCATTACGGAAAGTCAGGCAGTAGCGGCAGGGCTGTGCTTTGTGGTGATGCTGGTGGATTACTTCATTGCAGATCTGGCTTCCATGGCATCTGTCACTGCCTTTGGTTCTTTGTCCATGCTGGTTCTTTGCGCCCTGATCATCAGCGGCATCGTATATTTAATGACCAAAAACGGCTTTGCATCGCTGATGTGCGCGGCAGTACTGGCAGGAGGAACCATGGTTGCCTATGCCTTTGATTCTTCCGCCTTTGAAGGGCTGTTCCCCGCCATTATGGAAAAACTGTCGCTATTCGAGTGGTTCTATGTCCTCATCGACGGTGTGTTTGACCTGCGATGTGTGGTATTTTTCCTGTCTGTGGCAGGCGTTTTCCTGTTCCTCAGTGTTCAGTCCATGGAGAAGCGGAGGTGGAGTGAATGAACCATCTGAGAAAATGGATGCATAAACTGAAAGCATCTTTCCAAACCCGCTCCTTCCGAATCGGCGGCTATAGCGTAGCGGCAACCGCCATTGTTCTGGCAATCGCCATTACTGCCAACTTGCTCATTGGGGCGCTGCCTGCCGGCCTTACCCAGTTTGACACCACCTCCGGTCAGATTTTCACCGTATCCGAACAGACGGAGGTTCTGGCAGGCGAGCTGGATCAGGAGGTCACCATCTACTGGGTGGTGCGCAGTGGCTATGAAGAAAACTACATTGGTACCTTGCTTGACCAGTATGAGGCCCTGAGTGACAAGATTCGGGTTCAGAAAGTAGACCCTGATGTAAACCCCACTTTCGCCCAAGCCTATACCGATTCCCTGCAGGAAAACAGCCTGATTGTGGAGTGCGGTGACAAGTCCCGGTATATCCCCTACAGCGATATTTTTGTCGTAGACTATGAAGCCTACTATTACTACGGGGAAGAAAACTGGAGCTTCTGCGGAGAAAGTGAAATCACCAGTGCCATTGACTATGTCACCAGCGAAGACCTGCCAACGATCTACCTGCTCACAGGTCATGGCGAACAATCCCTGCCCGCTGCTTTCTCCAGCGCCGTGGAAAAGGAAAACATGCAAACCCAGGAACTTTCCTTGCTGACAGCGGAGGCGGTACCGGATGACGCGGATTGTCTGCTGATTTATGCCCCTCAGCGAGATATCTCCCTGGAGGAAAAAACAAAAATCGAAACCTATTTGGGTAACGGCGGCAAGCTGATTTTGCTGTCCGATCCCCCGCAGGACGGTAAGCTAACCAATCTGGAATCCATCATGGCTCACTACGGCATCACCGCCAGCGAAGGAATTGTGGTGGAAGCTGACCAGTCCCATTATGTCTGGGGCACACCCTACTATTTGCTGCCGGAAATCAACACCCATACCGTCACGACGCCCTTGCTGGAAAACGGGTATTCCGTGCTGCTGCCCATCGCCCAGGGTCTGACGGTGAGCCAGGATCTGCCGGACAACATTTCCGTTACAGAGCTTCTGACCACCTCGGACAGCGCCTTCTCCAAAGCTGCCGGATACGGCCTGAATACCTATGAAAAGGAAGAAGGAGACCAGGATGGTCCCTTTGCTCTGGCGGTACTGGCTTCGGAAACCCTGGATGACGGCATTTACAGCGACGTGATTTGGGTATCCTCCACCGCCCTTCTGGATTCCCAGACCAACGAAATGGTCTCCGGCGGAAACCAGGATCTGTTCCTGAACATGCTCCATTATCTGTGCCAGAGTGAGGACAGCAGCATTACCATCCATGCCAAATCCCTGAGCACAGAATACCTGACCATAGACAGCAGTACTGCTTCGCTGCTGGCCACGCTGTTTATCGGTTTGGTTCCCGCTGCCTATCTGGTAGTTGGCATTCTCATTTGGTTCCGGAGGAAACGCAGATGAAACGTGGAAAGAAACTTTTTCTTTTGCTGCTGGCCCTGGCTGTTTTGTTGGGTACAACCTTTGCCGTGAAAGCACTGGCTCCAAAGGGAACGGAATCCCAGGAAGTTTATACCACCATTTTCACAGTGAACCCCGAAGACGTTACCGACCTTCATTGGAAATACAGCGAAGATGTTTCCGTAGTCAAGGAGGATGACACCTGGGTTTATGCCGAGGATGCCGCCTTCCCGTTGGACAGCAGTTACATTGACACCATGCTGGATGCCCTGTCGGAAATCACCTCTGCAAAAACCATTGAAAACGTGGAAAACTGGGATCAGTACACGCTGGAAGCCCCGGTCTGCGAGATCAATTTCACTGCCGGCGGTACGGAGTACACCATCAAAGTCGGCGAGGAGACCACTTTGGGAAACCAGCGCTACCTGTCCATCGGAGACAGCAACGCTTACCTGGTGGACGCGACCTTCCTGGACGCTTTCCAGTATGGCCTGTATGGCGTTCTGAAAATGGAAGAAGTTCCCCAGATGGACAACGTTCTTTCCCTGGAACATCTGAGCAGTGACAGCAATTACACCATTGAAAACATGGAAGGCAGCGGTCTTGCCTACTCTGACGAGTACATCTGGTTTTTGAACGATCATCCTCTGGACACGGATCTGACCGAAAATCTTCTGCGCTATGTCACAGATACCACCTGGCAGGAATGCGTCAATTACCATGCTGAGGATCTGAGCAAGTATGGTCTGGACAGTCCCGCCGCCACGCTGGTTGTACACTACACCCAGGAAGAAGAGGAGCAGACCTTCTCCTTGGAAATCGGAGATTCCTGTGAAAATGGGTACTACGCCCGGATTTCCGGCTCCAATATGGTCTACACCATCCCGGCAACCGCGGCAGAAGCGCTGATCTTCACCACCTATGCAGATTTAAGGCCGGAGGATGTGCTTTTGATGGATTGGGACAAGGTATTCTCTATGGATATTACCCTGGATGGGGAAACCTACACACTCCGTATTACCCGCACAACCTCCACCGATGAAGATGGCAACGAAACCCAGGAAGTAACCTACACCCTGGACGGCGAAGAAGTGGACGGTGATTCCATTTTGGATGCCCTGGACGATCTGACATCCACCGGCTACGCCGCTGAAGATCCAGGAGAAAATCCGGAGGAAATCCGGTTTGTCATCCATCAGAATCACCAGAACTTCCCGGAGGTAGAACTGGTATTCTACCGCTACAACAGCACCAGCTGTATGGTAACCCTGAACGGTGAACCTACCGTCTTTGTAAACAGAGCGGATGTGGTTTCTCTGGTGGAAACCGTAAACGATCAGGTTCTGTAATCGAGTTTCCAGAAAAGAAAAACAGCGCTTCGCCAATTCAGGCGCAGCGCTGTAATTTTTATTTTCCTGTAGTTTCTTTTTGGCTGTGCAGATGCTGCAAAGCTTGCAGGCTGTCCCGGCTCAGATGCTGCTCCATTTTCTCCGCATCCAGGCAGGCCGTTTCCGCCTCCACACCCAGGCTCTGCAGAAGTGCAGATAATACCTGCTGTGTTTCCCGGTGGACTGCAATGGCAGCCCTCCCCTGCTCAGTCAGGCAGATCCCCCGCTGGGGATCGATGAAAACATCCCCCTCCTGCGCCAGGTGCTTTATGTACACGCATACCGTTGGCCGGGAAACCTCCAGTTCTCTGGCAATATCCGCTCCTCGCACCTTGCCTTTGCCGGATAAGCGGCAGATCAGATGCAAATAGACCTCCCGGCGGGTGGTTTTCCTTCCCATACAGCCCCTCCCAAGACAGCCACCGCACAAAGCGGGGTTAGTTACAGCAATGCCGCTCCCAGATCCCGGCATTCCGCCAGGGCCGTATCCTCCGGAGTTTCCTGGCAGATGACCCCGGAGGCCACCAGATCAGCCCCAATCTCCCGGCAGGTTTCCTCCCAGGTGCGCATCCACTCCCCATCTCCCCAGCCGTAGGAGCCAAAGAGGGCAATGGGCTTGTTTTTCAGTTTGCCTTTGCAGTCGAGAAACATCGGTTCAAATTCACTTTCTTCCAGCTGCTCGGCGCCCATGGACGGGCAGCCAAAGGCAATGGCGTCAAATGTTTCCACCATGGCACCGGAGAATTCCCCCGGGGTAAACATGGTAACTTCGGCTCCGGCATCCTTGGCTCCCTCCGCAACAGCATGGGCCATTGCCTCGGTGTTGCCGGTGCCGCTCCAATAAACAACTGCAATTTTACGCATATACATTCCAACCTTTCTAAAAATCTGGTATATCAACCGGCTACTGTGAGCCGCTCAATATTGTTTCCTTCTGCCCAAAGCCGGCAGTAAATCTGGGTGCATTTTTTATATTGGGCAAACTTCTTTCTGGCAGCATCTTCGTCCCCGTAGACTTTCCAGCAGCCGCTGCATTTGCAGCAGGCAGGCCCCCGGGTCATAAATCCCTGGACATCCTCCGGCGGATAGCCCAGAAACAGACCGATTTCATGAGGAAAGTCCTCCTGACAGCGAAGTTTTCGGATCAGCTGCACCAGCGTTTGCTGGCAGCTGCCCGGAACATATCCCTGCTGGCGAAGCAGACATACTGCCACGCAGTCCGACAGATCCTGCGCCAGTTTCACCGGTCGGTACAGATAGATCAGCGCCTTGCTCCGGGACACCCGAAGGGGCAGCACCCGCAGTCCCTTGGGCGTTAGCCGTCGGTTCATTCTCCGGATTGCCTGAAACAATTCCTCCCGGGTATCAAAGGGGCAAGTAAACAGATTTGCGGTTTTGATTCCCGCCAAAGTAGGTGCGCAGTTGCGGATCAGGTAATCGTCGGACATAAAAACCTCCCGAAAATGGTTACTGATTTTTTCTGAGATGTTGTTTGACCCAGGCGGACAGGAGCAGGATGCACACGATGCCGCCTATGGCCCCCAATGTCCGCAACAGTTCTATGGAAATCATATGTATTCCTCGTTTCTTCGCAGAAGTTAGCAGCAGCTAACCCGTTGTACAAACATTAGTTAGCGTTCGCTAACTACTAATAAGATACCCTGCTTACCGGGATTTGTCAAGAATTATTTTTTGTTCCTCGCTGAAAATATTTCAAAAATGTTAGTCAAAGCTAACATTTTGAAAGTAATTCTCAATAATTTCAAGAGTTTTTTTATAAAAGGGTATTGACAAAATCTGGATCTGGCTGTATCATACCCGTGAAGTTAGCGGCCGCTAATCATTTTTTGATGTGGCAGTTAGCCATGTCTAATTGGCAATATGATCTAAATCAGGTGAGGCTTATGAATTTGACCCATGCACAGGAAGGAACCGAATACATCATCCGCCAGGTCCAGACAGAGGACGAAGAACTAAATGCCTTTCTGTTCTCCTTGGGCTGCTACAGCGGCGAACCCGTTACTCTGGTCTCCCGACGGAAGGGCAGCTATGTGATCTCCGTCAAGGACGGCAGATACAGCATTGATCCCCAACTGGCAGAAGCCATTCAAATTTGAATCCGGGAGAATCTGTTCTCCTGATTCTTTTTGACGACCAGTTAGCTTTTGCTAACATATAAAACCTAAGCCTGAAGGAACATCTATTGAAAGAGGAGGAATCCAAAATGAGAATCGCGTTTGCTGGCAATCCCAACTCCGGCAAAACCACCATGTACAATGCCCTCACTGGCCGCAATGAAAAGGTGGGCAACTGGGCGGGTGTCACGGTGGCCAAAAAAGAGGCGCTGATTAAGAAAGCCTACGCAGGCTCCCAGCAGCTCATCGCTGTTGACCTTCCCGGCGCCTACTCCATGTCTCCCTTTACCTCGGAAGAAAGCATCACCAGTTCCTATGTGAAAAATGAGCACCCTGACGCCATCATCAACATTGTGGACGCCACCAACTTGAGCCGCTCCCTGTTCTTTACCACCCAGCTGCTGGAATTGGGGATTCCTGTGGTGGTTGCACTGAATAAGGCCGACATCAACGAGAAGAAAGAAACAACCATTGACGTTTCCGCCCTCTCCCAGAAGCTGGGATGTCCTGTGGTGGAGACCGTATCCACCAACGGCGAGGGCTTGGCTGCTGTGGTTCGGGCTGCAGTGGATGCCCAGGGCAAGGGACAGAAAGCGCCCTACAGCCAGGGCGCTGTGGATCTGAGCCACAAGGAGTCGGTAATTGCCGCAGACAAAAAGCGATTCGAGTTCGTCAATTCCATTGTGTCCCAGGTGGAAACACGGAAGGTTTTGACCAAGCAGCGGAACTTCCAGGATAAAATCGATGATATCCTCACCAACCAGTGGCTGGGCATTCCCATTTTTGCCCTGGTGATGTTTCTGGTATTCGATATTTCCCAGTCCACCCTGGGTCCTTATCTGGCAGATACCCTGGTCGCCTGGCTGGAAACCTTCCAAGGCTGGGTGGGAGAACTGGTATCCGATGCAGCACCGATTTTGCAGGCACTGCTGGTGGACGGCATTATCGGCGGCGTGATTGCAGTAATTGGATTCCTTCCGCTGGTCATGGTGATGTACTTCCTGATTGCTCTGCTGGAAGACTGCGGCTACATGGCCCGTGCCACTGTGGTGCTGGACCCCATCTTCAAGAAAGTCGGCCTTTCCGGTAAATCCGTCATTCCCTTCGTTATCGGCACCGGCTGTGCTATTCCCGGCGTTATGGCCTGCCGCACCATCCGCAACGAGCGGGAACGCCGTGCCACCGCCATGCTGACCCCCTTCATGCCCTGCGGCGCCAAGCTGCCGGTCATCGCCCTGTTTGCCGGTGCCTTCTTCGCCGATGCTTCCTGGGTGGGTACGTTGATGTACTTCGTAGGTATTGCCCTGATTCTTTTGGGTGCGCTGCTGGTCAACCGAATTGCCGGGCACAGAAGCCGCAAGTCCTTCTTCATCATGGAACTGCCGGAATACAAAGTTCCTTCCGTAAAGCGGGCGTTTGTGGCCATGTGTTCTCGGGGAAAAGCGTACATTGTCAAAGCCGGTACCATCATCCTGCTGTGCAACACAATAGTTCAGATTATGCAGACCTTCAACTGGAGCTTCCAGGAGGCGGAAGTGGCCAGCGAATCCATCCTGGCAACCATCGCCAGCCCCATTGCTTATCTGCTGGTTCCTGTTGTGGGTGTGGTATCCTGGCAGCTGGCTGCCGCTGCGGTTACCGGCTTCATCGCCAAAGAGAATGTGGTAGGTACCCTGGCCGTGTGCTACGTGGGATTGGAAAACCTGATTGACACCGAAGAACTGGCCCTGATGGAAGGCGCCGGTGCCGAGGTTGCCGGTGTGTTTGCCATCACCAAAGTTGCCGCATTGGCTTACCTGATGTTCAACCTGTACACCCCGCCCTGCTTCGCTGCATTGGGCGCTATGAACTCGGAAATCAACGACCGGAAGTGGTTCTGGGGCGGTGTGGCGCTGCAGTTTGCCACCGGCTTTACCGTTGCTTACCTGGTCTACCAGATCGGTACGTTGATTACCACCGGCAGTCTGGGAGCTGGATTCCTGCCCGGTCTTATTGTAGTGGCTGTCATTGCCGCAGTCATTGTAAGCCTGTGCAGAAAGGCCGACCAAAAACTGGCCGGAGAATATACCCTCAGCGCCCGGGCTTAAGCCGAAGAAAGGAGCAGGTCTATGGAAAATCTCATTATTCTGGCGATTATCGCAGTAATCGTTGGATTTGCCGCCAGACATATCTACAAAGCAAAGAAAAAAGGCGTCAAATGTATTGGCTGCCCCGATGGCTGCTCCTGCTCTTGCGGAAAATGCGGCGGATGCAGCCAGAAACAAACATAGCTTCTTTCCTCATTCAAACAAAAAGCGCTGCCTTCTGTGGACGAAACCATAGAAGGCAGCGTTTTTTCAGGAAGCAGACAGTGTTTTGGTCTTCTGGGCTTTGGGATGGTATCCTCGTTTTTTCAGGCAGGCGTAATACGCCGGGAACAGGAACAAATCTGCCATCACCCAAGCAGCAGGACTGGCAAGGCACACTGCGTCAAATCCAAAGTAGGGCACCAGGCACAAGCCAAAGATACCTCTGGCAATCATTTCCGACACACCCGCCACCATAGCCAGGTTGGAAAAACCCAATCCCTGAATGGTAAAGCGCAGCAGGTTCACATACAGCAGCGGGATGTAGAACAGGGCGTTCCAAAGCAGGAAGCGGCGGCTCATGGGCAGAATCACATTGACCGCTTCCGCATCCCCGGAATCCAGGAAAATGGAGGTCAGATTTCCGCCCCAGAAATACAGCACGAAGAAAATCACAATGGAGTACGTAACCCCCAGAATGGAGGATGCCCGGACACCGGCATGTACCCGTTCCGGCTTTTCCGCACCGATATTTTGCCCGGCAAAGGTAGCAGCAGTGGAGCCAATGGCATCAAAAGGACAGACCACAAAGAAAACCACCTTGCTTCCTGCGGTCATGGCAGCCATGGCGCTGGCGCCCAGGGTGTTGACGGCGGTCTGAAGCAGGATGCTGCCGATAGCGGTAATAGAATACTGCATTCCCATAGGCAGGCCCATGGCCAGAAGCCGCTGGACATAGCTGCGCTCCAGCTTCAGATCTTCCTTACTCAGTTTCAGAATGGGGAAATGCTTCGCCATATACCGCAGGCACAGCAGTCCGGAAATCAGCTGACTGAGCAGAGTCGCCCAGCCGGCTCCTCCAACGCCCATGTGGAAAGCCACAATAAACAGGATATCCAGCACCACATTCAAAAGGCTGGAAAAAATCAGAAAATACAGCGGGGTTCGGGAATCGCCCAGGGAGCGGATAATGCCGGACAGCAGGTTATACAGCATCGTCGCCGGAATACCCAGAAAAATCAGAAAAATATAGTCATAGGCATAGGAAAAGGTATCTTCCGGCGTATTCATCCACACCAGAAACTGACGGCAAAATACCGTTGTCACCAGCGTAATGACCACAGCGAAAAAGATGCTCAGCCATACCATATTGCCTACAAATTTCCGCAGGCCCTCAAAATCCCGCTGTCCAAACTTCTGGGCCACCGGGATGGCAAAACCGGCACAAATTCCGTTGCACAGCCCCAGCACCAGGAAATTAATGGAGCCTGTGGAACCCACGCCTGCCAGGGCATCCACACCCAGGAATTTTCCCACCACTACGGTATCCACCATGTTGTAAAACTGCTGAAACACCATTCCAAACAACAGCGGCAGCATAAATGACAGCACCAGTTTCATGGGAGAACCGGTGGTCAGATCTTTCATTGGACTATCCGACATCACAAACCCCTCCTGCGCAAGCCCATGTTGAATTGCACAAGATAGTAGCATTCTTTTTGGTGAATGTCAACAATTATTCTGTACAATTTTTCCGGCATTTGCGGGGGAGGGTTTTGATAAGAATGTAAAATTCCAAAGGCGCAAAAAGTGGCAGTTATTTCCGTTTTCGATGGATTTTCTGAATCAGACCGATGGTTTGTCCCGACAGGATCACCGTCAGCAGCGAGTAGCCAATCCGGCGCAGGGGGATGTAGCTCAGCGACAGTGTCAGAACCAGCAAATCACTGGCAAGATAGATCCGCTCAATGGGCTGCTTCGTCAGGTGGGACAGGCTCATGGCCAGAGCGTCATCACCGCTGGTTGCGCCGCCGGCGCGGACACACAGCCCCGCGCCGATACCAATAAACATGGCCCCGATGATCGCCGCCAGCAGGGGCATCTGGGCAATCTCCGGCCACAATGGTGGGAAGCATTCACAAACGGCATAAGCAGAGGCATAACCGCAGGTTGCAATCAAAGAATAGGCGATAAAATCCTTTCCCAAAGTTTTCCATCCCAGTGCATAGC
This sequence comes from uncultured Oscillospiraceae bacterium, assembly GCA_944382965.1. GTDB lineage: Bacteria > Bacillota > Clostridia > Oscillospirales > Oscillospiraceae > Faecousia. Next base: position 34,297 of record CALWOA010000008.1, on the reverse strand, counting down.
AGGCTGCGTTGAGAATCACACTGGAGATGGCCGGGGAAATCCCCAGCCAATGGTCAATCAGCAAAATCATACCAAATACGCCGCCCTCTGTCACCCCGGACAACGAGTGGACATTGTACATGCCGAAGGCCTGGAATGCAGAAGCAAAGAACGCTACCAGTACATTCACCGGTTTCAGTTTTGGGACAAAGGACGACAATTTTCTCATATTTGTAACTCCCTGAAAAACAGTTTGCTCCATGATATCATGGGAGCATTCTGGCTGTCAAGCTTGTCAGAGCAGGCGGCGAACCCGCCGCCGCTGCTCTGCTTCCCCCGGTTCCGGCGCGTCAATGCAGAACAGCCCATACAAATCCCCGCACCGCCTTTCCAGCTGCCAATAAGGATGCTCCATTTTTTCCCCGGCATTGCGCAGCCATCCCTGCTTTTTCTGCCCATTCAGAATTTCTCGTCCCCGGCTGCTGAAGGCCAGTACCCGGGTATAGGGCACTTCCTGCTGCAGTATTTCCCGGGTAATACCCAAAAACGCGCACATCACCATCCGATCCAGCCGAGTTCTGGTGTAACGCTTGGATTTCACCGCTGCAAGCAGTTCCTCCAGTCCGGCCTCTCTCCGGGATGCGTGCATCAGTTTCCGCCACAGCCCTTCACTGCCGTAAGGCAAGGCTTCAAATTCCTCGTCGGTCATGGTGCGAAGCTTTCCCAGCACCGCCCGCTCCCCTGCTGCCAGTGTGTGCAGCGGGGCCTGGGTAAACAGCTCCCTGGCATTCTCCGGCACAAAGGGCTGCCAGGTTTCCCCGTCCAGCATCAGCGTGCGCACGGCTGTGGCAGACGGATTTTCCCCGTCAGCGGTTTGGGCATGGTAGCTTCCCTCCCGCCGGATGGGAAATATAGTCAAATTCGCATTTTGCTTGCGGATTACTTTGCAGTATTCCACCGCCAGAATATTGTTGGGCTGGCTCAGAATCTGCCCGTCACCCCCAAGCTCCGTCAGTGCCGCCTGCCGGGCCGCCGGGAAGGAAATACCAGTTTCCAAAAACCTTCGCAGCACCTGATCAAATTCCGGGAAGCACAAAATGTCTGCCGTATGCATCAAATCTGCTTCATCGGCAGACTCCGCTCCAAAGCACAGCGTATCGCAGGCCCGTGACAAAATCTGCACGCCACCCTCTGCAAATCCTTCGGCAGAGGAAAGAGACACCGTCACGGGAAGCTCCAGCACCAGGTCTGCCCCACACTGCAGCGCCGCTTCGGCGCGGATGCTTTTGTCCACAAGGGCGGGGTGCCCCCGCTGGACAAAATTTCCGCTCATGGCGCACACCACTGCCGTATCCGGCCCGAATTCCTGCCGAATCCGGTCTATTTGCTTTTGATGTCCCAGGTGGAAGGGGTTATATTCGCAGATAATCCCGACGGTTTTCAAAATACCCTCTCCTTTTTCCAAAATTTTTCTTCTGAGGGCTTGAGAAATTGAAGAAAATGAAATATAATAACTTTAGCTATGGCTATCATACCACGTTTTTGCCAAATTGAAAATATTTATTTAGGAGGCATCCCCCAATGAACGTTTTGATTATCAATGCCGGTTCTTCCAGCCTGAAGTACCAGCTGATGAATCCCGACACCGGTGTCGTATCTGCCAAGGGTCTGTGCGAGCGCATCTACATCGACGGCCGTCTGACCCACAATGCCAACGGCAAGAAGATCGTCAAGGACATCCCCATGCCCACCCACTCCGAGGCCATCCAGGCTGTTCTGTCCATCCTGGTTGATCCCGTAGACGGCGTGATCAAGTCCACCGATGAGATCGATGCTGTGGGCCACCGCGTCCTGCACGGCGGCATGGAGTTCTTCGACTCCTGCATCATCAACGATGAAGTCATCGCCGCTATCGAGAAGTGCATCCCCCTGGGCCCCCTGCACAACCCCGCTAACCTGATGGGTATTCGCGCCTGCCAGGCAGTTATGCCCTCCACTCCCCAGGTTGCCGTGTTCGACACCGCTTTCCACATGACCATGCCTCCTGTGGCTTATCGCTATGCCATCCCCACCGAGTACTACAAGAACGACTCCATCCGCCGCTACGGCTTCCACGGCACTTCCCACAAGTATGTCACCAAGCGCACCATTGAACTGATGGGCCGCAAGGACATCAAGCTGGTCAACTGCCACCTGGGCAACGGCTCTTCCCTGTCCGCTGTGAAGGACGGCAAGTGCCAGGATACCTCCATGGGTCTGACCCCTCTGGCCGGTGTTCCCATGGGTACCCGTTCCGGTGATCTGGACGCCGCTGTGGTGCAGTTCATTATGAACAAGTACGGCATGAATGCTGACGAGTGCCTGAATATGCTCAACAAGAAGTCCGGTGTGCTGGCTCTGAGCGGCATCTCCTCCGACTTCCGTGACATCGAAGAAGGCGCTGAGGCTGGCAACGCTGACTGCACTCTGGCTCTGGACAAGTTCGCCTACGAAGTGCGCAAGTATATCGGCTCCTACGCTGCTGCTCTGGGCGGTCTGGACTGCCTGGTGTTCACCGCCGGTGTAGGTGAGAACTCCGCTTCCATGCGGGCTCGGATCTGCCAGAACCTGGAATACCTGGGCGTGAAGCTGGATCCCGAGAAGAACAACGTCCGCGGCAAAGAAGCCATCATCTCCGCCGATGACTCCAAGGTCACCGTTTGGGTCATCCCCACCAACGAAGAGCTGATGATCGCTCAGGACACCGCTGAGCTGGTCAACGCTGCTAAGTAAGCACTTACAATTCTTTCTGTGCCGGAGCTAGCGCTCCGGCACAGTTCTTTTTAGATAAAAAATACCGGCTGCCTCAAAACGATCTGAGGCAGCCGGTTGCTTTTTCATCGGCCAAATTTGGGATTATAGTCTTTTCTTCTGCCTGATTTTCTGATCAAAAGCACCACAATCAGCACAACAACCACACCAGCGAGGAAGGAAATTCCCATCATCAGAAGCACCCTTCCGGGCTGCTCCGGAGTCTGTTCCTGCATCGGCACTACCATCGGCTCTGTTACTGCGGTGGCAGGCTGGGTGGCTTCCGTAGTAGGCGGAACTGTCACGGCTGTGGTCTCTTCCACAAGCTGCTCCTGTGGGAAGGGTGTCTGCGCATAGTACTGCCGGGCATACTGGAACAGCCAAGTGGTTTTTTCGCATCGCTCCACATCGTCTTCTCCGCCAAACAGAACCACCACCAGGTCGTGGGTATCCCCGTTTCCATCTGTTACCGGCATGGCACTGACCAGGTTGGCGCCGGAGCGATTGGTGGTTCCGGTTTTCAAGCCCAGGCAGTCCGGGAAATTATACAGCAGCGCATTGGTCGTTTTGGCATAGGCCACTTTCCCCTCGGGAGTCTGCCCAAAGCTGGGAAGGTCAGTTTTGGTCATTCGGGTGATGGTCGTCAGATGTTCCCGGTGGTTGTTCAGCAGGTACTGGGTCAGGCGGAACATATCTTCCGCGCTCATCTCGTTCTGGCGCTTAGAAGCTGTAGGAGACTGGGTATAATCCGGCAGTCCATGTGGATTGTAAAACACAGCCGATTCCAGCCCCAGTTCCTGTGCCCGCTGGTTCATCAGCTGGGTAAAGGCTTCCTCCGACCCGGACACCATTTCCGCCAGGGCCGTTGCCGCTTCATTGGCAGAGACAATCAGCATTGCCCGCAGCAAGTCCCCAACCGTGACCTCCGCTCCCAAAGCCAAAGTGCCGTATTTTCCCTTTTTCCGGTAGATGCCATCTTCCGAATTTGCCAGACGGTAAACATCCTCCGAGACGGTGTAAATGCTCTCTTCTGTCAGAGTACCGGCATCCAGGGCCTCTTTTACCAGAAGATAGGTCATCAGTTTGGTGGTGCTGGCAATCTGGGTGGAAACATCCCCATTATACGAATACAAAACGCAGCCCGTATTGGCATCCCCCAGCACAACCCCATGCAGATCCTGAAAATACCCTTCCGATTGCTGCTTTTCCAGATCGTAATGGTATCCGGTGGTGGTATCCAGCGTCAGGGTGTCCTGGCCGGTGTACACAAGATTCAGGTCAAAGTACATGCCCAAATCCGCCATCCGGACAAAAATATCCGCCGGCAGTTCCTCAGAGGCAAAATGCAGATAAGTGGGCAGCCGCATTTCCTGATCGTCAAAAAACAGCTTATTGTAGCTGGTGCTGGCGTAAATGCAGTCCCCAACATCCAGTTGGGTAATCGGCTCCCCTTCCCCGCCCACCGGGGTATATTCCTGTCCCCTGCGGATCACAATTCGCGTACCGGATTCTTCGTCTGGCTCAATGGCAATGGAAAATCCCTTGTCCGTGCCGGACAGAACCACCGCCAGATCCCGAAGTGACACCAATAGGTTATTGTCATAGGAACTTTGGTAGGCTTTCACCACCACAGCTTCCCCGCCATCAACAGAAACGGATAAATTGCATCCATCCAACTGGGCAGCGCTGACAGTAACGATTCCAACACCAGCCAGGGATATCAGCAAACAACACGCCAGAAAAAGGCTAACCACACGTTTTCCCATAGTGTCTCTCCTTACGCAGTTATTTGGGATATCATATCATATTCTGCCCCAAAAAGCAATTCGCCAAAATGCGCCAATCTTCCCTCGTTCCCCTTAAAAAAGGAGCGGTACTGTTTTGCAGTACCACTCCAGATCATGGACAATATTGAATGAAACGCTTCTTGGCTGTATCACAGCAGCATGCCGGCAAAGCACTGGCCTGCCAGCATCAGTCCCAGGCCGGTGGCGAGAATCGCCAGCTTCCCCTTGGGACCGGAAGCAATACGCTGAACCAGGGAGCTAAAAATCCGCTCCGCAGCGGCAAAGGTCATGCCACCCGCCAGAGCCAACTGCCAGATCTGCCAGGCAGGAATTTCTCCCGCCACCCAGGGCAGAATGCCGAAGGTGATGGCTGCCAGAATATCCGCCTGAATCCAGCAGTAATCTGCCTGGGGCGCAAGGTAAGCATTCAGGATCAGGGCCAGAACGCTCAAAATCAGAAGATTGGGGATGTTCAGCGGGGGCAGAACCACCGCAGGCTGGAAGGTTCTGCACAGCATGTACACCAGCATGGTCAGTGCAACCACGGCGCACAGCAGGATATTCAACATTCCGGATTGTTTCTTCATGGCTTAACCTCCCCAGGATGTGGCGCCGGAGGAAGTGTCCGCGCCGGTGACAAAGCCCACGGCGGCATTGACGCCTCTGGCAATGGCTTTGGAGGTAACGGTGGCGCCGGTCAGAGCATCCACGCCCTCACCAATCTGGGCATCGCCCTGGGTTCCCAGGAACTGGATCAGAAAATCCTTATCCAGCAGCGCCTGTGCGCCCAGGCCCAAGGTTTCCTCCATGTCCCGGACCGTCAGGCCGGTGACCTTGCCGCTGTTGTCCACACCTACCAGCATATAGATATCTCCGGCATATCCGGCGGTTTTGGTTTCCAGGACATAGCCGGTTTCTCCCTTGTAAACCGCTACGATGGCTTCATCCTCGCCGGTGTAGACTTCCTGAGTAAAGGTGGTGCTTTCCGGCAACATGAAGCGGATCATTTCTTTCTTTTCCGCGGCGGCAATCTCACTTGCCACTCCGGACAGGCCGAAGCGCGCACCCACCAACACAGCGGCAGATATCACAATGGCCGCCAGGGCCGTCAGAATCTGTTTTACTTTCATGCGGCACCTCCTTTGCTGCCGAAGCGGACAGGTGCCGTCCAGCGATCCATTACCCAGGACAGGGCATTCATAATCAAAATAGCGTAGGTGACTCCCTCCGGGAACAGGCCGAAGTAGCGAAACAGAACTGTCAGTGCGCCGCAGCCGATACCGTAGAGGATCTGTCCCTTGGGCGTAACCGGAGAGGTGGCATAGTCGGTGGCCATGAAGATGGCGCCCAGGATCACGCCGCCGCCCAGCAGGCTGTACATCATCCAGCCAAAGGCATCGTCGGTTTTATGGAACACCAGAGTCAGCACCGCCACGGTTCCCAGATAAGCAACGGGAATCCGCAGGGAGATTACCTTCCGGTACACCAGATATGCACCGCCCAGCAGCAGAGCCAGGGCAGAAACCTCACCAATGGAGCCGGGGATGTTGCCCAGGAACATATCCAGCAAACTCTGCTCCGGCAGAGCGGGCATCACCATATGGTGCAGCGGGGTTGCGGTAGTTACCGCATCCATGCCGCCAAAGAAGCCATTGACTGCGGCGTAGCGCACCATGGAGGTGGGGAACAGCAGCACCAGCAGGGCTCTTGCCGCCAGGGCGGGGTTAAAGGCGTTCTGGCCCAAGCCACCGCAGAAGGCCTTCACCACCAAAATGGCAAACACGCTGCCAAAAGCGGCAACCCAGTAAGGCACGGTAGCGGGCAGGGTCATGGCCAGCAGCATACCCGTGACCACTGCGGAGCCGTCCAATTCCCGATGATCCCGGAAAATAAAGCGGTTGGCAGCCAGTTCTGTAATCACAGCCGCCGCAATGGATACGATGGTCACCAACCCTGCCCGGATGCCAAAGTGGGCAATGCCGAAAATCAGCGCCGGCAGCAGGGCGATGTTCACATCCCGCATAATCCGGCGGGTGGAGTCATTTCCCCGAACGTGGGGAGAAGAAGATACCGTCAAATTCATTTGCCAGCAGCCTCCCTTACTTTGGATTTTCCCTTACGGATCACTTCCACCAAAGGAAGTTTCCCCGGGCAGGTATAGGCACAGCAGCCACACTCAATGCAGTCCATCACATAGTAGCGGTTCAGTTCATCCGTATTGTCCCGATAGCGGTACAGATACAGCGGCTGCAGGTGCATGGGACAAACCTGCACACACCGTCCGCAGCGGATGCACAGCGGATTTTCCTTTTCCTGATTGCGGAACTGGGCCAGGCACAGCACGGAGTTGGTGCCCTTGATGGTCACTACGGACAGATCATCCTGAGCAAAGCCCATCATGGGGCCGCCGCAGATGACCTTCCACACATCTTCCGTCAGGCCGCCGGCAGCTTCGATCAGTTCCTGATAAGAGGTACCAATGCGGCACAAAAAGTTCTTGGGATTTTTCACGGCCTCACCGGTTACGGTGACAATTCGCTCGGTCACCGGCTGCCCCAGGCATACCGCCCGATAGACAGCGTAGAAAGTTGCGGCGTTGAACACGGCGCACTGGACGGAGGAAGGCAGCTGTCCCGGAGGAATCTGCCGTCCGGTAACCGCCTGAATCAGCTGCTTTTCCGCACCCTGGGGGTAACGGGTGGGCAGCACCTGGATTTCCACGTCGTCTTTGCCCGCCAGGCTCTGCTTCAGAGCTTCCACCGCTTTGGGTTTGTTGTCCTCAATGGCCAGAACCACCCGGTCGGGGTTCAGGATTTTGGTGACGATGCGCATGCCTTCCAGCACCTGGTCCGGGCTGGTACGCAGCAGGATGTCGTCAGCGGTGATGTAAGGCTCACACTCGCAGGCATTGGCAATCAGGGTGTCGATTTTGCCCAGGCTGGTCAGGGCCTTCATGTTGGAGGGGAAAGCCGCGCCGCCGTGACCTACCACACCGGCTTCCCGGATGATGGCAAGCAAGGTATCCACATCCAACCCGGAATAGTCCGGATGGGGCACCAGGGTGGTGTCCGGGGTATCCAGGCCGTCATTTTCAATCACCACGGACAGGATGTCCCGTCCGCTGGGATGCCGCCGAGGTTCCACCGCAATGACCTTGCCGGAGACAGAGGCATGGACAGGCACGCACAATCCCTGACCGTCGCCAATTTTCTGTCCCTTCTTGACCAGGTCCCCAACCTGCACCAGAGGAGTGCAGGGTGCGCCAATATGCTGCTGCATGGCAATGGCTACGGTCTTGGGCTGAAAGGCGGTGTCCAGCTGGGCATTGGAGGAAAGTTCCTTCCGTCCCGCCGGATGCAGGCCGCCAAAGAAAAGATGTTTCATAGATTCACCTTCTTATTGTATTAGGTTCGGATATAGTCTTCAAAGCCAGGACTGTAGGTAATGGTCCCGTCCTGGGCAACCCACATGGCCAGAGCCTGGGTCTTGTCCAGAAGCGCCTGTCCCTGCTCCTGATCCAGCAGGAACAGCGCCGTGGACAGGCAGTCCGCCAATCCGGAGTCCGGGCAAAGGATGGTCACAGAGCGCCAGTAGTTTGCCGGCATCCGGGTTTCAGGGTCGATGATGTGGTGATAGGATTTCCCGTCCACCACATAGTAGCGCTGATAGTCTCCGCTGGTAACCACGCTGCCGTCGGAAATATTCAGGGTGTGCAGGTAACCCGCATCCCCTTTCTCCGGGGATTGGACTCCCACAACCCACTGGGCGCCGGTTGCCTTGGGGCCGGTGGCACAGACGTTGCCGCCGATGCTCACCAGCATTCCCTCTTCAATCTGAGAGCAAACCCGCTGGGCAGACCAGCCTTTGGCAACTGCCCCCACATCCAATCGCATGTCCGGGTCCGCCAGGAATACCGTGCCCGCTGCTTCATCCACGATCACGTCGTCCAGATTACAGTGGGCGGCAGCTTCTTCCAGGGCTGCCTCCTCCGGCAGGGCGGCATGTTCCGGGTCGTCAATACCTGCCGTCCGGGCATCGTGCCACAGCTTCAGCACGCTGCCCATGGCAACATTGACTTTCCCATCGGTCAGAGCGTAGTATTCCTTGCAATCCAACAGCAGATCCAGAATCCGCCGGTCTACCGCCACCGGAGCAATGCCCGCCTGATCGTTGACGGTTTTCAGGTTGGCAATACCCTCATAGCCGTTATAGATATCGAACAGCTGGTGATATTCCAGTAGCCTATCATGAATTGCCTGGGCCTTCTCCTGGAATGCTTCCTCCGATTCGGCATACCCCAAAATGGTGGTCACCGTATCAAACAGGGTCAGAAACGTGGCCTGATACTGGGTCGGCCCTTCCGTTTGGGCAGGGGCGGCACAGCCTGTCAGCAGACAGGCAAGACACGCAAAGCAAATCAGGATTCGCCGCATAACTTCACCTTCCGTCAAAAAATCAAAGGATTAACCGGCTGCCTTGGCAATCAGTGCCTGGAAGCCGCCTACCGCGATGGTCACAGTAGCAGCCAGATCGGCTTCGGTAACCTTGGTGCTTTCGTCCACGGCAATGCCGTTCACTTCCTCAGCGGTCTTACCGGTAACGTAAGCAGCAAAGGAAGCAGCCTGCTCATTCCACTCGTAGGTGCTGCCGGCATAAGCCTTCATGCCGTAAGCTTCGCCCAGCTGGTTCTTGGTCTGGGGAGCGGAGGTCAGGTCGGTGGTGATCTTGCCGGTGGCATCAAAGCTGACCTTGGCCTGCAGACCGTCCAGGATGCAGCTGGTGATGGTATCGCCGTTCATGGTCAGGGCGGTAACGTTCACATCCAGCTGGGAGGTGCCGTCCTTGTCAGCTTCTGCGTTGACACTGTTGTCCAGGCCGTTAATGGTGCTCAGCACCAGCTTATCCCCTCTGTGGGCGCCCAGGTGGGTGGCATTCTCCGCAGCCACGGCAATGGCATCCACATAACCGCCAATGTAAATGGTAGCAACGGAAGCCAGGTCAGCATCGGCAGCCTTGCCGGATTCGCTGACAGCGCCGGTTTTCAGCTCCTCCACAGTCTTGCCCACGGCGTAATCCGCCAGAGCCTGGGCCTGTTCGTTCCACTCGTAGGCGCTGCCGGCGTAGGCCTTCATGCCGTAAGCTTCGCCCAGCTCGTTCTTGGTCTGGGGAGCGGCGGTCAGGTCGGTGGTGATGACACCGGTGGCATCAAATTCCACGGTGGACTTGATGCCGTCAATGGCGCAGGAGTCAATGACACCATTGTCATCCACGGTAACTGCAACCAGGGTTACATCGTACACGGCACTGCCATTCTTATCAGCGGCAGCGTCGGTGCTGTCGACGATATTGGTGACCACAGCCAGACCGGTCTTGACCACGTCGTCACTGCTTCCGGCAGTTGTGGGCTGGGTACCTTGGGTGGGTGCCGCAGTAGCGATGGGCTGGGTGGGGCAGACATGGACATGAGCGCCTGCACAGCCGCCCAGCAAACTGACCGCAACAACAACAGTCAGCAGCATAGCGAGAAACTTTTTCATGGGGATTCCTCCATATCGTTATTTTTATTCCGATATTTTTATATCAGATTAACCTTAACTGCCCATAGATAAAATCTTAATAAATGTTAAGATTGTCAAAAATTTTTCACAGATTTTCCATACTCTCCGGTTCTTCCCTCTTCTTCCGGGGAATGGTCACCACAAAGGTGGTCCCAACGCCTAAGCGACTGCTGACGTCAATCTCTCCTTTGTGGTCTTCCACCACCTGAGCCACAATGGCAAGCCCCAACCCGGTTCCCTTCCCCTGCTCTTTTGTGGTAAAGAAGGGCTCAAAAATCCGGGAAATCACCTCCGGCGCAATACCGGTGCCCGTATCGTTCACCGTAATCTGCACGGTTTCCTCCAGCATTTGGGTGGAGATGGTCAGCGTACCGCCATTGGGCATTGCGTGAAAACCGTTGAGAATCAGATTCAATAGCAGCTGAGACAGCTGGATTTCATTGCCCAGGATACATGAGTCCGGACAATGCAAATTCGTCTGCACCGTGATGGTTTTGCTCTGAGCCGGTTTTGCCACGTGAAGGGCTTTTTGCACCAGTTCATCCGGAGCAAGGGGCCGAAATATCGTTTCCGAGTTCTTCCGGGACAAATCGGACAGTCGCTGAATCAGGGTTTTGGCTTTCAGGGAAGTATTGTAAATTTCCAGAACATCGTCATAGATATCCTCGTTTTCCGGGGGAAGCTTTTCCAGAGCAAGCATGCTGTATCCCATAATGGGAACCAACAGATTGTTAAACTCGTGGGCAATGCTGGATGTCAGGGTGCCCATGATTTCCAGCCGCTGGTGGTGGGCCAGCTGTTGGGTTTTCTGGTTGAGAACCTCCATAGCGGCATTCTTTTGCTGAAGCAACTCCAATTCCCGGCGGCCCTGGCCCGTTCCCCAAACCGCCGCTGCCATAAGTGCCAATCCTGCCGTCAGCAGGATACCACACAAGATCCACATCGTACTCGATCCCCAAAGGAACCCACCCTGGATACTGCCCTGAATGCCCACAGTGAAATAGCCGCTGCTGGACTGCTCTACGGGAATCACCGCCACCCAGGAGTTTTCCGTCAAAGCCCGGATGTGTGGGGTCTGGGATTGGGCTTGGTCCTCCAGCAGATCCCATGCCGCATGATCGTCCCCTTCCCGGGTCAGGTCTACCGCGATTCCGTTGTCTCTGGGATGAATCAAAGCGCTGCCGGAACGGTCCATCAGCACTGCCTGATACCCGTCCTCTCCAGGCGCACAGTCCCGATAAAAGGAAACCAGATCCAAAAGCATCCCCCTGGCTGCGGATTCCGAAGAAACCTGCACAAGCGCCAGGTAGACCTCCCCGTTTTCTCCCAGACAGGGCAGCACATTCATGCCCTGCTGCCACTGGGCCTGGGGAGGCAGCTGATATTGCCTGCCGGCTTGGTCACATAAGCTTCCCGGGGTATCCAGTTCCACCGGAAATCCCCCGCTGCCTTGCTCCAACTGGCCAATGTCAGGCGTCAGCAGCTGATGAATGCGGCTGTCCATTTGCCATGCCTGCAGCAGAAGATTCTCCTGGAAACGCTGGATATACTGCGCTTTCTGCTTCTTTCCCAGCCAGATTCCCGCCGCCAGTCCCAGCACCAACAGTGCCAGGCCAAACATGAAAAAAATCCGGTTTTTGCCGGAAAATACATTCTTCATCCCAATCCCCCTTGTCAAATCCAGGCTCTTGACTTATACTATCATCATAGCGAAGTTCCGCAGATCTGTAAAGGGGGAATTCCCATGGAAGATATGGTGCTGATTGTGGATGACGACGAAGCCGTCCGCACCATGCTGTATAAAGCCATCCGCAGCAATGGAATCGAATCCCAGCAGGTTTCCAGCGGCGAGCAGGCTCTGCAATGGGTTTCCCGGAATCGCTGCGATTTGATTATCATGGATATCAATATGCCGGGGATGGATGGGTTTCAGGTGATCCAGACACTGCGCAATCGGGGTGTGCGCACCCCCATTATGATTGTCAGCGGCCGACAGGAAGATTACGATACCCTCTACGGATTGGATATTGGGGCTGACGACTATGTAACCAAGCCCTTTAATCCGGTGGTGCTGGGTGCCAAGGTCAAAGCCTTGCTTCGCCGGAGCAAAGCCAGTTCCTTTGGAGACAGTGCCGTGATCACGGCCGGTCCTTTCCGCTACAATACCATTACCATGCGGTTCTACAAGGACAATCGGGAAATTTCCCTCTCTTCCAAGGAACACGCCATGATGAAACTGTTTCTGGACAATGTCAACCGGGTTTTTTCCAAAGACATGCTCTATACCCTGGTCTGGGGCGAGGCCATTATTGACGAAAACGCCATTATGGTCTACATCAACCGCCTGCGGCAGAAAATTGAGGAAAACCCCTCCAAGCCCCGCTATATTCAAACTGTCCGTGGGTTGGGCTACCGATTTGTGGTATAAAAATACTCCCTGCTATGCTGCCATACCGGCATCACACAGGGAGTATTTTTTATAATAGGGTTTGCGTCCACTGTTCTTCCCGGAATCCCACCAGCACCGAACCATTTTCGGTCACCACAATGGGGCGCTTTACCAGCATTCCGTCGCTGGAGAGCAGGCGCAGCTGTTCATCCTCGGACATCTGCGGCAGCTTATCCTTCAGCCCAAGGGATTTGTACTGCAGACCGCTGGTATTGAAAAACTTTTTGACCGGCAAGCCGCTGGCTTCCAGCCACCGTCTCAGCTCTTCATAGGTAGGATTCTCTTCCTTGATGTGCCGGGCGGTATAAGCCAGGCCATGATCGTCCAGCCACTTTTTCGCCATTTTGCAAGTGGAGCAGGGCGGATATTCCAAAAACAGCATTGCATTTTCTCCTTTACTGCCGTTTCAGCAGCCGTTTGACAAACTGCTTGAAGTAGTGGATTTCCAAATAGTGATGCCACCGGAAGGGTCTGCGCCCGTCCAGATAGTCGGCAAAGAAGCTGTGTCCTGCCTTGTAGCCTTCATACAGAGAATCCGCAAAGGGGCCGTACCAGTCATCCTGGAACCAGTTGTACTGGTACAGATCCCAATAGGATTTCATATACCGAACGAAGCATTTTTTGTAGTGCTTTTGGGTCAGATATTGTGCATCCGGCGGCTGGTAGCCCTGGTCTTTGGCAAACCGTTCCAGTTCCGAGGTCCACCCCATAATGAACGGGCCCACAAAATCGATTGGGTACAGCGGGATATTGGCATCGATATAGGTCACCTGAAGCTGACGCATCCGGTTGACGTCAGTTTGATTGTCGTCACTGATCACCAGCCTCTCCACAATCTCCACCTTCTGCCCTAGATTGGCAAAGAGCATATTGTGGGGCAAGGATCCGGACAGGCTCGCCACCACCTTACTGTTGCGAATGTAATGAATCATCCGTCCCAGGGGCACCTTTTCCGGATAGAGGATGGTGTAGCCATTCTTTTCAAAGAAGTTGTCCAACGCGTCAAAGCCGAACTCAAACTGTTGTCCCTTTTTGAACTGGCTGCGGCTGTAGTAGATTTTTTCCGGCGTCTCCCAACTGGGATCCGGCACCACGTTGTCCGCCACTGCGTCGAATACCTTCACCAGTTTCGGGGTATAGGCTTTGCGCATATGGATACCCAGTTCCGGTACGATCACTTCCCGGTAGGTGGTGGGACGGTTGATGATTTCCAGCTTGTCCCAGATTTTGAGCAGTTCCAGGAACTCCCGGTAATTGCCCCGGATCTCCCGCTGCTCTCCTTCATCCAGGAAAAACACGTACTTGTCAACCGTTGGATCATTTTCCAGAAAGTACCACAGACGGGTTACGCCTTCAATGAGGAAATGCCCCCAGTGATTCACCAGATACCCACAATAGACCACTTTTTCATCCCGATATTCGGCATTTTCAAAGGGGTAGCTTCCCTGTACCCGGCCGGGAATGGCTGACAGGTCCACATACTGTCCCTGCTGATCCACAACACCGCCTTTTCCAAACAGCAGGCCATACGCCGGATTTCTGCGCAGAGGCAGAATGGTTGCCCCGCTCCCCTGCCAGATTTCCGGCTCTTCCCGGACTTCGACCGGGGCTTCACACCATTTTCGCAGTGCCTCCGCCTTTTTCGGACGCAGATACTGGTAATCAATTTTTTCCATGCAATTTCTCTCCTTGCTCCGCCAGGGGCTTAAGCTGCTGGTCCTTCTGGCTGAGCAGCAGCGGTGTGCCGTCAGATAACGCATAGCCCTGGGCGCTGGCGTTGCCGCAGTATGTTCCCACTACCTCGGGCCACTGCACCCCGATATCCGGGTCGTTCCAGGCGATGCCCACCTCATCCTCCGGGTGGTAAAAATCCGTAACCTTGTAGCAGAATTCTGCCACATCCGACAACACCAGAAACCCATGGGCAAAGCCTTCCGGAACATAAAACTGCTTTTTATTTTCCTCTGACAGCTCCACACCGTACCACTTTCCGTAGCTGTCCGAACCTGGGCGCAGATCCACCGCCACGTCAAACACCCGGCCCCGGATCACCCGCACCAGCTTGCCTTGAGGATGCTGCTTTTGGGTATGCAGCCCCCGCAGAACCCCCTTCCGGGAACGGCTCTGATTATCCTGGACAAACACCATATTCAGTCCGTGTTCGGCCATATCCTGCTGGTTGTAGGTTTCCATAAAATAACCCCGGTCATCGCCATGCACCGCAGGCTCAATGACATACAGTCCCGCAATGGGACAGGGCGAAACCTTAATCTGACTCATAACGTTCCCTCTTACTGCCGGTTTGTATACATTTTCTCGTAGTAATGCTGATATTCTCCGGAGAGAATGGTCTCCCACCACTGGCGGTTATCCAGGTACCAGGCGATGGTCTTTTCAATGCCATCGGCAAACTTGGTCTGCGGCAGCCAGCCCAGTTCCCGATGGATTTTCGTCGGGTCAATAGCATAGCGCATATCGTGGCCCTTCCGGTCGGCAACGTAGGTAATCAAACTCTCCGGCTTATTCAGAGCATGGCAGATCATCTTCACGATGTCAATATTTCGCATTTCGTTGTGGCCGCCGATGTTGTAAACCTCTCCCACACGCCCCTTGTGGAGAATCAGATCAATGGCCTTGCAGTGATCTTCCACATACAGCCAGTCCCGGACATTCAACCCTCGCCCGTAAACCGGCAGCGGTTTGTCATTCAGCGCGTTGGCAATCATCAGCGGAATCAGCTTCTCCGGGAAATGGTAAGGCCCATAGTTATTGGAGCAGCGGGAAATGGTCACCGGCAGGCCGTAGGTACGGTGGTAGGCCAGCACCAGCAGATCCGCCGCTGCCTTGGAAGCAGAATAGGGAGAACTGGTGTGAATCGGGGTTTCCTCGGTAAAGAACAGATCCGGCCGGTCCAACGGCAGGTCGCCGTAAACTTCGTCTGTGGAAACCTGATGGTAGCGGGTGATGCCGAATTTCCGGCAAGCATCCATCAGCACCTGAGTACCTAGAATATTGGTCTGCAGGAACACCTCCGGATTGTCAATGGAGCGATCCACATGGCTCTCCGCCGCAAAGTTCACCACCACATCCGGGTGTTCCTCTGCAAACAGATTGTAGATTGCCTCCCGGTCACAGATATCCACCTTGGCAAAGCGGAAATTGGGATTGCCCATCACCGATTCCAGGGTACTCAGGTTTCCGGCATAGGTCAGCTTGTCCAGGCAGACAATGCGATACTTAGGATACTTGCCCAGCATATGGAAGATAAAATTGCTTCCGATGAATCCGGCGCCGCCGGTTACAAAAATGGTCATAGGGCTCCTCAGCTTTCTGTATTTTTCTTAAAACTTTTGAATTTATCCTCGGCAACCTGGCGCAAGTGGTGGCCGTAGGGAGACTTCCCATAAGCCTGAGCAGACTCCAGCAGTTCTTCCGTGGAAATCCAGCCGAAACGGAAAGCGATCTCCTCCGGTGCGGAGATTTTGACACCCTGGCGCCGCTGTACAATGTGGACAAACTCCGCTGCTTCCAGCAGACTTTCCATGGTGCCGGTATCCAGCCAGGCAAAGCCCCGGCCCAGAAGCTTCACATCCAGAACATCCCGCTGCAGGTACATGTCGTTCAGCGTGGTAATCTCCAATTCCCCTCTTGGGGATTTTTCCACCTGTTTTGCCAGCTGGGATACCCCCTTGGGGTAGAAATAAAGGCCGGTGATGGCATAGTTACTTTTGGGATTGGCAGGTTTTTCCTCCACGGAAATTACCTTCTCGTTTTCGTCAAACTCCACCACACCAAATCGCTCCGGGTCACGGACATAATAACCGAAAATAGTTGCCCGTCCGGCTTCCGCTTTTTCCCTGGCCTGCTGCAGAATTGCGGAAAAGCCATTTCCGTAGAAAATATTATCTCCCAGGATCATCGCGCAGGCATCCTCCCCAATGAAGTCTTCCCCAATGAGGAATGCCTGTGCCAGTCCGTCCGGAGATTCCTGCACCGCATAGGTCAGGTGTATTCCGAAATGGCTGCCGTCCCCCAGCAAATCCTGAAATCTGGGCGTGTCGGTGGGTGTGGAGATAATCAGAATATCCCGGATACCCGCCAGCATCAGGGTGGACAGGGGATAGTAGATCATGGGTTTGTCATAAACCGGGAGCAGCTGCTTGGAAGTAACCTTGGTCAGTGGATAGAGCCGGGTTCCGGAACCGCCGGCAAGAATAATGCCTTTCATAGCCTGCCTCCTTCTCCAAAAAAGAGAAATTTCTGTATTCTTGTCGCTATTATTCTACCATGCGGCAAAAGAAATGTAAACCGCTATTTCGGTGTGCGGCAAACGCGCAAAAGGCCTGCCACTAGATGGCAGGCCTTTTGATTACTTCGATGCAATTTTCATCATTCGCAGAATTTTCCAGAAGCCGCGAACCATAAAGTCCTTCGTGCAAAGGTAATAATAGCGCAGTTTACAGCGATACAGCAGAGAATCCCAAAGACCCAGCAGCTGCTTATCCCCACCTGGTTTCAAGCCATATTTCAGCATGACATTCAACTTCTCAATTTCAAAAATATATGGCGGTTTTGTACAATTACTGGTAGCAAAGTGAATTAACCGTCCCTGCTCCACCTTCGGATGCCATTGTGTAGCATATGTGCATTTCCCGGTAAAAATATCAAACTCCATCTGGGTCGCTTCCCAGGGAATGCCGTAATTTGCCGGGTCTGCATCCATGGCATGTAAGCCATGGACCGCCATAGCCAGGCAAAGCACAGTTTCATCCGCCCGGGGAGCACAATAGTCAGGCCAATGAAAAGAATCATAGTTTTGGGAAATATGTTGGCATTCTTTGTAAAGCGCGTTACAGATTTCCCCTCTTCGTATGAAATACAGTCCCCCGCAAATATCCGGTTTCCAGTGAGCTCTCCCACAATATTCCCCAATCTCTTCTGCCTGAAACAGCCCACGTTCTGACTCGATGGGATAGTTGGTTCCACATCCTGTAAAATCATCCGCACCAGCAAAGTAGTCCCAGTACTCATTTAAATCCGCATATGCCAGACAGTCCGCATCAATAAATATCGTCTCATCGTAGGGTGCTTTCACCAGCAGTTCAAATTTATCCCAAAAAGAATTCAATGGGTGCTCCAGGATTACAGTTTGATCAAACTGCTCTGTATATGTATTTTCCCGATCGCACAGGATGGCAAACGGCATCGGATTCCGGGAATACAGACGATAGGATTTCAGCAAATTCTGTGCCAGTTGATAATACAGTTCTTTGCCGGTGGCAATCGTAATAAATCCGCGTGTCACAGACATCCTCCTTTTGACTTCTCTATTTTTCCATTATAATCTACATCAATTTTCCTGTCAAGGATACTTAGCTTTACCGTAGTAATGATTGCATTCTGATATCTTTCCGGATATAATTTAAGGAGGAAAACGGGAAAGGCAGCGAATTGCTTATGGATCTTCGCAGTTTGAATATTTTTATCGAAGCGGCAGAATTGGGAAGCTTTACCAGAACCGGAGAAAAGCTGGGCTACTCCCAGCCCACCATTTCTTTTCAAATCAAGCTTTTGGAAAAGGAACTGGGTGTACAGCTGTTTGACCGGATTGGGCACACGGTCAGTCTGACCGATGCAGGACGGGATCTGCTTCCCTATGCCCAAAACATCTGCCATCTGTCGGAAGAGATGGTACTGGGGACCGCAGCCAGACAGGAACCCAAGGGCATTCTCCGTCTGGGTGCTCCGGATTCTCTGTGCGGCCCTCTGATTGCCGGGCACTTCCGTCAGTTCAGCAGCGCCTATCCCCAAATCTGCCTGGAAATTTCCACTGGCGACACCGGACAGCTGCTGGAATTTCTGGACCACAACCAGGTGGATATGATCTGCACCATTGACGATCGGGTTTACGACACCAACTATGTCATCGCCAGTGAAGAGGAAATCCAGGTACACTTTGTGGCATCTCCGGATCATCCTCTGTCCAAGGAAAGCCAGGTTTTTCTGGAAGAACTGGTACGCTTTCCTTTTCTGCTGACGGAGCGGGGTATGAGTTACCGCAGAATCATGGACGAAAAGCTGGCCCGCAATTCTTTGCAGGTGCGGCCCATTCTGGAAACCGGTCGGGCGGATCTGATCTGTGCATTGGCAGAAGAAAACGCCGGCATTGGATTTCTGCCGGATTATGTCACCGAGGACAGCGTCCGGGCCGGGCGTCTGGTTCGGCTGAATGTCCCCCAATGCCAGGTGGTGGTGTGGAAACAGCTGCTCTATCGCCGGGAAAAGTGGGTATCCCTGCAAATGCGGGCCATGATCGACCACCTATCCCAGATCACCTTGAACCAGAAATAAGGGAACTTCATGAAACAACTTATTTTGCTTCTGACAATCCTTTTCCTGCTCAGCGGATGCGCAAGTCCTGCTGCGCCCCCTACCCAGTCAACGGAATCTACCCCAGGTTTTACCGAGCAGGAAACCACTGCCCCGCCCCAAACCGTCCCCACCGAGCCGCAGGACGATGCCCTGGTTCGGGTGAAGGACTACCTGCCTGTTGTGCAGCAGGAGCTGATGTACGCAACCCAGGAGAATTTTACCGGTGAACAGATCTATAGCTTTTATGACGCCTACCTGCGTTACGGTACAGTGAAAAAACTCCAGGAAGTGTCCCGGGAACTGGAAGATATGGGGCTATACTTAAAAATCTGGGATGGTTTCCGCCCTGTCAGTGCCCAGTTTCGTCTATGGGAAATTTGTCCCGATCCGACCTATGTTGCAAACCCGGAAACCGGATTCAGTTCCCACAGCCGGGGGAATACGGTGGATTTGACCCTGGTGGACGAAACCGGTCAGGAACTGGAAATGCCCACAGGCTTTGACGATTTTTCCGCTCTGGCAGACCGGGATTACTCTGACTGTCCCTCCGTCGCCAGGGAAAACGCTCAGCTTTTGCAGGATGTGATGGAACGCGGCGGTTTTACCGGCTACTTTGGGGAATGGTGGCACTTTTCTGATACCCAAGTATATCCGGTGGAGAAAACCTTTGAACCCCCATCAGGGTAATCAAAAACGGTCTGCGATTTTCTTCGCAGACCGTTTTCTTATCCAAATTCCGCCATGTCCAGCACCTGACCATCCCGGGTCAGCGGGTCCATTTCTCCGTTTCGCAGGATGTAACTTTCCCCGCACAGCAGCAGGCCCTGTTCATCCTGGTAAAAGTAGCTGCCATCCGGCAGGGCATAGAAGGTTTTCCCAAAACTATCGGCGTAGGTAATATCCTCAAACAGCCTGCGACCATCCAGAACAGCATCCCACACCTTCTGATAGTGGGGCAGAATATTGACCTCCGTCAGCCCCAATCCTGGCAAAAACCGAGGAAAGTCCGGCGACGATTCTCCCGGCTCTTCAGGCTGGACATACTCTTCCCGGGCCAGGTTCATGGAGCCTGCGCTGATGCCCATAACGGTGCCGGAGAAATCTTTCAGCAGATTTCCCAAACCGATTTTCCGGAAAAAGGCGTTCTGGGTAGGCACGTGTCCTCCGGCCAGCACGATCAGATCTGCTTGGTCGATCAGCCTTTGCGCCAGGTGGGCATTGCGTCCATCCAGCACCTGGTATCCGGAAAAAGGCATATCCGCCAGAGAGAAAGCCGCCGCAGTATCCGCCCCAAAGTGGCAGGTTCTGTGGTGATCGTCCGGGTCAGAGCAAATAAACAGCGCCCGAGGTTCCGGCGGCAAAACAAATCGAAGCCGCTGCACAAAATCATTTGCATCGCTGAGTATGGCCCGATCCGTCCCGTCCACATAAGGGCTGCTGGTAATGAATACCTTCATACAATCGCTCCCTGCATCCCGGTTTTACAGGCGAAAATCCGGGAAATACTCCTGGACGAAGTCCACCTTTTCCACCCGGTAGGACTTTCCATTCAAGTACTCCAGAGCGCCTGCCTCGGTGGTAAAGCAGAAGGTCAGTTTATAGGAGTACAGCGCCTGGTAATTGCGGTCATAACGTTTATCCAGCTTGCCATACTTACCGTCTCCCAGCAGGGGATGTCCGGCATGGGCAAACTGGGCCCGGATCTGGTGGGTTCGTCCGGTAATCAGTTCACATTCCACCAGGCTCAAACCATTCCGGCTGACCAGGACTTTATAGTTGGTCTGGCAGGTTTTAGCTCCCGGCTTGGGGCTGTCGCTGACAAATACCCGGTTCTTTTTTTCATCTTTGAATAAAAAGCCCTTCAGGCTGCCTTCTCTGACTTTCGGCGTTCCTTCCATAACAGCCAGATACCGTTTATCCAGTTCCCGGTCTTTGATCTTCTGGTTCATCACCCGCAGGGCTTCCGCTGTTTTCGCCGCAATGACGATGCCGCCGGTATTGCGGTCAATCCGGTTGCACAGTGCAGGGGTAAAGGCATTCTCTTCCCGGGGCCGCCACTCCCGCTTTTGGTAAAGATAAGCCTGGATATGGTCAATCAGCGTCCGCCCATATTCCGCACCGTCATGAGGATGCACCGCAAGGCCCGGGCGCTTATCCACCAGCAGAATATGATCGTCTTCATAGACAATGTTCAGCTTGGGAGCCGCCACTGTCAGATAGGCATTCTCTTCCTTGGGCTTGTCAAAGAATTCGTCATTGATATACAGCTGCAGCACATCTCCCGCCTGAAGCCGGGTGTCCCGCTCCACACGCTTTCCGCCCAATTTGATTCGTTTCAGGCGGATGTATTTCTGAGCCAGGGAAGCCGGCAGCAGCGGAACAGCTTTGGCAAGGAAACGATCCAGCCGCTGTCCTGCATCGTTGGGGCCAATGGTCAGTTCTTTCATGGGTTCCTTCCTGTATGTTCTTCAAAATGTCGGTTCATCTGATCCGTGAACTCCTGGGCAGCGTTGTAGCCCATTTTCTTCTGGCGGTTATTCATGGCGGCAACTTCCAAAATCACTGCCAAATTTCGTCCAGGAGTGATGGGGATGGTGTACTTGGGAATCTTTACTCCCAGGATTTCCGTATACTGTTCGTCCAGTCCCAGGCGGTCGTAGGCCTGGTTCTTATTCCAAGTGACGATGTCCACCACCAAGTTGATTTCATTTTCCAACTTGATGGCGCCCATACCAAAGAGTTTTGCCACATTGATAATGCCGATGCCCCGCAGTTCGATGTAATTGCGGATCAGCTCCGGTGCCGTGCCCACCAGAGAATTGGTGGAAACTTTCCGGATTTCCACAGCGTCGTCAGCTATCAGTCGGTGTCCTCGTTTCAGAAGCTCCACAGCCGCCTCACTTTTCCCGATGCCGCTGTCACCGGTAAGCAAGATACCCTCGCCGTAAACCTCCGCCAGAACGCCGTGACGGGTAATGCGGGGCGCCAGGGCCGCTTTCAGATAGGTAATAATGGTGGATACAATGGCGCTGGTGGGTTCGGTGGTACTTAAAATGGTGACATTGTGCTTTTTTGCCATGGTCAGCATTTCCGGATGGGGGGTAATACCCCGGGCGATAATCAGCGCGGGAAACTTATAAGAGAACAGCCGGTCATAGATGGCAGAACGCTCCCAGGAAGCCAGTTTCGTCACATAGCTCATTTCCACATTTCCCATGACCTGCAAACGCATGGGTTCATAGTGGTCAAAATACCCCGCCAGCTGCAAGCCTGGCCGGGCCATATCCTCCACCGTTATGCGAATGGACGCAAAGTCCGTGGAGGCATAAACCACATCCAGATGAAATTCTTTAACCAGCTGGCTCAGCAGTACGCTGTATGTATCCATCATGGCGCATCCCTCCAATAGTTTGGGTAATTTCCAATCCTTCAGAACATTATACCCGCCGGGAAAAGGAATATCAATAGATTTCGAAAAAATCAAAAAATTTTGAAAAAAACCCTTGCTTTTTTGCCGAAAGTTTGATATCATATCAAAGCGCCTTTGGTAGGCGTAGTTTGTTGAGTAAACATCCGGATGGGAGGTGCAATGAAGAAATGGCTAAGTGTGATTTTTGTGGCAAGGGTGTAACCTTTGGTATCAAGGTCTCCCACTCCCACAGACGTTCCAATCGTGCATGGAAGCCCAACGTCAAGCGCGTTAAGGCTGTCGTTAACGGAACTCCCTGCCATGTGTACGCTTGTACCAGATGCCTCCGCTCCAATAAGGTCGAGCGTGCCATCTGATTTCCCAGGCATATAATTACGCTGCTGATTTCTCAGCAGCGTTTTTATTTTGGTTAATGAACTTAACCGCCGTGCAGATTTCCCTGCACAGCGGTTATTTCGCAATGGCTGCACGCCTGAATAAAATCGATTATCTTCAGCACTGGGATTGGGTCATCATGCGAATGATCTCCCGATCTGTCTGTTTCATGCCTACCCGGCCCAGGTGGCTGAAGTTGTAGATACTATTTTCTACTCCCTTCACCACTAAGCCGTCACCGCCATAGAATTGATGTCCGTTACGGTACATTTCAAATCCCAAAATTCCCGCGTCCACGGAAGCGGCAATTTTTGCGGCACAGGAGGACTTGGCGCCATCGCAGACAATTCCGGATGTAATAGCCAGTGCATTGACAATGGTATGGCTGACAGTGGCTGTATCGCCTCCAAGCAGATAGGCAATTCCTGCCCCGGCACCGGCGCCAGCGCTGACGGCACCACAGTAGGCAGACAGTCTGCCAATTCCCTGTTTTGCGTGAAGGGTTATCAGATTGGACACCAGAAGGGCTCTGAGCAGCTTTTCCTTCGGGAGGTTCTCTTCCTTGGCGTATTCAATCACAGGCAGAGATGCAGTCAATCCCTGGTTGCCGCTGCCGGAGGTAATGATCACAGGCAGCTCGCAGCCGTTCATTCTGGCGTCGGATGCAGCTGCGGCCCGGGCCTTCGCCCGGATTTTCACATCATTTCCATAGGCGCGAATTAGGGTCTGACCAATGGCTGCACCATACTTTCCTGTCATTCCCTCGTCGGCAATTGCGCTGTTATATCGAATCTGACGCTCCAGAAGCGGCGTAACCTCCTTTAGATCACAGGAATCGGCAAAGTCACAAATATCCTTTACATTCAGCAGATTGTAATCCGGGGCGCTCTCATCCACGATGTTCAGAATTTCCTTGTCCTTCAGAACCCTATTGTCCTTTTCGATGTGAACCAAATTGGTATGTTCATTGACTGCCCGAACGGAAGCATAGGACGTTCCGTGATGCACAGTGACCGTCACATCCAGAACATACTCCGAATCTGCCGGAGTGACGGTTATAGGTGTTGTCTTCAGATAATCCGGCAGACGGTCTTTTGCTTCCTCGCTGACATGGGCAATCACTTCCAGCTGGGCGGTTTCATCCCCGCCAAGGATGCCAATGGCTGCGGCCGCAGAAATGCCTTTGCTGCCGTTGGTATTGGGAACCACAACGCTTTTGACATTCTTGATGATGTTGCCGCTGGCTATAATCTCCACCCGGTCCGGAATGACACCCAATACACTTCTTGCCATGGCAGCGCAGTAGGCAATGGCAATGGGTTCGGTACAGCCCATGGCCGGAATCAATTCCCGATGCAGAATCTGGACATAGGTTTGATACACTGTACTGTTTTTTTCCATGGAAACCCGTTTCCTTTCTGTTTATCGTCCGAAAAGTACCGATGAGGCAGCTCACCGGTACTTTTATATTTTGGTTGCCCTCCTCCAAGGTATAAGGAACATTGAAGGCAGCGCCGTTAAGCATACTGTCATCATCCAAATGAAGCTTATCCAAATGCGCGTTCAGTGAAAGCCATCCTTAAGGCAATTATAGCAACTTCTCACCTATGAAGCAAGTGAGAACTTGTTTCACAATATCATTTCTTGGAAAATCTCTTCCGATAAGCAAAAAGCCGAACCTCTTCGGTTCGGCTTCTCAAAATTTGGAGCTGCTAGCCAGATTTGAACTGGCGACCTCATCCTTACCAAGGATGCGCTCTACCGACTGAGCTATAGCAGCATCTTCTGTTCTTTGCTGTCTCCCTGACAGCTTGGTCATTATACTACGGAGTTCCCAAAATGTCAAGTGTTTTTTCTAAAAATTTCAAATTTCTTTTTGATGCTTCCCACGGATAAAGCGCCTGCCACTATGCAGCGGCAGGCGCCTGATCTGCGTAGGAATTACCGCATTACACCAGCTCGATGACAGCCATCTCAGCGGCGTCGCCACGACGGGCGCCGGTGCGGGTTACTCTGGTGTAGCCGCCGTTACGGTCAGCGTACTTCGGAGCAATCTCCTTGAACAGCTTGTTGGCCACATCTTCCTTGGTGATGTAGGACAGAGCGCGGCGGTAAGCTGCCAGGTTGCCCTTCTTGCCCAGGGTGATCATCTTCTCAACCACAGGCTGTACTTCCTTGGCACGATAGAAAGTGGTTTCCATCTTGCCGTTTTCCAGCAGGTCGGTTACCTGCTGACGCAGCAGGGCTTTTCTCTGTGCGCTGGTCTTACCCAGCTTACGAGTGCCGAACATGAACGTTTCCTCCTTTTTTGAAAGGTTAAACTCTATTAGTTGTTGCTGCCAGAATCTTCGCTGGCCAGGGACAGGCCCATCATCTCCAGCTTCTTCTGAACCTCATCCAGGGACTTCTTGCCCATGTTACGGACCTTCATCATATCCTCGCCGGTCTTGTTAATCAGGTCGGCAACGGTGTTGATGTTGGCACGCTTCAGGCAGTTGAAGCTCCGGACAGACAGATCCAGCTCATCAATGGTCATGGACAGCTTGGCATCGGGGCGGTCAGCAGTCTTCTCCACGACAGTGGAAGAGGTGCTGACAGTGTCAGACAGGTTGGTAAACACAGTCAGATGATCGGAAAGGATCTTCGCACCCAGGGACACAGCGTCCTTGGCAGTAATGGTGGAATCCGTCCAGACCTCAAGGGTCAGCTTGTCAAAGTCGGTCTTGTCACCAACTCGAGTAGGCTCCACAGTATAATTCACCTTGATAACAGGAGAATAAATGGAGTCAATGGGAATCACGCCAATCACGGTCTGAGGGGTCTTGTTCCGGTCAGAGGAAACATAACCACGACCTTGAGACAGGGTGATCTCCATGTTAAAAGTGGCATCTTCGCCCAGGGTGCAGATGTGCAGCTCCGGGTTCAGAATCTCAACCTCAGCATCCGCTTTGATATCGCCGGCAGTGACCTCGCAGGGGCCAACTGCGTCGATGTGCACAGTCTTGACACCGGCGCTGTGCAGCTTCGGAGTGATCCGCTTCACATTCAGGATAATCTCCGTCACATCCTCGGTCACACCGGGAATGGTAGAGAACTCATGCTGAACGCCCTGGATCTTCACGGAAGTTGCGGCATAGCCGGGCAGGCTGCTGAGCAGGATACGGCGCAGGGAGTTGCCCAGCGTCATACCGTAGCCACGCTCCAGAGGCTCTACGACATACTTGCCGTAAGAGGGATCCTCAGGTTGATCAAAACAAGTGATGCGAGGCTTTTCAATTTCTACCATGAATCAAAACCCTCCTTAATAGTGTGGGGAGAAACTCTCCCCACCAGACAAACATGCGTACAGACAGGGGGGAAGGATCATTACTTGGAGTACAACTCGACGATGAGGTGCACTGCGATATCGAAGTCGATATCGGCCATGGTAGGCATGGCAATTACCTTACCCTGGAGGGTGTTCTTATCACGGTCCAGCCACTTGGGGGCAGCAACGAATGCATCGTCTTCCTTCAGCTTCTTGAAGAAGTTGTTGGAAACGCTCTTTTCGGAGACAGCAACCACATCACCGGGCTTCACCAGGAAGCTGGGGATGTTGACACGATTGCCATTGACAGTGAAGTGACCATGGTTTACCAGCTGGCGGGCCTGACGACGGGAGTTGGCGAAGCCCAGACGGTACACAACGTTGTCCAGACGGCGCTCTACGTAGGTCATCAGCACTTCACCGGTGTTGCCTTCGGCACGGGCAGCCTTGTCGTAGTAGTTACGGAACTGCTTTTCCTGAATGCCATAGACAAATTTGACCTTCTGCTTCTCGGTCAGCTGAGTAGCATACTCAGACTTCTTTGCTCTTCTCTGACCGCCGGGGTTCTTGTTGGAAGTCTTGTTGTAACCCATTGCGGCAGGAGAAACGCCCAGCGTTCTGCAACGCTTCAGTACGGGCTGCATATTCTTAGCCATAACGCAAAAATCCTCCTATTGCTTTCTCAGACACGACGTCTCTTGGGGGGACGGCAGCCATTGTGGGGAATGGGGGTGACGTCCTTAATCATAACAACTTCCAGGCCAGCGGTCTGCAGGGCGCGGATCGCAGCTTCACGTCCCTGACCGGGACCCTTCACATAAACCTCAACAGTCTTCAGGCCATGCTCCATCGCAGCCTTGGCAGCGGTTTCCGCAGCAGTCTGGGCAGCGAAGGGAGTGGACTTACGGGAGCCACGGAAGCCCAGTCCGCCGGAAGAAGCCCAGCTCAGGGCATTGCCTTCCAGGTCGGTGATGGTCACCATGGTGTTGTTGAAAGAGGAACGGATATGTGCCGCACCCTTTTCAACGTTTTTGCGCTCACGACGGCGCTTAACAACCTTCTTAGTAGCCTTTGCAGCCATTTACATATCCCTCCTTACTTCTTCTTGTTGGCGATGGTCTTCTTGGGACCCTTACGGGTACGAGCGTTGGTCTTGGTGCGCTGGCCGTGGACAGGCAGGCCACGACGATGACGCAGACCACGATAGCAGCCGATTTCGCTGAGCCGCTTGATGTTCATAGCAGTCTCACGGCGCAGATCGCCTTCGATGATATAGTGATGCTCGATAGCATCACGCAGCTGGGCTTCCTGCTCCTCGGTCAGATCCTTAACACGGGTATCGGGGTTGATACCGGTGGTCTTCAGAACCTCAGCCGCACGAGCGGGGCCGATGCCATAGATATAGGTCAGAGCAACTTCGATCCGCTTGTCGCGGGGAAGATCAATACCAGAAATACGTGCCATATTCGTTCAGCACCTCCTATTAGCCTTGTCTCTGCTTGTGCTTGGGGTTTTCGCAAATTACCATTACGCGACCCTTGCGCTTGATGATCTTACACTTTTCGCACATGGGTTTAACGGACGGTCTTACCTTCATACTGTTTAACCTCCATATGAGAACGGTCTTCTCTGATTTTACTTGCTTCTCCAGGTGATCCGGCCTTGAGTCAGATCATACGGAGACATTTGAACGGTTACTTTGTCACCGGGCAAGATCTTGATGAAATTCATTCTGAGCTTGCCGGAAATATGTGCCAGAATGGTGTGTCCGTTGCCGATGTCAACCTTGAACATAGCATTCGGCAGTGCATCGGTAACGATGCCCTCAATCTCGATTACGTCGTCCTTAGCCAAGTTATTACCCTCCCAGGTTATTCGCTTGCAGTTGTCTGGCAAGAAACGCCAGATCTCTTCGTAATTCGCTGTTGAGCACTTTGTCGCCGGCAATCAGCTTGGCGGCAACTCTGGTCTCAGAGCGAAGGACTTTTTGCGCGTGTTTGCGTTTCTTACGCTTGGGTTTTTCCAGTGTCCGATCCTTTCCGTTGGCCAGGAACAGGTGGGTTTCGTCCTGTGCAATCACATAGAACAGCTCTCCCTGATCCCGTCCCGCAACGGAAATGACCACATCCGAAACAGTAAAGCTTGTGTCCGGTATCGCTGGGTCCATAGCTTAAAGTCCTCCGTTGACGGTGAGTATTTCCGGCTCGCCGTCGGTGATGAGTACAGTATTTTCATAGTGTGCCGAGAGCTTGCCGTCGGCGGTCACTGTGGTCCAGCCATCTTTGAGAATGCGCACTTCATAAGTGCCCACATTCACCATCGGCTCTACCGCAATGGTCATACCGGGCAGCAGTCTGGGCCCACGGCCGGGATTTCCGAAATTCGGAACTTCCGGCTCCTCGTGCAGCTTTCGTCCCACGCCGTGACCTACGAAGGAACGAACCACCGCAAAACCGTTAGACTCCACATACGTCTGAATGGCGTGGGAGATATCTTGCACGCGCTTGCCCTTGGTGGCAAACTTCATTCCTTCATAGAAGGACTGGGTCGTCACATCAATGAGCTTCTGCGCTTCGGTGCTGATGGCACCACAGGCAAAGGTCTGGGCACAATCTCCATGAAATCCCTTATAGTACGCACCCACGTCCACAGACACGATGTCCCCTTCTTTCAGGATGTAGCCACCCGGAATTCCGTGAATTACCGTACTGTTGACACTGATGCAAGCACTTGCAGGGAAGCCGTTGTAATTCAGGAACGACGGTTTTGCGCCCTGACTTACAATATAATCGTGAACGGCATGATCTATCGCCTTCGTCGAAACGCCGGGTCTTACCAATTCCCCTGCCAAAGCACGGGCTGCCGCGGTAATTCTACAGGCC
Organism: uncultured Oscillospiraceae bacterium; assembly: GCA_944382965.1. GTDB lineage: Bacteria > Bacillota > Clostridia > Oscillospirales > Oscillospiraceae > Faecousia. Next base: position 5,368 of record CALWOA010000008.1, on the reverse strand, counting down.
TGACGCATCGCTTCCAGCTCATGTTCATTTTTGATTGCAATCATACCTTTGCACCTATTGCCTTGAGGATATCCTCATTTGCCCCCTCGATGGACTGGCTGCCGTTCACCGTACGCAGACGGCCCAGCTTGGCATAGAAGTCCTTCAGAACTTCCGTGGAAGCGTGGTACACCTCCAGACGGTGGCGTACGGTTTCGGGCTTGTCATCCTTACGGATTACCAGCTCGCCGCCGCACAGGTCGCAGACGCCTTCGCTCTTGGGGGGATTGGCGATCACATGGTAGCTTGCGCCGCACTTGGCACAAACCCGACGGCCGATCATCCGGCCTTCGATTTCCGCGTCGTCAACCTCAATGGACACCACATGGTCGATTTTCACACCCTTTGCCTCCAGCGCTTCTGCCTGGGCCAGTGTGCGGGGCACACCGTCCAGGATGAAGCCGTTTTGGCAGTCGGGCTGGGCCACCCGGTCCGCGACGATGCCGAGAATCAGCTCGTCGGGAACCAGGCTTCCCTCGTCCATGTACTGTTTTGCTTTTTTACCAAGCTCCGTACCCTTGGCCATAGCCTCGCGGAGCATGTTCCCGGTAGAGATGGCGGGAATGGAGAGCTTCTGAACCAGCAGCTCTGCCTGGGTTCCCTTTCCGGCGCCGGGTGCGCCCAGTAGAATGAGATTCATCCTGCCATTACCTCCTGTATTAGTCCAGGAAGCCCTTGTAGTGCCGCATCAGCATCTGTGCTTCCAGAGCCTTCACCGTCTCCAGGGCAACGCCCACAACGATGATGACGGAAGTACCGCCGATGGCCAGGTGACGAACACCCTCCATCAGGTTGCCGGCCACAATGGGCAGCAGGGCAACAATGCCGAGATATACAGCGCCAAAGACAACAATCTTGTTGATAACCTTCTGGATGAAGTCAGCGGTGGGCTTGCCGGGACGGAAGCCGGGAATGAAACCGCCGTTCTTCTTCAGGTTGTTGGAAATCTCCACGGGATCATACTGGATGGTGGAGTAGAACCAGCTGAAGAAGAAAATCATCAAGAAGTAGGTGAATGCATAGATCCAGCTGCTGGAGCTCCACACATGCTCATACCACCAGCCCTCGGTCCAGCCGGGCACGAAAGCGCAGACGGTAGCAGGCAGGCTGCAGATGGACTGTGCGAAAATGACAGGCATAACACCGGACATGCTCACCTTGATGGGCAGGTTGGTGTTCTGACCACCGTAGACCTTGCGGCCCACAACGCGCTTGGCATACTGGATGGGAATCCGGCGCTCAGCATCATTGATGAAGATGATGAACAGCACCAGAGCAGCCATACCGATCAGCACGATGATGATCTGCCACCAGGTCATTGCCAGCAGATTGTTCACCATAGCGGGAATGCCGGAAATGATGTTGGCAAACAGGATCATGGAGATGCCGTTGCCGATGCCAAACTCGGTGATCTGCTCGCCCAGCCACATAACCATGGCAGAGCCAGCGGTGAAGGCCAGGATAATCACCAGGCCGGGCAGGAAGCCGCCTTCCACAATGGACAGGCCATAGGAGGCCTCGTAGTTGGTCAGCATGGTGTAGTAGGCATAGCCCATCAGCAGGCCCAGACCAACGGTGGTGTAGCGGGTGATCCGTGCGATCTTCTTCTTACCTTCCTCGCCGCCGTCCTTAGCCAGACGCTCCAGATAAGGAATGGCAATGGTCAGCAGCTGGATGATAATGGAAGCATTGATGTAGGGCTGAATACCCAGAGCGAATACTGTTGCCTGGGAGAAGGCACTGCCGGACATGGCGTTGTACAGACCCAGGATAGTATTGGACAGAACGCTGTCAAAGTAATTTGCCAGGGTTCCCACATCAATGAAGGGAACAGGGATAACGTTGCCGACCCGATAGATCAGCAGAATAAACAGGGTGAAGATGATCTTTTTGCGCAGTTCCGGAATTGACCAAGCATTGCGAAGTGTCTGTAACACTTAGACCACCTCGGCCTTTCCGCCTGCCTGCTCGATCTTTTCCTTAGCAGACTCAGAGAAAGCCGCAGCTTTGACAGTCATCTTCTTGGTCAGGGTGCCGTTGGCCAGCACCTTCAGGCCGTAGGGACATGCAGAAATGATACCAGCCTCGATCAGAGCGGCAGCGTCCACAGTAGCACCGTCTTCAAACTTGTTCAGAGCAGCCAGGTTGACAGCAGTCAGAGGCTTTGCGAACACGTTGTTGAAGCCGCGCTTGGGGATGCGGCGTACCAGAGGCATCTGGCCGCCTTCAAAACCCACACGGACCTTGCCGCCGGAACGGGCCTTCTGGCCCTTGTGACCACGGCCGCCGGTCTTGCCGTTGCCGGTGCCGACACCGCGGCCCTTACGCTTGCCCACATGGGTGGAGCCAGCAACAGGAGAAAGTTCATGAATCTTCATAACGCTTTCCCTCCTTATTCAACTTCGGTAACCTGCAGCAGGTAGCCGATCTTAGCGATCTTGCCGCGGGTCTGGGTGTTGTCAGGCTGGATGGAGACCTGGCCAATCTTACGCAGTCCCAGGGACTGAGCAGTGGCGATGTGCTTCTCCAGACGACCGTTCAGGCTCTTAACAAGCTTAATCTTCAGGTTTGCCATGTTAATTGCCCTCCTTAACCAACGATTTCTTCTACGCTCTTGCCCCGGACAGCAGCAACCTGCTCGGGGGAACGCAGGGAAGTCAGGCCAGCCATGGTGGCCTTGACAACGTTCTGGGGATTGTTGGAACGCAGGCACTTAGCGCAGATGTTCTTGATGCCAACAGCCTCCATAACGGCACGGACAGCGCCGCCGGCGATAACGCCGGTACCTTCGGGAGCGGGCTTCATCAGAACGGTGCCGGCGCCGAAGATGCCGATCACATCATGAGGGATGGTGTTGCCTGCCAGGGAGATCTTGACCATGTTCTTCTTGGCATCGGCGATGCCCTTCAGAATGGCCTCGGAAACTTCGGCAGCCTTACCCAGGCCGTAGCCCACGGTACCCTTGCCATCACCAACAACAACCAGAGCGGAGAACTTCATGACACGGCCGCCCTTAACGGTCTTGGAAACCCGGTTCAGGTAAACGACCTTTTCAATGAGCTCGGAAGCTTCATTGTTTGCCTTATTATAAGCCATTTCTTTTCCTCCTTACTCTTAGAACTTGAGGCCGCCCTCGCGGGCGCCTTCAGCCAGGGCTGCAACACGGCCGTGGAACACATAGCCGCCGCGGTCGAACACGACCTCTTCGATGCCCTTTGCCTTGGCACGCTCGGCCACAACCAGGCCGATCTTCTTGGCAGCTTCGCAGTTGCCGCAGGTGCCCTCAAATTCCTTCTCCAGCGTATTGGCGGAAACCAGGGTCACGCCGTTGACGTCGTCAATGATCTGGGCGTAGATGTTCGCATTGCTGCGGAACACGTTCAGACGGGGACGCTCAGGAGTGCCGGAGATCTTGCCACGAACGCGGACATGCCGCTTCAGGCGCATTGCATTCTTATTGACCTTGCTAACCATTTCGGCACACCTCCATTACTTCTTGCCACCGGTCTTACCAACCTTACGGCGGATGACCTCAGTGGTGTACTTGATGCCCTTGCCCTTGTAGGGTTCGGGGGGACGCTTGCCACGGACTTCGGCAGCGAACTGGCCGACGACCTGCTTGTCGATGCCGTGGATGATGATCTTGTTGGGAGCGGGAACCTCAATGGTGATACCGGGGATCTCGTCCACGATTACTTCGTGGGAGAAGCCCAGACGCATGACCAGCTGGTTGCCCTTCTTCTCTGCACGGTAGCCAACACCGTTGACTTCCAGTTCCTTGGTATAACCCTTCTCAACACCCTCTACCATGTTGTGCAGCAGGGTACGGGTCAGGCCATGAAGGGACTTGTGCAGGTGCTCTTCGTCGGGACGCTCAACAGTCAGAACGTTGCCCTCAACCTTCAGGATCATGTCGGGATGGAAGGTGTAGGTCAGGGTGCCCTTGGGGCCCTTTACGGTGACCACATTGCCCTCGGCAACGTCAACCGTAACATTTGCCGGGATAATAACCGGCTTCTTACCAATTCTAGACATTTACGAAATCCTCCTTACCAGACGAAAGCCAGGACTTCGCCGCCGATGTGCAGCTCGCGAGCCTTCTTGTCGGTCATAACGCCCTTGGAAGTGGAGACGATGGCGATACCCAGGCCCTTCAGAACCTTGGGCAGCTCGTCGGCACCAGCGTAAACTCTCAGACCGGGCTTGGAAACACGGCGCAGACCAGTCAGAACAGGCTGCTTCTTGGCCAGGTACTTCAGGGTGATGTGAATGGTACCCTGATTGCCGTTGTCCACCAGAGAGTAGGACTTGATGTAGCCCTCATCCAGCAGAATCTGGGCAATGGCCTTCTTCAGGTTGGAAGCGGGGACATCCACAGTGTCGTGCTTTGCAGAGTTAGCGTTCCGCACGCGGGTCAGCATATCTGCTACGGGATCGGTGATTTGCATGTTTGTATCCTCCTAATAGAAGTTACGGGCTTAACCCGTTGAAGACCCGGAGGTATCCGGGGAATGCGCTTTGCCCGCAGGCAGAGCCATCTTCCCAGGACTCTCCGAATCTGTTTCACATTATAGACTCGACCTTACCAGCTGGCCTTGCGGACACCGGGGATCTGGCCCTTGTAGGCCAGCTCACGGAAGCAGATACGGCAAACACCGTAATCGCGCAGGTAAGCATGGGGTCTGCCGCAGATCTTGCAGCGGTTGTAGCGGCGGCTGGAGAACTTAGCCTCAGCCTGCTGCTTCAGGATCATAGACTTCTTTGCCATTTGCTAAATCCTCCTAAATCAAGCGGTGAAGGGAGCACCCAGCTGGGTCAGCAGCTCTTTGGCTTCCTCGTCGGTGGTAGCGGTGGTGCAGATGCAGATGTCCATACCACGGATCTTGTCCACCTTGTCATACTCGATCTCAGGGAAGATCAGCTGCTCCTTCAGACCGAAGGCATAGTTGCCGCGGCCGTCAAAGGAGTTGGGGTTGATGCCGCGGAAGTCGCGGACACGAGGCAGGGCCACGCTGAATAGCCGGTCCAGGAACTCGTACATCTTGTCGCCGCGCAGGGTAACCTTCACGCCAACAGTTTCACCTTCACGAACCTTGAAGTTTGCAACGGACTTGCGAGCCTTGCAGGTGATGGGCTTCTGGCCGGTGATGGTGGCGATATCCTTGCAGATGGCCTCGATCTCCTTGGCGTTGTTCTTGCTTTCGCCGCAGCCAACGTTGACGATGACCTTATCCAGCTTGGGGATCTGCATCACGCTCTTGTAGCCGAACTTCTTGTTCAGAGCAGGAGCGATCTCAGCAACATATTTTTCTTTCATTCTGCTAGCCAT
>CALWOA010000007.1 GCA_944382965.1 uncultured Oscillospiraceae bacterium | reverse complement strand
TAAATTTCACACCGCTTCAACCGAACTGCCCACACCGTTCATCCGAACCGGGCGTTCCGTTGAAGCGAATTTAGCAACTACTGACTGCAATAGCTGCGACAAATAACCATTTCTGTATTACAATAATGCCAGTTTTTATGAACGGCATCTGAAGGAAACTGAGTATGTGATAATCACCTTGGAGTCTGCTGGTGTTCCGGAAGAAGTGGATCATCCGGGGAAAAGGTACAAATTAATGAATCCTCGCTGTGCTTCAGTTCCTGAACCAAAAGGAAAGTTGCATCAAACGGATGGGATTTGCTGGAGAGGAGAAGATTAGCAGGAAGCCCAGGGTGGTGCATTTCAAAAATTCTGAGAGCAAATCAGCAGCTTTCCAAAGTATCGAAGGCATGGAAAACCTGTTGATTCCCTGAAACGCAAAAACACATCCACCGAAGAAGTGGATGTGTTTTTGCTCTGACCCACTAAGGCTCCTGAAACTCGCTTAAAGGTTTGGTGTCTAGCTCTACCGGCTGATAGGCATTCAGAATTTCCATTGCCTCTGCCTCTGTAATTTGGGTATCGAAATCGGCGTAGTGATCCGTAGAAGAGGTACGCCACCACTGGCCCTGCCCGTCCTTCTTCAGCCGGACAATGCTTTCTTCCTTGGGATTGGAGAAAACCGGATCATCATTGTTGGCAAACCGGAAAATGTGATACCAGGTTTCATCTTCCAGATAATAGGAATTTTCTTGTATCAAAACATTGTCCTGGCACAGCTGCAGGGCGTAGGCTTTTCCAATATCGATTTCCCCGTTTACCAGCACGGGAATTTCCAGAATCTTGCCATCTTTCATAATCAGCAAGTCCTCATCCCCGTTTCCGTCCAGATCATAAAACGTGTACTCCGGGAGCGCAAGAGATCCATTGGGTTCCGTGGAATAGTTTTCCACAATTTGCTGTATGTATTCTGTGTAGCTGGCTGGCGGCTGCTGTATGCCCTGCTGGGACAGAACCAGAGATTCCTGTTCCCTGGCGTCCGCGGCAGCAGTATCCAGCGGCGAGGATTGGATAGAAAAATCAAAATAACCGGCGATTTCTTCCAAAGGAACCGCCTCCGACGTATCCACACCAATGGTGATGAAGCAGTCCTCTTTCTCTGCAAAAATCATGCCGCTTTGCCCGGATTCCAGCAATAGCAGTGGAATACCGTCCTCTGTGGTTATGGATTTTTGGGTAACGCTGTCAGCTCTCACATAGCCGAACACATCATAGAAGACATCTTTTTTCACATACTGATAGGTGACAAACAGGGGCATTTCCTCCCCCGCCAAATTTAGCTGGCCATACACCGTAAAGGAGCCGCCGGGAAAGAACCGACCCTGGGGCTGCTGAAAAACGGATTGATATTCCGGCTTTACCAGGCTGTCGATTCCTGCAAGCTTTAGGAAATGGCTGCAATCCTGATGTTCGTGCCAGGATTTCCCAATAATCTTCAGCCCGTACTTTTCACAGATTTCATCCACTTTGTCCACCATGGCCTGATCCTGCAAGCTATAAGCCCAGTACTCCGGGCTGCTTTCCCAGCCGGATACCGGCTTGGGCGTATAGCTCTGGGAAAAATTCAGCCACTCTTGGTTAGCCTGATAGTTCACCGAGCCGCGGATTCCCTGCAAAGACAGAACCTCCATTGTAGCCTCCGTTTCCGCTGGGGAGGTCCCTTCGATCACTACCTGGGGCTGTGGGATTTCTGCCTGACCAATCCGCAGATTCTCCAACTGCAGCGCATATACCACTGCACACCCTACCAACAGGGCCGCCAAGGCAATCACCGCTGCAATCAGCCAAATTCTCCGAAGGCTCTGGTGCTGCCTCTGCTCTGGATTTCTGGCTTCTGTGATAAATTCCTCTCGAATTTCTCCCAGATAGATTGCCAATTCCAAAGAAGTCATTCTAGTCCCTCCTTTTTCAGTTGTTTTCGTAATTTTTCCCTGGTGCGGTGGAGCATGGTAGTCACCTTGGTCTGGCTGATGCCGAAGGCCTCGGCAATGTCCCGAATAGAATCCACGTACCAGTAGCGGCAGACGAAGACTTTTCGCTCTGGTTCCGGAAGCTGCGTCAAAAAAACGTTCAGCATCTGAACAACTTCCTTCTGAATTTGACGCTCTTCCGGACTGGGTTGTCCGGACGTGCAGTTCGTCAGCTCTTCCAGGCACAGGGAAAACTCCCCTCCGCCCCGCTTGTATGCGCTGCGAGTCCGCCACCGGTCAATGGATACGTTTCGGGTGATCCTCCCCAGGAATGCTGACAGAAGCGGCGGCCGTTTCGGCGGTATGGCATTCCAAGCCGCAAGGTACGTATCGCTGACACTTTCCTCCGCGTCCTCTCTGCTGGTCAGAATTTGGTACGCAATTCGGAAACAGTAGTTACCGTACTTGGTATCGGTCTCCTGGATGGCCTGTTCAGAACGCAGAAAATACAGGTCCAGAATTTGATGGTCTTCCAAGGAAATCCCTCCTTTCATTTGTCTTTCACTTGTATATACGAAAAAGAGAGGGGAGATGTCACAGAATATTTCTGATTCCATTATGCTGGATGATGTTCTTCTTTACAAGCTGAAAACGGCAGACCTTTTTCTTTTTCCCACTCTGGAATCGGTGAGGTAAATTTCGTGGTGCAATCGGGTATCGGGAAAGGCGTTTTTCATTGCCATTTGCCCCTAGAGATGCATTCCTAACAGCTACCATGGCAGGATCGTTTATTGTAAGGGACAATCTGCAAGAACTGGACATTCGCCATCATCCATGGTTAAAAACTCTGTGAAGTTTAAAACGCAGCTTTACACAATTGAAGAGATTCCCTCAGTTAACAGACCAATGACCACCATTAAGAGGGCCAACACCAGTAAAAGGAACAGTGGAGCGAAAACCAACTGAAATACCCAAAATTCCAGTTGATGTCTGCGCAGGTAGCTAAACAACTTCTGGGCAAAGAATCCTCCCTTGCCCCAGCAGCCCATTTGGCTGCTGGGATGGGCAGCAGGCAGAGGGAATTCCGCATCCTGCGTAATGTGGTATTTTCTAAACATATAGGCAGCCTCCTTTGCTGTTTTTGTACTTACACTATAGCAAAGAAGGAAATAAGATGGTGTTAGAGGATAGGAAAGGCCATTAGTTTCCGATAAAGATTTTTCATCTTAACACAATCTTAACGCCGTTTCACTGTTTTTTATAGGAAAGAAACAGAAAATGTATTATAATAAAAAATGGAAGGTGGTGTTCCGATGGAAATAGAGGAAGGGTTGTATTCTTCGGGTACGAAGCCGCAGATGGGAAAACTGAAGATATTTTTTGGTTATGCAGCTGGCGTCGGAAAAACATACGCTATGCTGGAAGCGGCTCACCGAGCAAAAGCACAGGGAATTGATGTGGTGGTCGGCTATGTAGAGCGGCATACCCGCCCGGATACCCTGGCACTGCTGGAGGGACTGGAACAGATTCCTGCAAAGCAGATTGACTATAAAGGGATCCAGCTGAAAGAATTTGATTTGGATGGTGCTTTGGAGCGGCATCCCCAGCTTTTGCTGGTAGACGAATTGGCCCACAGCAACGCTCAGGGTTGCCGCCATGCCAAGCGGTATCAGGATGTGGAGGAAGTGCTGCGCTCCGGGATCGACGTGTATACCACAGTCAATGTACAGCATTTGGAGTCGCTGCACGATTTGGTGGCATCGATTACTCAAGTGGCAGTCAGTGAGCGGGTGCCGGATTATGTATTCGATGCAGCGGATCAGGTGGAATTGGTAGACATTGAACCGGATGACCTGATCCTCCGGCTCCAGTCGGGGAAGGTATACCAAAAAAGTCAGGCCAATCGGGCAATGAATCACTTTTTTACCCGGGATAATTTGGCAGCGCTGCGGGAAATTGCACTGCGCAGAACCGCGGACCGACTGAGCCGAAATGCCCAAAAGAGCAAACGGGAAAATACGGCCAAGGCAGGAGAACATATCCTGATCTGCCTGTCCAGCGCTCCTTCCAACGCCAGAGTGATTCGGGCGGCAGCACGCATGGCAGAGGCCTTCCACAGCAGCTTTACCGCTTTGCTGGTAGAGACGCCGGAAACCAAGGAGCTGAAAGGGGATAACCTGAAACGCCTGCGGGACAACCTGCGCTTGGCGGAGCAGTTGGGGGCCCAGATTGCCACGGCGTATGGGGACGATCCGGCAGTACAGATTGCGGAATATGCCAAAATCAGCGGAATTACGAAAATCGTATTGGGCAGAACCAATCATCGCCCCAGTTTGCTTTGGAAGAACAAAACCCTGGTGGACCGGCTGACCTGGCTGGCTGGGGATATCGATACCTATGTGATTCCAGACAATCAGCCGCGGTACCGAAAAAAACGGATTTGGACATACAAAGGACAGGAAGCGTTCCGCTGGATTGACATGGGAAAGGTGCTGCTGATTCTGCTGGCAGCAACGGCCATCAGCTTTGGCTTTTACGAGCTGGGTCTGCGGGAAGCAAATATCATTACCGTATATATCCTGGGGGTGCTGTTTACGGCAGCCTGGACCCAAGGGCATGTATATGGCGCATTGGCATCCTTACTCAGTGTGGTGGCCTTTAATTTCTTTTTCACCATACCCCGCTTTACACTGGCTGCCAATGACCGGGATTATCTGGTTACGTTTTTGATTATGCTCATTGCCAGTATGATCTCCAGCACACTGGCCACCCGGGTTAAAAAGCAGGCCCGGCAGTCGGCTCAGAAGGCGTACTATATGGAACTATTGATGAACAGCAGCCAGAAGCTGCTTCAGGGAAAGGATCAGCTGGAAATTCTTCAACTGGCAGCGGAGCAGATCAGTACCATACTGGATCGGCCGATTCTGTATTCTCTGGCAGGGAAGGGCCAGGCGTTGCAGTTCCAGGTTTGGCCTCCGGAAGAGGCTGACCGGGTCATTGGCTCCATTACGCCGGAGGAAAATGCGGTGGCGGAATGGGTGGCAAAAAATAACAAACACGCCGGTGCTACCACCAATACCCTGTCCCATGCCCAGAACTTGTACCTGGCGGTACGGGGGAATCAGGAAGGAATGGGCGTTGTGGGAATCCCCACAAAATACTATCCGGCATTGGAAGTTTTTGAACGAAATCTCATGCTGGCAATCTTAAATGAGTGCGGCGTGATGATGGAACGCAAGGGCCTTCAGGAAGAAAAGCAGGCCATCGAACTGCAAACCCAGAGGGAACGTCTGCGCTCGAATTTGCTGCGGGCCATTTCCCACGACCTGCGTACGCCCTTGACCAGCATCAGCGGAAATGCTGCGGTCCTGATGGAAAAAAATATTTCGCTGGATGAAGAGAAAAAGCAGACGCTCTATGCCACGATCTATGATGATGCGCTATGGCTGATGAATCTGACGGAAAATCTTCTGTCCATTACCCGAATTGAAAACGGCACAATGGATCTGAACATGAATGCCGAACTGCTGGACGATGCGTTCCGGGAAGCCTTGAATCACATTGACCGAAAGCAGAGCGAACATCATATCCAGGTGGATCTGGCGGATGATCTGTTGATGGCAAAAATGGATGTCAGACTGATTGTGCAGGTAATCATCAACATCGTGAACAATGCCATCAAGTATACTCCGGTGGGGTCCCATATTGTATTGTCCGCCCGGAAGCAGGAAGATATGGTGTGTGTGCAGATTGCAGATGATGGGCCCGGCCTTCCCGATGAAGCCAAGGCGCATCTGTTCGATATGTTTTATACCGCCGGACAGGGAAGTGCGGACAGCCGCAGAGGCCTGGGCCTGGGGCTGAGCCTGTGCAAGTCTATCGTCAATGCCCACGGCGGGACCATTGCGGTAACGGACAATGTCCCCCAGGGATGCGTATTTTCCTTTACGTTACCATTGGAAGAGGTGAAAGTTGACAATGTATAAACCCAAAATTCTGGTGGTGGAAGACGATCCTGCCATCACCAACCTGATACGTACCACTTTGGAGGCCCAGGACTATCAATACCATACGGCAAAAAGCGGTTCAGCGGCCCTGATGGATGCGGTCTCCTACAATGCGGATGTAATCATTCTGGATCTGGGCCTTCCGGATATGGATGGGGTGGACATTATCCGAAAGGTTCGGGGTTGGAGCAATGTACCGATTATCGTGGTCAGTGCCAGGAGTGAAGACCGGGACAAGGTGGAGGCATTGGATGCCGGGGCGGATGACTACCTGACCAAACCTTTCAGCATCGATGAACTGCTGGCCCGGCTGCGGGTAGCTCTTCGCCGCAGCCGCACGGAAGAGACGGATATGCACAGCAGCGGCAGTATTTATACCAATGGTGCACTCTCCATTGATTATGCCGCAGGGTGTGCGTATCTGGATGGCACAGAAGTACACCTGACGCCGATCGAGTACAAGCTGCTGTGTGTTTTGGCACGCAATACCGGGAAAGTCCTGACCCACAACTACATTTTGAAAGAGGTGTGGGGCAGCGCCCTGGCTTCGGATACGCCGTCTTTGCGTGTGTTTATGGCCACGCTTCGTAAGAAGATTGAAAAGGACCCTTCAAACCCGCAATACATCCAGACTCATATTGGTGTGGGATATCGGATGATTCGCAAATAAAGAAAACTGCTTGCGATAGCGCAAGCAGTTTTTTTATGGGCAAATGCCTTAACAGCATCTTAACGCCCACGGCGAAACGCTAAGCCCAATTTCACAGCAAACCTGCTACAATGTGCCCATGAAGAAAAGGAGGTTGTAACGATGATGGATATCCTAATGATGGCAATTCTGGCCGCCTGCGTGGGACTGATTCTGCTGCTTGTCGGCTGGTGCAAAAAACAGCTGGATCGCTGCGAATAAAAGGCGGAAACACTGCATTCTGGAGGGAAAAATATGACGGTTCTTGGAATTGTTGTACTGCTGCTGGGTAGCTATCTGGTTTATGCCCTGGTTCACCCGGAGAAGTTCTGAAGTCATGAGGAGGAAGTTATCATGCTGCAAATTATCCTGACCCTGCTGATTTACATGGTCATGGTGATTCCGGTGGGCGATTATGTTTACCGCATCGCCGCCGGGAAACCGACCTTTGCGGACCCGCTGTTTAACCGGGTGGATGCTTTGGTGTATAAAGTCTGCGGTGTCCAGCCCCAGCGGGAGATGAATTGGAAAGAATATGCCCTTGCACTGCTGGGCACCAATACCGTTATGATGGTACTGGGCTACCTGATCCTGAGAATGCAGGGCAGTGCATTGTTCAATCCCAATGGGATTGAAGGAATGGAGGCGTCCTTGTCCTTCAACACCATCATCAGCTTTATGACCAACACCAACCTGCAGCACTATTCCGGAGAAACAGGCGTGTCTTATCTGACGCAGATGATGGTCATTACCTTTATGATGTTTGTTTCCGCGGCCAGCGGTTATGCTGCCTGCATCGCCTTTATCCGTGGCCTGGCGGGAAAGTCCAAGGTAAGCGTAGGCAACTTCTACAGCGATTTGATCCGGATCATCACCCGGGTATTGCTGCCGCTGTCTATCCTTGGCGGAGTGCTGCTGGTATGGCAGGGGGTTCCCCAGAACCTCTCCGGGAATATTGTGGTAGATACCTTGGAGGGCGCCAAGCAGGTGATTGCCTCCGGCCCGGTGGCGGCACTGGAAATCATCAAGCATTTGGGAACCAATGGCGGCGGTTTCCTGGGAGCAAACTCCGCCACACCCATCGAAAATCCCACCATGCTGACCAACCTGATCGAACTGTATTCCATGATGCTTCTGCCCGGTGCCTGTGTCATTACCTTTGGCAAAATGGTGGGCCAGAGGAAAGCAGAGCGTGTCAGTGGCGTGCAGAAGCAGAAAAGTGTGTTTGGCCGGGAAGGGTGCAGCATTTTCGCAGCCATGAGCATTCTGTTCGTGATTGGCCTGAGTGTTTGCTTCTGGGCAGAATCCCAGGGAAATCCGGCACTGGCGGAAGTTGGCCTGAGCCAGTCCATGGGTAATATGGAAGGCAAGGAGGTTCGCTTCGGTGTCGCCCAGTCGGCTTTGTTCACCACCACGACCACATCCTTTACTACCGGCACTGTCAACAACATGCACGATACCCTGACCCCCTTGGGCGGCATGATTCCCATGCTGCACATGATGCTGAACGTGGTGTTTGGCGGCAAGGGCGTGGGATTGATGAATATGATCTTGTACGCCATCCTGGCGGTGTTCATCTGCGGACTGATGATCGGCCGCACGCCGGAATATTTGGGCAAAAAGATTGAAGGTCGGGAGATGAAGCTGACCGCTCTGGTAATCATCATTCACCCGCTGCTGATTTTGGCGTTTACTGCGTTGGCGGTGGCAATCCCCAGCGGGCAGGCGGGCATTACAAATCCGGGCTTCCACGGCTTGTCTCAGGTGCTGTATGAGTACGCATCCTCTGCTGCCAACAACGGCTCCGGCTTTGAAGGTCTGGCGGATAACAGCTTGTTTTGGAATGTGACCACCGGATTGGTTATGTTCTTCGGACGGTATCTTCCCATTGTACTGCAGCTGGCCATTGCTGGATCGCTGATGAAGAAAGGGTTTGTTAACGAATCTGCTGGTGCATTGCGAACCGATACCATGAGTTTTTCTGTCATTTTGGTGTTCGTGGTCTATATCTTTGCGGCCATGACATTTTTCCCGGTGCTGGCACTGGGCCCCATTGCGGAACATCTGACACTTTGGGGATAAGGAGGAAACATTATGAGCAAGAAGAATCAAAAATTGATGACCCCCGACATCTTTCGCCAGGCGGTCATTGGTTCCTTTTCTAAATTGAACCCCTTGTACATGATGAAAAACCCGGTGATGTTTGTGGTAGAAGTAGGGTGCGTCATCACGCTGCTGCTGTCCTTCTTCCCGAATCTGTTTGGCGATGTGGCGCAGGATACGAATCTGCGGGCATACAACAGCATCGTCTGCGGGGTGCTGTTTGTCACGGTCCTGTTTGCAAACTTTGCAGAGTCTGTGGCGGAAGGCCGGGGCAAAGCCCAGGCTGCCAGCCTGAAAAAGACCCAGAAAGATACCCAGGCACGTCGGATTGCGGAGGATGGCACGGAAACCACGGTGCTTTCCAGTGAACTGCAAAAAGGCGACATCGTAATGGTGTATGCGGGAGAAATCATTCCCGGTGACGGGGAAGTGATCGAAGGCGTTGCCTCTGTGGACGAATCTGCCATTACCGGTGAGTCCGCGCCTGTGGTGCGGGAATCCGGTGGTGACTTCTGTTCCGTCACCGGCGGTACCACCGTGGTATCCGATTGGCTGAAAATTCAGATTACTTCGGACCCCGGCAACAGCTTTCTGGATCGCATGATCTCCATGGTGGAGGGCGCTTCCCGGAAAAAGACCCCCAATGAGATTGCGCTGAATACCCTGCTGGTGTCGCTGACCATCATTTTCCTGATTGTGATTGTAACGCTGTATCCCATTGGCCTTTATTCCGGTGTACAGCTGCAAACCTCTACCTTGATTGCCCTGACGGTTTGTTTGATTCCCACCACCATCGGCGGTCTGCTGTCTGCCATCGGCATCGCTGGTATGGACCGAGTCACCCGCTTCAATGTCATTGCCATGTCCGGCAAGGCCGTGGAAGCCTGCGGCGATGTGGATACCATGATCCTGGACAAAACCGGCACCATTACCTTTGGCAACCGTCTGGCCTCCGACTTCCTGCCGGTAGGCGGAGCCAACCGCAGCGACTTGATCCGCTGTGCGGCTTTGACCAGTCTGCGGGATGACACCCCGGAAGGCAAGTCCACCCTGGAACTGGCTCGCCGGCTGGGGGATACCAGTGAAGAAGTGCCTGGTGCTGTTTACATCGAATTTACTGCCCAAACCCGTATGAGCGGCGTGGATCTTCCTGACGGCAGGAAAATCCGCAAGGGTGCGGCAGAGGCCATTGCCCAGTATGTCAAGAAACTGGGCGGCTCCATTCCCAAGGATTTGCAGGCACAGGTTGATACGGTCTCCAGCCTGGGTGGCACCCCTCTGACGGTGTGTGAAAACGACCGGATTCTGGGCGTGATCTACCTGAAGGACACAGTGAAACCCGGTATGGTAGAACGCTTTGCCCGACTGCGGGCCATGGGAATCAAAACCATCATGTGCACCGGCGACAATCCCCTCACTGCTGCCACCATTGCCAAGGAAGCTGGTGTAGACGGGTTCATTGCAGAGTGTAAACCGGAAGATAAGATTGATGTCATCAAAAAAGAGCAGGCAGAAGGCAAAATCGTTGCCATGACTGGTGACGGCACCAACGACGCACCGGCTCTGGCACAGGCCAATGTGGGCCTTGCCATGAACTCCGGCACCACCGCCGCAAAAGAAGCGGCCAACATGGTGGACTTGGACAGCGACCCAACGAAGATTCTGGAAGTGGTGGAAATCGGCAAGCAGCTGCTGATTACCCGGGGCAGCTTGACCACCTTTTCCATTGCCAATGACATCGCCAAGTATTTTGCCATCATCCCGGCTATGTTCCAGCTGGCAATTCCACAGCTTCAGGTTCTGAATCTGATGGGCCTGGCAACGCCCAACAGCGCGATTTTGTCCGCATTGATTTTCAATGCCATCATCATTCCCTGCCTGATTCCCCTGGCGATGAAGGGCGTGAAATATCGCCCCATGTCTTCGGGCAAATTGCTGGCAAGAAATATGCTGATTTTTGGTGTTGGCGGTGTGATTACGCCTTTTATCGGTATCAAACTGATTGATCTGCTGATCAGTCCCATATTGACTCTCGTGCTTTAAGGAAGGATGTGGATTACCATGAAAGAATCCGGCAGCGGTTTTTGGAAGAACTTACGTCAGATGGTTATGGTTACTGTGATTTTGATGCTGGTCTGCGGTTTGGGGTTCCCCATGCTGCTCACCGGAATTTCCGCACTGCTTTTCCCCCGTCAGGCCAACGGAAATCTGATCACGGTTGACGGAAAAACGGTAGGCTCGGTTTCTGTGGGGCAGGAGTTTACCCAGGATTACTTCCTGTGGAGCCGTCCTTCTGCTTACCACTACAATGTCTACACCGAAGCAGAAGACGCTCAGAAGTACTATCTGGATGGCACAGAGTTCGGCGGCCTGGCTTCCGGTTCCCAGAACTATGGCCCTTCCAATCCGGCGCTGGCTGAGCGGGTGGAAGGGGATATCCAGAATTTCCTGGAGAAGAACCCGGAGGTAACACGGGAAGAGATTCCTACGGATTTGCTTACCGCTTCCGGTTCCGGACTGGACCCGCACATCTCTCCCATGGCAGCGCAGATTCAGGTGCCAAGAATTGCGCAGGCGTCTGGTCTGACAGAAGACAAGGTACAGGAAATCATTCAGAACCATACCTCGGGAAAATTGCTGGGTATTTTCGGAGAAGAGACAGTGAATGTCCTGCAAGTAAATGTGGAGATCGCCCAGTGCATGGGGCTTCTCTAAAGAAGAGAGGAATATTCCTTAGTGAAGAAAGATTTTCAAATCTTAGACTTGTAAGCTATCATACCACGGAAAACCGCTTTTCCATCCGCTGCGTGATTTACGGGGATGGAAAAGCGGTTGTTTTCCGGACTTTTGAGCATATTTATAAGTCCGCTGTCTAGGTGCAGTTTGAAGCACATATTTTTGCATCTTGCCTTTACTGCGTAAAGATTGCCGTTTCTGGCTGCGCAGTGACACACCGCTGCACCAGAAAACAGCAGTGCCAAAAGGTTTCCCTATCCAGTTTTCCTCACTCAAGTCAAAATTTCAGCTTTCATGCGTAATATCAAGAACTTCTTTCTCTAAGTTAAAGCAGATTACCATCAGCTCGTCGGTCATCTCCGGATTGAAGGACAGGTCCAGAATAAAGGTTTGCTGATCATATTCGCCATACACACAACTAGCAAATCGTGCGAGCTGTAAATAGTCCACCATCTCAGAAAAGGACAGCTTGGCAGGATCGGTTTCTGGAAAAAGTTCCGCTGCAATATCCGGGTCTACTTCGTCCCGGTGGAATTGCAGGAAGAATGTTACGGTGTCGTGGTATGGGCTGTCCTCGTCTGCCTGTGCTGCTTTGAGGGCGGCCTTGGCTTCGTCTACCAAGTCTTCCACCTCATCCAACATCTTTCCAACTGCATCCATGGCTGCAGGGTCATGGGTCAGCTCCTCACCTACCTCAAACAGGAAGGGCAGTCCTGTTTCATCGGGAAAGGTGAAGATCTCATCACCTGGCTGATATTCGAAATCAATTCGGTTGCTGTTCAGTTTCATTTTGGTACCTCCTAATGTATCTGCTATTCTGCAATACTCGCGCTTTCGATCCCATTTGCCAGAGAATCACAGACCGCAATGGTGTGTCTCCAGAACGGGTTGCCGTCATCACATTGGCCAGCACGGTCAGTTCTTTTGCTGCAAACTCCCACATGGATGTGTTCCGGCTTTCTCTGTCCGACATCTGGTAGTCAGTTTCTGGTTATAGTGACCGCTGCCGCAGCCCTGACGGGGTTCGCTGCGCTCGGACCACTTCCTTGATTTGTCCTTACGTCCGCTCCCAGATCACCAAATGGACGGTATCCCCATGGCCTTTGCCCAATTGGGTGCGGATGGATTTCAGCATACCGAGAATGTAGAAGACTGAACCATCCTCGTTTTTTACGCCCATATTGACGATACTGCCGTCATAGGGAATGCCGTCAAAGGTGGCATGTACCTTGACCCGGCCTTTGCCGAACTCCTCCCGGATGTTCCAGGAAAACACCACATAGGCGCCGCCTTTTTCCGGCAGTTCGTGAATGACAGCATCGTATTCGTACTGTTTGCCCAAAGGTATGCCTCCTTTTCTTACTTTCCATTGTTTTTCTCACACCACCGGGCGATCTCCGCAATCAGATCCAGAGGAAACGGCTGATTCAGCGGCAGACGAATGGTGCCTTTACTGGTGGAATACGCCTGCAAGCGATCGGCAAAAAAGCCACAGCCTCGGGACCGGGATACAGCCCGATATGCTTCTGGGATGCTGCAAATTGGATCAGGTTATGCCCCTTCCAGAAAGTTGGCATACTCCAGGAAATTTTCTCCTTTGCTTCGGGAATCGCTGCATGGATGGTTTCCTGAAGCTGCCGCAAAATCGGCTGAACTGCTTCCGGCTGCTCCCGGATATATTCCGCAATGGTCTCCGGTGCTTTCCCGCAGTAATGACTTTGGTTGCAGTTGCGGAAGTTCCTTCCGCATTTTGGACAAGTCCACATAGTGATTACCTCATGCTATCTCAGAATTTTTGTCGTAGAATTTACTTTGGCAAGTGCGCCCGCCAGTTCATCGAGATACCGCATCTCCTGCACCAACGAACCCACGATGGCCTGTGTGGTTTTGCAGCAATTGCCATAAGAGCACCTGAAGTTGGTGAAAATTTCTGCTTTATTGAGCTGCTAATTTGATGAACATATTGTAGAATACTTGTTCGTCCAAGTCAACCACGGAAGAATTTCTTATGAACGCTGACTGAAATCTTCAAAGTGCCGATAATTTTACAATCTTTGTAGCGATTTTTTCACAGAATGCTTTGTCGTGCTCCACAAACAGAATGGTAGGATGGAACTGAAGAAGCAGCTGCTCAAGCTGCATCCGGGAGATTACGTCGATATAGTTCATGGGCTCGTCCCAGATGTGCAGATGGGCAGGTTCGCAAATGGATTTTGCCAGCCTCTACCCGGTCAGACCACGCCGCCTTTTGACGGGCAGTCTCATCCAGACGGGAGATTTCCCGCTTCAGTTTTTCATTCTCCGCAAGTTCAAAGGCATCCTGCCGCCGTTTGTTCTCCATCCAGGTGGAGAAATTGCCTTTGCAGACCTGAATGCTTGCTTTGTTGATAGACAGAATGTGATCCACGCAGCCATCCAGAAACGCACGATCGTGGGATACCAGAATGAACCCCTTCTTGGTATTCAAATACCGGCTTACCAGCTCCCGGCCAGGAAGATCCAAATGGTTGGTAGGTTCATCAATCAGCAGAAAATGATTTTCTTTGGAAAACAGAACTGCCAGCTGTAATTTGGCCTGCTCTCCGTTGCTTAAGGTGGTGTAGGGGCGGTACAGGACTTCCTCATCCAGCTGTAATTTCGCCATCTCCCGGGCGAGGCGCCAGTATTCGTAGTCCGGGTGCATGGCCTCCACGGCATCAATGGCGAACATGTTTTTGTCCGGTACGGAATAGGGAAAGTAGGAAAATTCCACCGAAGAAGAAATGTTGCCAAGATATTGGTACTTTCCCAGAAGCAGGTTCAAAAAAGTGGTCTTGCCCCGGCCGTTTCTGCCGGTAAAGCCCAGCTTCCAGTTGGTATCCATTTGAAAACTGACGTTTTCAAAAATGGGTTCATAGCTGCCGTCATAGGAAAAGGTCAGATTGGAAACTTGAATCAAAGACATATTGCCCTCCAAAATAGAAAAATTGACCGCAGGAAAGCCTCCCGCAGCCAACACAAACCGCTTGTGCCCCAAGGGCGCAATACGTCTATGTCAGTGAAGCCGGTGCGCACTTTCCCGCATTCGGGCATAACAAAGCCGACGGCCTTTTCGCCGCCTTCTGCAAGCCCAAGAAATCAGCAGGAAGTATTGCGCATCCTTTCAACTCCAATCTGAATGATTTATAATTATGATAGCAAAGAAACTGCTCTTTGGCAAGATTTTCTGCAAAAATGTTTTTATGGGTGTTGCCGAAAAGATATGGAAGCCCGGGCTGCGGGGATTTCCTTCGCAGCCCGGGTGTTGTTCGTTGGATGTATTGATGCAGAAAAAATGGATTCAAGGGTAAAGCGGACCAACGTCAGCAATTCCAGCAGTGCTGTTTGAGCATTTCTTTACGCGAAAATAGAGATAATCAGCGCCACTACAAAACCGGTTGTGCCAACGATTGTCTCCATCATGGTCCAGGTTTTGAAGGTGGTCTTTTCGTCCAGATTGCACAGAGACTTGACCAGCCAGAAACCGGAGTCATTGAAGTGGGAGAACGCGGTGGAACCGCCGGCGATTGCCATAACCAGGCAGGCCAAATGCAGCGGAGACAGGGTGGAAACCATGGGCATGGAAGCCACGATACCGGCGGCCATAGTCATAGCCACAGTAGCAGAGCCGACAGAAATTCGAACAGCCAACGCAATCAAGAAGGCTACCACCACAATGGGCAGGGGAGTGGCTGCAACGGTATTGCCAATGATGTCACCCAGGCCGGAATCCTGAAGCATATACCGCAGAACACCGCCGCCGGCAGTTACCAGCAGAATCAAACCGGTGGGTTCCAGAGACTTGGTCATAACCTTCTCCAGCTCTTCCCGGGAGTAGCCGTGACGGACACCCAGCAGGAACATGGCAGCGATGGTAGCCAGCAGCAGGGCAATGAAGGGAGTACCCAGGAAGGTGAACACAGGGCGCAGAGCATCCACAGCGCTGCCCTGGGGAATCATACCCAGTACGGAGTTGATCAGAATGAGGAACAGGGGGATCATAATGATGCCGACAACGCTGCCAAAGGAAGGAAGCTTGCTCTCGTCGTATTCGGGGGCATTCATATACTGGGCAGGCACCGGAACATCAAACTTCTGACCGCAGATCTTACCAAATACAGGGCCCGCCAGAACCATGGCGAAGAAGCCGCAGAACAGACCCAACGCAATGACCAGACCCAGATCCACACCCAGAATATTAGCCACCAGCACAGGGCCGGGCGTGGGAGGAATGAAGGCGTGGCCTACAGCCAAACCGGCCAGAAGAGGAATGACGAAGAACAGGGCGGATTTCTTTGCCCGCCGGGCAATGGAGAAAGCCAGGGGGATGAGGATGATCAGGCCTGCGTCAAAGAATACCGGGATGGCGACCACCATGCCGGTGAAGCCCAGGGCCCAGGGAGCGCGCTTTTCTCCGAAGCGGCGAATCATGGTCAAAGCGACCCGTTCCGCACCGCCGGAAATTTCCAGAATGGCGCCGAACATAGAACCCAGGCCGACCAGCAGGGCGATGCCCTTCAGGGTTTCGTGACGGTGTCGACAATCATGGAAACGGGCATTCCGGCAAGCAGACCAATGCCTAGAGCGGAAATCAAAATGGCAATCAGAGGCTGGAACTTTCCCTTGATAATCAGGGTCAGCAGAATAACCAGTCCGCACAGGGCAGCAAGAACTAATCGGGTGGGATTTGCGACAAATGCATCCATAAACAGTACCTCTCTCGTTTATTTCTTTTTTCTGCGGAAAAACGGAATCATTCCATATATCCGCCGCGCATGGGGGAAACAGCATGCTGGGAGAAGATTTTCAAAACCCCGGAGGGGTATTTGGGAGTTTTTGGCTGCCAGGCGGCTTTCCGCTGAGCCAAAACAGCGTCAACTTCCTCTGGCGTCATCGGCTGACCGTGAATGCCGACAACGTCCAGTTTCCGGGCAGGGATATCAATTCGAATCAGGTCACCCTCCTCTACCAGGGCGATGGGGCCGCCGTCCGCAGCTTCCGGAGATACATGGCCGATAGCAGGACCCGTGGAAGCGCCGGAGAACCGTCCGTCGGTAATCAGGGCGATGGAATGTCCCAAATCGGGGTCGGAGGAGATGGCCTCCGAGGTGTAGAACATCTCAGGCATGCCGGAGCCCTTGGGGCCTTCATAGCGGATGAAAACGGCTTCGCCAGGATGAATCTGCTTGTGCAGCACGGCGTAGAGCGCCTCTTCCTCACTATCGAAAGGATGGGCTTTCAAAGTGGCTTGGAACATTTCCTTGGGGCAGGCGGTGTGCTTGATCACCGCACCCTCCGGCGCCAGATTTCCCTTCAGGATGGCAATTGCACCATCAGTACCAATGGCCTTGTCAAAGGGATGAATGATATCTTGCCAGGTACTTCCCCATTTGGCGCAGTAGGCGTCGCACTTGTCATAAAAACCGTTGGTTTTCAGTTCGTCCAGATTCTCACCCAGGGTTTTTCCGGTGACAGTCATGACATCCAGATGAAGCATGGAGCGGATTTCTTCCATCACACGGGGGACGCCGCCGGCATAGTAGAAGAACTGAGCAGGCCACTTCCCGGCGGGACGGATGTTGAGCAGATAGTGGGCACCCCGGTTGAGCCGGTCAAAGGTGTCGGCATCAATTTCCAGACCAAATTCCTTGGCAATGGCAGGCAGATGCAGCAAAGAGTTGGTAGAACCGGAAATTGCCGCATGGACCATAATGGCGTTTTCAAAGGATTTCATGGTGACGATATCCCGGGGCTTCAGTCCTGTCCGCGCCAATTCCATAACTTGTGCACCAGCCCGACGGGCAGCATCCTTCAGATCTTCGCAGGTGGCGGGCATCAGTGCCGTACCGGGCAGCATCAATCCAAGAGCCTCGGCCATGATCTGCATGGTGGAGGCGGTTCCCATGAAGGAGCAGGCGCCGCAGGAGGGGCAGGCGTGCTGTTTGTACCAGGTGAGCTTTTCGGCGTCGATTTCACCGCGCTCATACTGGGCAGAGTAAATACCAATCTGTTCCAGGGTGAGCAGGTCTTTTTTGATATCGCTGACCTCACTGCACAGAGGATAGGCATCCATCACGCCTCCGGTAACCACGATGGAGGGCATATTCACCCGTCCAATGCCCATTAGATGGGCGGGCATTCCCTTGTCGCAGCTGGCAACAAAAATACCGCCGTCAAAGGGGGTTGCTCCGGCATGAATTTCGATCATATTGCAGATGGTATCCCGGCTGGCCAGAGAGTAGTTGATGCCATCGTGTCCCTGAGCCATGCCGTCACAGATGTCGGTGGTAAAGTAGCGGGCTGCTTTGCCGCCGTGCTCTTTGACACCACACACTGCCTGCTCCACCAGTTCCAGAAGATGGGCACTTCCGGGATGACTGTCACCAAAAGTACTTTCTACCATGATCTGGGGTTTGGACAGGTCATCTACAGTCCAGCCCATTCCCATGCGAAGCGGGTCCTGTTCCGGCGCAATGGCACGGATTTGCTGACTTGTCATATCACGCACTCCTTATTTTTCTTGAGTTTTCACCTCAATTTCTAGGAAAACTATAAGATATGTAAAGAAATAAGTCAATATATTCAGATTATTTTCGTATATAGGCACATATTTTGTGTATTTTAACTATGAAAAACAGAGATAGTGGTCTGACCACAAAAGGGAAAATGCTGGATAGTGGTCGGAGTAATTTAAAAGGACCACAACCAATGCAGGCTGTGGTCCCAAACAGGCTATTATTTTGTCAGATATTCGCCGCCCAACAAAATGGGGTCAGAACGGAATCGGTCCCGATTGTAAATTAGGTGCAGATACATGGCATCATAGGCGGCGGTGCCGTCATGTGCCCGGATAGCATTGAGAATGGCCCGGTGGGTGCGCATGGTTTCCTCCCGAAGCTGTCCTCCGGTTTCTGCAATAAAAACGCCGATGGAGCCATGAATGATGGGAAGAAGCTTTGGCATAATGATATTGCCGCTGCAGCGGGCAATACAGGTGTGAAACTCCTGATCCCGTTCCAAATGTGGATTACCGGAACGGATCAGATCATCCACAGAATCGCAAAGGTAAGCCAATTCTGCGATATCTGTTTCGTTGGCGTTCTGGGCGGCCAAGGCTGCGGCCCTGGGTTCAATTAAAATGCGGAATTCCAGCAAATCCCTGGCAAGTCGCTTTTTATCTCGGATCAGGGTAAAGCCCAGGGGGTCATCAGCCACGCCGTGTTTATACGAGACAAATGTGCCGACACCGCGCCGAATCTCCAGCACATTCCGGGAGGATAGACGCTGCAAGGCCTCACGCAGCGTACTGCGGCTCACATGCAGCAGCTCGGATAGTTCCCGTTCATTGGGCAGACGTTCACCATCGCACAATCCTTCGTTACCAATATAATCAATAATTTCTTTCATGGCAGATTCGACAGCAGATGGCTTATGATTGCCGTGATACGGATACATAGAGTTTCCTCCTTTTGTTATTGTAAGAGCTAAGCAGTAAAAAGTGCAGGTTGGGCGTCCTGTGCAGGAGTTACACGCAAAGCGCTGTTCTTTGCGTGCAAAGCCGTAAAGGGTAAGCAGATTCGCAGATTGCAGGTTGTTTCCTGATTCATAGCAGTACAAGTCTTGACGGTGAAGAATCCTGTATTTTGGGACATGTACGCAGAACGCTATTTCATTTGCGTCCCGATGTGCAGATCCTGCCGCCACTGTGGAGCCTCTTCGTCGTCGCCCCAATACTCATCCACGGACAGGATTTTCCCATCTGCTATGTGAAAAAAGGAGACAGCATGGCAGGAGATCTCACCGCCTTTGCTTCGCACATGGGTTGCCGTAATGATGTGGGATTGTGTGGTAATGACACGTTCCAGGGTGCCTTCCCACTGTCCAGGATAGGCGCAATTTGCTCGAATGAATTCTTCCGCAGTAAAATGCTCGTTCGTATTATGCCAGTTTACCCAGGCATCCGGATGGAAAAAGCTGCGGATTGCGGTTGCATCCTGTCGCAGAATAGCATCCCAAAATCCATAGATATCCATAAGCATTGCCCCTATTTTCTGTATTTCTTAATGTTACCATGCCGAAATCCGTTTGTAAATGGCGCATCTTGTTCACTCAGAAATATCATTGTAATACCTAGGATGTATGTATAGTATGGCTGCATTCTGGACACATACGAATGCCTATGATACAATGACATAAAAATATATACGAATCTTTAAGATGGGCGAATTGTCCCAATATTATGTGCTTTTTGTGACCAAATTCAGATTCTTCCGTTGTATATAGGTGAAGGGACCTTTCCCTCAGAAAGGAGATCCACATGGAAGAAAAACAAATTATCGATCTTTACTTCGCCAGATCCGAGCAGGCAATCGCCGAAACGGACAAAAAGTATGGAAGCTACTGCCGTCAGGTGGCCTATAACATTGGTCATATAGCAGCAGAATTACCTATCAGGACAAAACATATGTCTACTTCCTACCCGTGGGAGGCAAAGCAAAACTGGTTTCCAAGGTGCTGAAGGAAGGCGAGACGATTGAATTGCGGTATACCGAAACTCCGCTGAATATTTCGTATACCGTTACTGTGGATGGTGTACCGTTGCAGGTAAATGAGGACGGCTCTATTGTGATGAAGGGCATCCCCTACAGTGGAAGCACGATCCAGAATGTTACGGTTATCTCAGCTGGCAGACCCCATGCAGTGGTAACCAACGGAGAAGTCTCTTTTGAGGTGGAGATTCCTCGGGGATATACCGCTACCGTATCGGTTAATGATACGCCGGATAGTGTAAAGCTGGGTGCTTCTCCTAAGTACAAATTTGACTGTAATGTTGACCCTGATGGCAATACCATCGTAAAAAGTGGTGAGTACCTGACCAGCCATACTTACATCGCAAATGCTACCGCCGGTGGTGAACAGAGCGTAACGGTAGCACTTACAACGGATAACATGCACACTTTCTCCGCAGACCTGATCGGTAAGATGAAATATTTTACAGACAACAAAGGGGGGACAGCGTTACTTTCACCGATATGGACGGGGTGGTCTCTGAATACGAGCTGAGCAAACTGGAAACGGTAGATCCCCATAAGGTAGAGTATGTCCACAACAGCGGTCATGATTTGGTGCTCTACACCTGCACCTATGGCGGTGAATACCGGGTTGTGGCCTTCTGCGACCGTGTGGAAACGAAATCCCGGGAGCAAGCTAAGTCCTAGTGCTTCCATCCATAATTATCAGAAAAAGCCCCCGTGAGAATTGACTTCCTCACGGGGGCGCAAACATTTTTTCAAAAAGTGGAGAGGACATGCAGGAAGAATGATACGCATAGCACAAAAATTATCGGTGTGAAAAATTTAGAAATCTATGTTAATTGGTACATTTGACTAAGTTCTGCTGATATATTTTGGAAAGTCATATACTTGACAGAAAATAAGGAGAATGGTATAGTTATTTACAGTTAGTTCATAGTTTGAACGAATTAATTAAAACTTCTATTCTATGGTGATCGCCATGAACAAACAAACAGAACGTAAACAGAACCTGCGAAAGATCGTGGAAACTTTGCGCTTGCAAGGGCCTGTTCCTCAGGCAAGGCTGAAAGAGCAGTGCGATCTTCAGGCGTCCACGGTGTCGTACTTGGTCAACGATTTGAGGCAAAAGAATCTGATTGTGGAAGTAGGTAAGGAATCTACCCAGGGACGTGTAGGAAAACCCGGAAATATGATTGGCTTGAACAACGAAGAAGCAGCCTTTCTCGGGGTCTATGTGGAAGATGACTGCCTGTATACCTATCTGGTTGGCATTGATGGAACAACCCTGGGGGCGGATTCTGTAGCCTATGCTCCTGAAAATGTGGAGAGCATGATCTACAAAACCATCGGCGGACAGCTGGCTGAACACACCAATATCCGGGGAATCGGCATTGCCATCAAAGCAGTGGTGTACAAGGATGGAACCATCCGCTCCGGCAGCAGAAATCATACCACCGCCGGGGATAGCGGCTGGAATTTGCTGGACCTGCCGGAACACCTGCGGCAAGCTTTCCCGAATATTCCCATTGTGGTGGAAAACGATGCGAACAGTGCTGCGCAGTTATATCGCTATGAGCATAAATGCGATGATTTTGTTTTGTATGTACTCAATGATATCCCCTTTGGTATTGGCTGCGGCTTGATGATGGACGGCAACTTATACCGCGGCAAACAGGGGGCTGCTGGAGAGTTTTTCCTGAAAAATCTGAACTCTCAAAAGGTTCAGCAGCGGTTCGAACAGAAAGCCGGCACCTTGCGGAACATTTTGTCTGCCATACTGCCCCATATGCTCCAGACGGCATATCTGCTGGATACGGAGCGATTTGTACTGACCGGCAGCCTGTTTGCGGATATTTCTCAGGAAGAAGTGGAAAAAGCCGAAACGTATTTGAAAGAAATACCCGTACCGGTGGTATTTGACTATGGCAAAAACCAGAGCCTCAATCCTGGAAAAGGTGCAGCGCTCATGGCCATCAACCGCTACATTGGGGATCTATTAGAGGAGGTAGCAAAACGGTGAAAAATTTATCAGTTCTTACATACCTGCTGAAGAAGTTGCTCAGAATGGTGCTGACGATCCTGCTGGTGACGACCATTATCTTTTTTCTTATTCGGTTGATGCCATCCAATCCCATCGATCGGTATATTGAAGACCAGATGGTTCAGTATGGAATTTCCTATGCGGAAGCCAAAAACCGTGCAGCTACCCTGTTTTCCATGGACTTGGATCAGCCCATGTACCAACAGTATTTTGCGTATCTGGGCAATGTTCTGAGACTGGATTTTGGAGATTCGCTGCTATCTCCCGGTGTTTCTGTTATGGAAATCATCGCCACACGGCTGCCCTGGACACTGTTCACAGTAGGCGGAGGACTGATTTTGTCGTTTATCATCGGCATTGTCATTGGCGCGGTTATGGCATTTAAGCGGGACCGGTGGTATGAGCCCATTGTCACCGGCATTGCGTCCTTCCTCAGCGCTATCCCGGATTTTTTGATTGCCATTTGCCTGATCTTGATTTTTGGTGTGGTTCGCTGGAATGGGGAGAGCACCATATTACCTATCGCCATGATGCGCGGTACCTACAGCATGCAGATGAAACCCGGTTGGAATACGGAATTTGTGCTGGATGTACTGATGCATGGCATGATTCCAATCCTGACATACATGCTGTCTCAGCTGGGCGTTTGGGTGTTGCTGATGAAAACCTGCACCACCAGCTGCCTGAATACGGACTATGTGACCATGGCCAAAATCCGCGGCCTGTCCTCGGGAAAGGTGCTGTTCTCCTATATCGGAAGAAATGCCCTGCTGCCCATCACCACAGAATTTTTCATGCGGTTGGGATTTATCGTAGGCGGCGCCTTGATCATCGAACAGCTGTTTGTTTACCAGGGAATCGGTTTGGAACTGCTTCGCGCAACCAATGGCCGGGATTATCCCATGATGCAGGGTATTTTCCTGGTTATGAGCATTGCTATTGTTGTTTGCAACTTCCTGGCGGAAGTGCTGTATGCGGTGTTGGACCCCAGAATCAAGGCGGGAGGTGCAGCAAAGAATGGAAAATAAGTCAACGTATGTAACTTTGTCCCAGTCCAGCGGGATGAAAAAGTTTCTGCATAACAGCTGGTTTGCCATTACCCACGACAAAGCCGGAATGGTAGGATTCTGCTTGCTGATTCTCATTATTGTGATGTCGGTCACGGCTCCGGTTGTGTTTCCGCTGGATGTGGAGTCTGACCCCAGCCAGATCCTGACAGCACCCAGTGCGCAGCATATTCTGGGCACCGACCATTTGGGCCGGGATATCTGGGCGCAGATTGCCAACGGCGGACGGGAACTGCTGCTGTTTGCGGCGCTGGCAGCTATTATCGGTATTGCCCTGGGTGTTACATTGGGAGCATTTTCCGCAATCATCGGCGGTCGGTTTGACAGCGTTATGCTGTTTCTGGCAGATGTGTGGCTGTCCATTCCCCGAATTCCGCTGCTGGTTGTGCTTTCCGGCTTCTTCTCTCTTACTAGTATGAAACTGGCGATTGTGCTGGGAATCTTGTCCTGGGCTGGCCTTTACCGGACCATTCGCGCAGAAGTGCTGTCGTTAAAGGAACGGGACTTCATCGAAGCTGCATTTATGCAGAATCTTACCAAGACCCATATTGTTTTTAAAGAAATTACCCCCAATTTAATGGGATTTATTGCCGTGAATTTCTCTTTGCTCATGCGTTCTTCCATTTATTCCCAGGTCAGCCTGGTGTTTATGGGTATTTTGCCCTTGGAGCAGAACTGGGGCGTGATGATCAATCAGGCCTGGACTCAGGGCGTTGTGTATAATCCCAAATGCATTTGGTTTATCCTGGCACCCACGATTATGATTTGCTTGCTGATCATTTCTCTGGTGTGGGTGGGAAAAGCCCTGGAGGATGTTTGCAACCCCTCCCTTAGAAAGTAGGTGCAGATATGACAGAGAAAAAGCCACAGTTGAAAGTCGACCAACTAAGTATTTGCTATCATACCAAACGAGGGGACCTGAAAGCAGTCTCGCAAGCTTCTTTCACCATCGACCAAGGACAGTCCGTGGCATTGATCGGAGAATCCGGATGCGGAAAGACCACCTTGGCAACGTCCATTGTGGATGCGCTGCCGATGGCGGCTTCCGTGACCTCCGGCAGAATCCTGTACTATCAGGATCAGAAGGAGATCGATCTTCTGAAACTCAAGCGCAAAGACCTGCGTCCTTTGCTTTGGTCGGAAATTTCCATGGTGTTCCAGGCTTCCCAAAGCTCGTTCAATCCGGTAAGAAAGATCAAAACCCAGTTTTTGGATACCGTTTGGGCCCATGACCGGTCTCGTTCCAAAGAAGAAATCCTTCAGCGCGCCAGCGAATTGCTGCGGGTGGTGATGCTGGACCCGGACAAGGTTTTAAATGCTTACCCCCACGAACTGTCCGGCGGCATGAAGCAGCGGACATTGATTGCTCTGGCTCTTTTGCTGGAGCCAAAACTGATTATTCTGGATGAGCCGACCACAGCGCTGGATCTGCTGACCCAGGAAAAGATTCTGCGGCTGCTGAAGGAGCTCAAGAAAGAACACGGATTCAGCTTGCTGTTTATTACCCATGATTTGGGAATTGTGTCGGAACTGGCGGATAAGGTTGTTACCATGTACGCCGGAAAGGCGGTGGAGTCTGCACCGGTTGAAACCTTTTTCCGCAGTGCTGAGCATCCTTACAGCAGGGGATTGGTGGATGCCATTCCCCGCTTAACAATGGATGACCGTGAGATTGTATCCATTCCCGGAACGCCGCCGGATATGATCGAGCAGGAGATCGGATGCCCGTTTGCTCCCAGATGCAGCCGGTGCTTGCCTGTCTGCAAGGAATCGATTCCGGAAAGCAAGCCGGTTCCTGGCGGGGAGAATTGGTACTGTGCTTGCTGGAACCCTATGTCAGGAGGTGATGCCTGTGGAAACCATCGTTGAAATTTCCGGATTGGGGAAATCCTTTCCTCAGAAGCAAGGACAGCCGGTGACCATCCTGCGGGATGTGAATTTAACCATTGGCGCCGGACAGACCCTGTGTGTCATGGGAGAATCGGGCTGCGGCAAGACAACCCTGGGTAAGATCATTGCCGGATTGAGCGACTATACCACGGGTTCTTACCGCTTCTGCGGAAAAGAAGTGTCCCAACTGAAGGGAAAAGAATGGGATGCTTTCCGGGAAAGCGTCCAGCTGATTCACCAGAATCCTTATGAATCTCTGAATCCGGCGTCCATGGTGTTTGACATCATTGCAAACCCCATTCGTCGCCACCGGAAAATTACCAAAATTCCGGAACTGTACGAGGAAGTTACCCGGCTGCTCAAGCTGGTGGGTTTAACGCCGGTGGAGGATTTTGTAGACAAGTATCCGGCGCATCTGTCCGGCGGACAGCGGCAGCGTGTGTCCATTGCCCGGATCCTGGCCATGAATCCCAAACTGATTGTTGTGGATGAAGCGACCAGTATGATTGACACCTCCCTGCGGATCAGCCTGCTGAGTACCATGAAGCAGATCCAGCAGGAGTTGGGTGTGGCTTACTTTTTCATTACCCACGATTTGGCCCTGGGCAAATATTTTGCAAAAGGGCAGGCAGCCATGGTCATGTACCTGGGACGGATTGTAGAGGCGGCAGGTATGGATCAGCTGGTGGCAAATCCTTGCCATCCCTATTCCCGGGCCATTATCTCTGCGGCAGTGGGAGACACCGGCATCCTGGAAGATGCCCAATTTCGGAAATATTCCCTGAAAGATGCCGACATCGCATCCTTTGGAAATATGCCCAGCGGCTGCCCGCTGCATCCCAGATGCCCCGAGTGCATTGACGGAGTTTGCCAGAAAACCAATCCCCCGGCTTTCACTGTGGAAACCGGTCATGAGGTTTGCTGCTTCCATTATCAGACAAAGTAAAGGGTTCTGAGCCATGAAAAATTTTGCGAAAATTCTGATTGCAGTGGGCATTGTCGTCGCGGGTTTATCGGCGATGCTGCTGGGGTACAACACCCCGGGAAGCGCATCGTATCAGATGTGCATGATCGATGTGGTTATTGGGTTTATTATGCTTGCTTTCGGCGGTCTGTATTTATGGACTCACAGGAACAAGCAGGAATAAAAAACAGATCAAAAAGGAAAGGTTGAGCAAGAAGATGAAAAAAAGAATCGCATGGTTACTGGTTTTGGTCATGGTTGTCAGTATGTTTGCGGCATGCGGGACAACAGAAGATGCTGCTGAAACCACAATCGCACAGGCAGTGCAGGAGACTGCCGCTCAGGAGGCAGAAGTGAATAAGGACGCCGTTTTTGTAGGCGGATGGCCTTATGCCACAATGCCCACCGGTCACTTCAATATGTTTGTTTCCAACGCCATTGAACTGAAGTATTTCCGTGAGCTGCATCAGTTGGCACTGGCAACCTATACCGCCGCGGATGACACCTATCATCCTCTGCTGGCGGAATCCTGGGAAACCAGCGAAGACAACACCACCTTCACCGTAACGCTGAGAGACGATGTTACTTGGCACAACGGAGATGCCTTCACTGCCAAGGACGTATGGACCACCTTTATGATTTACAAGCTGGTAGGCAATCCGGTTTGGAGCTATATCAAGTCCGTTGAGGCAACTTCTGATACTCAGGTCACCTTTGCGGTTGAAACGCCCTCTTCTTTGCTGCTGCGCTATGTGCTGAGAAAGCCCATCGTAGATTTTGCAACCTATGGCGAGTATGCCCAGAAGGTACAGGATATGATGGATGCCGGCGTGACAGAAGAGGATGCTCAGTGGCAGGAGGTAGCAAATGACTTCAATATGTACCGTCCTGAAATGGTCAATGCCACCGGTCCTTACTACCTGGACCCTGCCAATGTTACCGAATCCTGCATCGAACTGGTGAAGAATGAAACTTCCTTCCTGGCGGATCAGGTCAACTTCTCCAAGGTGCTGGTCTACAATGGCGATGTTCCCGAACTGACCCCTCTGGTGCTCAATGGTGAGGTGGACTTCCTGACCCACCAGTTCCCCGCTGCCACCTTGACAACGTTCGAGAGCATGGGTTACGAAACCCTGCAGGTTGCCGGCGTTGACGGCATCGCACTGTATTTCAATGAGGCTGTGAAACCCTTGGATTCCAAGGAGGTCAGACAGGCCATCGCTTACGTTGTTGATCGTGCAAAAGTCGGTGAGCTGGCTCTGCCCGGTGTTTCCCGTGGCACCAAGTATATTTCCGGCCTGGGCGATGACATGACGGAAGCATGGGTAGATACCAGCAAGCTGATTGACTACTCCGTCAATTACGAGAAGGCGGAGGAGCTGCTGCTGGAGGCTGGCCTGACCAAGAAGGATGGCCAGTGGTATAAAGAAGACGGCACTCAGTTTACCATCGCATTGCAGTGCCCCACTTCCTGGAGCGACGGTTCTACGGCTGCTGCCGAAATTGCCAACCAGCTGACTGCATTCGGCATCAAGACTTCGGTGGACGGCATTGACTCTGCTCTGCGTCAGAGCAACATTAACGAAGGCAATTACGAAGTGGCGGTTTCTTTCTTCGGAACTGCCCAGTCTCATCCCATGTTCGCTTTCGAAACTCCCTTCCTGCTGAGCAACGTTAACTGCGCCAAGGGCCTGAGCTACCCCATGGTTCAGGAAACCGAAAGCTGCGGGACTGTGGATCTGGAAGAGCTGATCGCGGCCTCTACTGCAGGCTGGGATACCGATGCACAGAGAGAAGCTATCGAAAAGATCGTTTACACCCTGAACGAAACTGTGCCGATTCTGCCTCTGTACACCAAGTACTCCAAGTATGTTACCAGCAATGGCCTGAGAACCGACTGGGGCGAGGATGATACCCTGTATCAGAACAGCGCCGGTGATGACAGCTTTGTTGTCATTAAGATTCTCAATGGCGAACTGAAGGCACTGAACTAAAAAAACTCCCGCGTTCTCTTATCCAAGGGAACGCGGGAATCACTAAACTGGAGAAAAATCTGCGTCAACGATACGTGGAAGTGAGGATGTCAATGAAGGCTTTTTCCTTATATAACTGGACAAAACAAGATGGACAATCCGGGAAATTCTCGGATTTTCGCCTGGAGACAGCGCTGCCGGTTCTTGCCGAATGGAAGCAGCAGCTTATCCACCTGCCTATATCCGTTCAATCCCAAAATCTGCTGCATCTTCAGCAGGCGAATTTGCCTGAGGAAGGATATCGTCTGCAGATCCAGCCCCAGAAGATCACACTGGAGGCAGGAGATGGACATGGCTTTTACTACGGCTTGGCCGCTATCAAGATTTTGCTGTCCATCGACCAGTGCACATTGCCTTTTGGTGTGGTTGAAGAGGTGCCGGACTATCCCAATCGGGGCGTTATGCTGGACGTCTCCCGGGGAAAGTTCCCCAAGATGGCGTATTTGAAGCAGTTGGTCAGCTTCCTTTCCGATCTGCGCTACAATATTTTGCAGCTATATAGCGAAGACAAGCTGGCATTGCACGATCATCCGCTGTTGGGAGCACTGACGGGTGCGTACACCGAAGAAGAAATCCGGGAATTGGACGCAGTCTGCCGGGAGCATTTTGTGCAGCTGCAGCCTTGTATCCAGACCTACTCCCATATGCACGGGGTACTGAGAACGCCCGGTTACAGCCACTTGTCGGAGAATACGGATCTGTTTTCTTTGGCTGCGGGCAGCGAAGGGGTTTATGCCTTCCTGGAAGACCAATTTGCCCAGGTGCTGCCTTGGTTTACCAGCAAAACGGTCAACATCAACATGGATGAAGCCTATGACCTGGGAACGGGTTACTCCAAGGAAGCAGTGGAAAATCAGGGGAAGGGAAAGGTATTTCTTTCCCATATTCTGCGGGTGATCGAAGCTGCGCAAAAGGGCGGCGCTACCAAAATCCAGCTTTGGGGAGATATTGTCCAGAAGTATCCGGACTTGATCCCTCAGCTGCCGGAAAACGCAATTGTCATGGAGTGGAATTACAATCCTCTGCCGAAATTTGAATCCCTGAGCCTGTTCCAAAAGACCGGCAGAGAGTTTTGGGCAGCCGGTGGTGTGGGAACATGGAATTCCATTTTCCCCCGGGTATATAACTGCTACATCAACCTGACCAATTTATATGCCCAGGCGCTGGACGCAGGGGCCAAGGGCTTCCTGGTCACCGATTGGGGGGACTATGGTCACATGCAGCCTTTGGGCTTGAGCTTGTACGGCTACTTGCTGGGAGCGGCCCAGAAGAGGAACCGCCCGGATATTACCCCGGAAGAGTTGGAAGCCATGACATGGCCTGTGATGTTTGCCAGCCAGGAGGTTGCCGCAGGGTTCCGGGCATTGATGGATTCGAATCTGGCGGAAAATTTGCAGACAGACTTCAAAACCATGTCCATCTACTATTTCTTTGACGACATGCTGGCGGGCCTTGCCATGCAGGGCAACGACAACTATCGGAAACTGACGGAGCAGACCTTCCAGGAATTGCTCCGCTGCGGAACCGACGCCTGCAGCGCCATTGCCTCCGCAATTGAGCAAAAAGCAGACCAAATGCATACCTATCCCGACGAGAACTGGCAGGCCCTGCTTGGCAGCGCCTACTTGCAGGAACTTATGCTGTCGGCCCATATGACGAAGTTCATCGCACAGAAGGGACTGCTGGCCTATCAGATTCGCAAGGACCTGGCAAGAGCGGATATTTCTCCGGATGACATCATGAGTATGATCTTCCAGATTCATCTGCTTTACGATGACTTCTGCAAAATCCGCCGGGAATTTGAGAATGTCTGGATGCTGCGAGCGGAGCATCCGGGTATCCAGACCAGCCTGTCCCTGTTTGACCATGCAGGCGTGCAGTTGGCACAGACCGTTAGATGGCTGGCACAGCAAAGGCAGCTTTTGCTGCAGGGAGAACCGCTGGACAAAGATCTGCAGCACTATCCCGGAAAAGACTACCAGGTACTTTGGACGGCCGATTTTAAAAACATGTGGGATCGGGCCTACCCCTGGCGATAATTTTAAAAGAAAGTGTGAAATAACGGATGGAATATCAACTGTTTCCCCCTGTGAAATCCATTGCCCACTATCCCGGTGTGTGCAATGTCAAGGCGCTGGGCAACCCACGCTGCAGCGCAGCGCTGGCAGACTTCATGTTTGCCTCTCTGCCCCAAAACCTGCAGCCGCAATACCAGGCAAAGCAGGGCGTATTTTGCTATGAGGCAGGCCAGGTGACTGCCGGTGCCGCACCTATGCACAAGCAGGGGTATGTGCTGCACATTGGGCAAGAGGGCATTTGGATCTGCGCCGCGGATGCGGCGGGTTTACAGTATGGCCTGGACACCTTGCAGCAGATTCTGACCCAAGCCGGGGAAGAAGTGATGTGCATGGAAATTGTGGACTATCCTTCCATGGAATATCGCGGACTGATGCTGGATGTTTCCAGAGGAAAGGTCTATACTCGGGCATACCTGCTGGAATTGGCAGAAATGCTGAGCAAAATGCGCTACAATGTTCTGCAGCTGTACATAGAGCATACCTTTGATTTCCAAAAGCATCCGGAAATCTGTGAAGGCAGCGATCCCATCACTGCTGCGGACATTTTGGCTTTGCAGCAGCGCTGCAAGGAGCTGGGAATCGAGCTGCAGGCCAATCTGCAGTGCCTGGGACATTGCAGACGGATTTTGACCCGGAAGGAGCATATGCATCTTTCCGAAAGCGAAATGTTCTGGTCCCTTTGCACCACCTCCCAGGATGCGCTGAATCTGATTGATGATATGTTCAGCGAATACCTGCCGCTTTTTGAAAGCCAGTGGGTGAATATCTGCTTCGACGAACCTTACGACATCGGCAAGGGCAAGAGTGCGCCTTTGGGCAAGGATGGCTCTGTGCTGTATGTGGAGTTTTTGAATAAAGTCCATGATTTGGCTGCAAAATACGGCAAAAAAATCATGTTCTTCGGAGATGTGATTGTGCGGCATCCGGAGTATCTGCCCACCTTGCCGAAAGATGTGCGGTATCTGGACTGGTGCTATGACCCCAAGCCCTATTTTGGGACGCCGGCTGTGTTCGACCGCTATCATTTGGATTACTGGGTATCCCCAGGTTCCGGCAACTGGAACACTCTGTTCCCCCGGCTGGATGGCTGCCTGGCCAATGTGAACCAGCTGCTGAAAGAAGGATTTGCGGCCAATGCGGGCGGAATGCTGTTTACCGACTGGAATGACCATGGCGGTTATACCCAGACGGGAGCCGGGTATTATGGATATGGCTATGCTGCGGCGGTGGCCTGGGCAGGAGAAGCCCAGGATCGGGAAAAGGCAGATGCCTATCTGGACCGGATTCTGGATTTGCCCGGGTATTCTCAGGTCATTCAGACCTTGGCAAAAATTTATCAGATTCCTCCGATTTGGTCGAAAAATCGCAGCCAGTGCGTAATGGCGCTGTTTGATGAGCCGATTTTTGGTCAGGCCATCCGGGGCCCGGAACCTCCCGCAGGTTTGAAGGCTTACGATCTGACGTTACCGGAAGGGGTCCAGACCGTTTTGGAGCGGCACTCCCAGCATCCACTGCGTCCGTATTTTTCCATCCCGGAAGCAGTCTGCACACAAATTGCAGACCTGGCCTTGCAGGGGAAAAAGCTGGCGGCCAACCTGCCCTTGAGCCCCATCCGGGATCAGCTTCTGTACCAGGCAAATGCATTCCTGCTGATGACAGATAAACTGGCTTTGAGCAGAAAAATCATTGCCCGGTTTGAAACCGAGGATCTTACCGTGGAAGATATGGTTTTGCTGGAAGAGGAGCTTCGGGTATTGATTCAGCGGTATGTGCATCTGCAGCTGGACTATATCAAAACTTGGATGCAGGTGGCAAGGGTTTCGGAAATCGACATTTCTCTTACCTATTTTGCCCATATTATCGAGCGACTGGACTATCTGCGGGACTGGATTTCCCTGCAGCGGGAAGATCTGTGCGCAGGCAAGGAGATTTGCAGAGATTTTTCCAATTACCAGACCGCAGGCTATGGCACACTGCCGACCTACTGATTTCCCTGCTGATTTTCCGGCAGTATCCACACAACAGCACACAGCATCCTGCAAACGATGCTGTGTGCTGCTTTTTTATGAAATCAATCAAGTATCGGCGCAGCTGCTTTCCCAATCCTTCTTTCGCCGTCAAGGGGAATGCGGGAAAATGCTTGCAAGGTTGGGGCAGGACAGGTATAATGGGAGCAGAAAAAATCCTGTGGGGGAGGGAATCGTGTGCCGGCAGATATGAAAGAAATCATTGCCCAGGCAGCCAAGACCCTTTTGATGGAAAAGCACGCCCGGAAACTAACGGTAAAAGATATTGTGGAAGAATGCCGGATTACCCGGCAGACATTTTACTACCATTTTGAGGATATTCCGGCGCTGTTTCGCTGGATGCTGGAGCGCAATACAGAGCGGACGCTGCAGGAAGCCAAAGCCCAGGGAAACGGGGAGGCGCGGCTGCGCTACCTGTTCGGCATGGCGATCAATACCCTGCCTTATATGCAAAAGGGACTCCACGGCAGCTACCGGGACGAGCTGGAAGGACTTCTGACCCAGTATGTTCAGAACCTGTTTGAGCAGATGTGCGATGAAGAAGGGCTGTATCGCAGCTGCAGCCGATTTGAGGTGCGGCTGATCCTGCGCTATCATAGTCAGGCGGTGATCGGCCTTCTGCGGAACTGGACGGAGGCGGATACGCAGAATCTGGATCAGATTGTTCACACGGTGTTCCGCCTGATGACAGAGGGAATCTCCCCAATCGAACGAAAAGAAATAGACCGTGCCTGACAGAACTGCCGGAGTGTAAGAATTCTTTACACTTCGGCGGTTTTGTCTATACAGCTGCGCAGTTGTGCGTATTGCAACCGGAGGAAAAGAATAATAGAATATGGGAAAAGGAGGCACAGGTATGGGACAGGAAATTTTATCCGTGAAACTGGGACAACTGGAAGAGCAAATGGATCGTTTGCACAGAAGCATCCGCATTGGCCAGACCTCCTGCCACAGCCAACTGCGGCAGGAAATCGAAGATCTGAAGCGGGAATGTGACGAGACAAGGACGGATTTGCTCGAAAATTTGCAGCAATCCAGATCCCCGCTGGTGTCGGTGCTGGCCCAGAGCT
The DNA here is from genome assembly GCA_944382965.1 of uncultured Oscillospiraceae bacterium. Lineage (GTDB taxonomy): Bacteria > Bacillota > Clostridia > Oscillospirales > Oscillospiraceae > Faecousia. Next base: position 78,380 of record CALWOA010000007.1, on the reverse strand, counting down.
ACGCTCAGGTGGAGGCAATCGTGCAGGAGTCCAAGGACCATCTTCGGATCATGGCACAGGATGGCCCGGACGAAGAAACCATTCTGGAAGAGAAGATCTTGCTTGCGGAGTACGCCCTGGATTTTGCTCATCAGGCAGCAAACCGGGCGCTGCTGCTTTCTCTGGATGCCATTGACATTCAACTGCTTCGGCAGCAAGAAGGGAGAATATTATGAAAGAAGTCAAATCACCCAAAAAACCGCTGATCTATTACTATTGCATTGTCCTGCTGAGCATTTTTCTGTTTAATATGCTTATCACGCCCATGCTGACACAGAACCAGGTGACCGAGGTGGATTATGGCACCTTCATGGACATGATCGAGGAAAAGAATATCGGCATTGTCCAGGTAGAGGACACCCAGATTCTGTTCACCGACAAGGACAAGACCCTGGTTTATAAGACCAGCCCCATGGAAGATCCGACCCTTACCCAGCGCCTGCATGACGCCGGTGCCAAGTTTGATCGGGTGGTGGAGGAACCTGCGTCGCCTCTGGTGACGCTGTTTTTTACAACGGTTCTGCCCATTCTGATTTTTGTGGGCCTGGGACAGTACATGAGCAGAAAGCTGATGAACCAGGCAGGGGGCAAAAATGCCATGACCTTCGGCATGGGCAAGAGCAATGCCAAGGTCTATGTCCCCTCCACCCAAGGCATTCGTTTTGCTGACGTGGCTGGCGAAGATGAGGCAAAGGAAAGCCTTCAGGAGATTGTGGACTATCTCCACACCCCCGAGAAGTATACGGAAGCCGGTGCTTCTATGCCCAAGGGTATTTTGCTGGTAGGCCCTCCAGGTACCGGCAAGACCATGCTGGCAAAGGCTGTGGCTGGCGAGGCCAATGTACCCTTCTTCTCCATCTCCGGGTCGGAATTTGTGGAGATGTTTGTGGGCATGGGTGCTTCCAAGGTCCGGGACTTGTTCCGGCAGGCCAAGGAAAAGGCACCGTGCATTGTGTTTATTGATGAGATTGATGCCATTGGACAGAAACGAAATTCCGGCGGCTACGGCGGCAATGACGAGCGGGAGCAGACCCTGAACCAGCTGCTTACCGAGATGGACGGCTTTGAAGGAAACACCGGCGTCATCATTCTGGCTGCTACCAACCGGCCGGAGTCCCTGGACCCGGCCCTTACCCGGCCCGGGCGCTTTGACCGGCGGGTGCCGGTGGAATTGCCGGATCTGCAGGGCAGAGAAGCCATTTTGAAGGTTCACGCCAAGAAGATCAAGGCGGCGGAGGATGTAAATTTCCATACCATTGCCCGGATGGCTGCCGGCGCTTCCGGAGCGGAACTGGCCAATATCATTAACGAAGCAGCCCTGCGGGCGGTGCGAAGCGGGCGCGTTATTGTAAACCAGTCGGATCTGGAAGAAAGCGTCGAGGTGGTCATTGCCGGCTACCAGAAGAAGAATGCCGTCCTCTCCGACCAGGAAAAGCGGGTGGTTGCCTACCATGAGATTGGCCACGCCCTGGTGGCGGCCAAGCAGACAGGCTCTGCCCCGGTGCAGAAAATCACCATCATCCCCCGGACATCCGGCGCTCTGGGCTACACCATGCAGGTGGAAACCGGGGACAAGTACCTGATGACCAAGGAAGAACTGGAAAACAAAATCGCTACCTACACCGGTGGCCGGGCAGCAGAGGAAACGGTGTTCGGTTCCGTCACAACCGGTGCCTCCAATGACATTGAACAGGCTACCAAGCTGGCCCGGGCTATGATTACCCGTTACGGCATGAGCCAGGAGTTTGACATGGTTGCCTTGGAGACCGTGAACAATCAGTATCTGGGTGGGGATTCCTCCCTGGCCTGCTCGCCGGAAACCCAGAGGGAAATCGACCGGAAAGTGGTGGCGTTGGTGAAAGCCCAGCATGAAAAGGCCAGAAAACTTCTGGAGGACAACCGGGCCAAGCTGGACGAACTGGCCCAGTTCCTGTATGAGAAGGAGACCATCACCGGTGAGGAGTTTATGGAGATCCTGATGGGAGGGGAAGCAAAATGAGAAGACGTTCTGGCTTCGGCTGGCTTGAGCTGGCTGTGGGAATTTTGCTGGTTGCCTTGGGTATCCTGGTTTTTGCCAAGCCAGACCTGGCACTGACAGGGTTTGTATACGCCTATGGTGCGGCCGCCATCATTATGGGAATTACGGATATTGTGCTGTATATTCAGGTGGAGCGCTACACTGGTCTGGGTCCGGTTCTTGCGCTGGTTTCCGGGATTCTCAGCGTCATGTCCGGCATAACGCTGCTGGTGTACCCTGGAGTGGGGGCCCTGGTGCTGACGCTGCTGCTTCCCATCTGGTTTATTGCCCACTGTATTTCCCGGATGGCACATCTGGAGCCGATTCGACGGGTTGCCGGCAGCGGAATATATACGGTGACTTTGATTCTCAACATCGCAGGGCTGATTCTGGGGTTTCTCATGCTCCTGAGCCCTCTGTTTACCTTGTCGGTGATTCGCTGCTTTGCTGGCTGTTACCTTATCCTGCTGGGGATTGACGGAATCCTGATGGCAGTCAGCCCCATGGGAAGACGCCGCTGAGCAGGGAGAAGGCGGATGGATGTAGGCGGCAATTGGTAAAATGGAACTGTTTTCATAAGGAAACAGTTCCATCCAAATCAATCCAGTACCGCTGCTCCACCGTTCCGTCCCGGGTAACCTCGTTTTCCAGGATGCCGCCATTTTTGACAATGGATTTGGCCGAGCCAATGTTATCTTTATCGCATACCAGCAAGACCCTGGTGATGCCCAGTTTCCTGCATTCTTCCAGGGCCAGGCCAATCATTTTGGTTGCGTAACCTTTTCTGCGCTCCGAAGGCCGGATTCCGTCGCCAATATGACCACCATGTGCCAGCAAGTAATCGTTCAAATAGTGCCGGATATTCACGGCGCCTACCAAAATGTTCCGCTCCTCATCCAGGCAGAAAAAAGTGGAGTCGGGAACCAGCCCGTCATGAGGTTCGCTGCAATCCAAGCTGCGCAGATAGTTGTCAAAATCCCGGTAATCCTTTTTGAAGATTGCCCAGGGAGAACGGTTTGCTTCTGTTTTCTGGTTATATGCAATCCACTCCGCAAGCATATCGGTGATTTGGTCTTTGTATTCCCAGCTGCCTTTTACCAACTTTAACGGCATAACATCTACTCCTCTCAGCGTTTGATCTTTTGTACTGCGTCCAAACACAGCGTTAATGCTAATTCATATGCATTTGCGCCCCAGCTTCGCTCGTCATAGTGTTCTGCATCTGCAAGGGTGTCTGCGGTATAGAGGATCATTCCCCAAATTGCACCCCGAAGCTTTGCGCAGGCGGCCAGAGCGGAACATTCCATCTCTACGGTGGCGCAGCCTTCTGACTTGCGATATGCAACTTTTTCTTTTGTTTCCCGGTAAAATCCATCTGTAGACCAGGTAATCACTTCCAGGTAGTGCATGCCATGTTCCAATATGGTTTGCGCAATGGCACTTCTGGCTCGCTCGTCGATCTCGATAAATCGCGAGGGTGGCGCGTAGTGGTAAGAAGTTCCTTCGTCCCGCAGCGCTTTGCGGGGAACGAGAAAGGTGCTCTCGGGGAACGGCTCCAACGCTCCGCAGGAGCCGGCAGAAAGGATTTCTTTGACTCCGTAAGCAATTAGAAAATCCATCAGCTGGGCTGCCGGGGCGGCGCCAACCGGCGCCTGGCAAAGGCAAATTTCCGTGCCCTGATATTGGGTGATATAAATGGGATAATGCTTCGTGGCGCTGATAAAGGTTTCCACCTGTCTGGCGCCGCTTTTTTGCGCATATGTGTCGATATAGTCCCCTAGAAAGGCAAACACGCACTTTTCCGGAAGCCTTAGATTCAGACCTTCGTGATCGGGGTTAATAACCGCCGCCTTGTCGGTGTCAAATTCCAGAATCGGGATTTCATTTTTCAGAATGCTCATCGGCTGCCAACTGCCCCTTTCTTGGTATTTTTCGCTATCATACTGCGTTTTTCTCCAAAAAGGAAGCACCTTTTTTGAAAAAACCAAATGCAATTTCAAAATTGCGCCCTTGAGACGGCGATTGCCCCTGTCTGGTATGAATATTATCGGAGGTACAACGCAGACTAACGGCAGAAGGAGAGAGGTATATGGAGCAATATAATCTTGTCAAGAACACACTGGATCAGATTCCCCAGGCGAATGCCAACGCCAAGCGAATCGTTGGGCTGGTAAAAGAAAGCGGCAGAATTACCGGATATCAGCTGTCCGACAAATCGTTCGTATCCAAGCCGGAGGCAGTTTCTCTGGCAAAGCAAGGACAGATTGCAGGTGTGGGCATTGCCCATCGGGGAGACACGGAATACTTGAAATCTATTCCCAACGGAAATGAAAACGACAATCTGGGCAATCTCCCTTCCGTTTCTCCGGAAGGATAAGAATTTGGCCGTCAGCGCGTAGGTGCTGACGGCCGGTTTTTTGTTTACTGGGTATCAAAAAGGAAAATTGCTTCAATAGGCGCTTTTACCACACGGGAAATATCAATAGCCAGCTTTAGTGACGGATTGTACTGAGCTTTTTCCAACCGCATGATGGTTTCCCGTCTTACGCCTACCTTTTCCGCCAACTGTTCCTGGGTCAAGCCCTTTTGCTGCCGGTATATTTTCAGCCTGCATTCAAATTCTGCCACGCTTTATTCCCTACCTTCCTCTGCCAGGTCGTCATGATCATAGCGATAAAGGAGATATTCCGCAAGAAAAATCCGCAGTGCCAAGGCCAGTGAAAGGGTAATGAGAAGGGCAATCAGGGTGTATTCCAGATTTGCAAACAGCTTGCCCTGACAAAAAAGAATCAGTGTGATGGAAAGAATCGATAACGTGATGTTGGACGCTTTCAGATTGGCACGGACTGCATTTTCACGGAACCGTTCATCCATAAAGGTGGCTGACATTTTCCCTTCATAGTAAAATCCGAAGAAACCAAAGAAGAGGAAGAAGACAAACGGGAAGACGCTTCCGTCCACCGAGTATGTCCAGAACCCTCCGAAACCCAGAAAACCCAAAAAACCGAGAAGTCCCAGCTTGGGATTGAGCTTGCGGGTAGTGTTGCTTTTGGCTTGCTGGCGCCGCATGTTATAGGCATGAAGCATCAGTGCGGTAAATAACGCAAGGATGTAAATACAGGTCAGAAAAACGGAGAAAATCATCGGCAGATCGTTGACCTGAAATGTGTAGCTGGCAAAATCCATTGGGACTACCAAACGGGAATCGTTATAGGTAACCGCATACCACGAAGAAGCCAGTAACATCAAAACACAAAAAATTCCGCTGCCAATCCAAAGCTTTGCTCTTTTATGCATAGCAATGCCTCCTAATAATGAGATATATTTATCTCTTGATAGGACAAATATATCACTTCTTGCGGACTGTGTCAAGAGAAAAGAGATATATTTATCTCTTTTTACCGTTGGGGAGAAAATGCCTTGCAATTATCCTCCCTGCGGGGTACAATTCTGGTAAGAGACGAACGTGCCTTCGCCAACGCTATATGAAGGAAGGTATCGAGGGGCAGAAAAAAACGATACTTTATCGGGCCTTGCCAAAACGGGAAAAGGAAATATTCCGCAGGAATTCTATGCCCAGGGCGGGGAATGTAGCCGGCGGTGAGCAATATGTTGTGTTTTAAAAGTTTTGAAATCAGCAGAAAGACGCTAAGGTGTTGTTCTCTTTCAAAAGGGAATCCTCTATAATTTCATCGTAAGCTGCAGCCAAGAAATTAATTTTGAGGGGATACCATTATGAATACAGACAAAATCTATGCAGAAGCCATTGCCAATGAGTATGCACCTAAGGATACTTCCAAGGTTGTTGCCCTGAGGAAGCTGGACAGAAAAGCAAAAAGCAAAGCCAATATCTTTGCCTACACCTTCGGGGTGGGAATGACCCTTGTCCTGGGACTTGGGATGTGCCTTTCCATGCACGTGATTGGAAACGGGAGCGCCGTTATGACGGGCGTCGGAATCGTCTTGGGACTGTTGGGCTTTGCCGGCGTTGGGGTAAATTATCTGATCTATAAAAAGCTGCTCCTTGCCGGTAAGGAAAAGTATGCCTTTGAGATCATGCAATTGGCCAGAGAGATCAGCGAATCGGCTGAATAAGAAAGGGAGAAGGGCGGCATATGAACAAATCGGAGAGTAAATATTTCAATACCGCCCTGCGCATGGATGAGGCGCTCATCACGCTGCTGGAAAAGAAGGACCTGGAATACATCACGGTAAAAGAAATCTGCGAAACAGCCGGGGTGAACCGCTCCACCTTCTACCTGCATTATGAGACGGTCGCCGATCTTGTTGATGAGGCGATGAGGACAACCAATGAACGTTTCCTCTCCTATTTTCCACAAAGGCAAGAGGACGCTCTTACCGCAATGGAGAGCCGGGAGCTAAAGGATTTGGTTCTCGCTACCCGGGAATATCTGCTGCCGTATCTTCGCTTTATTCGGGACAATAAGAAAGTCTACCGTGCGGCGTTTCGCAATCCAGGCTCCATGCAGGCGCATGTGCAGTATGGAGATCTGAAAGAACACATTCTTCTGCCGATTCTGCAGCGGTTTCAGATCCCGCCGGCCCATCGTTCGTATTATATTGCCTACTATATCGAGGGAATTATGGCGATTATCAAAGAGTGGCTGCGGAACGACTGCGCAGACGAGGTGGAGATGATTGCGCAGATTATTGAGAAGTGCGTGAGGACGGACGGGGAAAGTTTTGAGAAATAACACAGCCCCCGTGGTGCTGATTGGGGAAAGTAACCCCGGAGTTCCTGGAAAATTTCTTCAGAAACTCCGGGGTATTCTTATTCCATCTTTTCCAATTCTGCGTCGATAAGAGAAACAGCGATGGTAAAGGACTGAATGCGGCGCCTGGCCAGCGTGATCTGGGATTTGTAGCGGGAGGGAGTTTTCTTCCCCTCCAGGGTTTGCACGGTTTGGTGCAGCTTGTGCAGGGTAGATTCGATTTGCCGTTTTGCTTCCAGCAGTTCTTCTTTGGATACGGTCATGGATTGCCTCCTGAATGGTCAAAATTACGTGCTCTGGTTCCGCCCAAAATCAGCGTCAGAGCCAGCATCTAAATACCCAGCGTATGCAGGCTGTACATGGTGGAACCCCGGGACATTCTAAGCTGTTTGATTTCCATGAGCCCCTTCTTGATGCTGTGCTTAATTCTCGTTTTCCAATAGCAAAGTCTGCCGCGGGGAGCATCCCAGCTGCTTAAAGTCGGAGAACAGGCACTCAATGCGGGTGGGGCGGATGCGAATCAGGTGCATAGGGCTGGGAAGCTTACTCAGCACTTCCAGGGAGATATTTTTCCAAGCGGCGTGGGCATTGTAAGCTTCGCTGAACGGCTCCACCAGTTCCGCCAGACCCATGACTTGCATTCCGTGAAGCTTCCCGAAGCCTTCATACCGGTTATAGATGGCCAGACATACATAGGGATTTTCCTGCAAACCGATGAACTTTTTGCCTCCCTCACTGAACATCCAGAAGCAGTTGTCATGCCAGCTGTACTCGATAGGGGTGCAGCGCACGTAGTCTCCCGTTCCGGTGGCCAGAGCGCAGGTGTTGTTCGCCTGGATATATGCTTCCACCATGGACCGCAGTTTGGCTGGTTCCAGCTTGACGCTGATAGCGTCTTTTTCCTCCCAGTAGTGAATAGCAGCCTGATATTCTTCCTTGGTCATGTAAATCTCTCCCGATCTGTTTTTCTCAGTATAGCACATCAGCGGAGAAAATGCCAGGAAACCGGGCGAAAGTGGCATCTTTTCTTGGTAGATTTTTCGCGGTTTTGACAGTATACTAAACGCAGAAATCATCAAGCAGGAGGAAAACACCATGAGTTTGGGAAGCAGTTTGTATCACGCCCGGAAAAAAAGCGGGCTGACCCAGGAAAATGTGGCGGAAAAACTGGGAGTCAGCCGCCAGACCATCTCCAAATGGGAGACCAACGAGACATTGCCGGATATCCGCCAGTCCAAGGGGCTGGCAATGCTGTACCGTATGACGCTGGATGAACTGATTGAGTATGACTTTGATGAGCAGCAGGCTCAGCAGATGATCGAAAGTGTCAGCGATGAAGCCCAGGCCCGGATTGATTGGAACAAGGTATGGAGCAAGAAATATCCGGTGCTGGCATCCTACCACAATACCGTGCGGATCAGCGACTATGCCCCCGCACTGCGGGAGATGCTTACCCAGCTGCGGGTGGAGTATGGCTATAACAATACCGATGCCCTGCTGGTTCTGAAGGACATCCTGGCCCGGGTGTGGAAGGGACAGGTATAAGGCTTCCCCATCCTCCCGGCGGAAAGGGACCAGGATTCTCGCCCAAAATCAAATCCCCCTGTGCAGGCATCATCCTGTACAGGGGGGCATTTTTTCAATTCTCTGTCATCGCAAAGCTACGCCTGGGCCAGGCGGTAGTCAATGGTTTTCGGCGGGGTGAGGGTTTGGCGCATTTGCTGGGTCAGGGTTTCCAAATTGGCACCTTCCAGATTTCGGGCAGCTTTCATAGCCTGATGCCGGAACCAGATTTCGCACAGCTGGTTTTCTCCTTCCCGGATGACCGCAAAGGTATGCTGGTACACCTGTTCCAGAAAATCCTCTTGCCCCAGCTCCAATGCAGCAGCACTGGCGCAAATCATCACCCGCTCGTCCTTGGAAACACTTTCTGGCAGGGCGGTATAAAGATTCCACATTTCCTGGAATCGTCCGGCTTTTTGCAGCATGGCAAAATACTCCCGGGTGATGGGTACGGTTTTTTCTTCCTCCAAGCAGAAGGCTTTTTCCATGGCTTCCAGAGCGGCTTGTTCCTGCCCGTCCCGCTCCAGGGAGACTGCCAGACACCGCAGGGCGATTACCGTGGGTTGAATTGCGTTGGCCTTTCTCCATAGACTCTGGGCTGCTTCGTAGTTTTCATTCTCGTATTCCAGCACACCCAGGTAGATCAGTCCGGCAGGATTTTGTGGGTCTTGTGCGATGGCATTTTGCAGGTGTACCCGCCATGCAGGGTCCACCATCCAGGAGCGGGGCAGCTGCCCCGGCAGGATGGGCGGCAGTTGTTTCCCTTCCAGCAGGGAAAGCCAGGGTTCTTCCTCAGGCGTCCCTTCCAGCAGGAATGTCAGTTGGGCGGGAATCCCGGGCTCTCCACAGATTTCCCGGCGCATGGCTTCCAGAGCACCCCAGCCATGGCCCTTGTGCAGAAGGGCACCGCAGGGCGCATCTGCCATGGCGGTATAGTCCCGATGAAGCGCCTGGATGGCATCTGGGGGCAGCACCTGATCCGCCAGATGCTGAATTTTGGCGCAGGATTCTTGCCAGATGCCTTCCCGAAGGGTACTGGCATGGAAGCTGCCGAAGGCCTGGGTAAAGGAAATTTCCCTGTGTGCCGGCAAATCAGCGCCGTGGGACTGGGTGGGAGTCAGTCCGGCCTGAATTTCTACATAGGCGCCTTTCCCTGGCTCTGCCAGGTGATCCTGCCAGTTGCGGCCGCCGGAGTGCTGGCCCCAGCAGAACATTTTCCGGGTTCTTAAGGGTTGGGTAGAACGTTCCAGGAAGGAAATGCCCTGGGGATACACTGCCGCTTCCCAGGGACTGGGGTCTTCACTGGTGTTCTGGAAGAAGTATTCACTGGTATAATCGAATGCCTCCGGATAGGAGATATCCACGCCGGGCATTCTGGGAAGTTCGGGCATTACGCCGTGGCCATATCCATGGGGAGCGCCCTCACTGACCAGGGATTTGGGGTCAATATAGATGATGTTTTCATTCCCTGAGAAAATCCGCGCGCCCCGTTCCGGTACGGCGGTGTTTGTCCACCAGTAAAGGGGCTGATCCTGATTGCCGTCGTTGATGATCCGAATGTGGGCATACAAGAAGGAAGAACCGTCCGGAAGGTGAAAATCCACTTGCCAGAACAGCCCAGTGGTTCGCACATAGTCGTACAGGCGCAGGAAGGTTTCTCCGTTTGCCAGACACTTTGCAAAGGAAACATCGTCACAGGTATGGTAGGCATGTCCCAACTGCCCGACATTCCATTCTACACCGCCGGAAAACCAGGCATTGCGGATAGCCAGATTGGCTGGCTGGAACACCGGATTTTTAAACAGCAGTTCCTGACCGTGCTCCTTGCTGTAAAGGGAATACAGCCGGCCGCCGAACTGGGGAAGAAACTCCGCCCGCAGTTTGTCATTTTCCATGACGATGGTAGGATATTGCTGCATCCTTCGCTGCCGGGTGTACCGGTCCTGCATCCCGTAGGGAAGCACCCGAAATCCCCCGTGTTTTCCCAGACCCTCCAGTTCCCGGGGCGACAGGGTGCCGTTGCTGGCAATATCCAGGTCATGCTGCTTGGCCCGGAACATGGGCAGGGGATTTTCTTCCAGCAGGGGCGCTCCCGGTATTTCCAATACGGAACAGGTAATCTCCATGTTTCCAATCCTCCTGATTTTGGCATAGCACTATCATACCCCAAATCCGAAAAAACGCAATGATAAATGTGAGAAAAACGCCCCTTGCGCAACAGCCCATCCAGTACTATAATGATTGAAAACCGATATAGGAGAATGATTATGGCTAAGAAACGGATTGCGGTAGTTCCGCTGTGGGATGAAGAGAAGAACAGCATTTGGATGCTGCCGAATTATCTGGACGGTATCCGGGAATCTGGCGGTGTTCCGCTGATCCTACCGCTGCATGTGCAGCCGGAAGACGCGGTGCAAATTCTGGATGTGTGTGACGGCTTGCTGATGACCGGCGGACATGACGTTTCCCCTTCTATGTATGGGGAAGAGAAGAAGGACACCTGCGGCGTTCTGTGCCCGGAGCGGGATGTGCTGGAGCAGGCGCTGTACCGTCGGGCAGTGGAGCAGGATAAGGCGGTGCTGGGCATCTGCCGGGGTATTCAGACGGTGAACGTACTGGAAGGCGGCACACTGTATCAGGATTTGCCCACGGAGGTCCCCGACAATGTGGGCCATCATGGAAAGCCTCCCTATAACCAGGTGGTGCATGAAGTGATTTTGACCTCCGAACTGCGCCGACTGCTGGGAAGGGAGCGCCTGGGGGTTAACAGCTACCACCACCAGGCAATCAAGAAACTGGGGGAAAACCTGGAAATCATGGCCCAGGCTGAGGATGGACTGGTGGAAGCCCTGCGGCATAAGCACCGGCGCTTCATTTGGGCTGTCCAATGGCATCCGGAATTCAGTTTCTGGTCGGATGCCAACAGCCGGAAGATCTTTAAGGAATTTGTGGACAACTGCTGAGGGAAAAAGCCTGAATTAAAAAAGAAACATGCAGCGCTGGAAAGGAAACCCTTCCGGCGCTGCATTGCGTTTTATTGGGATGTTGGTTGGGATCAAGGCTGAATGTCAATTTTCTCCACGGACAGGGAAGCACCGTCTACCGTGAGTATCGCCAGGGTGATTTCCTGGTCAAAGCGCCGCTTACCGCAGCTGCCGGGATTCAGCCAAAGCCTGCCGTCCAGTTCCTGGGCAAAATACTTGTGGGAGTGACCGAAGATTACCGCATCGATACCGGTCAGGTCTTGGGGCACCTGTTTTTTGTTGTGTACCAGGAAAAAGCGGCACTGCTCGATCTGGAAGGTCAGCGTAAGGGAAAGGTGCTCTGCCCACTCTTTGTCGTTGTTTCCCCGTACCACATAGACCGGAGCGATTTTCTCCAGCCGCTCCAGAATTTCCGGCTTGTTGATATCGCCGCCGTGGATGATGTTGTCACAGCCGGATAAGGCAGACAGCACCTCCGGCCGGAGCAGCCCGTGGGTGTCGGACAGGACGCCAATGCGTTTTGCCATGGTTTTCCTCCCTTAACCGCAGACGATTGCCACTTTGATTACCCCATCTTGTTTGTTTTCAAACAGTTGGTAAGCTGCGGCAATGTCTTTCAGCGGGTAGGTGTGGGTGATGAGTGGCGTGGTGTCCAGTTTCCCCTGGGCAATGAGCTGCAGGGTGTCCTGACAGTTGCAGCCGTCCACGCCGCCGGTTTTGAAGGTCAGGTTTTTGCCGTACATATCCGGCAGGGGCAGAACCTGGGGGCCGTCGTAGAGGGCCACCACCGTAACGATAACGTTGGGCCGGGCGCACTGCCAGGCCATGGCAAAACTGCTGTCACTGCCTGCCACCTCCAGAACCACATCCGCTCCGCCATGGTCGCTGTGGGCCAGCACAAAGTCACGGAGGGCTTCCGGCGGGGCGGTGAGTACCCCGGGATAGTGCCGACGAACAAAGGCCAACCGGCTGGCATCCGCGTCACAGACGATGATTCGTTTGGGGCTGTGAAGCTGTACGCACTGGAGCGTACACAGTCCGGTGGGCCCTGCGCCGATAATCAGCACCGTGTCTTCAGGCTGAATTTCGGAGATCTGGGCTGCCCAGTAGCCGGTGGCCAGCACATCGCCTACCAGCAGCGCCTGCAAATCCGTGACGGAATCGGGAATTTTATTCAATCCCTGATCGGCATAGGGCACCCGGACAAATTCCGCCTGTCCGCCGTCAATCCGGCAGCCCAATGCCCAGCCGCCGTTGGGATCGGTGCAGTTGTTTACCCAGCCGTGCTGGCAGAAAAAGCATTCGCCGCAGAAGGTTTCCACGTTTACCGTCACCCGGTCGCCGGGCTTGACGGTGGTAACGGCGGAGCCTACCTGCTCCACAATACCCACCATTTCGTGACCTACGGTAATTCCCGGCACCGCCCGGGGAACGCTGTCGTGCTTGATATGCAGGTCGCTGGTGCAGATACTGGCCAGCGTCACTTTTACAATGGCATCCCGGTCATCGAGCAGGGTGGGCTTGGGCTTTTCCAGAAGCTCAAATGTTCCGTTACTTACATAGGTATAAGCCAGCATAAGGATTTCCTCGATTCTATAAATTCGGTGTGTTTATGTTCTGGGTTTGTGAAAGGTTCTCCACCCCAGCCAGCAAAAGAAAAGCATCAGGAGCATGCCAAGTCCGCCGGCGCCGGGGGAATCATCTGTCTGTCCAATGTAAATGCCCACAGTAAAAAAGAACAATCCAATGAGCAACAGAATGGCAGTCAAAATCCATCGTTTCATTGTCGTCATTCCTCCTGACAATGATAAATTCGGCTTTCGCAGCGTAAACCCAATATACCATGGAGCCGCAGCATTTGCAAGACACTTGCGGCTATGGGGAAAAAGCAGTATAATGAAAAATAACACAGAAAGAACTGGAAAAGTCTTAGATTCAAAGGAGAAATGACTATGTTTGAGAACAAAGTTGCCGTCATTACCGGCGGGGCAAAAGGTATTGGCAAAGCCATTGCCCAGCAGTTCCAGAAATCCGGCGCTCAGGTATGCACCATTGACCTGCTGCCGGGAGGCTATTACACAGGAGATCTGGCGGACAAAAAAGTGCTGGAGGACTTTGCACGCCAGGTGATTGCCGACTACGGCCATGTGGATTATCTCATCAACAACGCACTGCCGCTAATGAAGGGGATCGATACCTGCAGTTACGAGGAATTTAACTATGCGCTCCGGGTGGGGGTAAGCGCGCCATTTTACCTGACCAAGCTGTTTGCGCCCTACTTTGCCCCCGGGGCGGCCATTGTCAACATTTCCTCCTCCCGGGATCGGATGAGCCAGCCCCAGACGGAGAGCTATACCGCAGCCAAAGGCGGCATCAGCGCCCTGACCCATGGCCTGGCGGTGAGTCTGGCAGGGAAGGTTCGGGTCAATTCCATTTCCCCCGGCTGGATTGATACGGATTATACCGTCTATGAAGGCCCGGATGCCAGCCAGCATCCAGCCGGTCGGGTGGGAAACCCGCTGGATATTGCCAACATGGTGCTCTACCTTTGCTCGGATAAGGCGGGATTTATCACCGGGGAGAATATCTGCATCGACGGCGGCATGACCCGGCAGATGGTTTATCACAACGATTTCGGCTGGACGCTGGAAGAAATGAAGTGATTCTCCGGGCGAAGCAGCTGGAACAGGCGCTGATAGTCCTGGGCAAAGACGCTGCCTTTGCGCCAGACAAAGGTGATGTCATTGCGCTCCTGCATGTCCTGCAGATGCAGCGCCCGCAGACGTCCCTGTGCCAGATCCTCGGCAACAGCGCAGCGGTAGAGAAATCCGATACCGCACCCCCTCAATAGCATCTGTTTGAGGACGTTCATATCGCCGACTTCCAGCAGCCCCCGGAAATCGGATAGATCCAGGTTGCTGCGTTTGAGACTGCGGGTGATGATTTCCCGGTTTCCGGAGCCGGGTTCCCGGATAATCAGAGGGTGAGCCAGCAGATCAGCAAGACAGCTGGGCTCTCCCTCCAGAGGGTAGTCGGAAGCACATACTGCCTGATACGGTTCACTGCAATAAAGCAGGGTGTCATAGTCCCGCTTGCGCACATATCCTTCCACAATGGCAAAGTCCAGTTCTCCCCGGTCCAGCTGCTCGCAGAGAGACTGGGTGTTGTTCACCTGAAGGAAGAGATTGGCCTGGGGATAGGTGCGGTGATAGTTTGCCAGCGGCCCTGGCAGCAGGTACATCCCTACCGTTGGGGTGACACCGAAACGAAGATCCTGGGGATGCTGAAGAGTTTGCTGCATCTGCCGTTTCAGCTGGGCCTGGTCGTGCTGTACGGTGGTGGCGGCAGTCAGCAGCAGCTGCCCCGCCGGGGTCAGGCTCAGCCGTTTGTTGGTATAGTAAAACAGGGGCGCTGCGTAGTAGTCTTCCAGCCAGCGAATGTGCTGGGATACGGCAGGCTGGGTCAAATTCAGTTCTTCCGCAGCCCGGGTATAGTTCATATGGCGGCAGACCGCCAGAAAGCTTTCCATCCGAAAATCCAGCATGGTGCCCCTCCTCTTTTTTTGACTTTATCATAACACAGATTTATAATGAAATAAAGATAAATAATTTTTCATTATGAATATTCTGTGGTATAGTAACGGCAACGAAAACAAAGGAAAGATTTTCCGGGAGAGGTACACCAGGCACCCCCACAGATGTGGCAGCGATTTTGTGCAAGTGTTTCTGTTTGGTGGGGCAGCTTTAACGGTGGATTTCCTGGCAACTACGGCCTGAATTTTACATGCCGGGTCAGCTGTAATGCGGAAAGGAAGGTACGGATATGATGAGCATGGCGTCGTTTTTCTTCTATGTTCAGATGGGGCTGTTCAGCGCAGGCGGTGGGTACGATACCATTGCGCTGATTCAAAATCAAATGGCCGGGCTTGTGGACGACACAGCCGGCCTGCAAACCAACGGCAAAGGAAAAGCGGAGGTAGGGGCATAAAGCCCATGCAGATACCTTCGGATTTGCCGGTTTCAATCTCAAATCGCTGCTACAGAAATACCCCCGGCTTTCCTTGGAAAACCGGGGGTATACAATGAGAAACGAAAAAAATCCAGTGAAGATATGCCTTTTTAAGCGGATTCTTTTACCTTGCTGTAGGAAAATTCCGCCCGCTTGCCATAGTGGTGGTTGGTAATTTCGATGAAGTCCGGCTCGGCGTCATGGACGCGGCTGTCAAAGGTGATTTCTGCCTCGTCACCGCTGTGCAGAACCTGAACTGCGTCGTCTCCGGATTCCGGAGGCAGGCACCACAGTCCGGCTACACCGTCATAGCTATGGTGGTGAATCTCAATTTCACCGGAATTGACGTGAAAGCGATAGGTTGCCTTGCCGGGAGCTTGGGAAAAGTCCATGGCATAGCCATGCAGCGCAAGTACCGGATGTAATGTTACATGCATTTCAGTTTCCATATGGTGCATCTTCTTTCTGCAAACGTGGGATTCTGCCGGGGCAGATCACTTTGTTTTTTCAATTTCGTCTTTTGTCTGGAGCAGAACGTTGTAAAATTGCTCCGCATATCCGCCAAAGGGATAATCTTCGTGATAGATCAGGATATCGTTATACCGGAACCGGTTATCGGGGCAGGGAATCTGAACCAACTCGTGCTGCTGCAGCACCTTCTCGGGAAGGGGAGATACCCACATGTAGGTGGTGGGCACATTGCTCAGAAAATCAAACTGACTGCCTCGCTCGTACAGGTAAATCCGCTTGCCGGATTCCTCCTGGCCGGGACCATCGGCACGTTCCGGCAGGAAGGTGTTGCTGGTATCACCATGCAGCAGCTCAATATATCCATGCAGATCGCTGGGATGGATTTCGGAGTGGCTGGCCAGCGGGGAGGCTTTGGAAACCAGGAGCATGTAGTCAAAGGTCCAGATTCGCCGGAAACGGAGCTTTTTCTGCTGTAGGGTGTGGATTGTGTTTTCTTCCAGAACATCCGGATAGCGGATGATGCCCAGATGAAAACCGTGATGAAGAATGTTGTCCACCGCTTCGGCAGAGTTGGTTTCGGAGAAATTGATTTGAATTTGCTCCAAATTCTGGATTTCCTTAAAGAATTCCGTAAAGGCGTAAGTGATATAAGTCGCCCGGGGGATGGAGATATTAATGGAAGCCTGCTGATCCTTCCGCAGATGGATCTGGCGTTCCAGGTAATCCAATTTGTAGACTACTTCTTCGGCAATCTGCAAAAACTCCCGGCCTTCTTTGGTCACCGTGGTGCCGCCGGGGCTGCGGTGAAAGACGGCATATCCCAGTACGCTTTCCAATTCCTTCATAGCCTTACTCAGACTGGACTGGGTAACATACAGGTTCTGGGCGGCCTGGTTGATGGAACCGCAGCGACCAATCTCCACTGCGTATTTCATTTGTTTTACGGATATATCCAGCATTTTCTGCCTCGCAATCTTTTGGAATTCCCTAACTGCGGTTCACATTATAGCGCAGATTTTGTGATTTTGGTAGCTGTTATTTTTCATATAGTTATGAATAAAATTCATAACATATTTTGAGCCCCTTCCGTGAGAATATCTGGCGGAGGGTTTCGAGCGCTTATTTACGGTGGTGTATTTTCCTTGCAAAAGCGAGGTCCAACTGGAAGAAAACTTCCAATTTCCCTCTTGCAATTTCCCTGTTTTCCGGTATAACATAGTAAGAAAACAACCGGAGGTACAACGTTGAAAGAAGAGAATCTGACCCAGGGTCCTATTTTCCAGAAGCTGCTGCGGTTTTCCCTGCCTATGATCGCAGGAAACCTGCTGCAGCAGATCTACAATCTGGTGGATACCCTGGTGGTGGGCAAATGCATTGGTGCCAACGCTCTGGCAGCGGTGGGGTCAGCCTATACGCTGATGGTATTTTTGACCTCCATCATCATCGGGCTTTGCATGGGCAGCGGCGCGTTTTTCTCCACGGATTACGGCGCCAGAGACGAAGAAAAGCTGAAAGGGGATATCTGGCTGTCGTTCTGGTTTATTCTGGCGGTAACGGTTGGGCTGTACCTGATTCTCTACCCAGGGATGGAGCCGATTCTGAAACTGCTGCAAACCCCCGCAGAATTGATGGACATGACCCGGGAGTATGTGGCAGCGGTGTTTGTGGGAATTTTGTTTGTCTTTTTGTATAACTTCTTTTCCTTTCTGCTCCGTGCTATGGGCAATTCGGTGGTGCCGCTGATTTTCCTGGCCATTTCTTCCCTTATCAATGTGGTTTTGGATATCTGGTTTGTAGCCGGTCTGCATATGGGCGTAGCCGGTGCCGCCTGGGCTACGGTGATTGCCCAGGCGGCCTCTGGTGTGGGCATTGCGGTATATGCGGCAGGGAGGCTTCCGCTGCTGCGGCTGGATAAAGAAAGCAGAAAGTGGAACATGCCCAGACTGAAAGAAATCATCCTCAACGATGTAGCCACCGGCATCCAGCAGTCAGTGATGAACTTTGGCATCCTGATGATTCAGGGGCTGGTCAACAGTTTCGGCGCCACCATCATGGCATCCTTTGCCGCCGCAGTAAAAATTGATACCATTGCCTACATGCCTGCACAGGAGTTTGGCAATGCCTATTCCATGTTCGTCTCCCAGAACTACGGGGCCAAGCAGGAAGAGCGGATCCGCCAGGGAACGAAAATTTCCTTTTTGGTGTCGGCGCTGTTCTGTGCCGTGATTTCGGTGCTGATCTGGCTGTTTGCCCGGAATCTGATGCTGCTGTTCATTGACCCGGAAGAGACTGCCATTGTGGCAGAAGGTATTCGGTATCTGCGGATTGAAGGGGCCATGTATGTCGGCATCGGCGTGCTGTTCCTCTGGTACGGTTATTTCCGGGGCGTGGGAAAACCCCATATCTCCCTGATTCTGACCATCATCTCCCTGGGCACCCGGGTGGTGTTGTCTTACGCCCTGGCACCCACAACGCCCCTGGGCGTGGTTGCCATTTGGTGCTCCATTCCCATTGGCTGGTTCCTGGCAGATGGGGCAGGCGTGCTGTTTTACCTGCGGCGGAACAGATCCAGAGGGGTTTGATCCCCAAAAGAGGAGAGAGAAATGGAGTATTTTGCAGTCATTGACACGGAGACTACTTGGGACAACCGTGTGATGTCCATCGGCACCATCATTGCAGACAGTGACCGCTTTCAAATGGTGGATGCACGATATCACGTTATTACCCCGGAATACCAGGCTGGGGGAATGTTCAGCAGCGTCTTGTTTCCTGACAGCCGCTTGAAGCCCAGCATTTGCAGTCGGCGGGAAGCCCTGAAGGAGCTGAAGGACCTCCTGGGCGGCTACGATGTCCAGCGGATGTTTGCCTACAACGCCGGGTTTGACCGGAACCACCTGCCGGAGCTGGGACATCTGCAGTGGTACGACATTATGCGTATGGCGGCCTACCGGCAGCACAATCCCCGAATTCCCCGCCATGCACCATGCTTTTCCACCGGCCGATTGAAGCGGGGATACGGAGTAGAATCCATGCTGCGGATGCTTTCCTGTGACGAATGCTATTGCGAAACCCATAATGCCCTGTATGACGCCATGGATGAACTGCGGATCATGGCGCTGCTGGGGCACAGCATTCAAAACTACATCCCATTATAAACAGAAAAAGGCCCTCCGGCGATTCCCGCCGGAGGGCTTTGGTTCGATTACAGGACGGTGATGGAAGTGCTTTCCGGCAGCTCCCGCTTTGCCGCCTTGGGTACGGACAGTCTCAGAATGCCGTCTTCATACTTGGCACCGATATCCTCAGGACGCAGGGTGTCGCCGACATAGAAGCTGCGACTGCAAACACCGGCATAGCGCTCTCTGCGGATATAATTGCCGGCCTGATCCTGCTGATCCTTGTCCAGGCCCTTGGCGGCCTGTACGGTCAGATAGCCGTTCTTCAGATCCACAGTGATCTCATCTTTCTTGAAGCCGGGAAGATCCATATCCAGTTCATAGGTATTGTCCAGTTCCCGGACATCGGTCTTCATCATGTTTCTGGCGTGTTTGCCGTACAGAGGATCATTTCCCCGAGGCATCATACCAAAGGGATCCGTAAAGAAATCATCAAACAGGTTCTCACCAAAAATGCTAGGCAACATAAGTCATTCCTCCATTCAATCTTTCGTGGGCGTCTGACAGAATGTCGGGCGTAGGCGAACTTTTGTTACCGTTTGGTTTTTTCATTCCTCTTTCAAGGAACACCTGTACTATAGCACTGAATTTTAGCGCTGTCAAGGCTAGAGTGCTAAAATTCACAAAGTATCCGATGTTTGTTCACAATTCCTTCGAAATTTGCCAGGAAAAGTTGGAGAAAGAAAACAGGAGGTGCTTTTTTAGCATCCTCCTGTACGTTATTTGTTATCTGTGCTGACCAAAGAAGAACAGTGCCAGCATGCCCGGGCCCACATGGGCGCCGGTGAAGGGTTCGTGAGGACAGACAATCAGTTCCTTGGGCGGGCAGACCTCCTGAATCTGCTGAGCAAGAAGCTGGGCTTCCTCGGGACAGTCGCCGTGGGTTATGGCAACCCGCTGGGTTTCCGGATGGACGGCCTTGGTGCGGTACATTTCCACAATGGCTTCCATAGCTTTTTTTCGGCCCCGGTATTTGCCGCAGGAGACAATGTGTCCGGTGGCGTCGCCCCAAAGCAGGGGTTTGATGTTCAGAATGGTGCCGATGGCAGCGGTGGCGCCGCTGACCCGACCGGTGCGTTTCAGGAAGTTCAGATCATCCACGGTAAAGTATTGCAGCAGGTGCATCACTTCTCCGTCCAGAATCTCACCGGCTTGAGCTGCGGTCTTCCCTTCGTTACGCAGGTCTGCAGCCCGGCAGGTCAGAAGTCCGGTGCCAAAACCGGCACCAAGAGAATCCACAATCCGTACGGTGCGATCGGGAAATTCTTCGGACAGCTCTTCAGCGGCGATCCGGGCGGCCTGAATGGTGCCGCTGATGCCGGAGGACATGCCTACATACACAATATCCCTTCCGGCTTCTAGTTCCGGACGGAAATGTTCCAGAAACAGATGGGTATTCAGCAGGCTGGTTTTCAGTGTGGAGCCGCCGCGGAGCTTATCATAGTAGGCGTGGGTGTCCAAACCGTCAATGTCTCCGGTAAAGGTTCCTGGCTGGCCGTCGAGAATGTAGCTGCACGGAAGAACACGGATGTCCAGCTCCGAAAGCAGCCGCCCGGGCAGATTGGAACATCCGTCAGTAAAGACAGTAAAAGGCATATAAACCCCTCCAAGTGAAATATCTTAAAACCAGTGTAACACTTTCGGGTGAAAAAGTAAAGAAACCAGGCAAATCGGAAGTCACAGGAGAGAAAAAACGGCAATTCTACTGCCGGTAGAGTTCCAAAATCTGCCTATTCTTCCGAGGAGTCTTCCTTGCCGCGGAACAAAACTTGCATCTTCTGATCCAAATCCGCCAGGGTTTGGGCGCACTCCAACAGCTGCCGGGATTCCTGGGTGGAAAAATCCCGGTTGGATTTGTAGCGCAGCTCATGTTCCAGGCTGGCCCACATATCCATGGCGATGGTGCGCAGCTGAATTTCCACAGGCAGGGCCATCCGTCCTTCGGCAATCATGAACGGCACATTCAAAATCAGGTGCAGACTTCGATACCCGTTCTCCTTCGGCTGCTGAATATAATCCCGCTCCCGCAGCAGCTGGAAGCCGCTGTTGCCAATGAGCAGATTGCGCAGGTAGTAGATATCGTCCACATAGTTGCAGATGACCCGAATACCGGCAATGTCCCGGATGCGGTGAAAGTTGTCCGGCGTGACCTCGTAACCCTTTCGCAGGAGTTTTTCAATGATACTGTCCAGCTTTTTCACCCGGCACTCCAAATGGTGAATGGGGGAATGGTCATAAACGGAGGAAAATTCCGCATCCAGGATGTTCAGCTGGGTGGAGGCTACCTGCATGGCGCTGCTGTAGAGCTGGCGAATGCGGTTGACCTCACTGCGAAAGGATAACATTTCCGGGCTGACTATCTCCTGGCTGAGTATTTCCCGATCCAGATATCGGGGAAGCTCGTCTATCTTTTTCGCTTCTTTCATGTGGGCTGATCATCCTTCCCGTATTTTCATGTGCAATACGAAAAGTGTAATACACAAAGCTTTGCTTGTGGTGAACAGGGTGTAAAGATTTTTCTGGGAAATGAAAAGGTACTGCTGATGCTGTACAAATCCTGTTATTTGACCATACAGGAAAGACAAAATTTGCCAGCCGGTACAGAAGCAACGTACCAGCTGGCGCTTTGTTCAGGTTTCGGGCATGGCGTTTTCCATCAGATGCTGATAAGCTTCATCCGTCAGATCACAGTCGTAGAAAAGCTTATAGTACTCCGTGACCGCTTCCTGCAGATCGTACTGGATATATTCCGGATACAGCAAGGCACCCAGCCACAGCATGCCTAAATACCGCTGGACGGAAGGGGGAGAGGACAGCCAGCCGTAGGGGCCATAGGGGGTCTTGTAATAGTTGCCTTCCGCAATGGCACGAACACCCTGCCACTGGGCAGAAGTCCCCACATCCTCATAACAGCTGTCCGGGGCAAAAATGATTACGTCTGGGTCCCAGGACAGAATCTGTTCCAGATCCACTTCGTTGCCTAAGCCGTTGGATACCACGTCCTCTACAACAGCCAGATTCCGGCTCATCATGTTCACGGTTTCGGCGTGGAAGGAGCCTTCAGCGATTACATTGGTCCCCTTATCGCCCAGACAGTAGAGCATGGTTTTCCGGGCACCATCGGCATCTACCTGCTCCATGACTTTCGTCAGTTCCGAATAGGTATTTTCACACCAGGATGCCAATTCCTCTGCCTTTTCCTCCCGGCCCAGCAGCTGCCCCAGCAGGCGGTAGGCCTCCGGAGCCGTAGCTACTGTGGCATCAATATGGACAAAAGGAATGCCGGTCTGCTCCGTCAGGGCGTCCATGTCTTCCACGACGGTGCTTTTGGCGTCACCAATGTCAATGACCACATCCGGGGCTGCTGACAGCAGGGCTTCCAGATCCATTTCTCCTTTGCCACCGTAGAGTTGTCCGATCTCGGTGATTTCAAACAGGTAATCGGGCAGATACTCGGCGGCATCTTCGGCATAGGCGTTGCTGACGCCTACCAGCATATCTCCCGCCAAGGGCAGAATGTAAACCTGACTCAGGGGGCCGGAAATGGCGATTTTGGTTACGGTTTCGGGGATGGTGACGGTCCGCCCGGTGGAGTCGGTAAACTCCCGGGTGGGGGCGGCCTCTGCCTGGGGGGCCGGGGCGCAGGCCGCCAGCAGCAGACTGAGCACCAACGCAAGACACAGCGCAATTCGTTTCATGACGATACCTCCTGACGTGTAATATTTTTGGGAATGCAGATTCGGGCTTTATCTTCATACAGACTGACCACATCCACGTCGACACCATACAGAAGTTTCATGGTTTCTGGAGTGAGTACTTGGGCGGGGGTGCCTTGGGTCAGCACCTGCCCGTTCTGGATGGCCAGGATGCGGTGGGAGAACAGGTAGCTCTGCTCCGGGTGGTGGGTGGTCTGAATGACGGTGTAGCCTTCCAGAGCCAGACTGCGGGCCTGTTCCAGCACCAGCAGCTGATTGCCGAAGTCCAGGTTGGCGGTGGGTTCGTCCAGCATGAGAATGGGGGCATCTTGCACCAAAGCCCGGGCGATGAGCACCAGCTGCTGTTCACCGCCGGAGAGCCGGTGATAGCACCGTTGGGACAGATGGGAAATACCCACCTTTTCCAGTGCCCAGCGGCAGCGGTCATTATCCTGCTTGCTGGGGCTGCGGAAGGGGGACAGGCTGCTGCTGCGTCCCATAAGGACGATGTCGAATACGCTGTAATTGAAAATGGGACGACTGGATTGGGGAATGTAGGCGATGTGCTTGGCAGCTTCCCGGACGGAAAAGCTCCGGGCATCTACACCATCGACCATGACGGTTCCGGTATAGCCGGACAAAAGTCCCAGAATGCAGCGAAACAGGGTGCTTTTTCCTACACCGTTGGGGCCAAGAATGGATAAAAACTCCCCTTTTCCCACGGAAAAGCTGATGTCGTGCAGCACCTGCCGGGAGTCGTAGGAAAAACCCAGGTTCCGAACTTCAATGCTCATAATGATCCCCCTTTCCGGTAATCAGCCACAGGAAGAAGGGCGCGCCGATGAAGGCGGTAAGGATGCCGATGGGGATGCCCGCCGTGGTGGCATTGCGGGAGACGTTGTCTACGATCAGCAAAAACACACTGCCGCCCAGCATAGAGCCGGGCATGAGGTAGCGGTAATCTGAACCCACCAGCCGCCGGAGCATATGGGGAATCACCAGTCCCACCCAGCCGATCATACCGCTGACGGAGACGGCGGAGGCGGTGACAAGGGTGGAACACAGTACCACCCAAAGCCGTACTTTCGGGGCGTTGACACCCATGGCCCGGGCTTCGTCGTCGCCCATGGTGACCACGTTCAGCTGCCAGCGCAGCAAAAGCAGGGGAATCAGTCCTGCCAGCATGGGAATCAGGACGAACCCAAGCTCCTGCCATTTGGCCCCGGACAGGCTGCCCATGAGCCAGTAAGTAATCTGAGGCAGTTTGTTGGTAGGGTCTGCCACCAACTTGATAAAGGAGGTTCCGGCTTGGAACAGAGAGCTAACCATAATTCCTGCCAGTACCAGTCCCAGAATCCGATCACCTTTGGCGTGGCGGCTGACGGTGAATACCAGAGCCACCGTGCCCAGGCTGCACACAAAAGCCCCTAGGGTAATACCCACACTGGAAAAACCTGCCAGAATGGCCAGGGCAGCGCCGAATCCCGCTCCGGCGGAAGCGCCCAAGATATCCGGGGAGGCCATAGGGTTTTGGAAAATGCCTTGATAGCTGGCACCGGCTCCGGCAAGACAGGCTCCCACCAGAACGCTCAGCAGCACCCGGGGCAGGCGGATATTCCATACCGCCGTTTCCATCTGGGTTGTCCAGAAGGGCTGGATTGGCAGCCCCAAGCGCTCACCCAGAATGCCCAGCAGCTGGGGCAGGGGAACCGGGTAGTGCCCCAGGGTGAACGAACCCAGGATGCACACAATCAGAAGCACTGCCAGCAGAATGATTTTGTTGCGGGGGGTGAGAAAGGTTTGTTTCATAGGCGTTCCCTCGTCAGCAGAAACGGCTGGCCCAGGGGATAGGGCGGGCCGGGCAGGTTGGCGGAGATTTTTTCTTTCATGCCGGGGCGGTTCGTAACCACCAGTCCCGCCAGACGGTCAAATCCCATGTCCAGCAGTGCCGGACACATTGGGCAGGTGGGGCCGGTAAGAATGGTGTAAGCGTCGGCACAAAGCTCCAGAAGCCGGGGCAGGGTTTTGTTTACCAGGGTGCTTGCGGTAATCAGAACAATATCGCACCGGGGAAGCAGCAACTCACAGGCGGAGTCCGGGTAGTCCCCGGGTTGGGGTTTACGCTCCAGAATCCATACTTCTTTGGCCTCCAGGCGGATAAATTCCGGCATGTTCAGATGCCCCACCACGCCGATGCGCTTACCGCTTACATCCAGTCCCCGGGTGCAGTAGTGTTCAAAGGGTTCCAGGGCTTGCAGCTGCTGCAAATGCCCTTCGGTATTGTACCCCGCGTTGATGGCGGCCATGGAAAAGCCGGCTTCTGTGAAATTCCAGCTTTTTACTCCCTGGGAGAGTTCTCTCAGAGATAAGGCATCATAGGGCCGGAACAACATGGGGGCAATGGTATCTCCCGGGGTGGTCATGGCAAGACCGAAGCCATCTTGGGTTTCCACCCCCGTCCAGCAGTCGCAGGACAAAGCATTCAAAACAGGCAGATCCGGAACACCTTCCAGCAGGACATCATAAAGCGCGAAAAAATCATTCATATGCATACTCCCGGCACCACTGGATTGCCAAGTTCCGTGCCGTTTCATCAAAATACTCGCTGTGATACACCAGGGTGTCCGGATCGTTCTCCAGGAAATCCCGCAGATTTCCGGCGACTTTGGCATATTCTTCCGGCAGACCCAGAGCGCGGATCAGGGCAGCGGCCGGGGCCTGACCCTTGATGACCCCAATGCAGGGAATGTTTCGCTGCCACAGCCGCTCCAACGCCTCCATGAAGGCAGGACACAGTACTTCAATGCCGCCGATTTCATCCAGAATCACGAATCTGGCGGTATTGTCATCCAGCAGCCTTGCCCCAAGCCGGGAAAAAACGTCCGCATGCACCACAGGATGCCCTTGAGATACGTCCAGAAAAACCGCCTTTTCCTTGCCGTCCGGGGTTTCCAGAAAAAAGGACCGGGCATGTCCATCCGGATCAACACTGCGCCGGGTGAAGAATCCGCCTCCCAGCTGACTTTGGCTGCCCAGGGCCTGGGCAATGGCGGTGCTTTTTCCGCAGCCCATAGGCCCGGTTAGAAACAGCCGCCGCCTCATTGACAATTTCGCTCCGCCCGGTGGAGAATCATCTGGGCGGCGATGGAAATGGCGATTTCCGCCGGGGTTTCGCCCTTGATGTCCAGGCCGATGGGAGTGGTGACCAGATCCAGTTCTGCATCCGTCAGGCCGTATTCTTCTTTCAGCACCTTCCGGACTCCGGCGGCCTTGGCACGGCTGCCGATGACGCCGCAGTAGCAGGGGCGGCACTTCAGAACCTGGGCCTGTACCAGAGTATCAAAGGCATGCCCCCGGGTCATAACGCAAACATAATCTTCACTGCCAATGGTCAGGTAATCAGAAATTTTGCGCAGATCTCCCTGGATTACATGCTGGGCGCCGGGGAACAGCTCCGGACGGGTAAATTCCGCCCGGTCGTCCATCACCACGCAGCGGAAGCCCACATGGGCCAGTACCGGCACCAATTCCTGGGCCACATGACCGCCGCCGAAGATGTACACCTTTCCGGCGGAGTGAATCTGTTCAATGTAAAGGTCTTTTCCATCTTCCTGAATCCGGTGGGGGTGGCGGGTCAGGTGAGGTGCCAGTTCGGTATTGGTCCGGTCAGTCAGAGAAAGTGTGCCGCCTGCGGCAATGTCGCTGACCAGCCACAGGTCCTGATCCAGAGAAAACCGCCGTTCTGCCTCCTGGGCCAGGGCAATGGTTTCCGGATCTCCGGCGGGAATGTAGTGAAAATAAACGGTGACAGCGCCGCCGCAGATCATTCCTAAGTTCTGTACATCGTCCTTGGTCAGAGAGAAGTCGTGACCGTAGGAGCTTTTTTCCTCCAGAACCTTTTTGGCAATCTGCTGGGAGCGGTATTCTACTGCGCCGCCGCCAATGGTGCCGCACAGCCGTCCGCCGGGGCCTACCAGCATTCTGGCACCGGTGCCCCGGGGCGTAGCGCCGGAGGCGGCGATGACGGTGAGGAGTACCAAGTCTTCTCCCTGCTCCAGGTGGGATTGCATTAGTTTCAGCATATTACGCATGGGGCATTTCCTCCTGTAGAATAAAATTGCCGTTTTCGTAAAGTAGTGGGACAACTTCTGTATAGGCTGGTTTCCGGGGATGCCCGCCCAAATGACGAAGAAACAGCCGGATTACGCCGCCATGGGACACCACGGCGAAATCGCCGGAGGCCATCCCGGCGGCCTGCTCCATGGCCTGGCAGAAGCGAAGAAGCCCCGATTCATCCGACTCCCCGTTGGGAAGGGGCAGACCGGGGGTAATTCCCCGGGCAGCGTACAGTGCTGGATAGCGCTGCTGAATCTCTGAGAAAAGCAGCCCGTCCCAATACCCGGCGGAAAGTTCCTGTAAGCCCTCCACGATGATAGGATTGCCAATGGCCTGGGCGGTTTGCAGCGCTCTTTGCAGGGGGCTGGAAAATACGGCGCTTACCGGCGGCAGAGAAGCCGCCATGGCACGGGCCTGCTCCAACCCAGTCACGCCCAGGGGAAGATCGGTTCGTCCCAGGCACATCCGCTGCCCTTGGGGGAAGTCCGGCAGCCCGTGACGAATCAGATAGACCCGTTTCATGGAAACAACCCTCCAAAATAGTCGTCATACAGCTGATTGGCCAGGTCTTTCAGGCGCTGCTCGTAGGCGGTGTATTGGGCCAGCAGCTGTTTGCCCTGCTCGGTTAACATGCTGGTACTGCCCCCGGCGCCGCCCTGACTGCGGGCAACCAGGGAGTATCCCAATTGGCTTTCCAGGGTTCGGATGATATTCCAGCAGCTGGAATAACTCAGCTGCATCCGCTGCCCTGCAGCACGAACGGAGCTGGTCTCCGAAATCAACATCAGCAGCATGGCGATTTTGCTGTCGAAAAATAGTTTTTCCTTGTATAGCGATACACTGACCACCGGGCGAACCAGTTGTGCGTTGTGGTACTCCAGCAGGGCGGAAAAATCCTCGGGGGTATCGGCATCCTGGAGGGTGCCTGGATCATCCACCGCAACAGGGACAATGGGCTGGGAACATCGCTCCAAGGCGCCCCGCAGACCCTGGGCGCCGCAGTCTGCCAGAATTTCCGGAATCAGGGCGGCGCTGATTAAAATGGGGTGCCCCTGCTGCCCTCTACATTCCGGACAGGCCAACGCCGCATCGGAATCCAGCAGCGCCCGGACAGTACCGGCGGTGAAGAGCGGCACGTCCACCGGGGTAAACAACACCCGGTCACACTTGTCCTGCAAGTAAGCAAGGCCGATTTTAGCGGAGTCAAACATCTGGGTGGTGGCGTACTGCTCATTGCGCAGGAAAATAATTCCGTTTCCACTGAGATGGCGTTCCAGCATGGTGGCATTGCAGCCGGTGACCATGACAATTTTGCTCACACCAGCCTGGCTCAGCGTAGCCACAACACGCTGAGCTACGGAAATGGACCCGATGCTGAGCATAGGCTTGAACTGTCCCATTCGGGAGGATTTGCCTGCGGCAACGATTAAGGCGGCAGTCTGCATGGGAACAACCTCCTCTAAATTGTATCAAAAAGCAACTTGCATTTCAATATAAGTCCTTGCAAACACTATAGCGTAGATTGGATGATATGTAAATATACTCTTTCGATGATATTGAAAGTTTGTGCATATTTGATATAATGGAAAAGAAAATTTCGTCAAAGGCAGCGGAAATAGAGAAAAGAAAGGGAGGGATCACAATGGCGGGTATCTACGTATGGGGAACGGGGTGCGGTGCGTCGGAACTGGTGGAGCAGGGGCTGAAGCCGGAGCAGATTGCGGCATTTGTGGATAACGCCCCATTCGGGGAAACCTTTTTGGGAAGGCCGGTATTGCTTCCGGAAAAGTTGCCTGTGGAGAACTGCGATCTGGTGATCGTTACCAGCCGACAAACAGAGCAGATTGCCCGGCAATGTGAAGCGTTGGGAATCCCCCGGGAACGGATGCTATTTTTGAAGAACTCCTGGGAGATAGCGGACCGGAACCAACATTGCCAAATCGCATCAGACCTGCTGGGAGATGAGCTGCTGGACAAGCTGCTGCCCCGGCAGCAGGTGGTTGCCTGCCCGGGACAATTACGCCACTCCCGGCTTCCGGACCGGTGGCTGGCGGGGGATTATGTCCGGCTGGCCTCTCTGGAACTGCTGTGCCGTCAGGCGGCGCAGATCAGCGGGGCGGCAGCGGAGCTGGGAGTATACAAAGGGATGTTTGCCCGGTGCATCAATTTTTTGATGCCGGAGCGAAAACTCTATTTGTTCGACAGCTTTTCCGGGTTTTCTCCGAAAGATGCCCCCACCGCTGGGTTGCAGGAAGCGCACAAGCAGACCACGGTGGAGGGGGTGAAGGCAGTACTGCCCTTTCCTGACCAGGCGGTGATATGTCCGGGATTTTTTCCCGATTCTGCCCGTGAGGTGGAGGAGGGGTTCTGCCTGGTGTCACTGGACGTGGATTTTTTCGGCAGTACTTTGGAAGGGCTGCGCTGGTTTTGGCCCAGAATCCACGGGGGAGGATTTCTCCTGCTCCATGACTGGGGCAATCCTGCATTGCCGGGGATAGCCCAAGCACTGGATCGTTATCAGCAGGAACTTGGACAACCGATTCCGGCAGTTCCGATTCCGGACCGGAATGGCACTCTGGTACTATGTAAAGTTGGGAAAACGCGATAAGCGCAATTTGCCCAGGATCTGTCCGGCAGGCAGGTCCTGGGCAATTCTCATATGTTATTCCAAAATCCGACGTTTTCCCGAATAGAAGGGCGTATCCTGGTAAGAAAAAGGGGTGGTTTGAACCTGAATGGACTGGCGGGGACAGCAGACAGCTGCCTTTGCCCGGATGATTTCTTCTAACCCCGGTTCCGATACCCGGACGTCCAGAAGCAAACGACCATCCAGTCTGGCTTGGTAGTCGATGACTCCCGGCAGGGAAAACAGGGCGCTGTCCAGAGCTTCCATGGAGATAGGGCCAGATTTTCGGGAGACGGTGTCAATGCGCCGTGTAACACTTCCGCAGGGACAAGGGGGCAGAAATCGGGTGTAGTCCCCGGTGCGGTAGCGGATCAGGGGCATGGCTTCCAAACCAATGGTAGTAATCACCAATTCTCCATAAGCGCCTTCCGGCACAGCGGTGCCGTGGGCATCCACAATTTCTCCAATGATGTGATTTTCCCGCAGGTGCATCCCCTGGAAGGCGGGGCAGGTAATAGCGCCACCCAAACCGCATTCCCGGCTGCCGTAGTGGGGATAGAGTTTGCTGCCCAAAATCTGTTCCAGGGCCTGCATTACCCCCGCCGGGCAGGCATCGGCAGAAACCAAGGCCCGCTGAATGGGAAAGTCCTTGTCATATACCCGAGCCAGACCCAACAAGGGAACCGGAAAGCCAATGTAGGTCTGGGGCTGGGTTTGCCTCACTAGGCGGCATACATCTCCCCAGCTTTGCCCAAAGCCTGCCCGGATGGGAATGCCCTTGAGACGCTCCACAGCCTGGGCAATCAGATCGCCAAGGCCGAAAGGGCCGCTGAAAGGAAAGGCAATGAAGCAGCGTTCTCCCGGATGCAGCATTTCCCCGATGCCCGCTGCAAAGAACCCTACCGTGTGTTCCAAATCGTCCTGGGTATAGAATACTCGCTTCGCCGGGCCAGAGGTGCCGGAGGTGCTGCCAGAGATTACCCGGCTGACTTGAGATTGGGAGCAGAGCAGGAAATTTCCTGCTCCAGCGCTCAGCATTTGCGCAGTAGTGAAGGGAAGGGTTTGCAGGTCTTGCAAAGATTCGATATGATCCGGATAATGGGCATAAATCCCGCCATGGCTTTTGGCCCGGGACAGGGTTTGGTTCAGTTTGCGAAGCTGCAGCGCCTCCAGTCCCGCCCGGGTCAGCTCGGGAAGAGACTCGGTTTGCATAATCCAGTTGTCCAAATTGCTTTTCTTCATCTTCGATACAAGGAACGACCGGAATTGTCGGTCAGATTGTAGGCGCAGAAGGGAACCATGCCATACCGGCTGTCCGCTTCGCAGATGTAGCACCGGCGCAGACGTTCCAGATCCAGGTTATAGGCATCCTGAAACACCATGCCGGAGACGGTAAAGGTATTGCGCACGATTTGCGCCAGAAAGGCATCCAGCGATGCAGTATCCGGGTCCGCATCCCCAGAGGAAAGGCGCCCGCTCCACTGCCGGGAGACGGCTTCCCGGGCATCGCTGCTTTTGACGCAGCAGCAGGCATTTCTGCGCCGGGGAAGGGCCTTCCAGCTGCCATCCTCTCGATGCAGATAACTGGCGTGGAAGGAGCAATAGGGGCTCTCCGCACCGCCGCCGCCAAAATCGGCGGCCTTCAATTTTCCTTGGGTTTGCGTTTCGATACGCCGCAAAACTCCGGGAATTGTCAGATGTCGAGGCGGAGTGTGCAGATCGCAGCGGCCAAAGTAGGATACCGGCTGCATATGGACACCACGGACATGTGGGGCGTGTTCCAGTCCAAAGCGGATTATTTGCCCCAGCGCCTGATCGTTGATACCGGGGACGATGGTGGGAACCAGTACCACCGGAAGATTGGCTTTTTCGCAGGCAGCGATGGCGCGGCATTTTTTTTCGTATAGGGCTGTGCCCCGGAGGGCCTGATAAATTTCGTCATCCAATCCGTCAAACTGCAAAAACACGGTGCTGACCCCGGCCTGTGCCAGGTGTTGGGCATACCCATCCTCCTGGCCCAGCCGCAATCCGTTGGTGTTGAGCTGAAAGAAGGAAAAGCCCTTTTCACGACCCAGAGCCACAATTTCCGGCAGGTCATCCCGCAGAGTGGGTTCTCCGCCGGACAGCTGGATGTTGAAGGGGCCGCCCCGCTGCATCAGCAGGTCATACTGCCTGCCGATTTCCTCCAAAGTAAGATCCTGCGGTGCAGCATCACCCGCACTGGCGAAGCACACCGGGCAGCGCAGGTTACAACGGTTGGTCAGTTCCAGCAGCACACAGCAGCCGTCCCGTTCGTGATTTTGGCACAGCCCGCAGTCATAGGGACAGCCTCGCTCCGGCAGCTGGGCACCTGCTGGGAGGACTTTTCCTGGGGTATCCTGGCTGCCCCAGGACAGATAGCTGTCTGCCGTGTCCTCCCAGATCAGCGCGGAAAATTCCCCATGGTCCGGGCAGCTTTTTTCCAGATAAACGAAGCCGTCCCTGCCCACAACTTTTTTTGCCGGAATCCGACCAAGGCACACCGGACAGACGCTTTCGGTTTTTCCAATTATCATTTAAAGAAATCCTTTGCTTTCTAAAATTTCCATACATTTTTCATAGGTTTGCGCGATGATTTCCGGGCAGTACTGTACCCGCTTGGCAGGATTTCCTTTGGTGATGTCCCGGCAGTCTATGGACTGGTATTCCATCTCCATTTCCTCGGTAAACCAGCGGGTAAATTCTGATAGGGCAGGCTTGTGGTGGGGACTGTCGTAATGGGAATCGTCAGGTTTTCCCGTAAAATAGGATAGCAAACAGCAGCCGCCGGTCATGCAGCCGCAGACACCTCCGGAAAATCCCACGCCCCCATTTAATCCTGCCATGGCCTGCACCAGTTTGGGATTCTCCTCGCCGATGGTTTCCAGCAGCAAAATGGCCAAAATCTGGGAGCAGAAATAGCCATACTGAGAAAGTTCCAGAATTCGTTGGGTTAAGTCCATACCGTCACTTCCTTTCGCAGACAAACAGCACATATTGCACCGCTTTTCCTGTGGGCAGGGTGCAGTCCTGGCTTTTCCACAGGGCTTCCAGGTAATATTCCTGCCAGGCTGGGGTCAGATCCTCCAGGTGCCGCACGGCGAAGCCTGCCTGACGAACCTGAGAAAGAAGCTGCACCACATCCCGGGTCACGTCGGAAAAGACCAGCTTTCCCCCGGGACGCAATACCCGGGCGGCTTCTGCCAGAGCACCGGGGACATCGTCGCTGACGAAGAAGCTGCACTGGGAAATCACGCCGTCAAAGTGCTCCGATGGGTAGGGCAGATGCAGAAAATCTCCCGCTTCCACATCATCACTTCTGGGCGCAATATCGATTCCCACTGCTGCATAGCCAAGCTTTCGCAGCAGGTTTACCGTTCTGCCGTCACCGGCGCCCATATCCAGCACCCGGCTTCCCGGCGGCAGAAAGGAAAGCTCCATGAGATAGCGGCTGTGTTCTTCGCCGCCAGGGTGGGTATTCATCATTTGTCCTCCAATGCTTTCTCCACGGAGAGGACCTTGCCCAGAGCCAGCTCCTCCGGAACGTAGACAAAGCCGCACTGGGGACACACCGGAAGCTCTACCGGAAAGCCGTTGTCCAGATACAGAAATTTAGCCTTGCCTTTTTCCAGCGCACACCGGCACTTCATGCAGGTCAATTTCCCTTCCGGGTCGATGGTATAGTAATTCTTATCTGCCATGGAAATGCTCCTTTTACTGCCGATTGACCACATTCATACGGTGGCTGTAGGCGCTGAAGACCAGATATCCGTCCTCTGTTTCCTGATACTTTACCCAGAATGTCACATTGCCCAGCCTTGCCCGGGTGATGCACAGGCCGGTGTCCGCATCGGCGATGGCTTCGCCGGTGCTTCGCAGATGCTGCAAAACCGCAATTACGTCGGATTTCAGGATCATCCGCTCATCCATCAGGGCTTCCGCCCCCGGGGCATAGCGGATGGTAAAGCCCAGCTGCACAGTGTCTACCTCCTCGTGCCAGTATTCTTTCAGAAGTTCCTGCTTCAGCCGCAGCCGGTTAAAACGCTTGGCGCTGATGTCCGGACAGTGGTCGGCACTGGTGCCGTAGACCAGTTCCAGCAGGTGCATGGATTCCCGCCCTTCCCGGGCAAACCGATCCCGGCATGCCATGCAGTAGCTCAAATAGGGAAGATCCGAACGCTCCAGACAGGCTTCGGTCATTTTTTTCGCCACCTCTCGGTTGGTATACTGGGTCAGACCGCCATAGCCGCAGCAGGGGGACTGGTCACCGGAGTAAGGGGTATCTACCACGTGACAGCCCAGCTTTTGGGCAAGTGTGCGGATGCTCCGTTGGGTTCTGGGGTCTCCCCGGGCGCCGCAGGCATCGTGCAGCGCAACCGGACGGGCAGGCGGATGGGCCTTTTCTGGCAGGCCAATTTGTTCCAGAATCTCCCAAATTCCGGCGATTTCCAAACCGGGATGGGAGGAGAGTTCTTTTTTGCAGGTGGGGCATCCGGCGATGATTTTGGGATTGCCCAACTGCGCCAGGGCATTGTCCAGAAAAGCGGCAGTTTGGTCGTAGAGTTCATACCGCCCCGCCCAATCGCAGATGGCACCGCAGCAGCCCAGAATCAGGGCAATGCCCCCTTCCAACCGGCGGCACAGATCCAGATACGCTGCCCGGACGGTGGCCGGAGCAATGGCGGCTGCCTGACAGCCGGGGAAAAAGACATAGCGGCACTGTTGATGCCCTGGCTGAGGGCGGCAGAGGAAGGCTTCCTCGTTGGAAAACAGCATGTCCATCAGGGCAAACTCATGGGGAGCCAGGGGCATCTTGCCTGTGGTAACCATATTCTGTCGGGCAATATGACAAATTTCGCCCATGTCGTAGCCGTTGGGGCAAAGCACGCTGCATTGCCCGCACAAAGAGCAGGCGTTGATGGGTTTGTTCATCATGTGATCGCCCATGATGATGGACACATTGTTGTAGATTTCCCGAGTCAGCAGTCGGGGGAACGTCTGATAGTGCCGCAGATACGCACACCCCCGGATGCATACGTCGCACTGGCATTGGATGCACCGGAGCGCTTCGGCTTTGGCAGAATCGGGACCGGAAACGGCGATTCGCAGAGAAGGAAGGACTCCCTCCAGGTCAGTATAGAGCCGGGTTTCCACACTGCCTTCTTCCCCGCGGGTATTGGACGGGTCCAGGTGCTGAGCCAAACGGTCAGCGGACAGGGCCGCTTTTTTTGCGCCGAAGGCAGCGCCCAGGACTCCCTGGGTGGGGCCGGTGATCAGATGATGTTCCCGGCTGACCATTACAGCTTCGTCGGGAACAATTTCGGGAAACAGTTGCCTGGCAACGGAAAAAGCCGCGGCGGTCAAATCAAACTGGCAGGAATGTTGCCGATATGCTTGGCTGGGATCGGTATTCCAGAAAACCTCAATATCCAGATTGGACAGGGTACGGGCGGTGGCGGTGCGTACCGCTTCCGAAAAGTCCGGGGCACAGGACGCTGCCAGAGCATCCCCATCGGTCTGGGAACAGAACAGACTGACCGGATACCGCTTCTTGGCCAGTTCTCCCGCCAAAAACAGAGTGAACAAATCCCCGCCGAAAATGCCGATTTTGGTATTCTTTTTTCGAAGCAGACTTCGGCTGCGAGTGCGGGAGCCATAGGCAATGGCAGCACGCTCCAGTTCCCGGATGGCGATGCCTTCTCCCAGGGAACAGAGCTTGCATTTTCCCTCACAAGGGGCTTCGCATCCGGCGGACAGCAGATGGGGAAAGGGAGTGATTTTTTCGTACAGCCCCAAAGCTTTGTCAAAATCTCCTCCAGCGATGGCGGCGGTCATGGTCTTGACATCCAATTTCAGTGGGCAAGCGGCATTGCAGTAGGGCGGCTGCTCGTGGACGCACAGACGTTCCCGGGCTTCCAGTTCCTCTTTGGTGAACATCCGCTTCTGACGATAGACATGGGTGGAGGCGCGTTCTTCAATTTTCACGGCAGTCACTTCCTTTTTGCCAGGATTGCGAATTGAGAGGCGGTTTCCCGCCTCTCAATGGGTAAGGTAACATGTGTTATGCCTTCAGTTCCTTCAGTGCTGCCAGCACAACCTCCGGCAGAGCGGGAACCCGGGTGATCCGGGCGCCGGTGGCGTTGAAAATGGCGTTGAGGATGGCGGGATGAGGAGCATCCAGAGGTGCTTCGCCGCAGCCTGCCGCACCGTAAGGACCATTGGGACGATAGGTCTGGGTGTAGTGCAGTTCGATATCGTCGGGAATGTCCTTCGGGTAGGGAATGCCGCAGTTTTTCAGGCTGGTATGTTTGCTCAGATCGTCGAAATCTTCGCTCAGTGCCAGGCCGATGCCCTGAGCCAGACCGCCGTAGAAGTTGCCGTCTACCAGCAGCTTGTTCATAATGGTGCCCACGTCAGCCACACAGGTGAACTTTTCAACGGTGACTTTACCGGTCTGGGTGTCCACGCAGACCTCCGGCAGGAACAGGGTGTACATGTAGGTGGCGAAGGGTTCACCCTGAGCGGTGGCCTGATCCACAGGATGCTCGGCACAGTAGGTGGTGACCCACTGACCTTGAACCTTGGTTTCGATTCCTTCCGCCTTCATTTCTTCGTAGGTGCGGTAGGTGCCGTCGTCTTTCTTCATGGCAGCCAGTAGGTTTTCCGCAGCCAGACGGCAGGCATTACCGGACATGACCTGGCTCCGGGAACCACCGGCGGGACCAGAGTTGGGGGTAATCTTGGTGTCGTTCATTACCAAACGGATCTGCTCCGGCTTGATACCGGCCTGACGCAGGGTTTCGTGGGCGGAAACCAGAACACCCATATCTGCACCCTGACCATGATCTTCCCAGGAAGCGTACATGGTGACGGTGCCGTCGGGATTCAGTTCCGCATAGGCCTGGGAAGCATCCACGCCGTCCAGACCGCAGCCGTAGACACCGGAGGAAACACCGATGCCGTACTTGAACCGGCCGTCGGAGGCGGCATTTTTCTCGGCAACCCGCTTCTTACCTGCCTCATACAGAGGACGAGCTACCTTGTACATTTCTTCCAGACAGTAGACATCGGGGGCATAGCCGGTGGGGATGGTGGAATGCTCGGATTCCTTATAGCAGTTGCGTTCCCGGATGTCGAAAGGATCAATGCCTATCTTGGCTGCCAGTACGTCAATGGCGATTTCCGAGCCCATGAAGGACTGGGGAGAACCGTAGGCCCGGAAGGCGGAGCCCCAGGCGTGGTTGGTAAAGACAGTAGTGGACTTGTTGCGGATGGTGGGAATGTGGTAGCCGGCGCCCACAAACTGGCTCAGGCGATGGGTCAGCAGGTCACCGAACTCGGAGTACGGGCCATGGTCAATGTAGTTGTTGCCCCATAGACCCAGCAGCTTGCCGTTTTCGTCGGCAGCCAGCTTGATATGCATAAAGGCGGGGCTTCGTTTGCCGGTATAGGTGATATTCTGGAACTGGTTAAACACCAGGGAAACAGGACGCTGCAGAATCTTGGCAGCGGCGCCCAGAATGGCTTCGTTGGTGGGGGAGAACTTGTAGCCGAAGGTACCGCCGGAATGGTTCTGCACCAGACGCAGCTTCTCCATGGGCACACCGATGCCGTCGGCAATCATGGGCATATGCAGATGGATGCCGATGGACTTGGAGTGGACGGTGACCATGCCGTCCTCGTCGATGTAGGCATAGCCGCAGTCCGGTTCCAGATGCAGATGGGGCTGACGGGAGCAGTAGGATTCAATTTCCACCACATTGGGGGCAGAATCAAAATCAAAGTCCGGGCCCTTGATACAGTTGGTTTCGTAGTAGGCGTTGGGAGTACCTGGGTGGATCTCAATGGCGTCCTCGGCAATGGCGTCCATGGCATTCATGTAGGCCGGCAGCTGCTCAATATCCACTATCACCGCATCGGCGGCGGCCCGGGCATGGGCTTCGGTGTCGGCGGCGACGATGGCAATGGCGTCACCGAACTGGAAAATCTTTTCGTCACACAGCACCGGACGGTCCCAGCCGTCGCACTTGTTGTTCAGCGGCAGCATGACCAGACCGTTGATCCGGTTTTTGCCGCCGGCGGCCACGATGTCCTTGGCGGTGATGATCCGGAATACACCGGGCATTTTCTCCGCGGCGGAGGTGTCGATACCTTTGATCAGGGCGTGGCTGACCTTAGCCTGCACCAGAGCAAGACGCAGGGTATCGGCGGGCATTTTCAGCGCGTCGTCAGCGCCAAAGTCCCAGGTGCCGGTGACCTTCTGGGCGGCAGAGGGACGGATGTATTTGGTGCCAACAATGGAGTCACCAGTGGGCTTGAATACCAGATCTTCTTTGGTGATTTCGCCCCGGATGACCCGAGCGGCATCCATAACGGCATCAATCAGGGGTTTATAGCCGGTGCAGCGGCACAGATTCCGGTTTTTTTGGAACCAGTCCCGAACCTCTTGACGGGTGGGGGAGGGATTGTTGTCCAGCAGCACCTTGGCGCTCATAATAAAGCCGGGAGAACAGAAGCCGCACTGGGCACAGCCGTGGGCCATCCAGGCTACCTGCAGCGGGTGCATGTCGGAAATGGTGCCGATGCCCTCGATGGTGGTGATTTCTGCGCCGTCTTTGATACGGCTCATCTTGACAATACACGAACGGGTTACTTTTCCGTCGACGATCACATTACAGGCACCGCAGTGACCTTCGCCGCAGCCGATTTTGCATCCGGTGAGCAGCAGCCGCTCCCGGAGTACAGAGGCAAGGGTTTCGTTCTCTTCCACCAGCAGCGTCCGGGTGACGCCGTTGATAATCAGCGTTTTCTTGATCATACCATTTCCTCCTTTTTGTACCAGATGTGGGGCGGGTTAGACGTGTGTGCCGCAGGGGTCCTGATCAGCGCCCTTTCCGGTCAGATCCTGCAGTCGCTGGGCACCTCGGTCGGAGTAAAAAACCAACTGGGAAAAGCTCCCATCCAGATTTTCTCCCCGAAGTACCAGGGTGTTGGCGGTTTCATAGTAATCAATGGGCAAGGTTCTGCGGTAGTGTCTGCCGGTGCGGGCATCCACTACCTCCAGGGTAACTTCCTGAGCGGAAATTTCAAAAACGGGTTCGTCCATGTCTTTCCTCTCCTTAGCATGGCGATTCAAAGGCGGTGCCTGCCTCAATATCATTGTACTCTTCCCCAAATCAGGATTTCAACTTGCACGGCAATATAAGTTGCAGAAATACGGGAAAAGGTTTTGTGTATAATACATAAGAGAATGAGAAGAAAAGCTAAAATTATGGACATTATAACGAAAATAGTGCGCCTCTGGGGGAAAAGTAAAGCCGGCCTTAGCAGAAAGCCAAAGCCGGCAAAAGAAAAGCCGCCGGATATCCGGCGGCTTCTGGGAATTATTCTTCGTCTTCCAGAGAGAACTCCAAAGTCTCTCCGCAGTTGGGACAGACGATGCTGCCCTTTTCCAGGGTTTCCTCGTCGAAGTTGATGACCTCACCGCAGGCACACTGTACCTCGTAGATGGTGGTGTCCTCATCGCCAAAGTCGAAGCCTTCTTCCGGCTCCTCTTCGTCCTCGTCCCAGTCGTCCTCGTAGTCCTCATCCTCGTAGTCGAAGTCGTCATCGTCTTCGTCCAGGATGTAGTCCTCGATGGCATCCAGATCTTCTTCGATCTCATCCAGCTCGTCGGAGATGGCAATGGTGGTCTCCTCAATATCGGTGACCCGCTTGGTCACGTCTCCCAGCAGATCCACAATGGCGGCAATCATCTTGCCCTCATTGGTTTCGGTGTTCAGGGACAGACCATCCATCAAACCCTTCAGGTAGGCGGACTTTTCAGAAATCGTCATACGATCCCTCCTCAAAAATTAGGCCTTGGAACGACCCAGGTACTCACCGGTGCGGGTGTCGATCTGAATCTTGTCGCCCTCGTTGATGAACAGGGGCACCTTCACCTCGGCGCCGGTTTCCACGGTGGCAGGCTTGGTTACGTTGGTAGCGGTATTGCCGGCGAAGCCAGGCTCGGTCTTGGTGACCACCAGGTCAACAAAGTTGGGCACTTCCACGCCGAAGACCTTGCCCTTGTAGCTCATGATGGTGCAAACGTCGTTTTCCTTGACGAACTTGAAAGAATCGTCCAGAGCAGAGGCATCCAGAGGCTCCAGCTCATAGGTTTCCTGGTCCATGAAGTAGTACAGGGAACCATCGTTGTAGGAATACTCCATCTTCTTGCGCTCAATGAAAGCGGTGGGGAACTTTGCGGTAGGGTTGAAGCTGGTTTCGGTAACGCCGCCGGTGATGACGTTCTTCATCTTCACACGGACGAAAGCGGCACCCTTACCGGGTTTCACATGCTGGAATTCCACGACCTGCATGACCTTGCCATCCATGTCAAAGGTAATACCGTTTCTAAATTCACCTGCAGAAATCATTATCTTTATCCTCCTAAGACTGCCCTTCCCTCCGGAAGGGGATTTGTGTACATAGTTCTACTTCATATAGTTTAACGCAAAATTCCGAAATATGCAAGAGGAAATGGGAAAATTTTCAGGATATTTTGCGCTTGCCCCGATTAAACAATGATCAGGTGTTTGGGGCTGGCGGTGATGTCCTCGCAGCCGTCCTCGGTGAGGATGGTCACGTCCTCAATCCGGACACCGAATTTGCCGGGCAGATAAATACCGGGCTCGGCAGAGCAGACGGCGCCGACGGGCAGGGGATTGGCGTTGCTGGTGTTGACGTTGGGAGCCTCGTGGATTTCCAGACCCAGGCTGTGGCCGTAGCCATGGCCGAAGTACTGGCCGTAACCGGCGTCGGCAATCACCTTCCGGGCCACGGCGTCAATGTCCTTGCCGGGGACACCGGCCTTGGTGGCGGCAATGGCAGACTCCTGGGCCTTCAGGACGGTATCATAAACGGTTTTCATTTCCTCGGTGGCAAAGCCCACGGCAACGGTCCGGGTCATATCGGAGCAGTAGCCCATGTAAGAGGCGCCGAAGTCCATGGTGACGAAATCACCGGGCTGGATGACCCGCTCACCGGCAACGCCGTGGGGCAGGCTGGTGTTGGGGCCGGACACCACGATGGGGTCAAAGGCCAGGCCGGTACCGCCGTTTTTGTACATGCAGTAAATCAGCTCTGCCTGCAGCTCCAGCTCGGTCATGCCTGCCTTGATGCGGCCCAGCACTTCGGAGAAGGCCTTGTCGGTGATGGTCTGGGCCTTGCGCATCAGCGCCAGCTCCCATTCTTCCTTCATGCCCCGGAAGCCGTTGATTTCCTTGTTGTAAGGAATCAGCTTGGCATTCAGGTTCTTTTCGTAGCCCATCAGCTCGGCAACGGTGAGGTAGTTTTCTTCGTAGCCCAGAGCGGTAACGCCGAAATCGGCAATGGCGTCGTTCAGACGCTGGAAATATCCGCAGCCCTGGTGCACATCCAGTACTTCAAAGTCTTTGATGTTGTTCTGGGCGGACTCAATGTAGCGGCTGTCGGTAAAGTAGCGGCAGCCCTTTTTTGTGACGATGGCAACGCCTTCGGCAATGTCAAATTCGGCGCCGTAGTGGCGGCTGTAGCGGGAAGTCAGAAGCAGACCGTCGACTTCACCGTCCAGCAGGGAACGATATTTTTCCAGATTTTTCATAGTTCAATCCTCCTGTTTCTTGCAGCAAATCTAAATGGCAATTCCAGCACATTACGTGCTTTCAGCCAGAAATTATGGTTGTCAATGGCCTTGACCAGTATGGAGGTCACGCCAATGCAGTTGGAACCCAAGGTGTCGGTGTAAATCTGATCGCCTACCAGAGCAGCCTGGGAAGGGGCAATGCCGTATCGATCCAGACACTGGCGGATTCCTTTGGAGAAGGGCTTGCGGGCATGGGTGATGCAGTCAAGATCATTCTGACGGCAGAACTCCGGAACCCGCTGTTTGTGACTGTTGGAGACAATGCAAAGCTGGATTCCCGAGGCTTTCATCTCCTCCATCCATCGGCACATTTGTTCCGAGGGAATGTCGGTGGAATAGGGGACAATGGTGTTGTCGAAATCCATCATCAGCAGCCGGATGTCATGATCCGCCAGAAGCTGGGGGGTCAGGTCCGTCAGTTTGTCGGTCGTCAGTTTGGGCAGCAGAGAAAAGGGCATATTGGCCTCCGTTCCTTGATATAGTTCTGGTAGAGCACTTGGGCTTTCCGGTGGGTACAGGAACGCCCAATTTTCGTTGATTATACCACGGAAAGGATGATTTGTCCATGGCGATTGCGTGTTATCTTGCCATGACGGCGGCAGAAATGCGAATGGCCTGCCAACCTTCGGCGCGTATCGCCTGGATGGCCTGCCATTTTTCTCCTTACGGCACAGGACTTTCCAATCTTCCCAAAGCCCTGCCGCCGGGATCGGTGCTGATGGTCAATGACCGCACGCCCATTCATGGCCACGACCCGGAGTGGATCGGCAAGCAACTGCGCCAGAGCGTACAGAATCTGGGATGCCGTGGGGTGCTGCTGGACTTTCAGAGACTGGAGCAAAAAGAGACGGCGGCGTTGGTAAACTATCTGGTGGAGAAGAACGCTTTTCCGCTGGCGGTATCCCACAGCTATGCTGCCGAACTGGACTGCCCTGTTTTCCTGCCACCGGTGCCGCTGGACATGGGGCTGGAAACCTATCTCAACCCCTGGCATGGAAGAGAGATCTGGCTGGAACTGGCTCTGGATGGTATGGAGATATCGCTGACCGAAACCGGTGCGATAAGCAAGCCCTTGGAACGGGTCGCACAGCAATCGGGGCAGAAGGAGGAAAAACTTCACTGCCATTACCGGGCGGAGGTAACAGAGCAGCAGGCCCAGTTTCATCTTTGGCGGACAGAGGAAGACCTGCAAGATCTGCTGACGGAAGCGCAGAACCTGGGGGTTGCTGCCGGGGTGGGGCTGTATCAGGAATTGGGGGATTTTTCTCCCAGGAAAAACGCCTCTTCCGGTGCTGCCTCGGCAGCACCGGAAGAGGCGGGAGAATAAAATCTATTTCTGCTTGATGCTGGTGCCCATTACGTCGGAGATTTCCGTGACGGTGATGAAGGCCATGGGGTCAATTTCTGTTACCAGGTTCTTGACCTTGGGGATCTGGAAGCGGTTTACCACAAAGTAAATCACGCACTTATCCCCGCCGGAGAAGTAGCCCTTGGCGGGAATCTGGGTAATGCCCCGACCGAATTCTTCCGACAGTGCCTGACAGATGGGATCTTCCTGCATGGTGACGATCATCACGGACTTGGCCTTGTCCAGACCTTCTACAATAAAGTCGATGGTTTTGTTGCCCACAAAGTAGGTGACAATGGAGTAAAGAGGCAGCACCCAGCTGTTGAAGCTCAGACCGATAAATAGGTACAAAATCACATTGTAAATCATCACAAAGCTGCCTACGGTCAGCCCTAAGCCCTTGGCGAAGGTCACGCCCAGAACTTCCATGCCGTCGATGGCACCGCCTAACCGGATGGTCAGGCCGCTTCCCGCACCGGAAACCAGGCCGCCGAAAATGGCGCACAGCAGCAGATCCTGTCCGGCAAAGGGAGAGGCCACGGACACGTCCACCGGCAGGATGTCCGTAATCAGATAGGAAGCGGCGGAGTAGATCATGACTGCCCAGATGGAGTAGACGGTAAAGCACAAGCCCTGCTTGCGCAGACCGAACAGAAACAGCGGCACGTTCAGAATCACCAGAAATAGGGAAAGACTGTACTGCTCCGGGGTCACCTGCCACAGAAGCATGGAGGTGCCGGAAATGCCACTGTCATACAAGTTTACCGGCGCCAGGAACATGGTCACGCCTACAGCATTGATGCAGCCGGCGACGATCAGCAGCAGAAAATTCTGCCAGCGCAGTTTTTTCAGCTGCTTCAGCCCCAATCGGGCGGATAGTGTAACCAAACCCTGCCGAAGTCCGGCAATCCACTGAGAGAGTCTTCGCAGCATCTGCGGAGACTTTTTTGCTTTGTTTTTCATAGAGAAATCCTTACAGCCAGCCAGGGTTCTCGGTTTCGGCTTTGCGCTGCCGGTTCAGAAGCCCCTGGACGGCCTGTTTTACGTCTGTATTTTCATAGAGTACCCGGTAGGCAGCTGCCGTAATGGGCATGTCAATGCCCTTGGCCTTGCCCAGTTCATAGGCGGATTTTGCAGCGTAGTAGCCTTCCACTACAGCGCCTACCTCTGCCATGGCCTCCTGGGCGGTTTTGCCCTGACCGATGAGAATGCCGGCCCGGCGGTTCCGGGAGTGCATGGAGGTGCAGGTTACAATCAGATCCCCAACACCGGCAAGGCCGGTAAAGGTCTCCTTCTGGGCACCCAGGGCCACACCCAGCCGGGCGGTTTCCGTCAGCCCCCGGGTCATCAGCATGGCTTTGCTGTTGTCCCCAAAGCCCAGACCATCGGTGATGCCAGCGCACAGGGCAATGACGTTTTTCAGCGCACCGCCAAGCTCCGCACCCACCGGATCTGGACTGGTGTAGACCCGCAGGGTGTCTGCCATAAAGGCATCCTGGACAAATTCTGCCAGAGCCTGGTTTTCACTGGCCGACAGAAGGCCGGTGGGGATATTGCGGGCCACTTCTTCGGCATGGCTGGGGCCGGTGAGCACCACCACATCTTTGCCCGTTTCCTGGGCCACTACCTGGCTCATCCGCAGATGGGTACCTTCCTCCAATCCCTTGGTGACGGATACCACCACCGCATCCTGGTCGATATAAGGGGCCACACCCCGGCTGACGCTGCGCAGCGGGAAGGAAGGACTGGCGATCACGACCAATTTGCAGCCTTTGGCGCAGGCAAAATCGCCGCTGATGGTTAAGTTCTCCGGCAGCGTAACACCGGGCAGCCGGGGATTGC
Organism: uncultured Oscillospiraceae bacterium; assembly: GCA_944382965.1. GTDB lineage: Bacteria > Bacillota > Clostridia > Oscillospirales > Oscillospiraceae > Faecousia. The sequence goes on along the minus strand of CALWOA010000007.1, from coordinate 34,079 downwards.
AGCGGCTGGCTGCCATTTGCGGAACCCGGCTGGGGTCATGGCACCAGAGGCTTACCTGGTGACCGTTTTGGCACAGCCGCAGAGCCAGGGCGGTGCCCCAGGCACCGCTGCCAATGACAGCTGCTTTCATTGCTTGCTTCCTTTCGCAAATAGGTTTGTTTTCCGCTCCTGGCCCTTCAGCAGACGGGAAATGTTGCCCCGGTGCATGAAGATGGTCAGAAGGCTCATAAATACGCCGCCAAACAGAACCAGCAGGTTGTTCCAGTGGAACAGCAGAAAGCCAAGACCAAAAGTCACTGCCGCCAGAACGGAGGCCAGAGAGACATAACGAGTCAGGGCGTAAACCACGGCGAACACCACAAAAATCATGGCGCCGATTCGCCAGTCCACCATCCAGGCAATGAACCAGCCGCTGAGAATGCCTTTGCCGCCCCGGAAACCCTGCAGGGCAGGGAAGTCGTGGCCCAGCATCACACAGATACCGCCCAGTACCCGACCTTCCAGTTCATATCCGAAGGGAGCCAAGGCGATACCCGCAATCAGGCAGGCCAGTACGGCTTTGCCCACGTCAATGAGAATTACCAGAAGCGCCCGGCCGGTGCCGTAGCTGCGGATGAAATTGGTCAGGCCCGCATTGCCGCTGCCGTGGCTGCGCACATCGTCGTGCAGCATGGCCGAAACGCAGATAGCGCCGTTGTGATTGCCCAGAAAATAACACACCAGAGCGGTGACGATCAACGTATAAGTAAGCATCAGCTGTCCTCCTTATCGCCTTTCTGACGGATGGTAATTCGGATGGGGGTACCGCTCAGGCCAAAGACTTCCCGAATCTGGTTTTCCAGATATCGCTGGTAGGAGAAGTGGAAGAGTCTGGCGTCGTTGCAGAAAATCACAAAATGGGGCGGCTTGGTACCAGCCTGGGTCATGTAGTAAATCTTCAGACGGCGACCTTTGTCCGTAGGCGGCTGCACCCGGGCGGTGGCGTCTGCCAGCACACTGTTCAGCGCACCGGTGGTGATCCGGCTGGTGTTCTGGGTATGCACGTCCTGAATCAGCTGGAACAGCTTTTCTACCCGGGAACCGGTGAGGGCGGACAGGAACAGCACCGGAGCGTAGAGCATATAGCTCAGACCGTTGCGCACCTGGGCTTCCATATCCCGCATGGTGTTGGTTTCCTTGTTTTCCACCGCGTCCCACTTGTTCACTACGATGATGGCAGCTTTGCCCGCCTCGTGAACCAGACCTGCGATTTTGGTGTCCTGCTCGGTAACGCCGTCGTTGGCGTCAATCAAAATCAGGCACACATCCGCCCGGTCAATGGCACTGATGGAGCGCATGTTGGAATATTTCTCGATGGCGTCATCGACCTTGTTTTTCCGGCGCATACCGGCGGTGTCAATGAAGCAGTACCGCCCGGTTTCGTTTTCAAAGTAAGAGTCAATGGCGTCCCGGGTGGTGCCGGCCACATTGGAGACGATGACCCGCTCTTCTCCCAGAATCCGGTTCAGCAGGCTGCTTTTTCCCACGTTGGGCTTGCCTACGATGGCGACTTTGATGACGTCGCTGTCGTCCTCTTCCTCGTCGTTTTCGGGGATGTTCGCCAGGACCCAGTCCAGCAGATCGCCGGTGCCGTGACCGTGAACGGCGGAGGTTTCAAACAGGTCGCCAATGCCCAGAGAGTAGAACTCGAAGGCGTCGGGGTTGACCAGACCGATGGAGTCGCACTTGTTCACCGCCAGAGCAACGGGCTTGCCGGATTTGCGCAGCATGGTAGCCACATCCTGGTCGGCAGCGGTGACACCGCTGCGCACGTCGGCCACCATAATAATGGCATCAGCCAGTTCAATGCCGATTTCTGCCTGACGGCGCATGAATTTCAGCATGTCGCTGTCCGTGCCCGGCTCAATGCCGCCGGTGTCCACCAGAGAGAAGGTGCGTCCGCACCATTCACACTGACCATAGATCCGGTCCCGGGTAACGCCGGGGGTGTCCTCTACAATGGAGGTTCGCTGACCGGTGAGTTTATTGAATAACATGGACTTGCCCACGTTGGGGCGTCCAACGATTGCCACTAAGGGCTTGGCCATGAAAAACACTTCCTTTCCGCATATCCTGATATATATGGAACCTCTGAATCATTCGTCTTCGGCTGAGCGGCGAATATTTTGCCCCATCCGTGCAGTTTTGGAAATGGGAAATACATACAGTATTCCTCCATTTCCAGAACTTTCGGCTGAGCCAAAATCTTCTGCCGTCAGCTCTTGCCGATTGAATCAGAGGTTCCATAGATAAAATATAATTCATTATGACATATCTTCCCGGCAAAAGCAATGGGAAAATGCCCATTCATACAAAATTTACAGACATTTTTCCTTGTTTTTTGCAACAAAATCGTCGTTTGAAATCCCAAAAGACGGAAAAAGAGGAAGACCCGAAAGCCTTCCTCTGCATTTCCGCTTTTTCCTTACTCTGCCTCGACGGACAGAACCTGGCGGCCGTTGTAGGTACCGCAAGCCTTGCAAGCTCTGTGGGGCATGACGGGCTCACCGCACTTGGGGCAAGCCACAACGCTGGGAGCAGACAGCTTCCAGTTGGAGCCACGGCGCTTATCGCGGCGGGCCTTGGACACTTTACACTTAGGGACAGCCATGGTGACACCTCCTTGGTCAAACTGCTTTTTACAGCATTCATTTTGGACTTACTTCTCAAGAAGCTGCTTCAAAGCAGCAAATCGGGGATCGAGCTCCTTCTGGCAATTGCAGGGACCTTCGTTCAGGTTCTTGCCACAGCGGTGGCACAGCCCCTTGCAGTCTTCCTTGCACAGCAGCTTGGAATCCAGATTCAGGACAAAAACCGTCCGTACAATGTCATCCAGATCGGCGCTGTCTCCCTCCAGAGGGAATACCCACTCGTCTTCGTTCTCTTCGTTAGCCATTTCCGTTACCAGAACCACATTGATGGGGAAGTGAATCTCCCGGTCAAAGGCGCTGGCGCAGCGGTCACAGATGCCGTGAATGCAGGTGGTAATCTCACCGGTCATCACCAGGACACCTGCGGTGTTGCGCACCGTACCGGAGGCCAGAACCGGCTCCGAAACGGGATTGGTTACACCGTAGCGAAGATCCCGCAGATCCACGCTGGCAGAGAAAGGGACGCTGGTACCGGGACAGTCAATGATCTTGGAAAGTCCTAACAGCATACTTTTCCCCCTTCTCACAGTCGTGCCTAGATATTATATAGGGTTTCTTCTGGTTTGTCAAACATTTTTTTTACAAAATCTTTGGCTTTTCCGGAAAAAAGACCAGCCCATTCCAGGCAGGGGCAGTCAGCGGAAGAAAAGACGGCGGTTCTATTTGAGAAGATACGGACATACCCTGTGGTAAACCCATGGCAGGAGGATTTTCTGCCGGAAGAGGAGGCTGGCTATGGATACAATTTATCAGGACATTGGAATGCGAACCGGCGGAAATGTCTATATCGGTGTGGTTGGCCCGGTGCGAACCGGAAAGTCCACCCTCATCAAGCGGATCATGGAAGAATTGGTGATCCCCGGCATTGACGACCCCTATCGCAAGGAACGGGCCCGGGATGAGCTGCCCCAAAGCGGCTCGGGAAAGACCATTATGACCTCGGAACCCAAGTTCGTCCCGGAAGAGGCGGTGGAGATTTCCCCCGACGGCACCGCCAAGCTGCGGGTTCGGCTTATCGATTCGGTAGGCTATATGGTAAACGGCGCCGTGGGGGCGGAGGAAGACGGCAGCCCCCGGATGGTGACCACGCCCTGGTTTGACCATGAAATTCCCATGACGGAAGCGGCGGAGCTGGGGACCAAGAAGGTGATGGAAGACCACAGCTCCATCGGCCTGGTGGTGACTACTGACGGCACCATTACGGACATTCCCCGGGAGGACTATGTTGCCGCAGAGCGAAAAGCCATCAGCGACATGCAGAAAACCGGAAAACCCTTCCTGGTGATTATCAATTCCCGCAATCCCGGTGGGGATGCGGCACAGGAAGTGAAGCGGCAGATGGAGCAGGACTTTGGCCTCCAGCCCATGGTGGCGGACTGCCAGAGTTTGGATTTGGGCGGCATTGCCCAGATGCTCAAGGCCCTGCTTTACAGCTTCCCCATGACCCAGCTGCGGGTCCATCTGCCCCGGTGGCTGGATGCCCTGGAAGCAGATCATCCCATTAAGAGCGGCATTTATCAGGCGCTGCTCCAGCGCTCCGGAGAGATCCGCACTCTGGGCCAGGCAGAACAGGCCCTCAGCGGGATTCAGGATCTGGACGTGGTGCAGGATTATTCCCTGCGCAGCGTGGATCTGGCCGACGGCACCGTGACCTGCGTCATTGCTCTGCCGGAAACGCTGTACTATGAAATTCTCAGCAGCAAAGCGGGGCTTCCTATTGAGAACGATGCCCAGCTGCTGTCGCTTTTGATGGAGCTGGCCCGGGTCAAGCAGGAGTATGACAAGATTTCTGATGCTTTGTCCGCAGTGAAGGCCACCGGCTACGGCGTGGTGATGCCCACGGCGGAGGAGATGAAGCTGGAAACCCCGGAAATCATCCGCAAAGGCGGTGCCTTTGGGGTGAAGCTGAAGGCCGGAGCCCCCTCCATCCACATGGTGCGGGTGGACATCGATACGGAAATCAGTCCCATGGTCGGGGATGAAAAGCAGTCCCGGGATCTGATTACCCATCTGACCGGGGAGGACCCGGAGCAGCTGTGGCAGAGCAATATTTTTGGAAAGTCCGTGTATGACCTGATCCAGGAAGGCCTGACAGCCAAACTGGTACAGATGCCCGAAGACGTCCGGGGAAAATTCCGGGGAACTTTGACCCGGATTGTCAACGAAGGGGCAACAGGACTGATCTGCCTGATTCTCTGACCTTGACAAGTCCCAGGGGGCAGGGTAATATATAGAAAAAAGGAGGGCTGCGCCATGTCTGTGACCATTCAATACCTGTGGAAAGACCGCAAACGCTATTTTGGGCTGCCGCTGAGCTTTACCCGCTACAGCCTGTCGGAGGATCGGCTGTTTCTGTCGGTGGGCCTTCTGAGCATCAAGGACGATGAGGTGCTTTTGTACCGGGTCCGGGACATCGACACCCGGCGCAGCCTGTGGCAGCGGATTTTCGGTGTGGGAACGGTGACGGTGATCTCTTCGGATAAAACCATGCCCAACCTGGTGCTGAAGAATGTGAAAGATCCGGTGTTTGTCAAGGAACTGATTCACCGTCAGGTGGAGGAAGTGAAGATTGCCCGCCGAGTCCGGCTGGGAGAAATCATGACCACCGACGCAGACGGCGACGGAGAACCGGACGATCCGGACGGCGAAGCCTAATTGCATATACCTTAAATATAAAGGAAGGCACGCAGGGATGCGTGCCTTCTTTTTGTGCAGGATGCCCGGAAAACTGCCCTCGGCTTAAGAAAATATTAAAGCCAGAAGGGGAAAATAACCTTGCCAAGACCTTTACCCCGACGGGAAAAAGTGGTAGACTATACTGGAATCTGTCTCACTGGAGGAACCCTATGACACTGGCCCAAAGGAAACCGATCAAATGGAACTACCTGGCGCTGGCATTTGCCCTGCCGTGCGTGGGAATGCTGTTTGTAATGCTCATCAGTCAGTATGAGCCATTTGGCAAATATTCTATGCTGTATTCGGATATGTATCACCAGTACTATCCGTTTTTCGTAGCCTTCCGCCGGGCTTTGCGCAATGGCGAGGGATTGCTGTATACCTGGAGCGTAGGTATGGGTATGGATTATCTGGGCCTGATTGCCTACTATCTGGCGTCACCCCTGAATCTGCTCAGCGTGTTGGTACCGGAAGGGTGGCTGCTGGAATTCTTCTCTTTGCTGGTGCCGATCAAACTGGGATTTGCCGGACTGTTCTTTGGCATTTTCCTGAAGAAGATGTTCGGCAGGGATGATTTTTCTATCTCCTTGTTCGGAGGCTTCTATGGGCTGTGCGCCTGGGCGCTGGGATTTCAGTGGAATATTATGTGGCTGGATACCTTTGCGCTGCTGCCGCTGGTGGCTCTTGGAACTGTGTCACTGCTGAAGGAAAAAAAGTTCCGGCTGTATACTCTGAGCCTGTTTGCTTCCATTTTCGCTAACTACTATATCGGGTTCTTTACCTGTATTTTCGTATTCCTGCTGTTCTTCGTCTACCAGATTTGCTGCTGGGGCGGATGGAAGAAGTTCTTTACGGATCTGTGCCGGATTGCCTTGTTCTCCGCTTTGGCTATCGGCATGACCGCAATCCTGGAACTGCCAGCTCTGGCGGCACTGCAGACCACCCAGTCCAGCGTCAACCAGTTCCCCACCGGTTTCCGGCTGAACATTGCCAGCTCCAACACCTTCCTGGGACTGCTGGATGGCATGCGCCAGGTGGCGGGCAATATGGGCGGCGCCTTGGAGCCGAACTTCAAAGAAGGACTGCCCAATGTGTACTGCGGCATCATCAGTGTGATGCTGATGTTCCTGTATTTGATGGCGAAGGGTGTTTCCCTGCGGGAAAAGATCTGCACCGTGGTACTGCTGCTGTTTTTCAATGTCAGTTTCATCATCCGTCAGCTGGACTATATCTGGCATGGCTTCCACTTTACCAATATGATTCCCTACCGGTTCAGCTTCCTGTATAGCTTTGTGGTCCTGTATATGGCCTACCGGGCCTGGGTGATGCGCCGAAAATTCTCTCCCTGGCAGATCATCGGTGCCGGGGTGCTGGCGTCGGGAATTCTGGCCTGTTCCAATGAATTGACCGAAACCATTCCTCTGACCATTTTTTCCTGGGAAGTGGATTTCCCGCTGTATCTTGTATACAACGGGGCGTTCCTGGTGCTGTATCTGCTGGCGATGCTCTGCGGCAGCGTGGAGGCGGACATCCCGGAGGATGCCGACCCGGTGCTGGTTAGCCAGATCCGCACGGAGCGCAGCCGCCAGAGAAGACGCTCCAGAAATCTGGTGTGGGGCATTATGGGCATCGAGTTGATTGCCAACCTAATCTGCTTTGGTCTGTATTTTACCGGTACCGGCGTGTCCAACTACCCCAAGGGCACCACCTATACCGCTTCCGTGATCCGCTATATGTACGAGCGAGAGAAGTATAACCCCTTCTTCCGGGCGGAAACTACCCATTCTCAGACCCTGAATGACGGGGCGCTGAACGGCTATAACGGTGTTTCTGCCTTTACCAGTTCCGCCAATGTGAAAACCACCTTGTTTATGCAGGCCCTTGGTTATGGCGCCAAGAACACCTACAACCGGTACCTGTTTGAAGAAAGTTCCCCGGTGTCCAACCTGTTCTTGGGGCTGAAATATATGATTGAGCGGGACGGCAAGGACAAAACCAGTTCCATGTTTGCTGAGGTCAACTCTTTTGGAGATACCACCTTGCTGGAAAATCAGGCTTACCTGCCCCTGGGATTCTTGGCAGAATTGTCTCTGGCAGATCTCACCTTCGATACCTCGGCAAATGCTTTCCAGTTCCAGGATGACCTGTTTGCTGCTGCAACAGGGCTTGACGGAGAGGTTTGGCACCGCTTCCCGGAGGAGAATGTGACCATTACCGGAAACGGTGTGTCCATTGACGAGAGCAACAACAGCGGTTTCTGCCGTTATAGTGGGGCAACCAGTGGCTCGGACGTGACGTATACCTATGTTGCAGACCGGGACGGTTTTGCTTGCATTCATCTGAACCTGCCGGAGCGAAACAACTTCTATGTCAGTGTCAATGGAGTGGAGTTGTACAGCGAGAGTATCAGCCTGCCCCAGATGCTGGCAGTGGGAGATTTGAAGACCGGAGATGTGCTGGACATCCGGATTGTCTGTGACAAAGGAGAAGGCAGCACCATGACGGTGAACGCTGCCATTTTGAATCAGGAGCATTTCTGGGAAGGGTATGAAGTTCTGAACGCTTCCACCTTGGAATTGAACCGGTTTGACAGTACCCGTGTGGAAGGCACCATTGACTGTGACCGTGATGGACTGCTGTATCTGTCCATTCCGCAAAACGGAAATTGGAGCGTAAGTGTGGATGGCGCACCTGCCCAGATTCGTCTGGTGGGAGACTGCATGATCGGTGTGGAACTGACGGAAGGTGCGCACAGTGTTTCCTGCACCTATCGCAATCAAGCTTTCTCTCTGGGCTGGAAAGTCAGCCTGGTCTGCGCGGCTGTATTTGCTTGGTTGGTATGGATGCAGTACCAACGAAAACCCATCGACAAAACCGGCAAGCGGGGCAAATTTCAGAAATAACAAAAGGAGGAGCCGGTAGGCTCCTCCTTTTATAATGGTATTATTACAGCGCTTGGGTAATGGTGCCGCCGCCGATGACCATATCTCCTTGGTAGAGCACCACAGCTTGTCCTGGGGTGATGGCTCGCTGTGGTGCGTCAAACACTACTCTGGCCATGCCGTCTGCCTCTGGGTACACGGTGGCACTTTGCTCGTGCTGGGAGTGGCGGATTTTGGCGGTGACGCTCAGTGGTTCCGTCAAAGTGGGGAAAGGGAACCAGTTCCAATCCCCGGCCAAAAGGGCGGAAGAAAACAGCGCTTCGTTGGGGCCGACAGTGACGGTGTTGTGCTCCATGTCCTTTTTGCAGACATAAACCGGTTCGCCCAGGGCGATGCCCAGGCCCTTGCGCTGACCCAGTGTGTAGCACACCGCACCCCGGTGGGTGCCCACCACCTTGCCGTCGAGATCCAGGTAATCTCCGGTCGGATAGGTTTTGCCGGTGTAGCGGGAGAGGAAAGCAGCGTAATCCCCATCGGGAACAAAGCAAATATCCTGACTGTCATGCTTGCGGGCGTTGAGAAAGCCTTGCTCTGCTGCGATTTGCCGGACCTCTTCCTTTGTCAGATCACCCAAGGGGAACTGAATGTGGGACATCTGCTCCTGATCCAAACAGGCCAGAAAATAGGTCTGGTCTTTGGCTGCATCTTTGGCCTTACACAGAAGATAGCGGCCGCTTTCTTTATCCTGGCGAATCCGGGCATAGTGTCCGGATACCACATAATCGCAGCCTAAGATCAGCGCCCGGTCCAGTAGAGCGCGGAATTTCAGATGGCGATTGCAGTCAATACAGGGGTTGGGAGTAAGGCCGCATTCGTAGCTGGAGACGAATTTTTGAATCACTTGCTGTTCGAAAGCTTCCTTGAAGTTAAAGACATAGTGGGAAATTCCCAGCCGATATGCTACACTGCGGGCATCTTCCACGTCATCTAAAGAGCAGCAAGTTCCGGAATTGTCCGGAAGCAAGGCGTTATCATACAACCGCATGGTGGCGCCGATACAGCTGCAGCCGCTGCGAAGCATCAGGTAAGCGGCCACAGAACTGTCCACGCCGCCGCTCATGCCGATCATTGCCTTCTTTTGCGCCATGTGTTTTCCTCCGATCGGGGTTTATTTGTTACCGAGTATACAAAGCGGCGCAGGGAAAGTCAATCCCAAATCCCAAGGGAAAAATTGTAACAAAGGTAGACAAAATATTTCTGATTCCTTAAATTAAAAAAGGAGAAATGTAAACGAAATACCTTGTTGGCCTTGTTTTAAGAAAAAGGTTACAATCTTAAGAAATAATTAGTAACAGAAATGTAATTTTTTAGAAAAAAGGGGTTGCATTTTGTAATCAGGTCTGTTATAATACCGTTACTTACATAAGAAAAAAGGAGTAAGTAGCTATGAAGAAGAGACTTGTGTGCTTATTATTGACTCTGCTTATGCTGGTCAGCCTGGTCCCTGCCACGGCTTTGACTGCATCAGCAGCTACGCTCAAAATCAGTGAAAGAGCAATCACGGTTTTGAAGCAGTTGGAGAGTTTCTCTGACAAGTGTGATGAGAATGGTTATATTGGCTATGGTACTCGCTGCACCCAGAAGGATGGGAAGCATGGTAATGGCAAGCATACCATCACTCAGGCCAAGGCAGATGCGGCTCTGCGCAAAGAACTGGAAACTCTGGACGAGGCCATCAACAGCTTTGCCAGCAGAAAGGGCCTGAGCCTGAATCAGCAGAAGCATGATGCTTTGGTTCTGTTCTCCTTCGCCAACGGCACGGCTTGGGCCAACGGCACCGGTGATTTGCAGGCGGCCGTTACCAGCGGCGCTACCGGAAGCAAATTCCTCAACGCCATCTGCTGGTGGGACAGCAGCACGGCAGATGACCAGCGCCGGATGGTGGAGGCCAACATGTACCTCAACGGCGTGTATTCCATCTCCAAGCCCGCCCAGTTCATCATGGTGAAACTGGATCCCAATGGCGGCAGTGTGTCGGGCGCAACTACCCGGTATTATGATGTTGCCACCGCTCAGCCTGTGGATGCCGTTCCGACCAACGGCAGTCAGATCTTCATGGGCTGGTATCTGGACAAGGAAGACGGCGAGATGGGCGAGATGGGCGAGATGATTACCAAGGTTACCCAGAGCCATGATGGCGCCACACTGGTAGCTCGCTGGCAGAACAATTATGATAGCGTTAACCCGGTCTATTATCAGGTGCCTGTATCCGACCTGGCTTCCAAGACCCTGTATAAGAAGGTTGGCGGAGATAAGCGTAATAAGACTTTGCAGGCTGACGACGATGATTTAATTTGGATCTATAAGGACTTCGTGGACCAGAAGGGTGTTCGCTGGGGTCGCGTGTCTGCTCCCGAGGCAAAGCGGGAGGACTGGGTGAAATTCAAGACAACGGTCAACGGCGGTATCACTTCTGGTGACACCGGACTGGCTATGGATTTGACTGTTACTGTTACCAACTCCTATGTGAACTCCCGTGCGAATGCAAGTATCTTCAGTGCTCAGGTTGGCTCCTATAAGCAAGGCGATAAGCTGCGTATTATCAACACTGCCAATGGCGACGGCTTCCTGTGGGGCCAGGTTGCCAAGAGCGCAACGGACAACACTCCTGTGTGCTGGGTTGCTCTGATGTACACCAACTATGAGTCCGTTAAGGATCAGGGTGGCTCCGATAATTCCAAGGTTGTGGCGAAAGCAACTATTCGGGTAAATGGCTATGTCAATGTCCGCAGTGATGCCGGCACTGACAATCAGATCGTGGGTGCGTTGCCCGACGGCACTCAGGTTGACCTGTATGAAACCAAGTACGTAAACGGCATCCGTTGGGGCCGCTGCAAGAGCGGTTGGTTCTGCTTGACTTACGCAGAAGTTTCTAACCTGTCCGATGAAGGCACTTCCAGTGATCTGGGCCTGACAGCTTATGCTTTTACTGGAAAGATGAATACCGAATGTGTATACGCATCCCCCTCGGAAGATGCAGAGCAAATCAAGGTTGGTGTGGATACTGCTGTGACAGTTACCAACCTGACTCGGGATAGCAAGGGCAATACTTGGGGCAAGACCTCCAAGGGTTGGGTTATGATCTCCGACAAGAAGGGTACTCCCAAGGATGTCAATCTGGACATCGCGAAATACGTTACTGCGGCTGACACGGTTACGGTTCGTGAGAATCCTTCCACCGATGCAGCACGGGTGAGCACACTCAGCAAGGGTGTTGAGTTCAATGTCAATGATTCCCACCAGATTGTTGTAGTGGGTGAGACCATTTGGGGTTACGCTGAGGAGATAAACGAGGAGGGTGTAACCAAGGGCTGGGTGAACCTGGCCAGCAAGTATGTGTCCCGTAACGGTATTCCTTCTCTGGATGAAGACGATGAAGACGGTACGACATCTCCCACCGGTAAGATTGCTACCATTATCAATACCGATTCTGTAAATGTGCGCAATACCGGCGCTACTTACGGCAAACTGATCGGTAAGCTGAGCCGTGGCTCTACCTACAACGTCCTGCGCGAGAAGGACGGTTGGTACGAGCTGGATGTGGATGTGGACAAGAATCCCGATACCGGCAGCTGGGTATACGGCGACTATCTGGATGTCCGGGATGGCAGCACCTCCGGCAGTGGCAGCTCCGGTAGTTCCGGCAGCGGCAACTCCGGCAGCACCACAGTGGAAACCGGCACCGGCATTGTGGCCAACACCTATACCGGCGTGAATGTCCGTTCCGGCCCTGGCATCGGCTACGGTTTGGTCGGCAAGCTTCTGACAGGTACCAAGGTGGAGATCACGGAAGTGAAGACCGGCGGCGCAAGCAAGTGGGGCAAGACGGAAAAGGGCTGGATCTGCATGGACTACGTTACCATGATTTCCAACTATCCCATTGAAGGCGGCAGCTCTGGTTCTTCCGGCGGCAGCACCGGCGGCTCCGGTACTGTCACGGAAAGTGCAATTTACACCGGTACTGCCAACACGAAGGTTTCTGTGCACAAGACTACAGATTCCAACTCCGAGACTGTTCGTACCCTGGGCAAGGGCGATCCCGTGACCATTCATGAACTGCGGTCTGTGAAGACCAAAACAGGCGAGAAGCAGAATGAAAACGGAGAAACTGTGGCTGTCTACACCACTACCTATTGGGCTCGTGTGAATGATGGCTATATCCAGAATCCCGCTGAGAATTTGAAGCTGGATACTCTGGACGAGAAGACCTATACCGTTACCGAAACTGATACGTTGAATGTGCGTAAGGAACCGGGTACGGATCAGGATAAGGCAGGATTCAAACTGTCTAAGGGCGATCAGGTGACTGTGACACAGCTGAAGGTTGTCCTGGGTAATGTCTGGGGATTCATTGAGAGCGATAAGGGTGAAGGCTGGATCAGTCTGGCCTACGCTACCCCCGGCGCGGTGACCATTCCGGAAGAGAAACCCACTACCCCCACCACTCCCACCACACCTCCGATTGGTGATAATGGGAACACTGGTGATGGCGGCTTTGTGAACAACAGCGGCGGTTACCGCTACACCGGCAAGGTTATCAATACCGAGGAACTGAATGTTCGTTCTACTGCTTCCACTGGCAGCAGCATCACTACCACCTTGAAGCGTGGCGCAAGCCTGGTGGTTTATGAGACCACAATTTCTGAGAATATGGCTTGGGGCCGCTGCGATGCAGGCTGGGTTTACCTGTACTATGTTGACCTGACTCCCTGCATTGAAGGTGCAGTGGATGCCCGGGTTGTGTATCAGGATAACACCATCATCTACAAGGATGTAAATGGCAAAGAGACTGCCGGCACCTATGCAAGAATGTCTGTTGTGGACATTTATGAAATCGTCGGCAAAATGGCCCGTACCGATAAGGGCTGGGTGCATACCGACAACCTGCTGTAAGCAAAGCTACAGACACCCCCGCAGGAAGCTGCGGGGGTGTTTTCTTGTAAGAACCTAAAAATCCCGACCCTCAAGGGCCGGGATTTTTGTTTCACAGGAGTAATCAACGCTGTTTCACACTGAAACGGGTTATGAATTTGGTGGATAGTGTGGTGCGAAGCAGACCGATAGAACTGGTTTTGTGAGGGATTTCCCCGCGGACAATCCGACGGTGCAGATGCTCTACCGCAACAATGCCCAATTCGTTCTTAAAGGAATGGACGGTTGACAGGGGTGGGTCCAGCATTTCACAAACGGGAATATCATCAAAGCCAACCACAGAAACATCCCCGGGAACCTGATAGCCGTGCTTTTTCAGTACCCGAATAACCGCAGCGGCCAGAATGTCGTTTTCTGCAAAAATTGCGTCGGGCAAAGAAGGATTCTGCTTGATCCAGGCATCGAAATCCTGGAAGGCACCTTCTGAGGAAACATCTACATCTACCAGAACATCCAAAGAAAGCCCTGCACAGTCCAAAGCTGCCTGTACTCCTTCCTGACGGTCCATCAGGTTGCGGATTCTCTGCTTGGCCCGGACATAGCCGATCCGATGGTGGCCGGTTTGAATCAGATATTCTGCGGCGGCCTTGGAGCCGCCGAAGCTGTCGTTTCCGACGCAGTCCACTCGGTTGTCCAGAAGAAAACTGTCTACAACCACAATAGGGGTGTTGTCCATGGATTCAAACAGCTGCTCAATTTCCGGCAGGCGATCCTCTACAATGTCTGTACCTAGGAAGATAATACCGGCTGCATTGCGGAAGACCTCCAGAGTTTGGCGGTTGTACATATCTCCGGCATTGAGATAGCGCACCTGAGTGTTATACCCCAGTTCAGTAGCTCTGGATTCCACTCCCTGAAGTACGAAGGAGGAAAAGGAGGTGTGCTCGGCAATGCTGACAATTTCACCGGCATAGCGTACGAAGCAGATGGTTTTCCTGGACTGATGGACGGGCGTGGTTTCCGCTCGGACATATCCCATCTGCATGGCGGTTTCCACAACCAGGCTGCGTGTGGATTCGCTGACGCCTGGCTTGCCGTTTAATGCCAGGGAAACAGCAGAGGGGGAAATTCCCAACTTTGCGGCAATATCTTTTGCGGTAATTCCTGCCATTTCACATACCTCTTTCAGACTTTTCTTTCATTATAGCGTAAGGAAGGGATATTTGCAACTAAATTGTAGTGGCAATTTTAGATAAATATTTATTTAAAATTCTATAGAAATTTCCTGGTATACGCCCTGGCCAAATGCTGAGTAACGGTCTATATGCACAATTTTAATAGATGAAAATAGTAAATCATAGACAAAAAGAGAAAAAATGATAAAATATCAGTTGACAATGACAAAATATATGAGTAAAATTTACTCAACGGCAATGAGTGATGCCGAAAAATGAAAAAGAGATACCACAATGAAAAAAGCACTTGCACTTTTGATGGCCCTGGCAATGGTTCTTGGCCTGTGTGCCTGCGGTTCTGGGGCTCCCGCATCCACTGAAGCACCCGTAACGGAGGCTCCTGCCGCCACGGAAGCACCTGCCGGCACCGAAGCTGCCGCCGCAGAAGGCGGTCTGGTGGGCGTGGCTATGCCTACCAAGGATCTGCAGCGTTGGAACCAGGACGGCGCCAACATGAAAGAGCAGCTGGAAGCTGCCGGCTATACTGTGGATCTGCAGTACGCTGCCAACGACATTCCTACTCAGGTTTCTCAGATTGAAAACATGATCGCCAATGGCTGCCAGGTTCTGGTCATCGCCTCTATCGACGGCGAGGCTCTGGGCACGGTTCTGGACCAGGCCAAGGAAGCCGGCATCCCGGTTATCGCATATGACCGTCTGATCATGGGCTCTGATGCTATCAGCTACTACGCAACCTTCGACAACTGGGATGTTGGCATGAAGCAGGGCGAGTACATTGTGGAAGCACTGGACCTGGAAAATGCAGGCGATAAGACCTACAACATCGAGTACATCACCGGCGACCCCGGCGACAACAACATCAACTTCTTCTTCGACGGCGCTCTGAGCGTCCTGCAGCCCTACATCGATGCCGGCACTCTGGTTTGCCCCTCCGGTCAGACCGAGAAGCAGACCGTAGCTACCGCCAACTGGGCAACTGACGCTGCTCAGGCTCGTTTTGAGAACATTCTGGCTTCCTACTACTCTGACGGCACCCAGCTGGATGCAGTTCTGGCTTCCAACGACTCCACCGCTCTGGGCGTTGCCAACGCTCTGGCTTCCTCCTACACCGGCAACTATCCCGTTCTGACCGGTCAGGACTGCGATATCGCCAGCGTCAAGAACATGGTCAACGGACTGCAGTCCATGTCCGTGTTCAAGGACACTCGTGACTTGGCTGCCAAGACTGTGGAAATGGTGGACGCACTGATGAAGGGCACCGAGCCTCCCGTCAACGACACCGAGACCTACGACAACGGCACCGGCGTTATCCCCAGCTACCTTTGCGAGCCCAAGGCCTGCACCATTGACAACTATCAGGAATTGCTGATCGATTCCGGTTACTACACCGAGGCTGATCTGCAGGGCTGATCTGACTGCACATTGTGATTTTTCTTCCTTGCATCCGGGCAAGATGGGGCAACCCGTCTTGCCCGGAACCCCGCAAAATGAGGTGACATCGTGTCGGAAAATATTCTGGAAATGAGAAATATCACCAAGCTGTTTCCTGGTGTCCGTGCTCTGGACGATGTGAATCTGCAGGTGAAAAAAGGCAGCATCCACGCCCTGGTTGGCGAGAACGGTGCTGGTAAATCTACACTGATGAATGTCCTGAGCGGCATTTATCCCTATGGCACCTATACCGGTGACATTATTTATGACGGAGAAGTTTGCAAGTTCTCCAAAATCACGGACAGTGAATCGAAAGGAATCGTCATCATCCATCAGGAGCTTGCATTGATTCCTTACATGACCATCGGCGAAAATATGTTCCTGGGCAACGAACGGGGAAAGGCATTCTCCATTGACTGGGATACGACCTATGCCGAAGCAGACAAATACCTGAAAATTATCGGCTTGCAGGAATCTTCCCGGACGCTGGTGAAGGACATCGGCGTGGGTAAGCAGCAGTTGGTGGAGATTGCCAAAGCATTGGCAAAGAATGCCCGGCTGCTGATTCTGGACGAGCCGACCTCTTCTTTGAATGAATCGGATTCCAAGGCCCTGCTGGATTTGCTGCTGCAATTCAAGCGTGAGGGCATGACCTGTATTATTATTTCCCATAAGCTGAACGAAGTGGCTTATGTGGCCGATGACATTACCGTCATCCGGGACGGTAAAACCATTGAAACCCTCCATCAGGGAGTGGACGACATTTCCGAGGACCGAATCATCCGGGGAATGGTGGGACGGGAGATTGCCGACCGATTCCCCAAGCGTCCGGATGTAGTTATCGGGGATGTGTGCATGGAAGTGAAAAATTGGACGGTACACCATCCGATTTATCGGGAGAAAAAAGTGGTGGACGATGTTTCCTTCTATGTACGAAAGGGCGAAGTGGTTGGTATTTCCGGCTTGATGGGCGCCGGTCGGACGGAACTTGCCATGAGTTTGTTCGGTCACAGCTATGGATCCGGCATCAGCGGCACTCTGACGCTGGGCGGTAAGGAGGTCGTGCTGAAGAACGAAAAAGACGCCATTCGGCATGGTCTTGCCTATGTAACGGAGGACCGCAAGGGCAATGGCTTGATTTTGTCCAACCCCATTCGCGTTAATACCACGCTGGCAAATTTGGAGGGAGTTTCCCACAATACGGTGGTGGATACGGACAAGGAATATGCCGTTTCCGATGACTACCGACAGAAGCTGCATACAAAATGCACCGGCGTGGAACAGACGATCGGTAATCTGTCCGGCGGCAATCAGCAGAAGGTGCTGCTGGCCAAGTGGATGTTCACCAACCCGGATGTGCTGATTCTGGACGAACCCACCCGAGGCATTGACGTTGGTGCCAAGTATGAGATTTACTGCATCATCAATCAGTTGGTGGCGGAGGGCAAATCCGTGATTATGATTTCTTCCGAGCTGCCGGAGATTCTGGGCATGAGTGACAGAATCTATGTGATGAACAACGGGCAGATTGTGGGAGAGTTTGGAAAAGAAGAAGCGTCTCAGGAAAGCATTATGGCCTGTATCTTGAAATCCGCGGCCAAATAAAGGGGAGAGATAATTGTGACGAAAGAGAAAGTGATGAGTTGGCTCCAGAAAAACACCATGGTTCTGATTCTGGTGCTGATGGTTCTGTTCTTTGCCTGGCAGACGGATGGCAAGATTCTCATGCCGCAGAATATTACCAACCTGATTGCTCAGAATGCGTACGTATTTATCCTGGCTACCGGTATGCTGCTGTGTATCCTCACCGGCGGCAACATCGACCTGTCCGTTGGCTCTGTGGTTTGTTTCACCGGTGCGATCGGTGCGCTGCTGATGGCCAGCGGTATGAATATGTGGCTGGCTGTGGGCGCCATGCTGCTGATCGGTCTGGCCATTGGTGCTTTCCAGGCTTACTGGATTGCCTATGTGCGGGTTCCGCCCTTCATTACCACCTTGGCGGGCATGCTGATCTTCCGTGGCCTGTCCAATGTGGTGCTGAATGGCCGGACCCAGTCGGTATCTGACCAGGCTTTTAAGGATATCTTCGGCGGTGGCGCTACCTGCTACATCCCCGATATTTTCGGCGGAGAAGGAATCAATGTGCTGTGTGTGCTGGTAGGTGTGGTTGCCTGCGCATTGTATCTGGCGCTGACCTTCCGCAGCCGCTGGAACCGGCAGAAGAAGGGCTATGCTGTGGAGTCTCTGGCTGCAGTCATTGGCCGCAGCGTAGTGATTGTGGCGGCGATCATGTTCTTCTCCGTAAAGCTGGCGCAGTACAAGGGCATTCCCAGCGCGCTGCTGTGGGTGGCACTGGTAATCTGTGTCTACGCTTACATTACCTCCAAGACTACCATTGGCCGTCACCTGTATGCAGTAGGCGGTAATGAAAAGGCAACCAAACTGTCCGGTATCGACACCAAAAAGGTGTACTTCCTGGCCTATACCAATATGGGTTTTCTGGCGGCTTTGGCTGGCGTTCTGACCATCGCCCGGATGGCCTCTGCGCAGCCTACCTACGGTGACAGCTACGAAATGGACGCCATCGGCGCCTGCTTCATCGGCGGCGCTTCTGCCTACGGCGGCGTAGGTACCGTTCCCGGCGTTATCATTGGTGCGGTTCTGATGGGCATCATCAACCTGGGTATGAGCATCATGGGCATCGACCAGAACTTCCAGAAGGTGGTTAAGGGCGGCGTCCTGCTGGCAGCCGTTATCTTCGATGTAATCTCCAAGCGCAACGAATCCCGTTGAGAAAGGGTTTATTATGTACTACATTGGTATCGATCTGGGAACTTCTGCCGTAAAGCTGCTGCTGGTGGCGGAGGACGGACAGATCTGCAACAGTGTTACCAAGGAATATCCCCTGGAATTTCCTCAGCCCGGCTGGAGCCAGCAGAATCCCGAGGATTGGCGCAAGGCAGTGTTGGAGGGAATCCCCCAGCTGCTGGAAGGCTTCGACGGAAGCCAGGTCGCGGGAATCGGCTGCGGCGGTCAGATGCACGGACTGGTGGTGCTGGATGATCAGGATCAGGTGATCCGCCCCGCTATTTTGTGGAACGACGGCCGTACCGCCAAGCAGGTGGATTACCTGAATGAGCAGATTGGGCGGCAGACACTGTCTCAGCTTACGGCGAATATTGCCTTCGCCGGATTTACTGCACCGAAGATTCTCTGGATGCGGGAAAACGAACCGGAGAATTTTGCCCGGATTGCAAAAATCATGCTGCCCAAGGACTACATCAACTATGTTCTGACAGGCGTTCACAGCTGCGATTATTCCGATGCTTCCGGCATGCTGCTGCTGGATGTACAGAATAAATGCTGGAGCCAGCGGATGCTGGAAATCTGCGGCATTACCCAGGAGCAGATGCCCCAGCTGTTTGAAAGCTACCAGTGTATCGGAAATATTACGCCGGAAATGGCCCGGCAGTTGGGAATTCCCCAGACTGCGAAAGTGGTGGCCGGTGCCGGAGACAATGCTGCAGCGGCAGTGGGTACCGGCGTGGTAGGCAATGGGGGATGTAATATTTCCCTGGGTACTTCGGGAACTATTTTCATTTCCTCGGACACCTTCGGCGTGGATCCCAACAATGCCCTGCACGCATTTGCCCATGCTGACGGCGGCTGGCACCTGATGGGATGTATGCTCTCGGCAGCTTCCTGCAACAAGTGGCTGTGTGATGAGATCCTGAAAACCACGGATTATGCCAAGGAGCAGCAGGACATCACTCCGGAAAAGCTGGGAGAAAACCATGTATTTTTCCTGCCCTACCTGATGGGCGAACGCAGCCCCATCAACGACACCAATGCCCGGGGAACCTTTATCGGCATGACCATGGACACCACCCGGGCGGATCTGGTACAGGCGGTTCTGGAAGGCGTGGCCTTCGCCATCCGGGATTCCTTTGAGGTGGCCCGGTCTTTGGGAATTGCCATTCCCACCACGAAAATCTGCGGCGGCGGCAGCAAATCCCCCCTGTGGAAAACCATTTTCGCCAATGTTCTGGGCATTCCCCTGGAGATTGTAAAGACGGAGCAGGGCCCGGGATATGGCGGCGCCATGCTGGCGATGGTTGGCTGCGGGCAGTTTGAAAGTGTTCAGGCGGCAGCGGATGCGTTGGTCAGCGTTGCTTCCACGGTTGAACCCGACCCCGCCCTCACTGCAGCTTACGAAAAACGGTATCAGCAATTCCGGAAAATTTATCCCGCTGTAAAACAGCTATTCCCGGAAATCCAGTAAGGAGGAAATTCTGTGAAGATCTATTCGGTTTACGATGCAGAATTCAAAGACTACGGTCAGGTGATCACCGGCTACGAGACGGAGGAACTGAAGAAAACGCTGGACGCAGCTACCCCGCTGCCGGAGGGCGTTGACTATGTTCCCGAGCAGCCCGAACTGCAGAACCTTCCCATCACGACGGAGATTCGGGACCGGTTCTACGGCGGAATGCCGGTTCAGATGGGCTGGTGCAACGGTCACAATACCAAGCTCAACTGCCTGGAGTACCATCGTGACAGCGAGGTAAACTTCGGCACGGAAGACTTTATTCTCCTGCTGGGCAAGCAGGGTGAGATTGAAGCGGACGGGCTGTTCGACACCAAGAATACCAAGGCTTTTTTGGTCCCCGCCGGTGTACTGGTGGAAGTCTTTGCCACCTCCCTTCACTACGCACCCTGCAGCGCTAAAAAAGGTCAGGGCTTCAAAGTGCTGGTGGCGCTTCCCAAGGGCACCAATACCGAAAAGCCTCAGTTTACCCCGAAAAATCGGGAGGATACCCTGATGACTGCGCGAAACAAGTGGCTCCTGGCCCATGAGGATTCCTCTGAGGCAAAAGCCGGTGCGGTTGTGGGTCTGAAGGGTATCAATCTGGATATTGCAGAAGATATCTGAATTTATTTTACGTTAAGAAAGGATTTTTGTTATGCTGGGTAGTAATATTCCTGTTGTCAAACTGGGTATCATTGCCGTATCCCGTGACTGCTTCCCCATTGCGCTGTCCGAAAAGCGCAGAAGCAACATTGTGCAGGCTTACCGTGGAGAATCCCTCTACGAGTGCCCTGTCACCGTGGAGAACGAAAACGACATGCTGAAGGCTGTGGAGGATGTAACCAAGGCCGGCTGCAACGCACTGGTGGTTTTCCTGGGCAACTTCGGTCCTGAGACTCCCGAAACTCTGATTGCCAAGTACTTTGATGGCCCCTGCATGTTTGTTGCAGCTGCCGAGGGTGACGGCGACCTGATTGACGGCCGTGGTGACGCTTACTGCGGTATGCTCAACTGCTCCTACAACCTGGGTATGCGCAAGCTCAAGGGCTATATCCCCGAATATCCCGTTGGTACTGCATCTGAGATTGCGGACATGATTGCACAGTTCGTGCCCATTGCCCGTGCGGTCATCGGTGTCCGGAATCTGAAGATCATCACCTTCGGTCCCCGGCCTCAGGACTTCTTTGCCTGCAACGCCCCCATCAAGGGCCTTTACGAGCTGGGCGTGGAGATTGAAGAGAACTCCGAGCTGGATCTGCTGGTTGCTTACAAGGCACATGAGAATGATCCCCGTATCCCCGAGGTTTGCGCTGACATGGCAAAGGAAATGGGCGAAGGAAAGTACTATGCTGACCTCAATGCCCGTATGGCACAGTTTGAGCTGACCCTGCTGGACTGGGCAGAGCAGCACAAAGGCGCCCGGAAGTACGTGGCCTTTGCTGACAAGTGCTGGCCCGCTTTCCCCAGCCAGTTTGGTTTTGAGCCCTGCTATGTCAACTCCCGTCTGGTAACCCGTGGCATTCCTGTTGCCTGTGAGGTTGACGTTTACGGCGCTCTGAGCGAGTATATCGGCATGTGTGTCTCCGGTGACACCGTTACCCTGCTGGATATCAACAACTCCGTTCCTGCTTCCATGTTTGAAGAGGACATCAAGGGCCGTTACCAGAACTATGTCCATACCGATACCTTCATGGGCTTCCACTGCGGCAACACTCCCTCCTGCAAGATGTGTCCCGACCGTGCGGTTAAGTATCAGCTGATTCAGCATCGTGTTCTGGAGCCTGCAGGCAGCGAGCCGGATATCTCCCGTGGTACTCTGGAAGGCGATATCGCCGCCAGCGACATCACCTTCTATCGTCTTCAGTGTGACAGCAACGGTGACCTCCGGGCTTACATTGCCCAGGGCGAGGTGCTGGATGTTGCCACCAAGTCCTTCGGCGGTATCGGCGTCTTTGCCATCCCGGAAATGGGCCGGTTCTACCGCCATGTTCTCATCCAGAAGGGTTATCCCCACCACGGCGCTGTGGCCTTCTCCCATGTGGGCAAGTACCTGTTCGAGGTGTTCAAGTTCCTGGGTGTGGCAGACATTGCCTACAATCAGCCCAAGAACCTGCCTTACCCCACGGAGAACCCCTTCTGCTAAGAGAATTATCCCGAGGACAAGTATAGTAAAAAGCGAAAGCGCAGAGAGAATTTTTCTCTCTGCGCTTTTACTTGCTTAGTAAAGTAAAAATTGGTGCTTGATCAGGGGAACTTTTCTTGTGGCTTTGACGTTACAGGGAGGCCAGGAACCTGCGCAATTCTTTCCGATTTTTCAGCACCACCGATTGGGCGTGCTTTGCCTTGGCAATCCACAGGTAGTTCTGAACCCGGTTTTCCTGATTGAAATTCCAGATCCAGCGGACAAAAGACCAATCAAATCGTTCTGGGCAGCCTGCGCTCATATCCGGGCGCACCTTTCCATAGCTTCCCAGCACACGCTGACACATTCCCCACAGACAAGTCCAGCGGCTGAAATCCAGATATATAATGGTGTCACAGCGAGATAGCCGCTGCTCGATGGTGCGGCTATAGTTGCCGTCGATAATCCAGCGGTCCTGCTTCAGGGCTTGCGCCAGCTGGGAATCAAACTCCTCCAGGGTGACATTGTGCCATCCTTCTCTCCACCAAAGCTGATCCAGATGTACAACCGGCAGCCGCAATTTTTTACCCATGGCTCTGGCTAGGGTGGATTTTCCACTGCAGGAGCACCCGATAATGAGAATCCGATCCATATTCGCCTCCTTTACACAAAAACAGGCCTGGTACCAGACCTGTTTTTGTTTCGTTATTCTTAATAAGCTACGCCCCAGTAGATCATCTTGCTGGCGGGCTTGCCGCAGCAGGCGCAGGTGTCGCCCAGATGCTCCTGAGCAAAGGGGATGCAGCGAGAGGACATACCGGCTACTTCCTTCATCTTCAACTCGCATTCCACATCACCGCACCACATGGTCTTGACAAATCCGCCATTGGCTTCCTGAAGCTGCTTGGCTTCTTCCAGGGAGTGGGCTTCGTAGATATGCTCTTCCAGATTCTTCTTGGCCCGCTCGTACATGCCCTGATGCACCAGTTCCAGCTGCTGGGCAACGGCGCTTTCCAGCTCCTCCAGCTTGACAACGGTCTTGACACCGTCGTTGCGGCGAACCAGTACGCACTGACCGTTCTCCAGATCCCGGGGGCCGCACTCCACACGCAGGGGCACGCCCTTCATCTCGTACTCAGCGCACTTCCAGCCCATGGAGTTGTCGGAGTCATCCATCTTGACACGGTAACCGGCAGCAATCAGGCGGTTCTTCAGGTTCTCCGCACCTTCCAGAACACCGGGCTTGTGCTGGGCAACGGGCAGAACCACCACCTGGATGGGAGCAACCTTGGGCGGCAGCACCAGGCCGTTGTTATCGCCGTGGGTCATAATAATGCCGCCAATCAGACGGGTAGACACACCCCAGGAAGTCTGGTGGGGATTGACCCGCTGGTTGTTCTTATCGGTAAAAGTAATGTCGAAGGCCTTGGCAAAGCCGTCGCCAAAGTAGTGGGAAGTACCGGCCTGCAGGGCCTTGCGGTCGTGCATCATGCACTCGATGGTGTAGGTAGCCTCAGCACCGTTGAACTTCTCCTTATCGGTCTTCTGACCCCGGGTTACGGGCATGGCCAGTACATTTTCGCAGAAGTCGGCGTAGATGTTCAGCATCTGCTCGGTGAAAGCCTTGGCTTCCTCAGCGGTAGCATGCATGGTGTGGCCTTCCTGCCACAAAAATTCCCGGTGGCGCAGGAAGGGACGGGAGGTCTTCTCCCAGCGCAGCACGCTGCACCACTGGTTGTACTTCATGGGCAGATCCCGGTGGGACTGAATCACCTGGGCGAAATGCTCGCAGAACAGGGTTTCAGAGGTAGGACGGATGCAGTAGCGCTCTTCCAGCTTTTCGCTGCCGCCCATGGTTACCCAGGCGCACTCCGGAGCGAAGCCTTCCACATGATCCTTTTCCTTCTGCAGCAGGCTTTCGGGAATCAGCATGGGCATGTAGACATTCTCCACACCCACCTTCTTGAACTCCTTGTCCATGATGTTCTGGATATTCTCCCAGATGGCGTAGCCATAGGGACGGTAAACGAACACGCCTTTGATGGAAGAGTAGTCAATCAGCTGGGCTTTTTTACATACGTCGGTAAACCATTGGGCAAAGTCTACCTCCATATCGGTGATTTGCTCGACCTTCTTTTCTTTTGCCATTTTATTTCATCCTCTCAGGTTTTTTGAAAATTTCGTAAGGATTATTCTAGCACAGGTTTGCAAAAACTGCAAGAAGGGCGGGAGGAAAAAATGCAACTTTTACGCCTTTGGAAATTTTCTGCTGCCATGGAAGGATTTCTTTTGGCAAAACCGTTGTCATGGAGGCGGAAATTTGGTATACTGCTGAAAGAATACTTGAAACGGAGCTGTATCCATGAAATCCATCCGAGAAATATATAAAATTGGCAAGGGCCCCTCTTCCTCCCACACCATGGGGCCGGAACGGGCTGCCAAGGAATTTTTGCAGCGTTATCCCCAGGCTACCTCCTTCCAGGTGACCCTGTACGGCTCCCTGAGCAAAACCGGCGTGGGACACGGTACCGACCGGGTGCTGCTGGATACCTTGGGCCGGGACCGGACGAAGGTTGTGTTCTCCAACCAGACCTGGGAGGGGATGCACCCCAATACTATGGACTTTTCCGCCTTCCACCAGGATATCGAAATCGGCAGTCTGCGGGTGGAATCCATCGGCGGCGGAGATATCCGGATTCCCGGGGAAACCCAGAAAGGGCCGTCGGAAGAGGTGTATGTGGAGCATTCCTTTGCGGAAATCGCCTATTTCTGCAAGTGGCGCTACATCCAGACCCTGAGTGAATATGTGGAATTGAACGAAGGGGCGGGAATCTGGGACTTCCTGATGGAAGTCTGGCAGGTGATGAAAAACTCCATTGACGAGGGCCTGTCCAAAACCGGCGTTCTGCCCGGGGGCCTGAATGTCCAGCGGAAGGCCAAGTACCTGATGGAGAAAACCGTGGGGGATGACAAACCGGCGCTGAAGGAATTTCAGATGATTGCCGCTTATGCCTATGCGGTGGCGGAGCAGAATGCGGACAACGGCACCGTTGTCACCGCACCTACCTGCGGGGCCTGCGGCGTTCTGCCGGCGGTGCTGAAATATGCCCAGGTCACCCAAGGCTTTACCGACCAGGAGATCTGCCGGGGACTGGCCACAGCGGGCATCATCGGTAACCTGACCAAGACCAACGCTTCCATCTCCGGCGCTGAGTGCGGCTGCCAGGCGGAGATTGGTACTGCCTGCTCCATGGCTGCCGCTGCACTGGCAGAACTGTATCATCAGCAGCTGGATCAGGTGGAGTACGCCGCAGAAGTGGCTATGGAACACCATCTGGGCCTGACTTGTGATCCCATTTGCGGACTGGTGCAGATTCCCTGCATTGAACGCAACGCTGTGGCGGCGGTTCGGGCCATGAATGCCTGCAACCTCAGCTATTTTCTCACCGGCTCCCGGAATATCAGCTACGATATGGTCTGCCGGGCCATGAAGGAAACCGGCATCAACCTGGATCACCGCTTCCGGGAAACCAGCGAAGGCGGTCTTGCCAAGCTTTACAACCGAAAGCGCAATCAGCTCATGTAACCAAAAGTGCCTTCGCTGTTTCCGGCGAAGGCACTGATTTTTTCTTGTGCAGGGGATTAGATCACGGCGGTGGTCAGCAGCAGAATTACCAGGCCTGCCACATTTGCCAGCAGGAACACGCCCAGAAATTTCCCGGCGTGGGCCTGAGGGGAACGCAGGTATAACTTCAAAGTAATCAGGCTGGCCAGGGATGCGATGGGGGTGCCCAGGCCGCCGATGTTCACGCCTTCCAACAGCGGCTTCCACTGATCGGTAAAGCTGGAGAGCAAAACCGCAGCGGGAACGTTACTGATAATCTGGCTGGTAGCGACAGATGTGAGCAGGGTACTGCGAGACAGCAGCTGCTCCAGGAAAGTACGAACCGCTTCCACACGGGCTAGATTACCCGACACAATGAAGAAGCATACAAAGGTGGCTAGCAGGGCAAAGTCCAGTTCTTTCAGCAGTTCCCGATTCAGCCAGGCTACGCATACCAACACTACCACCGTGGTCAGAACGTAAGGAACCAGCCGGAAAACCGTCAGCAAACACAGGATAAACAGAAGTACGTAGACTCCCAGCCGACCCCGGCTGCTTAAAGACTCAGGATTCAGGCTCAGCTGAGGCAGGCTGCCGGGAAGAACGGGCAGTGCAGCGGCGGCAAGGCAAACAAGACTGACTGCACTCAGCGGCAGCATCACGGCAAAAAAATCTCCCGCCGACAGCTGATAGGCAGCGTAAAGGAACAAATTCTGGGGATTGCCCACAGGCGTTGCCATACTGCCCAGGTTGGCGGCAATGGTTTGCAGCACCAGCATGGGAATGACCGCCTTCTTGCAGTCCAGCTGCTGCAAAAGCCCCAGGGAAAAGGGAACGAAAATCAGCAGAGCCACATCGTTGGTGACCACCATGGAAGCAAAAAAGGGAAGCAGTACCATGGTTACGCCCAGAACCCGGCCGTTGTGAATCTTCCGCAGCAGCTGGTAGGTGATGTAGCGGAAGACGCCTACCGCCTGAAACCCAGCCACCACAGCCATCAGGCACAGCAGCAGACACAGCACCCGAAAATCAATGTATCCCAGATAAGCCCCATCCGGGGGGATCAAAAACATGGTCGCCCCGGCACACAGGGCGGCAATATAGAGCACCATTTCTTTTTGAAAGAAAGTGCGCACACGCGTGAGCATTTCAACGCCTCCAAATTCACAAAATCCGCCTTGTAAGATACCACAATTTGCTCCCGTTTTCAACCAGGAAAGAAAAATTTCGGGGGATTTCTTTTTTACCCAATTCCCAGTATCCAGCAAGCAGTTGGCTGGACAAAAAGGAGGAAGCGCATCTTGCGCTTCCTCCCGTGTAGGTTTGTTAGACAATGCCCTGGGCGTTCATGGCGTCCACGACCTTCAGGAAACCGGCAATGTTGGCACCGGCAACGTAGTTGCCTTCCATGCCGTAAGCCTTGGCAGCATCGTCCAGATTGTGGAAGATGTTGACCATAATGTCCTTCAGCTTGGCATCCACTTCCTCAAAGGTCCAGCTCAGACGCTGAGAGTTCTGGCTCATTTCCAGAGCGGAGGTGGCTACGCCGCCGGCGTTGGCAGCCTTGCCGGGGCAGAACAGAACGCCGTTTTCCTGCAGATAAGCGGTGGCATCCAGAGAAGTGGGCATGTTGGCGCCTTCTGCCACGGCGAAGCAGCCGTTGGCAACCAGCATCTTGGCATCGTCCAGCAGCAGTTCGTTCTGGGTGGCACAGGGCAGAGCCACGTCACACTTGACGCTCCACACACCCTTGCCCTCGTGATAGACGGCGTTGGGACGAGCCTTGGCATACTCGGTCAGGCGGGCACGCTTGACCTGCTTGACGTCGATGAGGGTGGCAACGTCGATTCCGTCGGGATCGTAGATCCAGCCGGTGGAGTCGGAGCAGGTGACAGGCTTGGCACCCAGCTGCCAGGCCTTCTCAATGGCGTAGGTTGCCACGTTGCCAGCACCGGAAACCACAACGGTCTTGCCTTCCAGAGACTTGCCGTTGCACTTGAGCATCTCGTCGGTCAGGTACAGCAGGCCGTAGCCGGTCGCCTGGGTTCTGGCCAGGGAGCCGCCGTAGGTCAGGCCCTTGCCGGTGAGTACGCCTTCGTACAGATCCCGGATGCGCTTATACTGGCCGAACAGGTAGCCGATTTCCCGGCCGCCTACGCCGATATCACCGGCGGGCACGTCGGTGTCGGCACCAATGTATTTGTACAGCTCGGTCATGAAGCTCTGGCAGAAAGCCATCACTTCCCGGTCGGACTTGCCCTTGGGGTCGAAGTCGCTGCCGCCCTTGCCGCCGCCGATGGGCAGACCGGTGAGGGAGTTTTTGAACACCTGCTCGAAACCCAGGAACTTGATGACGCTCAGGTTGACGCTGGGATGGAACCGCAGACCGCCCTTGTAGGGGCCGATGGCGCTGTTGAACTGCACACGGTAGCCGTTGTTTACCTGAACCTGACCCTTGTCATCCACCCAGGGCACCCGGAAGAGGATGGCCCGCTCGGGGGTGGTCAGCCGCTCCAGCAGAGCGTTGCGGCGGTAGGTGTCTTCATTCTTTTCAATAACGGTGCGCAGGGATTCCAGAACCTCGTAAACGGCCTGGTTAAATTCGGGCTGATCCGGGTTTTGCTGCTTTACCCGGGCCAGGGTTTCGTCTACATAACTCATGAACAAATGTCCTCCCTCGAAAGAATTGGATGCTCCACATTGTAGCAGAATTGGGCGGAGAATACAAGAGGTTTTTGCAACTTTTTTAGTGCTCAGTTGCATAAAACAAGAAAAAACGCCGATTTTCACAACCGGCGCTTTTTTAACGAAAGAATAATTGTGCAAAATTTCATCGCACCCGGGGAAGCAGGGTGTCCCGAATGACGGTCAGAAGGGCGTCCATCTCCTGCTGGGTGGTGCAGCGGCTCAGGGAGATCCGGAAAGAGCCGTCCATGACCTCGGGAGAAAGGCGCATGGCAGTGAGTACATGGCTGCGGTGACCCTTAGCACAGGCGCTTCCGGCGCTGACGCAGATACCTGCATCCTGGAGCAGGTTGATGGAATTCTGGGTGGGCAGACCGGGAATGGACAGGGATAGAATGTGGGGCGCTTCGTGGGCACCGTTGATTTTGATCCCTTTCAGGGCGGAAACCTGCTCCAGAAATGCTGTCAGCAGTTCCCGCTCCCGGCAGGTATCTTCCTTCCAGGCGGCGGCGCCGGCAGCGGCGGCAGCGGCAAAGCCCAAAATGGCAGGCATGGCTTCGGTTCCGCTACGAAGCCCCCCTTCCTGTCCACCGCCCAGAATTAGAGGGGGGAAGGATTTCAGCCGGGGAGAAACATACAGCGCACCGGCACCCTTAGGACCGTGGATTTTGTGGGACGACACGGAAATCAAATCTGCACCCAGGGTTTTGGCGCTGAAGGGAACCTTCAAAAATCCCTGCACCGCATCGGTGTGGAAAATGGTTTCCGGGCAGATCTTGTGGGTCAGCTTCGCCATGGCACTGATGGGCATGACGGAGCCCACTTCGTTGTTGACCATCATAATGGATACCAGGATGGTATCCTTGCGCAGGGCAGCTTTCAGATCTTCCAGGGTGATCCGGCCCAGAGAATCCGGCTGCAAATACGTCACCTCATAGCCCTGAGATTCCAGCTCCTTGGCACAGTTGAGAATGGCATCATGTTCGATGGCGGTGGTAATGATATGCTTGCCCCGCTTGCCCAGCTTTTTGACGGTGCCAAAAAATGCCCAGTTGTCCGCTTCGGTGCCGCCGGAGGTAAAGAACACCCGATCCGGTTCTGCACCCATGGCGGCGGCTACCTGATGCCGGGAGGTGCGCAGGTTCCGGGCGGATTCCAGACCGAAACCATACAAGGCACTGGGATTGCCCCAGTTTTCGGTGAGAGCTTGAGTAATGGCAGCCACCGCTTCAGCACAGGGCTTGGTGGTGGCGGAGTTGTCTAAATAAATCATGGTTTTCTTCCTTTGTATATTGAATATGGGAAAGCGTTACTTTCCAACACAGAAGCGCTCAAAAATCCGGGCGGTGATATCTTCCCGCACGGTAGCGCCAGTGACTTCGCCCATAGCCTGCATGGCTTCCTCCACATCGGTGAGTACCGCATCGGGGGTAAGCCCCAGCTGCATGCCCTGCATACAGCGCAGCATGGCTTCGTATGCCCGGCGGCAGGCGTCAAATTGCCGGGCGTTGGTGAGGATGGAGCCGTCACAGGGGCTTTTTCCTTCAAACAGGGTATCCACCATATCCGCCAGCTGATCCAGACCCTGACCGGTTTTGGCACAGATGGAAATAACGGCCAGAAACGGCAGATCTCCCGGAGCAACCTGAGCGCCCAGGTCGGATTTGTTCACCAGAGCAATGGCGTTCTCGCACTCCAAGCACAGGTCGATGATGTCCTGATCCTCCTGGGTCAGCGGCTGGGAACCGTCACAGACAAACAGCACCAGGTCGGCGTTTTCCACCGCTTCTTTGGAGCGCTGAATGCCCATGGCCTCTACTTGATCCTCGGTTTCCCGGATGCCGGCGGTGTCAATCAGCCGCAGCCGGGTGTGGCCCAGCAACACCGTTTCCTCCACCGTGTCCCGGGTGGTGCCGGGAATGTCGGTGACAATCACCCGGTCATAGCCTGCCAGAGCGTTCAGGAGACTGGACTTGCCCACGTTGGGTTTGCCCACAATGGCGGCAGCTACACCTTGACGCAGAATCCGGCCTTGGCCGTAAGTTTGCAGCAGAGCATACAACGCCTTGGCGTTTTTTCGCAGGAGGGCACTGTAATTTTCCAAGGCGAAATCCTCAATATCTTCATCGGGATAGTCCAGCACCGCGTGGAAATGGCTGCACAGGTTGGTCAGGTCATCGTAAATGGGGGCCAGCTTCTTTTGCAATACACCGCCTACCTGTCCGGCGGCATTGGCGGCAGCGTCGGCGGTGTCCGCTTCAATCAAATCGATTACCGCTTCCGCCTGGGTCAGATCCAGCTTGCCGTTGAGAAAGGCCCGCTTGGTAAATTCTCCCCGGCGGGCAGGCTTGGCGCCGGCTAAATACAGCGATTCCAGTGCCGCGGCCAGCACAGCGGGGGAGCCGTGGCAGTGAAATTCCACCGTATCTTCTCCGGTATAACTGTGGGGGCCTCGGCTGACCACAGCCATGCACTGATCTACGGTGCGGCCCTGCTTGTCATGCAAAGCGCCCAGCATCAGCTTCCGGTCGGGAATCTCGGCTAAGGTTTTCCCGGACTGCAGAGAAAAAACCCGATCACAAACGGCAATGCAGTCATCTCCGGTCAGGCGGACGATGCCAATGGCGCTGACCTGATTGCCGGTGGAGACTGCGGCGATGGTATGGGACATGGAAAAAACTCCTTTATACTTGGTTTACCCTTCCAGGAAATCCAGGGGATCTCCCGGAGTTGCGATGAAGTGCATCATCATATATGCGCACATCACGGCTACATTTTCTTCTTTTAAAATCCGACGGCATTCTGCCCGGTCGGCCAATACCACCTGGATTTCTTCAGACGCTTCCTGGTGGGCGTTGGTGGGAATGCCCAAGCAGTATCCGAATACCATAGAACAGCTTTCGTCGGTCATCCCCACCGTGGTAAAGAAGGGGCGGCTGTAGCAGCCGCTTTCTCTGGGCGCAAAAGACAGTCCGGTTTCCTCATACATTTCCCGGATGCCGGCGCTGAGCATATCCTCTCCATCCTCAATCAAACCGGCGGGAAATTCATACACATAGCCGCCCAGAGGGTAACGGTACTGGCGAATCAGCACCAGTTTGTCTTTCTCAGGGCCGTAGACACCGTACAGAATTACCCCGTCGGGGGGATTTTTCCCGGTGACGGCTTTCAGATGCGCAATGTCCTTTGCCCGGGATGCCATATAATACGGGGAAACTCGCCCGTCCCGATGCTGCGCTTCCAACTGGTAGAAATTCAGATAGGGGGTATCGGTTTTCTTTTCAATACGTCCAATCCGGCTCATGGCAACTCCTCCCAAGATAATCTTGAAAAATTATACCATTTCCGTAATAAAAAAGCAAGAACCGGGCATAATTGCCCAGAGGTGAAGAAAATGACAGATGAGCAGATCCGCAAACAATTTGACGGAGCGGGAGATTTTATTGCCAGGGAACTGGACTGCGGCAATTTTACCCTGTATGCCTATGCCATTGACGGCCTGATTTCCGGAGCGGATATGTCCGAATACATTCTCAAGCCTATCTCCAATAACTTAAAAGGAAATTCCATGGAGCAGCTGTACCGCAATGCCCTCCGCGGCGGCATTTATAATAGTGTGGCGGCGGCCTGCGACAGTATGGAAACCGTGGCCATGAAGTTGGTCAACGGTTTTTGCGTGGTGCTGTTTCCGGAAGTCGGGGCCATCGCATACGAAATCAAAACCAGTGTCAGCCGGGGTCCTTCCGCTCCCGAGGTGGAAAACACCATCAAAGGTCCCAAGGATGCCTTTGTGGAAACCATCCGCATCAATACCAGCCTCCTGCGCAGACATTTGCGAACCCCGGATCTGCGGCTGTACGCTGCCACTGTTGGGCGGCGCAGTCTTACCAATGTGGCGGTGATCTGGATTGAAGGCATTACCAACCCGGACTTGGTCAGACAGATGAAGCAGCGGCTGGATACCATTGATATTGATGGCATGATCTCCCCGGCATCGGTGGAAGAGTATATTACCGGCTCCCGGGCGACGGCTTTTCCGCTACTGCAATACACCGAGCGACCGGACAGGTTCTGTCAAGGATTGCTGGATGGAAGAGTGGGCCTTATGGTGGATGGTTTGCCCTTGGCTTATCTGGCACCAGCTGACCTGGGCTATCTGATGGAAAGCTCGGAAGACCGGAGCCGGGATTTTCTGACGGCTTCCTGCATCCGCGTTCTGCGGTATGCGGCTTTGATTATCGGACTGCTGCTGCCGGGAATCTATATTGCCATGGTAAAATTCCATTTGGAGTGGATTCCCCAGGGGCTCTTGAATATCATTATGAACAATAAACAAGGCATACCCTTTACAACTGCGGCTGAGGTGCTGGGACTGTTGATTGCCTATGAAATGCTCCAGGAGGCGGGTATCCATCTGCCTCAGGCCATCGGCCAGTCAGTCTCCACCGTGGGTGGTATTTTGGTGGGCACTGCGGCGGTAGAAGCGGGGCTGCTTTCTCCCATTGTGCTGATTGTGGTCAGCGTGGCGAGTATCTGCGGTTTTGTGCTGCCCAACCGGGATCTGGCGGAAGGAATCCGGGTGTGGCGATTTGTACTGGGGTGTATTGCAACCTTCTGTGGAATCTGGGGGGTAGCAGCAGGAACGGCAGTCCTGATCTACCATCTGGCAACGCTGAAATGCCTGGGTGTAAGATTCCTGACACCCTATCCCAGCGGAAGAGGACTGCTGCGCAGAAGACTGAAAAACCAGAAGGAAAGAGATCCCAATCTCAATCCTGTGGACAAGAAAAACCAATACTGAAAAAATGTAAAAAAATTGAAAAAAAGCTATTGACAAATGGGAATCCCGGTGGTATACTACGCAAGCCCTCTGGCGAGGGCAACAAACCGAACGAAAGACAGCAAAGCGCATAGCGAAAAAGTTTAAAAGAACTCGAAAAAAGTTCTTGACAAACTCTGGAAGATGTGCTAATATGTAAAAGTTGCTCGAGCGAGCAACGGCAAGCGAAAAAGCTCAAAGAAATTTGAAAAAACTTGAAAAAAGTTCTTGACAAATGGAACTGAGCGTGCTAGAATAAACAAGCTAACCGCGAGAGCGGATAGCGAGTTCTGTACCTTGTAAATTGAATAACGCAAAGACGAACAAGAAACACCTTGGACAATTATATGGATTGTTTAAGCGTAAGCGAAAAAACAGCCAACGAAAATTCTTGAGTAATAAATGCTAGTAGCAAATTATTCAGAAACTTGATTTTAGAGCTTCGGCTTTAAGATACAATTTTTTGAGAGTTTGATCCTGGCTCAGGACGAACGCTGGCGGCGTGCCTAACACATGCAAGTCGAACGGAAGTAAGTGCTTCGGTATTTACTTTAGTGGCGAACGGGTGAGTAACGCGTGAGGAACCTGCCTTTCAGTGGGGGACAACAGTTGGAAACGACTGCTAATACCGCATGACGCTTCTTGGGGGCATCCCCGAGAAGTCAAAGCTTTATGTGCTGAAAGATGGCCTCGCGTCTGATTAGCTAGTTGGTGGGGTAACGGCCCACCAAGG
>CALWOA010000006.1 GCA_944382965.1 uncultured Oscillospiraceae bacterium | reverse complement strand
ACGCTCTTGTAGCCGAACTTCTTGTTCAGAGCAGGAGCGATCTCAGCAACATATTTTTCTTTCATTCTGCTAGCCATGATTTACGCTCCTTTCTCAGATTTCAGCGCCGCACTTGCAGCAGACGCGAACTTTCTTGCCATCGACGATCTTGTGGGCAACCCGGACACCCTTGCCGCACTTGTCGCAGAACAGAGCGACCTTGCAAGCGCGGATGGGGGTCTCCTTCTTTACGATGCCACCGGTCTCGCCCTGACGGCGGGGCTTGGTGTGGCAGGTAGCGACGTTGACCTTCTCGACGATAACCTTGTTCTCGGCGGGCATGGCTACCAGGACCTTGCCCTTGACGCCCTTGTCCTTGCCGGACAGGACGATAACGGTATCATTCTTTTTAATGTTCATTCCTTCGGTTCCCCCTTAGATGACTTCGGGTGCCAGGGAGAGGATCTTCATGTAATCTCTCTCACGCAGCTCACGGGCCACCGGTCCAAAGATACGGGTACCACGGGGGTTCTTGTCGTCCTTGATGATAACGGCAGCGTTCTCATCAAAGCGGACATAGCTGCCGTCCTCACGGCGGACGCCCCGCTTGGTACGGACGATAACAGCCTTCACGACTTCGCCCTTCTTCACAGTGCCGCCGGGAGTAGCCTTACGGACGGAAGCGACGATCACATCGCCGATGTTGCCGTACTTCCGCTTGGAGCCGCCCAGGACACGAATGCAGTGGATTTCTTTAGCGCCGGTGTTGTCGGCAACCTTCAGATAGCTTTCTTCCTGAATCATGAGTTTCCGACCTCCTTACTTCGCCTTTTCAATGATTCGGACCAGTCTCCAGCGCTTGTCCTTGGACAGGGGACGGGTCTCCATGACCTCCACGGTATCGCCGACGCCGCACTCGTTGTTCTCGTCGTGGGCCTTCAGCTTGTAGGTCCGCTTCATGGTCTTCTTATACAGAGGATGCTGAACGCTGTCCTCAATTGCAACCACAATGGTCTTGTCCATCTTGTCGGAGACGACCTGACCGATTCTGGTTTTACGGAATGCTCTATTCTCAGTCATTTACGTATCCTCCTCAGACGTTGGTCTTCTCGCGAATAATGGTCTTGACACGGGCAATGTCCTTCTTGGTAGCAGCGATCTGCATGGGATTGTCCAGCTGATTGGTTGCGTGCTGCATCCGCAGCATGAACAGATCCTTCTTCAGCTCATCGAGCTTCTTGGTCAGCTCTTCCACAGACAGGTTTTTGATTTCCTTTGCCTTCATCATTATTCACCACCAATCTCAGTTTCAACTTCCTTGGTGATGATCCGGGTCTTGATGGGCAGCTTGTGCTGTGCCAGACGCAGAGCCTCGCGGGCGACTTCCTCAGAAACGCCGCCGATCTCAAACATCACCTTCTGATTCTTAACGACTGCGACCCAGCCTTCGGGAGCGCCCTTACCGGAACCCATACGGGTACCCAGGCCCTTCTTGGAGTAAGGCTTGTCGGGGAAGATCTTGATCCAGACCTTACCGCCACGCTTGGTGTAACGGGTCATGGCGATACGGGCAGCCTCGATCTGGTTGCCGGTGATCCAGCCGGGCTCCAGAGCCTGGATGCCGAATTCGCCGTAAGCAACCTTATTGCCGCGGGAGGCAGCGCCGGTCATACGGCCACGCTGCACCTTGCGGTACTTCACTCTTTTGGGCATCAGCATTAGCGGTTGCCTCCTTCTCTACGGGTATTGGGTCTGTCGCCGTTGCGGCGGTCGCCACGGCGCTCGCCGTTACGACGGTCGCGGCGCTCACGACGCTCACGAGGAGCGGGTTCGGGAGCAGCGGCGCGCAGAGTGGTGTTCAGGACTTCGCCCTTGTAGATCCAGACCTTCACGCCGATGCGGCCATAGGTGGTGGCAGCCTCAGCGAAGCCGTACTCGATGTCGGCACGGATGGTCTGCAGGGGGATGGTGCCTTCGTGATAGGACTCGGAGCGGGCGATTTCAGCGCCGCCCAGACGGCCGGAGCAGGTAACCTTGATGCCCTTGGCACCCAGGCGGGTAGCCTGCTGCATAGCCTTCTTCATAGCACGACGGAAGGAGATACGCTTCTCCAGCTGCTGTGCAATGTTCTCAGCAACCAGCTGAGCGTTCAGGTCAGGGCTGCGGACCTCAACGATGTTCAGGTTCACGCTCTTGCCCAGACGAGCTTCCATATCCTTGCGCAGGTTCTCGATCTCAGCACCAGCCTTGCCGATCACCACGCCGGGACGGGAGCAGTTGATGTTGATCTTGACCTTGCCGTTGGAACGCTCGATCTCGATCTTAGCCACGCCAGCGGCGTACAGCTTGTTCTTCAGATACTTACGGATGTTGTAATCTTCGACCACCAGATCGCCGACCTTCTCCTCCCGGGCGTACCAGCGGGAGTCCCAGTCCTTGATTACACCAACGCGCAGTCCATGGGGATTAACTTTCTGTCCCATAGCTACCTCCTGATTAAGCCTTCTCGCTCACACCGATGGTGATGTGAGTGGTTCTCTTGTTGATCCGAACGAAACCACGGCGGGATGCGATGCGGCCGCGCTTCAGAATGGGGCCGGGGTTGGCAATCACAGTGGAAACGTACAGGTTGTCAGCGTTCATGCCGTGGTTGTGCTCAGCGTTGGCAACAGCGCTCTTGAGCAGCTTGGCCATAGGCTCACAGGCTGCCTTGGAGGTCTGGCCCAGGTAAGCAGCGGCGGACTTGACGTCCTGGCCACGGATCATATCACAAACCAGCTTGACCTTACGAGGAGACATACGGACAAATTTAACATGTGCAAATGCTTCCATTTTCGTACCTCCTTACTTGCTGTTAGCGGTCTTGCTGCCGGAGTGACCCCGGAAGGTCCGGGTGGGAACGAACTCGCCCAGCTTGTGGCCGACCATATCTTCGGTGATATAGACGGGAACATGCTTGCGGCCGTCATGGACAGCGATGGTGTGACCGACGAAGGAGGGGAAGATGGTGGAAGATCTGGACCAGGTCTTCAGAACCTTCTTGTCACCGGCCTTGTTCAGCTCCTCAACACGCTTGTACAGCTCAGGAGCTACGAAAGGGCCCTTCTTGATACTTCTGCTCATTTCATTTCCTCCTTACTTGCTGTTTCTGCGCTTGACGATGAACTTATTGGAAGCCTTCTTCGTCTTGCGAGTCTTGTAACCCAGTGCGGGCTTGCCCCAGGGAGTAACAGGGCCGGGACGGCCAACAGGAGCGCGGCCCTCACCACCACCGTGGGGGTGGTCATTGGGGTTCATAACGGAACCACGAACGGTGGGACGGATGCCCATGTGGCGCTTACGGCCAGCCTTACCGATGTGGACGTTCTCGTGGTCCAGGTTGCCAACCTGACCGATGCAGGCGGTGCAGTTGGTGCGGACGTAACGAACTTCGCCGGAGGGCAGACGAACCTGAGCCAGCTCGCCTTCCTTAGCCATCAGCTGAGCGGCAGCACCAGCGGAGCGAACCAGCTGAGCGCCGTGGCCGGGCTGCAGCTCCACGTTGTGGATCACAGTACCGACAGGAATGTTGGCGATGGGCAGGCAGTTGCCGGGCTTGATGTCAGCCTCAGCGGAGGCGATGACCTGGTCGCCGGCCTTCAGGCCGTAGGGAGCCAGAATGTAGGACAGGGTGTTGTCCTCATAACGGATCAGTGCGATATAAGCGGAGCGGTTGGGATCGTACTCAATCCGCTCAACGGTAGCGCTCATGTCGGTCTTCAGACGCTTGAAGTCGATTACACGATACTTGCGCTTGTTGCCGCCGCCCTGATGACGGACGGTGATATGACCGTAGCTGTTGCGACCAGCATGCTTCTTCAGGGTCTCAACCAGGCTACGCTCAGGTTTTGCCTTCTTGTCCACGCCGTCAAAGCCGGAAACAGTCATGTTACGGCGAGCGGGGGTGTAAGGCTTA
This sequence comes from uncultured Oscillospiraceae bacterium, assembly GCA_944382965.1. Classification (GTDB taxonomy): domain Bacteria; phylum Bacillota; class Clostridia; order Oscillospirales; family Oscillospiraceae; genus Faecousia. Next base: position 111,162 of record CALWOA010000006.1, on the reverse strand, counting down.
AAAGTCTTAATTGCCATGTGCGTTTCTCTCCTTTATTGAGATTGGTTTAGACCATGCCCTCGAAGAACTCGATGGTCTTGGAATCAGCGGTCAGGGTGACAATGGCCTTCTTGTACTCAGCGCGCTTGCCAGCGGGGTAAGCACCGGTACGCTTGACCTTGCCCTGCATACGAATGGTGTTGACCTTAGCGACCTTAACGCCGAAAGCCAGCTCAACAGCTTCCTTGATCTGGGTCTTGTCAGCGTTGACGTCCACCATGAAAACGTACTTCTTATCAGCCACAGCCTCCATGGACTGCTCAGTGATGACAGGTCTTCTGATGATATCGTAAGCGTTCATTATGCGAATACCTCCTCGATCTTCCGCAGAGCTGCCTGATCGACAACCAGCTTGTTCGCATTGACAACGTCATACACGTTCAGCAGGTTTGCGAAGGTGACCTCGCAGCCGGGGATGTTGCGGCCGGACTTGACCACATTCTGATCAGCGGCAGCGGTAACAACCAGGGTCTTGGTGTCGCAGCCAACAGCCTTCAGGAAGGCGGCGAAAGCGGCGGTCTTGGGAGCGTCCATCTTGATGGAGTCGATGACCACCAGGTTGGTCTCAGCAACCTTGGCGCTGAGCACGCTCTTCAGAGCCAGACGCTTGGACTTCTTGTTCAGGGTGTAGCTGTAATCCCGGGGCTTGGGAGCGAACACGATACCGCCGTGGGTCCACTGAGGAGCACGGGTGCTGCCCTGACGAGCCCGGCCAGTGCCCTTCTGACGCCAGGGCTTACGGCCGCCGCCGGAAACCTCAGCGCGGGTCAGAGCGCTCTGAGTTCCCTGACGCTTGTTGGCCAGGTGATTCTTAACTGCGTCGTGAACAACGGACGCATTGGGGGTGATGCCGAACACAGCTTCGGAGAGTTCGATCTCGCCAACCAGCTTGCCGGACATATCATAAACATTCGTCTTAAGCATGATTTAAGATCTCCTTTCCTTAGCCTCTTGCGGAAGCCTTCTGGGGGTTTCTGCCGGAAGCCTTCTGCGGGTTCTTGCTGATGCCAGCCTCAACGTTCTTGATCTTGTTGTTCTTGACAGTGTTGCGGATGTAGACCAGACCGCCCTTGGGGCCAGGGATGGCGCCGCGGATAACGATCATGTTCAGCTCAGCATCCACTTTCACAACGTCCAGGTTCTCGATGGTAACCTGCTCGTTGCCCATCTGACCAGCGCCGATCTTACCGGGGAAGATACGGGACTGATGAGAGGAAGCGCCCATAGAACCAGCATGACGATGGACAGGGCCGCCGCCGTGGGTCATGGGAGTACGGCCGGCGCCGTGACGCTTGATAACGCCCTGGTAGCCATGGCCCTTGGAAATGCCGGTTACGTCGATCTTGTCGCCGGCAGCGAAGGTGTCAGCCTTGACAACGTCGCCAACGTTCATGTCGGCAGCGCCTTCCAGCTTGAACTCCTTCAGGTACTTCTTAGCCTCAACGCCGGCCTTCTTCAGGTGGCCAGCTTCAGGCTTGGTCAGCTTGGACTCCTTGATGTCTTCGAAGCCCAGCTGGACGGCAGTGTAGCCGTCGGTGTCAACGGTCTTCTTCTGAGTGACGACGCAGGGACCTGCTTCCACAACGGTAACAGGGATGACCTTGCCGCTCTCATCGAAGATCTGGGTCATACCCACTTTTTTGCCGATGATTGCTTTCTGCATGGTTGGTTTTCTCCTTTTTTAATAGGTTATTGGTCGACTGCTCCATTGGGCGAGCTGCCGACATGACCCGTCCGCCCGATGCCAGACAGTGCGGGCTGCTGTAATGCGTTGTTACGTGATTACAGCTTTATCTCAATCTCAACACCAGCGGGGAGATCCAGGCTCATCAGAGCCTCAATGGTCTTCTGGTTGGGGTTGAGGATATCGATCAGTCTCTTATGGGTTCTGCGCTCGAACTGCTCACGGCTGTCCTTGTACTTGTGCACAGCGCGAAGGATGGTAACAACTTCCTTCTTGGTGGGCAGCGGGATGGGGCCGGAAACCTGGGCGCCGTTGCGCTTAGCGGTCTCCACGATCTTTGCCGCGCTGGAGTCGATCAGCTGGTGATCATAAGCCTTCAGCCGAATGCGGATCATCTGGTTTGCCATGGTTTGTTTTCCTCCTTGAAATAACGTACTCAGTTTGCGTAGTGTCTGGGTACGGTCGAACTACTTTGTCCGCGCCGCCGTGCGTATCATTCTAAGCCATGAAAAATGGCCGACCGAGGCCGACCCTTCTTCCCATGCCCAGCGATATACGCTTGACGCAAGAAGCAGTTCAGCCGCCCGATGACCGGACATACTCCGCGGAAGTTACCGCCTTTCGACGCAATCTCCCGCATCATCGCAGTGCATGTACACACTTTCCCCGCACATGCTCAGATATGATACCATTAAATGAAGAAATTGTCAAGCATATTTTCAGAGAAAATCACAAACTTTCCAGAATAATTTCGTTTAATCTGCGAAAAAATTCCGGCATCCTGACAAAGAACCGGGAAGCACTTTCGCGCTTCCCGGTTTGCTTTATTTCAGTTCCCAGAGTTTGATCTGGCTGGTTTTTTCATAGAGCTTCAGATAGCTGTCGTATCGTGTCGGTTCAATCTTCCCTTCTTCCCAGGCCCGGCGCACAGCGCACTCCGGTTCCCTGCGGTGGGTACAGTCGTCAAAGCGGCATTTGCCGATATACGGCCCAAAGTCCGGGAAGGCATATTGCAGATTCTCTTTCAGAATGACATCCATCTGGTCGGTGTCAAAGGAAGAAAATCCCGGGGTATCCGCTACATAGGTGTTGTCTCCCAGAGGATACAACTCCACATGACGGGTGGTATGCCGTCCCCGGCCCAGTTTCTGCGATACTTCTCCCGTCGCCAGATTCAGCTCCGGGCAGAGCCGGTTGAGAATGCTGCTTTTTCCCACGCCGGAATTTCCGGTAAAGGCGGCGAGCTTGCCCTTCAGCAAACTGCGCAGCTGCTCTACCCCTTCCCCGGTTTCGGCGCTGGTGCGGATCACCGGGAATCCAGCATTTTCATAGATCCGAACCAACTCCGCCCCTGGGTCCAGATCGCATTTGTTCACGCACAGATACACCGGAACTTCCTGGTCTCCGGCAATGGCCGCCACCCGATCAATCAGGAACGGCTCTGTCACCGGATTGACATTGGCGGCAAAAACCACCAGCGCATCCACATTGGCTACCGCCGGACGGATAAAGCTGTTCTTCCTGGGCAGGATCTTCTCTACCATGCCCTTTCCCCGCTCCACGGTGATTTCCACCAGATCCCCGGTCAGAGGACTGTTCCCTTCCTTGCGCAAGATTCCCCGCGCCCGGCAGGTCACTGTCCCTTCCGGTGTCTGTACATCATAGAAGCCGCTGATCGAGCGGAGGATTCGTCCTTGTCTGCGCTCCATCAACTAAACTCCACGCTTTCCGTCCGAATGTATTCCCCATCCGCATACAGGTCAAAAGACTGGGTGCCGGTTCCTGTCAGATTGACATATGTACTGGCCACCCCGGGAGGCACCAGCTTGGATGCCAGCACTTCTTTGCTGCCCTTGGGGCAAACCTCCAGGCGGTATTCCACGTCCCGTTCCGGCACCTTGAAAGAAATGGTGATTTCCGTTCCTTCCGTAGCAGGTGCCGTGGTCTCCTCGGTATTTTCCGTGGGTGCCGTTGTTTCCTTTGGCCCTTGGGAGTAATGAATGATAATCTCCGAATTGACATCGGTTTTGGTGTCCTTGGCAACAGACTGGTAGATTACTTCATTTTGGGGTTTCTGGCTTTCCACTTCCTCATAGCGTACGTTGGTAAAGCCCATCTGGATCATCAGCTCTTTCACGCGATCCAGTTCCATACCCACCACATTGGGCATAGGTTCCATGACCACGTCCGGGCCGCTGCTGATATAGATATACACCGTCTGGCCTTCTGTCACCTCCGCGCCGGCAATGGGGTCCGTCCGGATGACCACACCAGCCTCGTAGACATCACTGGGTTCTTTTTTCGTCAGGGGTACAAAGCCCTGATTTTCCAGCAGATTATAGGCATCGTCTCCGGTAGCGCCAACCAGGTTATCCATTTTCTTAGTCGCAGGCTCCGGTCCCATGCTCACGGTGATCCAAAGGTCCGATCCGCGCTGGACTCTTTCCCCACCAGCCGGCTGCTGCCGGATGATTTGACCAGCCGGATAGGAATCACTGTATTCCTGAGGCAACGTGCGAATATTGAAGTCAGCATACTTCTCAGCGAAGCCCGCACCGTAGGTTTCCCCTTCCAGATAGGGTACGTCAACAACATCCTTCTCCTTGTTCAGAAGTGCCCCATTGAACAGGGCCACCAGGAATACCACAATGGCAATTACTGCCACGGCGCTGCAGATCACGATTGCCGTGGTAGCAACCCGACTCCGCTCTTCCTCTTTCTTCCGCTCTTCCGCCTTCCGGCGCTGCTGAGCCCGGCGGATGCTTTGGTTTTCTACATTGACAACCACGCCGGTGGTTCGTTTGGGAGCGGTCTGACCGCTCTGATGCAGGCGGATGCTGTCGGTGGTAACCCGAGTGCCGTTTTTTGCCTGCACCTTTTTCTCCGCTGTGGTTCTGGGCTGTGCATTTAAGGGAATTGCTTGGGTACTGTCATCCCGCAGGAAACGATACTGGAAAAGAATTGCGGGGTTTTTCCGGAATTCTTCCATATCCTGAAGCATTTCTGTAGCCGAGGCATACCGGTCCCGGACTTCCAGAGCCATGCCCTTCATAATAATCTGTTCCAATCCCCCAGGAATGTTGGGATTTAAGGTAGAGGGCATGGGAGCGCCGCCGTTGATATGCTGAATGGCAACCGCCACCGCAGACTCTCCGTCATAAGGCGGCCGTCCCGTCATCATTTCATACATGACCACGCTCAGGGAGTAAATATCCGAGCGGTTGTCCGTGTGCCCGCCTTTTGCCTGTTCCGGAGAGATATAATGTACAGAGCCCAAGGCTTCCTTGGTCAGGGTGTTGCTTTTGTTCATCACCCGGGCAATGCCGAAGTCCATGACCTTGACAGAGCCGTTTTTCAGCACCATAACGTTATGGGGTTTGATGTCCCGGTGGACAATCCCCCGGCTGTGGGCGTGCTCCAGTCCCTTGGCAATCTGCATGGAAAAATGCAGGGTTTCCTTCCAGTTCAGCACACCTTTTTTCTCCATGTACTGCTTCAGGGAAATTCCGTCGATCAGTTCCATGACGATGTAATTGGCGCTTTCCGAGGTGGAAACGTCGTAGACCTGCACAATGTTGGGATGGCTGAGCATAGCCACGGCCTCTCCCTCGGCGTGGAAGCGGCGGCGGAATTCCTCATCCCGGGCAAATTCATCTTTGAGTATCTTAATCGCAACCAGCCGGTTCAGCCGATGGCAGCGAGCTTTATATACGACAGCCATGCCGCCGGTACCGATCACTTCCAGGATCTCGTACCGGTTATCCAGCAGCCGTCCAATATATTGATCCATAAACAAGAGTAGCTCCTTTCGCGGCTATCGTCTAAATCAGAACCAGAATACTGGTCACGTTGTCCGGCGCTCCCCGGTTTTTGGCAATGTTCAGCAGTCGCTTGCAGCAGTGCTGTTTGTTGACGCCATGAACAACTTCAAACAAAATTTCCTGATCGTCCATCAGGTTGCTCAGTCCATCGGAACACAGCAGCAGGAAATCTCCTTTGCTCAAGTCCCGGTGGAAAATATCACAGGTAACCATCTGCTCCGTACCAATGGCCCGGGTGATGAAATTCTTGCCCGGGTAGCCCTTGGCAACTTCCGGGGTAATCTCCCCCCGGTCCACCATCATCTGCACCAGGGAATGATCCTTGGTGATCTGCTGGATGCCGCCCCGGTTAATGCCGTAGGCACGGCTGTCACCTACATTGACAATGGTTGCCCGCTTTCCGTGAACCAGCACGGCAACCAGGGTAGTTCCCATTCCGTCAAACTCTTCAAACTGTGCCGACTGGTCATACACCGTGAAATTCGCCAGCTTTACCGCACTGCGCAGCATCTGATCAATTTTATCTGCATCCATTCCCGGCACCCAGCAGCGGCGGATTTCTTCCGTGAAAACCTCTGCCGCAAGGGTACTGGCAATGTTTCCGGATTTGGCGCCGCCCATACCGTCGCAGACCACACACAGCAGCGTACTGCGGTCAAGCTGTTCAATTTGATAGGCGTCCTGATTTTGCTTTCGGACGCAGCCTGGATCGGTCAATCCCCAGCTTTGCATACCTCTGGCTCCTTTCGGATCTCTCTGACATCGGGGCAGAAAAATCTGCCCGGATTTGGAGCATTTTTCTGCTCCTTTAGAACCGCTATGGGTTCTGCTTTGTATATTTTCTTCGCAGCTGCCCGCAGGATGCGTCAATGTCGCCGCCTAGGGTTCTGCGGACAGTGGCCGTGGCACCGCCGCCTTCCAGAGTTTTCTGGAAAGCCGCCACTGCCGCACGGGTGCTGGGCTTCAAGGGGCTTTCTTCCACATGATTCAGCGGAATGAGGTTGAAGTGCGCCGGCAAGCCCTTCAGCCGCCGCAGCAGCTCCTGAGCGTGTTCCGGTTTGTCGTTCACACCGCCGATCATGGCATATTCAAAGGATATCCGCCGATTGGTACTTTGGTAATACCTGCGGCAGGCATCCAGTAATTCCTCAGTGGGGTAAGCCTTGTTCACCGGCATGATCCGGTTGCGGATCTCATCATTGGGCGCATGAAGAGAAACAGACAGGGTCAGCTGCAGTTTCCGCTTCGCCAGCTCGTCGATTTTCGGCACCAGGCCGCAGGTGGACAGGCTGATGTGGCGCATGGAGATGTTCATACCGTCAGGGCTGTTCACCAGCTCCAAAAAGCGCATCACATTGTCAAAATTGTCCAGGGGTTCTCCAATGCCCATCAGCACGATGTGGGAAATGGGCAGTCCGGAGTCCACCTGGGTAAACAAAACCTGATCCAGCATTTCAAAAGGCTCCAGCCGTCGCACCAGGCCGCCCAGGGTGGAAGCGCAGAAGGCGCAGCCCATGCGGCAGCCCACTTCTGTGGAGATGCAGACGGTATTGCCGTAGTGATAGCGCATCAGCACCGTTTCCACACAGTTTCCGTCGGATAGCTGCCACAGATATTTGATGGTGCCGTCCCGCTGGGATTCCTGCTTGCGCAGCACCTGAGGCGGCTGGATGGGGTAGTTTTCCGCCAGACGGTCCCGCAGGGACTTGGGCAGGTTGGTCATTTCCTCATAGGAGCGGACGCCCTTATGCAGCCAGGTGTAGACCTGTTTGGCCCGGAAGGCGGGCTGTCCCAGTTCTTTCAGGATGGCCGCCAGTTCCGGCTGGGTCAGGGATTTCAGATTCATGCTTTCCTCCGCAGACGGCAGATGAAAAAGCCGTCAGTGTCATATTCTCCCGGAATTAAGGTCAGCATTCCGGTTTCATTCTTGGGAAATACCTCTGGCAGCGGCAGCGGCTCCAGGAAAAAGTCTGGATGCCCTTCCAGAAACGCCTGTACCACGTCCTCATTTTCCCGTTTCAGCACGGTACATGTGGAATACAGCAGTACGCCGCCGGGTTTTATGTAAGATGCCTGGGTTGCCAGGATCTTTCCTTGCAGTTGGGGCAGATTTTCCAGTTCTTTCAGGTTTTTGTACCGGATATCCGGCTTCTTCCGGATAATTCCCAGTCCGGAGCAGGGCACATCGGCAATCACCGCATCCATAGCCCCCACCCAGGAAGCCACCTGCTCGGATGCGTCCTGCACCTGGGCTGTCAGATTGTTCAGTCCCAGGCGGGCAGCACCATTTTCAATCAGGGCCGTTTTGTGCGGGTGAATGTCACAGGAGGTGATTTCTCCCTTACCATCCATAGCGATGGCCGCCGCAAAGCTCTTGCCCCCAGGGGCGGCGCAGCAGTCCAGTACCCGTGCGCCGTCTTTGGGAAGCTGGGCGCACAGAACGCTGAGCTTCGCCGCTGGGTCCTGTACATAGTACAATCCTTCCCGGAAGGAGGGCAGATTCTCCAGATTCCCGGTGCCGGACAGGACGAGGCAATCCGTCATCCATGGATGGGGCACTGCGGAAACCTTCTCCTGGGCCAACCGCTCCAGGAGCGCTTTGGTGGTGGTACGCAGAGTATTGACCTGCACCACTGTCTGAGGAGCCGCATTGTCCGCAATCAGCATGCCTTCCAGCTTTCCTTTTGGCAGATTGGCTTTCAAAAGGGAAATCAATTCCTCCGGGTGGCTGTATCGATCGGCGTAGGATACCGGCTCTTCCAGCTGAGCAACCGACGCCCGGCGCAGAACTCCGTTGACCAATCCTGCGGCCTTGGGATTTTTGCAGTATTTCTTGGTCAAGGATACAGACTCACTTACCGCAGCAGCGTCCGGGATTTTGTCCAGCTCCCGAATCTGGTACAGTCCCAGATGGAGGATATCCCGCACCACCGGGTGCAGATCTTTCAGCTTGCCTTTCAGCAGCTGCTTCAGGTAAAAATCCAGCTTTCCCCGGTTTTGCTGCACGCCGTAGCAAAGCCGGGTTGCCAAGGCCGCATCCCGGCTGTCCAGCCGGTCCCGGCGGATATACTCTTTCAGCACGCCATTGGACCAGGCGCCTTCTCTGCGGCAGGCAATCAGCGCATTCAGCGCCGTTTCCCGGGCGCCCATTACAGCTGCAGGGGATGTCCCCGGAAGTAATCCGGTGCCGACATCCGTTTGCCGCCTTCGACCTGCAAAGACAAAATTTCCACAGCCCCTTCGCCGCAGGCCACCAGCAGGCCGGTTTTGCTCAGGCCCAGAATCTGTCCTGGCTCACCGGAGCCTTCCGCCACCCGAGTGGCATGGACTTTGAACAGCTTTCCCTGAATCTCCATGGTAGCCACCGGCCAGGGATGCAGGCCTCGGACATGGTTGTGTACCTGCTGGGCTGTCTTCGTCCAGTCGATGGGGCTCATGGATTTATCCAGTAAGGGCGCATAACTGACCTGGCTGGCGTCCTGCGCCGTCCCCTTCACTTCCCCTTGAGCAAAACGGCTCAGGGTTTTGCTCAACAGATCCGCTCCCAGCACTGCCAGACGGTCCAGCAGTTCTCCGGCGGTTTCATTTTCTCCAATGGGAGTCCGGGATACGTCAATGATATCTCCAGCATCCATTTCTCGGGTCAGATACATGGCAGTAACGCCGGTTTCCTCCAGGCCATCCAGCACCGCCCACTGGTAGGGCGCAGAACCCCGGTACTTGGGCAGGATACTGGCGTGGATATTGATACATCCCCGCTTCGGCACATCCAGCACCTTCTGGGGCAAAATCCGTCCGTAGGCCACCACTGTGCAGATATCCGGCTGCAGGTCCCGAAGCTGCTGCACCGATTCTTCCTCCCGGAAATTTTCCGGCTGGAATACGGGAATCCCGGCAGCCAGGGCTACCTCTTTTACAGGAGAATAGACCATTTTCATGCCCCGGCCCTTGGGGCGATCCGGCTGGGTATAGACACCGACCACCTCAAAACCGTCGGCCAGAATCTTTTTCAGACAGGTTGCCGCAATGTCCGGCGTACCCATAAACACTACACGCATGGTTTCCCTCCGAAATTGTAAGAATGGGAAGATGTTATCCTTCCTCGTCACTGCACAGCTCTTCCTCCGTCAGGAAGCGCTCCATCACTTCGGTATACACAATGCCGTCCAGGTGATCCAGCTCATGGCAGAAGCAGCGGGCGATGATTTCCTCCCCCTCGGCTTCATACCAGTTGCCGTCCCGGTCCTGGGCACGAACCTTGGCATACATGGGCCGCTTGACCAGGCCATATTTGCCGGGGACACTGAGGCACCCTTCCGCGCCGATTTGCTCCCCATCGGTTTCTACCAGGGTAGGGTTGATCAATTCCAGGATTTCTTCTCCGGTATCCACAATCACCACCCGGCGCAGAATCCCCACCTGAGGTGCGGCTAGACCAACGCCATTGGCCTGCTCCAGGGTTTCCCGCATATCGTCCAGCAGTCTGTGCAGCCGTCCATCAAATTTTTCCACCGGCTTGCAAACCTTATGCAGTGCCGGTTCCTTATCCGTCAAAATCTTACGCAGTCCCATAGCGCAACCTCTCTTTATTAGTCAAATCCGTTCACATCCACAAAAGCGTTGACGCCTTTGTTTGCTTTATCCTTACTAAACTGCACCAGAAGATAGGCCAGCAGCTGCCGCAGCTGCCTGGTCATCCGGCAGCGCAATGTCAGCTGGTAGCGAAAATGGTAGTTGATTTTCGGCACCGTACAGGGTGCCGGTCCCAAAACTGTGCAATGCTCCTGCTGAAAGGCCGGCTGGCGCAGACAGGCAATCAGGCTGTCCCGGAGCTTTGCCGCTCCCCGGAGTACTGCTACTTCTTCCTGTCCGATTAGCACCAGACTGGCAATGTCGGAAAAAGGCGGTGCGTTTTGCACCCGGCGCAGATTAATTTCCAAATCATAAAACCCCTGATAATCCTGCCGGGATGCCAGCTGGATCACCTGGTGTTCCGGAACCAGTGTCTGAATCATGGCCCGGCCTGGCGTATCTCCTCGCCCTGCCCGTCCCACGACCTGGGTCAGCATGTTAAAGGTTGTCTCCCCTGCCCGGTAACCGCCAGTATACAGGCTCAAATCCGCATCCAGCACGCCAACTAGGGTTACATTGGGAAGATTCAGTCCTTTGGCAACCATCTGGGTGCCAATGAGTACCGGAATCTGTTCCTTCTGAAAACGCTCCAGGATTTTCTCGTGGGTATTCACCGCACTGACGGTATCCGTGTCCATCCGAATGGTTTCCATTTCCGGAAACAGATACTGCAGTTCCTGCTGCACCTTCTGGGTTCCTGTGCCGATGGTTTTCAGTGGTCCGCCGCAGGCAGGGCACCGCTCCGGCACCGGCTGGGAGTGCCCGCAGTAATGGCACATCAGCCGTCCATTGGCGCTGTGGTAGGTCATGCGTACGCTGCATCGGGGACATTCCGGTGTCTTGCGGCAGTCCACACACACCAGCGCCCGACTATTGCCCCGGCGGTTCAGCAGCAAAATGGTCTGCTTTCCTGCCTGCCGGGTATCTACCAAAGCCTGCCGCAGGGGGATGCTCAGGGATAGGTCGTTACCCAATTTCAGTTCTTCCCGCATATCTACTATTTCCACTTCCGGCAGCGGGCGGCCGTTGAAGCGTTCTTTCAGGGTATACAGGCGATAATCGCCGTTTTTCGCCCGGTACATACTCTCAATTGAGGGAGTGGCAGAACCAAGCAGCACCAGGGCCTGTTCCTTGGCACCACGGAAGATGGCCACTTCCTTGGCAGAGTACCGGGGGGAATTTTCCGATTTATAGGAATGTTCCTGTTCTTCATCCAGGATAATCAGCCCGGGGCTGCAAGGGGCAAATACCGCAGAGCGGGTCCCCACCACCACTTTGGCATCTCCGCTGCGAACCCGTTTCCACTGGTCGTAGCGTTCCGCCGCCCCCAGGCTGCTGTGTAGTACTGCCACTTGCTGGCCAAAATACGCTGCCATCAGTCCCAACAGCTGAGGGGTCAAGGCAATTTCCGGCACCAGCAGCAGGGCGCTTCTCCCAAGTTCCAGGCATAGCTGAATCAGTTTGATATACACGGAAGTTTTGCCGGAGCCGGTTACGCCATGCAGCAAGGCAACTCCGGGGTTGGGCTGCTCCATTTGGCGGCACAGACCTTCCAGGCAGCTTTGCTGGTCCTGGTTCAAAATCAGCGGTCCTTCCAGCTTTGTGGGGCGAATTTCCCGGCAGCGCAGCACCGGCCGCTCGGTGAATGTCAGATATCCCAGCTTTTCCAGCCGGTTAACAGTGGCTGTGGAAGCTCCCGTGAAATAGCAAATCTCTTTCACAGCAGCACTTCCCACGCTGCACATCAGTTCCAGCACGCTCTTTTGCAATGTGGCAGACTTGGGTCTGCCCGCAGCAAAGGCCATGGCCTCTTCCGGCGGAACAGCCAGCGCGGCAATTTTCTCCGTTTTATCTCCCAGGCGGCGCAGATAGTCGGTCTGGGAAGAAATCCATTTCTTCCGCAGCAGATAGGCAATTCCCTCTGACAGCTGTTCTTCGTCGGGAATAACCCCACGGAGGCTGCTTTCTTCAGCCTGACCGCCCAGATTTTCCAATGTCTGCAAAATGGTCAAGGCACTTTCTTTGCGTGTACCATTTTCCTTCCAGCTTTGGTCCTCCGTCAGAGAGAACGTCTGCTTTGTCTGAAACCACAATCCCGCCGGAAGCATAGCCCGGACGGCATCGTAAAACGTGCAGAAGTACCGCTCCCGCAGGAAAGCCGCCAGACGCAGCTGCTTGTCTGTCAGGATCGGGGTTTCGTCCAGGCTGGCTTCAATAGTTTTGAGGTTTTCTTCGTTTCCTTCCTCCACAGACAGGACAATGCCCTCGGTACGTTTGTTGCTACGGCCGAAGGGCAGCTGTACCCGCTGTCCCGGAAGGAGGGTCATATTCTCCGGAATCCGGTAGGAATAGGGCTTGTCAATGGCAAAATTTGCCGCAGATACAGCAATTTTCCCAATCATAGACTTCCTCCCCAACCATCATCCGAATTCCCAGAGAGCTTCCCAGGAAATCAGTTCTTGTAAATATCCTTCACGGTGCCGGACAGCTTTCCGTCAGCCACTTCCTGAATGGCCAAAGTAACCGGCTTCTCCGGCAGTTCTTCCTGGAATGCTTCTGCTTCCGCCGCAATCTGACGGGCGCGGTGGGCAACCACATTCACCAGCAGGTAGCGGCTGTCAACATGTTTGAGCAAATCTGCAACAGGGGGGTAAAGCATAATAAGTCCTCCAATTTCTTAGTCTGCCAAATTGGCAATGATATTTAAAATTTCATCGGCACAGCGCTCGGCATCGTCATTGACTACCACATAGTCATACCAGCCGCGCTGCTCCATTTCCCATACTGCCCGTTCCATCCGCATTTGGATCTGTTCTTCCGAGGTGTCACCCCGGCCTCTCAGCCGGCGTTCCAGTTCCTGCATGTTGGGGGGCATAATGAAAATCAGTACTGCCTCCGGTGCGCTTTGCCGCACCTGCTGGGCTCCCTTCGGCTCAATATCCAGAAGCACCGGCCCGTGGGCCATTTTTTCTTCCGCCTGAGCCCGAGGGGTACCGTAATAGTTGCCCGCATGGGCATCGTATTCCAGGAATTCTCCCCGGGCGATCATGTCTTCAAACTGAGGCTTTGTGATGAAGGTATAATGTACTCCCTCCACCTCGCCAGGTCTGGGGGCACGGGTGGTTGCAGATACGGAAAAGGAAAAATCCGTTCTCTTCTTCATCATAATTCCCAGAACCGTGCCTTTGCCCACGCCGGAGGCACCGGAAATGACAATCAGTTTTCCTTTGCTCATGTTTCAGCCTCCTGTTCCTGGCTAGCCGTCCATCGGGCGCTAATAGTTTCCGTAGGAATGGCGGACAAAATCACATGATCCGTGTCCATCAGAATCACCGCCTGGGTTTTGCGGCCGTAGGATGCGTCAATCAGCATTCCCCGTTCTCTGGCTTCCTGAATCACCCGCTTGATAGGGGCGGAATCCGGCGCCACAATGGCCAGCACTCTTCCTGCCGCCACCATGCTTCCGAAACCAATATTAATCAGCTTCATGGCCCCTCCTTATTCAATGTTCTGGGTCTGCTCCCGGATCTTTTCCAGTTCCGCCTTGATCTCCACCACGATCCGGGCCAGAGCCACATCGGAGCATTTGGAGCCAATGGTATTGGCCTCCCGGTTCATTTCCTGAAGCAGGAAATCCAGTTTTCTGCCAATGGGGCCGCCGGTGGTAAGCATGGTGTTCATCTGCTGCAGGTGGCTGCGCAGACGTACGGTTTCCTCGTCCACCGCCACCTTATCTGCAAAAATAGCGGCTTCCGTCAAGATCCGGCTTTCGTCAATGGCCGTATTGGCCAGCACTTCCTTCAGCTTATTTTCCAGTCGGGTGCGGTAATCCGCAACGGTCTGGCTGCTGCCGGCCTCTACCTGGGAAACCAGTCCCAGAATGGTATCTCCCCGGCTGCGCAGATCCTTTTCCATTGCCGCGCCTTCTGTTGTACGCATGGCATCGTAGTTTTGAAGCGCCAGACGGACAACTCCCATCAGATCGGAAAGCAGCTGCTCTTCATCCACCTGCCCCCGCTCCACAGTAAATACCTCCGGCATACGGGACAGCACCGAAACACTGACATCATCCCGGATCCCATATTGGCTCACCATCTTCTGCATGGCTGCAAGATACCCTTCCACCATTGCCTCGTTCAGCGTCACCTGCACATCGGCAGCACTTTCCGAGCGAACGGAAATGTAAACATCCACCTTACCCCGTGTAATGGTGGCTTTTACCGCCTGCTTCACCGCATCCTCACCGAAGGTCAGGCTGCGAGGGAGCTTGACGGTGCAGTCTAAGTACCGGTTATTAACGGAGCGCAGCTCCACGGTAAACTCTCTGCCGTTCACCGTCTCCACCGCCCGGCCGTAGCCGGTCATACTTTTAACCATGGTTTTCTACCTCTCATATCCTGGCCTTGGACTGAGAAGATTCCACCAAGGCCGTAATGGTATAACCCAAATTCTGTTTTTTGACCACAGTCCGGTCATAGAACACCACCATAGCCACTCCCAGGACAAAGCCCAGGCAGCCAACCGCAGCGCCCCAGTTCCCCACCAGCGTTCCCAGATAATACCCCAGGAAGAACAGCACCAGCGGCAGAACATACAATACAAACGCAGCTTTCAGCACCGGGCCGGTCTGAGACTCCACCCGTACCAGGTCTCCTCGTCCGGCGCCGATGGGGTTGTCCGCGGTAAAAACCACCGCTTCCTTGGCAGCGCCGCAGCCGGAGCATTTATGACAGTCTCCGGAGCAGGCGCTTTCCCGGACGTGGACCACCAACGCCGTGCCGTTGTCGTAGGTTTCCTTAACCCTTACAACCTGTTCCATGCTAGTCTCCCTGAAGCTGAACCATGGCCGAAACCGAGTTGGTTTTCAAAGCACCCACATCTTCAAATCCTTCGGCAAACCGGATATTGGCCTTGTAGGTTGCCGTGCCCACTTCCGCATTGGTAAAGTCTACCTCGACCACAATATCGTCCTCCGTCAGCTTGCTGATCTGCCCAGCCGGTCCGCGGACCTTCACTGTCAGATTGGCATTGATGATCTCCGCCTCCATGCCTTCCGGCAAATTGACAATCTGGAATTGGTCAATGGTGAACTCCCTGCTGACCAAATCGGTAAAGCGGACAGTGACCTTAGCCTCGGTAACACCGGTCTGGTTGGTCACACCCTCAGGCAGGTTGATGGGGAAAGTCAGTTCATTGTTGTTTCTGTCCAACTCTGCCAGGTTGATGGTAGCAATGGAATAGGTATCACCCAGCTCCGCCAGCACGGCCTCACCGCCGGAGACCCGGATGGTAGCAGGCGAAATGCTGATCGTTGTATTCTGGGAAGTTGCACCGCCGCCGTAAATCACATCTACAGCCAGATTCATCTCTTTGATGCGCTGAATCTGCATATCCAGCCGGACTTCTTCCACGCTGGTCAGAATCTGCTCGGCATCCACCGGTTCGCCTTCCGCATTACACAAGGTATAGCGGAAGCTCTGGCTGATGGATTCTACCTGTTCAGACAGATCAATGTCAATCTGGGCGTGGTCAATCTGATCCACCACAGAGGCAGGGCCAGACAGGGTAATTGTGGCATTATCCAGCAGTGCATTTTCCGTATCATAAATATAGTTTTCCGAACGGGTACCGGTCCAGTTGATAATTACCGGCACTTCCTTGGTTCTGCGGTAGTCTACGCTGATGTAGATTTCCTCAGGATTTCGGGAAACCACCGAAACGGCGCTGCTGGACACATCGGGGGGATACACCGGTGTATACTGCAAGCGAATATTCTCTCCCGGTTCCTCAATATTGGACAGATCCACCTTCACCGTCAAATTGTTCCCGGTGCTGAGTTTATTCAGCTCTCCCCGGGTGCCAGAGAGGTGCAGAGATACCGTGTCGGCAGATTTTTCGGTAATCATCAGGTTCCGCTCGTTTAGTTTGGCTTCGCCTTCCATGACCACAGGGATGTTATAGTAGGTTCTGTCATCCTTCTGGCTGACAGTGGTCACCACATACAGCCACAAGCCAAAGGCAACCGCCACGGACAGCAGGACGGAATAGAGTTTATTCTTTCTCATTTGCGTCGTCCTCCTTGCCTGTGCGAGTCAGCTTGTCCCGCATCCGTTCCAGCAGATTGCCCTGGTTTTCCTCTTTCTGCCCCGGAACCAGCTCGTTATGCAGCAGCTTGTCCAGAGTCTGGGGAGCCAAATGCCGTTTCAGCATGCCGCCCACCGCCACGGAAATGGCGCCGGTCTCTTCGGAAACCACCACCACTACCGCATCGGAAACTTCACTGGTTCCCACGGCGGCGTGGTGTCTGGTTCCCAGTTCTTTGGGCAGGTTGGGATTTTTTGACAAAGGCATGACGCAGCCGGCGTAGGCAATTCTGCCTTCCCGGATAATCAATGCACCATCATGCAGGGGGGAATTGTGGAAAAAGATGTTGCGCAGCAGTGGGTCGGATACCTGAGCATCGATTTGGGTGCCGGTTTTGTAATATTCGCTCAGGTGCTGCTCCCGGGCAAAGACAATCAAGGCGCCTACCTTATCCCGGCTCATGATTTCGCAGGCCCGGACCGTCTGGGTAATCACATTCTCCATTTCCTGAACCGGCTTGGAACCGCCCAGGAAATCCGGCAGCCGGACACTTCCCAAATGGTCCAGCATCCGGCGCAGTTCCGGCTGAAACAGCACCACAAAGGCCAGCAAACCAATGGCAAGCAGCTGACTGAGCAGCCAGTTCAGGGTATACAGGTGCATGACATCCGTTGCCCAGGCAACCAATACCAACAAAACCACGGTGCGCGCCAATCGCATAATGTGCGGAGTCCGCAGCAAAGGCAGTAACTTATAGATGATAAACGCAACTACGATGATATCCAGGTAGTCGCTCCATTGCATACTTAGAATTGTTTGGGTGAATCCCTGTATGGCTTCCATCACGCATATTCCCCTTTTATGTCAACTCTTCCACAGCGCACAATGCGCTATCGTATATTAGCCTATTATCTGTACCATTATAGCGAATCCCAAGGCCAATGGCAATAGACATTCTGTAAAAAAATTATTTCCGCTGTCCCGGGATTTTGGAAACCCCGCGTATCAGCGCCTCCGTCTGGGCATCAGAAGCATCATATCCGAAGCTGACACGCACCGTGCCGGTTTCCAGGGTTCCGGCGCTGCGGTGGGCAAAGGGAGCGCAGTGCAGTCCGGCCCGTACGGCAATTCCCTGCCTCGCCAAAACCTGGGCCGCTTCCTCACAGTCCATCCCCGGTAAAAAAGATACCGTTGCTGCCTGGTGCTCCCCTGCAAATACCCGCATGCCCGCTCGTTCCAATCCTGCTATGCATCGCTGCAGCTGGCGATGTTCCCGCTGGAAAATACGTTGGGTTCCCATGCGGCTCACAAAGCCGATTCCTTCCGCCAGCCCTGCATACCCCGGTACATTTAGCGTTCCCGCCTCCAGCCGTTCCGGCAGTTCTTCCGGCATGGTCTGCTGAATGGATGCGCTGCCGGTACCGCCAAAAAGCAAAGGCTGGGCTGTATCTGCGCACAGCAACAGTCCGGTACCCTGGGGCCCCAGCAATCCTTTGTGCCCCGGCATGGCAATGAAACTGGCGCCCAATTCCGTCAAGCTCACCGGCAATGTCCCGGCCGACTGGGCAGCATCCAGGATGTACGGAACCCCCCGCATCCGGCACAGCTGCGCCAGTTCCCGCACCGGCAAAACATAACCAAAAACATTGGAAACATGGGTAAATACCGCCGCATCTGCCCCCAGTTTCAGCGCCCGGTCGAAAGCTTCCAGAGTATCCTGCCAGTCAAAAAGTTTCCCCCCGGCTACGGTGATATTTGCTCCCAGGGCATGAAGAGGGCGCGTAACCGCGTTGTGCTCAAACCCGGAGATAATGACCTTTCCCCCGGGTTTTACCAGGGAACGGATGGCAATGTTCAGTCCGTGAGTGCAGCTGTTGGTCAAAGCTACCTGCTCTGGCTGGCAGTCAAATAGCTCCGCCGCGCTTTCCCGGCAGTGGTAAATCTGCCGGGAAGCTTCCAGTGCCGCCTCATATCCCCCCCGTCCAGGATTGGCACAGGTATGCAGCGCCCGGTTGACAGCCCGGTACACAGATTGGGGTTTGTGAAAGGAGGTAGCGCCGCTGTCCAGATAAATCATGTCTGCTCCACTTCCTCCATCAGGCCTTCACCCTTCTGCCGATACGTCCGGCGCATGGGTATTTTTCCCCGCTTCAGCAGTTCTTGTACCGCGGCGATATTCTTCGTCCATATACGCAGTGCATAACCGCATCCCTGCTCTTCCATCCACTTGGGCGTACGCTGCAAGGTACAGCGCACACCGTTTCCGCCCAGCAGCCGCTCTGCTCTTTGCGCAAAGGTGACGGAACGAAAGGTAATATAATAGTAATTCATCGGCAAAACCTCCCGGCACAATCTATGCTGTCATGGGAAAAAGTGTGCTGATACGCCACGCTTCTCCCGGTTCTGCCAAAAAAACGGATGCAGCGCAAACTGCATCCGTTTCAGCTTGTAAAAAAGCCTCGCAGAGTTTGCCGCCTACGGCGGCAAATCAAGTCCAAATCATTTTCTGCCAGGGCGTGTACCTGGCTGAAAATACTCCTCAGGCTGCAAGTGTGGAATTTGTCCCCCATCGGGGAGACAAATTATGCGCGCAGCAGACTGCCAAAGTTTGTCGGGAAAGCCCGCAAGGGGCTTTCCGACAATCTTAAACGGATGCAGCGCAAACTGCATCCGTCTTTCGTTATTCTTCTAACAGGCAGACCGCATGGCAAGCCATGCCTTCTCCAGTGCCGGTAAAGCCCAGTTTTTCCTCGGTGGTAGCCTTTACGTTAACCCTTCCCGGGGCAAGATCCAGGCAGCGGGCAATGTTCTTTTCCATCTGCAAAATATGATCTTTCAGTTTGGGGCGCTGAGCAATCATGGTCACGTCAATATTGCTGATCCGGTAGCCTGCCGCTTTGACCTTCTGTCCTACAATTTCCAGCAGTTTCTGAGAGTCTGCACCCTTATATTGGGGGTCCGTGTCGGGAAAATGCCGACCGATATCTCCCAGTCCCGCAGCTCCCAGCAAAGCGTCGGAAACGGCGTGGAGCAAAACATCCGCATCACTGTGTCCGTCCAAACCCTTTTCATACTCGATTTTCACACCGCCCAGGATCAGGTCCCGTCCTTCTACCAGCCGGTGTACATCATATCCGTGTCCGATTCTCATTTGGTTTCCTCCAGCAGCATTTGGGCTATCTTCAAGTCCATAGGTGTAGTAACTTTAAGATTGCGCTCGTCTCCCTCTACAATCTTGACCCGCATGCCCATCTGTTCTACAGCAGAGCAGTCATCCGTTACCTGCAGTTGTTCCTGCTCCACTTTTTTCAAAGCGCCGCGAAGCAAATCAAAGTCAAAGACCTGGGGCGTCTGAACCGCAAACAGTGTAGCACGATCCGGTGTCTGCTTCACCACCCCGCCCTGGACAACTTTGATGGTATCCTTGACCGGGATTGCGGGAGCAGCTGCGCCATAGGTGTTGGCTGCCCGGATTACCCGATCAATCAGCTGCCAGGTAGCTAGAGGTCTTGCGCCATCGTGGACGGCTACCAGCTGCACTTCCCCGGAAAGGGCGTTCAGTCCCAGGTGGACAGATTCCTGGCGGCTGCTGCCGCCAGCTACCACAGCCTTGACCTTGTCCATTCCCGAACAAAGGCTGGTAATAGGCAGAATCAGATCCTCCCGGGTCACCACCACAATTTTCTTCACCGCGTCGCAATCCTGAAAGGCGCGAACTGTCCGGGCAATCATCGGTTCCCCGCCCAGAGGGGCCATCACCTTGTCGATGCCCCCCATCCGGGAAGCGCTCCCGGCTGCCACAATTACCACGCCGCAGGATTTCAGCGGCAGCAGTTTTCGGGCTGGACGGGTAATCTTGGTAATGTCCATGGCTTACAGCTCCTTTACCAGCTTTTTGTAGAAATCGCCCCGAACCATGAAATTCTTGAACTGATCAAAGGCAGCGCTGGCAGGGCTCATCAGCACCACATCCCCAGGTTTTGCTGCCTGAGCCGCTGCACGAACTGCCGGTTCGAAGCTTCCGCAATTCACAATTTCCAGCGTAGAAGGATCATATTCCGGGCAATTTATCACCGCTTGGCGAATCTTCTCTCCCGTAGCGCCGCCCAGGAACAGTTTCTTTACATGGGCGCAAATCTCCGGTCCCAGTACATCATAAGGGATGTGCTTATCATAGCCCCCGGCAATGAGAATGACTTTCTCCGGGAAGCTGCGCAATCCAGCAATGGTACGGCTGGGAGATGAGGCGATGGAGTCATTGTAGAATTTCACACCGTCTTTTACCCGCACCAGCTCAATTCGATGTTCTACGCCGCCAAATGTTTTGGCAACCTGGCGCACTACGTCGTCTCCTGCCAAGCCTTCTACCATAGCAATTGCGGCCATATAGTTTTCCACGTTGTGGACACCGGGAATGAGAATGTCCGCAACAGGAAGTACCGGCTGTCCCTCCCGGCAAATCATCCCATTTTTCAGGCACACATGGGCATCCCCTTGCCGGGAGAAGAAGCGAGTTGTTCCATTGCCCCGGAAGGAAGCGGTAATTTCATTGTCAGCATTGAGGACCAGCAGGCCTTGCGCATCCTGATAGCGGAAGATGTTTTTCTTCGCTTCGACATACTCATCCATGTCCTTGTGAATGTCCAGATGGTTGGGGGCCAGATTGGTGATCAGGGCCCGCTCCGGACTGCGGGTCATATCCATCAGCTGGAAGGAGCTGAGCTCCACTACGGCAAAGTCCTCCGGCTGCATTTTCCGCACCAAGGGCAGCAGCGGAGTGCCGATATTGCCTCCCAGCCATACCGTTTTGCCTGCTGCCTTGAGCATTTCCGAAATCAGGGTGGTAGTTGTGGTTTTGCCATCAGAGCCCGTTACTGCAATCAAATGGCAGGGGCAAACCTCAAAAAACACTTCCATCTCCGAAGTGATCTGCGCGCCCCGGTCACGCAAGGCAACAATTGCCGGATTCCCCGGATGCATACCTGGGGTACGGAATACAACATCCGCTTCCACACCGTCTAAATAATTCTCTCCCACGTGGAGCTTGCAGCCCATGCTTTCCAGCCGCATGACTTCCTCGTCAAGATTCTCCCGTGGGGTCTTGTCGCATCCCACAACGCTGCACCCAAATTCCAGCAGCAGCCGAACAAGAGGCCGATTGCTGACGCCCAAACCCAAGACTGCTACCTTTTTGTCCTTCAAAGATGAAAAGTATTGTTCAAAAGCAGAAATCATGATTTCCCTCATTTCCAAACATTCCAGGCAATTCTGCCTTGGGAACTAGTATATACATTTCAGAAAGATTTTTCAAGACATTTGACAATTTGCCCGGATTGCAGTACAATATTTCCGCGACCGGATCGGACAGCCGCGGATGGAAGCCGAAAGGCTCCAGATGAGGAAAGTCCGGGCTCCACAGGGCAGGGATAACGGGTAACGCCCGCCGGGGGTGACCCCAGGACAAGTGCAACAGAGAGATACCACCGCAGGGATTCCCTGCGGCCAGGGTGAAAAGGTGCGGTAAGAGCGCACCCGGCCCATGGTAACATGGGTTTTACGCTGTAAACTCTATCCCGGAGCAACGCCGTGGAGGAACGTATGGTCTGCCCGACCGTTCCGAGGAGGCGGCTTGATCCTTTGGGCAACCAAAGGGCTAGATAGATGGCTGTCAAGACAGAACCCGGCTTATAGATCCGTGTCGTGGAAAAAGGCACCGCCAATGGCGGTGCCTTTTTCCATCTTACATTTTCGAAAACGTAAAAAAGTCCCCCAGCCAATGGCTGGGGGACAAAATCCCAAAGGATCAGAAATTACTCGGTGATCTCGGTAACAACGCCGGAACCAACGGTACGGCCGCCTTCACGGATAGCGAAACGCAGGCCCTTCTCGATAGCGATGGGGGTGATCAGCTCAACGTTCATCACGACGTTGTCGCCGGGCATGCACATCTCAACGCCTTCGGGCAGGGAGATGATGCCGGTTACGTCAGTGGTACGGAAGTAGAACTGGGGACGATAGTTGTTGAAGAAGGGGGTATGACGGCCGCCTTCATCCTTGGACAGGACGTAAACCTGGCCAGCGAACTTGGTGTAGGGGTGGATGGAACCGGGCTTGCACAGAACCTGACCACGCTCAATGTTCTTCTTGTCGATACCACGCAGCAGAGCGCCGATGTTGTCGCCAGCTTCTGCGTAGTCCAGCAGCTTGTGGAACATTTCGATGTCGGTCACGACGGTGCTCTGCTTGTCCTCACGCAGGCCAACGATTTCGACAGGCTCGTTCTTCTTGATAACGCCACGCTCAACACGGCCAGTAGCAACGGTACCACGGCCGGAGATGGTGAAGACGTCCTCAACGGGCATCAGGAAGGGCTGGTCAGCCTTACGGTCGGGAGTGGGGATATACTCGTCGACAGCGTCCATCAGAGCCTTGATGCAGGCATACTCAGGAGCCTCGGGGTCCTTGGACTCGGAGATCAGAGCGTTCAGAGCGGAACCCTGGATAACGGGGATGTCGTCGCCGGGGAACTCGTAGAAGGACAGAGTCTCGCGGATCTCCATCTCAACCAGCTCCAGCAGCTCAGCGTCATCAACCAGGTCAGCCTTGTTCATGAACACAACGATGGAGGGCACGCCAACCTGACGAGCCAGCAGCAGGTGCTCCTTGGTCTGAGCCATGGGGCCGTCGGTAGCAGCGATAACCAGGATAGCGCCGTCCATCTGAGCAGCACCGGTGATCATGTTCTTGATATAGTCGGCGTGGCCCGGGCAGTCAACGTGAGCGTAGTGACGCTTGTCGGTCTCGTACTCAACGTGAGCGGTGTTGATCGTGATACCACGAGCCTTCTCTTCGGGAGCCTTATCGATGGAAGCGTAGTCCTCGAAGGAAGCCTGGCCCTTCAGGGACAGGTACTTGGTGATAGCGGCGGTCAGAGTGGTCTTGCCGTGGTCAACGTGGCCGATGGTGCCAATGTTAACGTGGGGCTTATTTCTTTCAAACTTCTGCTTTGCCATTTGAAATATTCCTCCTGTTATAATTGTAAATAAAATGAGTAACAGTTTGGGTTTGTGCGTCCCCGCACATCACGTACATAATACTACACAACCCGGGGAAACACAAGAGAAATTTTTACTTTCCCGCAAAATAATTCGTTTCACAGAGCAAAAGCCAGGCTTTCGCTCTGTGATTATTCCCGAATTACTCCTTGCCGCGAGCCTTGACGATCTCTTCGGCCTTGGACTTGGGCAGTTCCGCGTAGTGGCTGGGCTCCATGGAGTAGTTGCCGCGGCCCTGAGTCTTGGAACGCAGGTCGGTAGCGTAGCCGAACATTTCAGCCAGAGGCACGTTAGCGTCAACCTGAACGCTGCCGGTACGGGTGATCTGACCCAGGATGTTACCACGGCGAGCAGTGATGTCGCCAATGACAACGCCCATGTAGTCATCGGGCACGGTAACAGCAACCTTCATGATGGGCTCCAGAATGGTGGGGTTGGCCTTCCGGCAGGCTTCCTTGAATGCCATGGAACCGGCAATCTTAAATGCCATTTCGGAGGAGTCAACTTCGTGGTAGGAACCGTCGAACAGGGTAACCTTCACGTCAACCACAGGGAATCCGGCCATAACACCGGCCTGCATAGCACCCTGGATACCAGCGTCAACAGCAGGGATATATTCCTTGGGAACAGCGCCGCCGACGACGGCGTTGATGAACTCGTAACCCTTGCCGGGCTCGTTGGGCTCCACACGGATCTTAACGTGACCGTACTGGCCCTTACCGCCGGACTGACGGGCATACTTGGTGTCCTGCTCCACGCTCTTGCGGATGGTTTCCTTATAAGCAACCTGGGGAGCGCCCACGTTGGCCTCCACCTTGAACTCACGCAGCAGACGGTCGACAATGATCTCCAGATGGAGCTCGCCCATACCGGCGATGATGGTCTGACCGGTTTCCTGATCGGTGTAGGTCCGGAAGGTGGGGTCTTCTTCTGCCAGCTTGCTCAGTGCGATGCCCATCTTCTCCTGACCAGCCTTGGTCTTGGGCTCGATGGCGACACGGATAACAGGCTCAGGGAATACCATGGACTCCAGGATGATGGGATGATCCTCATCGCAGAATGTATCACCGGTGGTGGTGTTCTTCACGCCAACAACGGCAGCGATATCGCCGGCGTAAACCATGTCGATATCCTCCCGGTGGTTGGAGTGCATCTGCAGAATACGGCCCATACGTTCCTTCACGCCCTTGGTGCAGTTCAGGACAGTAGTGCCCTTCTCCAGAGTACCGGAGTACACACGGAAGTAGCACAGCTTACCAACATAGGGGTCGGTAGCAATCTTGAAAGCCAGAGCGGAGAAGGGAGCCTCATCGGAAGCGGGACGGAAATCCTCTTCCTCGGTCTCGGGGTTGACGCCACGGATGCCCTTCTTGTCCAGGGGGCTGGGCATGTAGTCAACCACAGCGTCCAGAACTTCCTGAACGCCCTTGTTCTTGTAGGAAGTACCGCAAACTACGGGCACCATCTCGTTAGCGATGGTAGCCTTACGGATGACGGCCTTGATGTCCTCAATGGGAATCTCTTCGCCTTCCAGGTACTTCATGGCGATGTCGTCGTCGAAGACAGACACAGCATCCATCAGCTTCTCGTGATACTCATTGCAGATGTCAACCATGTCTTCGGGGATCTCTTCAATGCGGACATCCTTACCCAGTTCATCATAGAAGACGTTTGCCTTCATGGTGATCAGGTCTACGTTGCCCTTGAAGAAAGCCTCGGAGCCGATGGGCAGCTGAATGGGCACAGCGTTGCACTTCAGGCGCTCGTCGATCATCTCCAGAACGCGGTAGAAGTCGGCACCCATGATGTCCATCTTGTTGACATAGATCATACGGGGGACCTTGTACTCATCGGCCTGACGCCAAACGGTCTCGGTCTGGGGCTCAACGCCACCCTTAGCGCACAGAACGGTGACAGCACCGTCCAGAACACGCAGGGAACGCTCGACTTCCACAGTGAAGTCAACGTGGCCCGGGGTGTCGATGATGTTCAGACGGCAGCCCTTCCAGAAGCAGGTGGTAGCAGCGGAGGTGATGGTAATACCACGCTCCTGCTCCTGAGCCATCCAGTCCATGGTAGCAGAGCCGTCATGGGTTTCACCGATCTTGTAGTTCTTACCGGTGTAGAACAGAATACGTTCGGTGGTAGTGGTTTTACCGGCATCGATGTGAGCCATGATGCCAAAGTTTCTGGTATTTTCCAGAGAATACTGTCTAGGCATTTGGGTCTCCTTTTATTACCAGCGGAAATGGGCGAACGCCTTGTTGGCTTCGGCCATCTTGTGGACGTCTTCACGCTTCTTCACGGATGCGCCGGTGTTGTTGGCGGCGTCCATGATCTCAGCAGCCAGCCGCTCCTTCATGGTGTTCTCGCTGCGGCCGCGGCTGTAGATGGTGATCCAACGCAGACCCAGGGTCTGACGACGGTCGGGGCGAACTTCGATGGGCACCTGGTAGGTAGCACCACCAACACGGCGAGCCTTCAGCTCCACAGCGGGCATGATGTTTTCCATAGCCTGCTGGAAGACTTCCAGGCCGTTCTTGCCGGTCTTGTTCTCGACAATTTCAAAAGCACCATAGACAACTTTCTGGGCAACACCCTTCTTGCCGTCCAGCATGATGCTGTTTACGAGCTTGGTAACCAGAACGGAATTGTAATTAGGATCCGGGAGGACCTCTCTCTTGGGAACATTACCTCTTCTGGGCACTTTGCTTCCCTCCTTCATAATATAATGATTTCATCGGTACTCGAAAGTGTTACTTTCGTTGTGCCTGGCCAGAGGTTTTTATACAATATATAAAAACGCTATGGCAAGGCCTTGCCTTGCGAAAGGGCGTGGGTATCAGTCAAAACAGTTTGGCAATTTCCGAATTACTTCTTCTTGCCGGCCTTGGGACGCTTGGCACCGTACTTGGAGCGAGCCTGCATACGGTTCTGCACACCCTGAGTATCCAGAGTACCACGGATGATGTGGTAACGAACACCGGGAAGGTCCTTAACACGGCCGCCGCGAATCAGAACGACGGAGTGCTCCTGCAGGTTATGGCCAACACCGGGAATGTAAGCGGAAACTTCCATACCGTTGGTCAGACGCACACGGGCGATCTTACGCAGTGCAGAGTTAGGCTTCTTGGGGGTGGTGGTACGAACAGCGGTGCAAACGCCACGCTTCTGGGGGGAAGGCAGGGTAGTAGCCTTGTTCTCCAGAGTGTTCAGACCTCTCTGCAGAGCAGGAGCGGTGGACTTGTAGGCAACCTGCTGGCGGCCATTTCTAACGAGCTGGTTAAAAGTAGGCATTAAGTTTCTCCTTTCTTTTGTTCTCGCCCTTAGGGCGGGTTATCTATTCTACGGACAAATCCGGTAGAATCAATTCTCCACGGCAGCTGCTGCCGCTGCACCTACGTCAATGCCGCAGGCCCGTCCCAGATCCGCCATGGAGCGAACCCAGGTGATCTGGATGTGATTGTCTGCGCACAGCGCCGCAATGGGATCCACCACAGAGGGGTCGGCGTTTTCCGCCAGGTAAACCCGGCTAACCCGACCGGCCAGTACGGCTTTGCGAAGCTGCTTACTGCCCACGACCATCTTTGTCCGGGATAAATCCGGCAAAGAGCCGCAACTCGGTATTATACAATCTTTTTTCTTATCCATACAGGTACATATTATACGCGATTTTTCAAAAAAGTCAACAAAAATATGGGAAATTTTTTTGTGATAATGCCCTTTCCCAAAAGATTTGTGGGAAAACCCCATTGGAGTTTTCCCACAATGCTCTACTGTCCGTTGTAGCAAAGACAGTTGTACTTAGTTCATGGCGTTTTCGATGATTTCTTCCGGAATCCGGGGTTCGGGCGTAATACCGGGCTGATAATCCCGGTAGGCCATCAGGCCGGAACCGGCGGGAATCAGCTTACCAATCAGGACATTTTCCTTCAGGCCAATCAGGTGGTCCACCTTGCCCTTGATAGCGGCATCGGTCAGAACCTTGGTGGTTTCCTGGAAGGATGCGGCGGACAGGAAGGAATCCGTTGCCAGAGCCGCCTTGGTGATACCCAGCAGCATAGCGCTGGCTTCCGCCTTGCGCAGCCCAGTTTCGCCTGCGTCAATGCGGCGCTGGATTTCGTCGTTGGCGTCCTCCAGTTCGAAGGTGTCCACTGTGCTGCCGGTAAGCAGTGCGGTATCGCCGGGATCTTCAATACGCACCTTGCGCATCATCTGACGGATGATAACCTCAATGTGCTTATCGTTGATTTCTACGCCCTGCTGACGGTACACAGCCTGGACGGACTGAACCAGGTAATCCTGAACAGCCTCCACGCCGGAAATCCGCAGAACGTCCTGGGGATACAGAGCACCATCGGTGATGGGTTCGCCCTTCTGTACAACCTTGCCATGGGTCACCTTCAGGCCCACAGAGTAGGGCACCTGATAGACCTTCACCTCGCCGTCGTCAGCGGTAACGGTAATGTTACGCAGAGCGGTACGGCGGGTATCGTCAATGCTGACAACACCGGTGATTTCGGCAATCTGGGCCATCTTCTTGGGACGGCGGGCCTCAAACAGTTCTTCGACTCGAGGCAGACCCTGGGTGATATCGTCACCAGCAACGCCGCCGGAGTGGAAAGTACGCATGGTCAGCTGGGTACCAGGCTCACCGATGGACTGGGCAGCGATGATGCCGACGGCTTCGCCCAGATCCACTTCCTTGGAAGTAGCCAGGTTCATGCCGTAGCACTTGGCGCACACGCCCACCCGGGCCTTACATCCCAGAATGGTGCGGATATAGATCTTATCAATGCCAGCCTTTTCAAACTTCTCCGCATCTTCGGGCATCATCATGACATCCTTGGAGTGGAGCAGCTCACCGGTAACCGGATGCAGCACATCGTGCACCGGATAACGGCCGCGAATCCGGTTGCCGAAGGTATCGATGACGTCACCGTTCTTGTCGTAGACAGCGCCTACCCAGATGCCGTTTTCGGTGCCGCAGTTGTGCTCCCGGATGATCACATCCTGGGAAACGTCAACCATTCGGCGGGTCAGGTAACCGGAGTCGGCGGTACGCAGAGCGGTATCGGTCATGCCCTTACGGGCGCCTCTGGAGGAGATGAAGTACTCCAGAACAGACAGACCTTCACGGAAGTTTGCCTTAACAGGGATTTCGATGGTACGGCCGGCGGTATCGGCCATCAGGCCACGCATACCGGCCAGCTGACGAATCTGGGCCATGGAGCCACGGGCGCCGGAGTCAGCCATCATGTAGATGGGGTTGAATTCATCCAGATTGCCCTGCAGAGCGTCGGTAACATCCTTCGTGGTCTGCTCCCACTGCTGAACCACCAGGCGATAGCGTTCTTCGTTGGTGATAAAGCCCTGGCGGTAGAAGTTTTCGATCTCCACCACCTTGCCCTCGGCTTCCTTCACCAGCTCATACTTGATGGCGGGAACCACCATATCCGCGATGGACACGGAGATAGCGCCCTTGGTGGAGTACTTGTAGCCCAGAGCTTTGATCTTATCCAGCATTTCGGTGGCAATGGTGAAGCCATGGCGGCGGATACACTTATCAATGATCTTGCCCAGCTGCTTCTTGCCAACCAGGAAGCTGACTTCCAGGTCGAACTCGTGTTCCGGCTCGCTGCGATCCACAAAGCCCAGATCCTGGGGGATGGGCTCGTTGTAAATCAGGCGGCCTACGGTTGCGTCGATGATGCGGTATTCCATCTTGCCGTTAATCATCTTGCCATAGCGCACATGGATGGGTGCGTGCAGGCCGATGGCGCCGTCAGCGTAAGCGGCAATGGC
This sequence comes from uncultured Oscillospiraceae bacterium, assembly GCA_944382965.1. Lineage (GTDB taxonomy): Bacteria > Bacillota > Clostridia > Oscillospirales > Oscillospiraceae > Faecousia. Next base: position 82,042 of record CALWOA010000006.1, on the reverse strand, counting down.
TTCCTCGGGAGAGGAATAGCTGTGGATGGGGCGGAACTTGGCCTGGGCCTTGTCTTCCTTCTTGGCCTGCTTGTTGGCAGCCAGGAATTCATCGGCGTCCACAATCTCGCCCACCGGCAGACCGGTTTCACCGGGATCGGTGACATAGACGGTTTCTGCGCCCTTCTCGGCCTTGCCGATACGGGTATAGGTCAGGTAGTAGGCACCCAGAATCATATCCTGGGTAGGCACGGTAACAGGCTTGCCGTCCTGAGGCCGGAGCAGGTTGTTGGCAGAGAGCATCAGCATTCTGGCTTCTGCCTGAGCCTCGGGAGACAGAGGCACGTGAATAGCCATCTGGTCACCGTCGAAGTCGGCGTTAAATGCGGTACAGCAAAGAGGATGCAGCTTCAGGGCGCGGCCTTCCACCAGCACCGGCTCAAAAGCCTGGATGCCCAGACGGTGCAGGGTAGGCGCACGGTTCAGCATAACCGGGCGGTCCTTGATGATCTCATCCAGAGCATCCCACACTTCGGTCTTGCCCTTGTCGATCATCTTCTTAGCGGACTTGATGTTATTGGCCAGGCCGTCGGCAACCAGCTTCTTCATAACGAAGGGCCGGAACAGCTCGATAGCCATTTCCTTAGGCACGCCGCACTGGTACAGCTTCAGCTCAGGGCCGACGACGATAACGCTTCGGCCAGAGTAGTCAACACGCTTACCCAGCAGATTCTGACGGAACCGGCCCTGCTTACCCTTAAGCATATCGGACAGGGACTTCAGCGCCCGGTTGTTGGCACCGGTAACGGCACGGCCGCGGCGGCCGTTGTCGATCAGAGCGTCCACAGCCTCCTGGAGCATCCGCTTTTCGTTGCGGATGATGATGTCCGGGGCGTGCAGCTGAACCAGCCGCTTCAGGCGGTTGTTCCGGTTGATAACCCGGCGGTACAGGTCGTTCAGGTCAGAGGTAGCAAACCGGCCGCCGTCCAGCTGAATCATGGGACGGATATCCGGAGGAATAACCGGCAGCACATCCATAATCATCCAGCTGGGCTTGTTGCCGGATTCCCGGAAGGCTTCCACCACTTCCAGACGCTTGACCAGGCGCAGCTTCTTCTGGGCGGAGGCATTTTTCAGCTCTTCCCGCAGCTGATGGCTCAGCTGCTCCAGATCGATCTGCTCCAGCAGCTCCTTGACGGCTTCGGCGCCCATGCCGGCTTTGAAGTCGTCCTCATACTTTTCCCGCATGTCCCGGTATTCCTTCTCGGTGAGCACCTGGCATTTTGCCAAAGGTGCGTCACCGGGATCGGTTACGATATAGGAGGCAAAGTACAGCACTTTCTCCAGAATCTTGGGAGAAATATCCAGAACCAGGCCCATCCGGGAGGGAATGCCCTTAAAATACCAGATGTGGCTGCAGGGAGCGGCCAGCTCAATGTGGCCCATACGCTCCCGGCGAACCTTGGCTTTGGTAACTTCCACGCCGCAGCGGTCGCAGATCTTGCCCTTGTACTTGATCTTCTTGTACTTGCCGCAATGGCACTCCCAGTCCTTCTGGGGTCCGAAGATCCGCTCGCAGTACAGGCCGTCCCGCTCAGGCTTCAGGGTACGATAGTTGATGGTCTCCGGCTTCTTGACCTCGCCGTAGGACCACTGCCGGATCATCTCCGGAGAAGCAATGCCAATTTTAATGGCATCAAAGGTGGCATCTGCCATGTTTCAGCCTCCTTATTCTTCGTTGTCGTCGGCATCCATGCCGTCGAACACATCCATGATATCCTCAGGGCTGTCCTCGTCAATCACAAAGCCAGCCTCCAGCACCTCGTCGGTGGAGCCGACAACCACTTCGCTGTCGTTATCGGCGCTGTAGACGATCTCATCATCATCGTCGTCTTCCTTCAGTTCGATTTCGTTGCCGTTTTCATCCAGCACGCGAATATCCAGACACAGAGCCTGCAGTTCCTTGACCAGAACCTTGAAAGACTCGGGAACACCGGGCTTAGGAATGTTGGCGCCCTTGACGATGGCTTCGTAGGTCTTGACACGACCCGTGACGTCGTCGGACTTCACCGTCAGGATTTCCTGCAGGGTGTAGGCCGCGCCGTAAGCCTCCAGGGCCCAGACTTCCATTTCGCCGAAACGCTGACCGCCGAACTGGGCCTTGCCGCCCAGAGGCTGCTGGGTAACCAGTGCGTACGGACCGGTGGAACGGGCGTGGATCTTATCGTCAACCAGGTGGTGCAGCTTCAGGTAGTAGGGATAACCAACGGTAACCAGGTTATCGAAGGGTTCACCGGTACGGCCATCGTAGAGGATGGTCTTGCCGTCTTCCCGCAGGCCAGCCAGCTTCAGGGTTTCCCGGATATCCTTCTCGTTGGCACCATCGAATACGGGGGTGGCAACGTGCCAGCCCAGTGCCCGGGCAGCGTAGCCCAGGTGGACTTCCAGCACCTGACCGATGTTCATACGGGAAGGCACGCCCAGGGGGTTCAGCACCACATCCAAGGGAGTACCGTCAGGCAGGAAAGGCATATCCTCTTCCGGCAGGACCCGGGAGACAACACCCTTGTTACCGTGACGGCCGGCCATCTTATCGCCCACGGAGATTTTCCGCTTTTGGGCAATGTAGACACGGACGGACTTGGTGACGCCGGGAGCCAGCTCGTCGGAGTTCTCCTTAGTGAAGACCTTGACGTCCACCACGATGCCGCTTTCGCCGTGGGGCACCTTCAGAGAGGTGTCACGGACTTCTCTTGCCTTCTCACCGAAGATGGCCCGCAGCAGGCGCTCTTCGGGAGTCAGTTCGGTCTCGCCCTTGGGGGTAACCTTACCAACCAGATAGTCACCGGAGCGAACCTCGGCACCGATGCGGATGATGCCGTTTTCGTCCAGATCCTTCAGGGTATCTTCACCAACGTTGGGAATATCCCGGGTGATTTCTTCCGGTCCCAGCTTGGTATCCCGGGCTTCGGTCTCGTGCTCCTCGATGTGAATGGAGGTGAACACGTCCTCCCGGACCAGACGCTCGTTCAGCAGAATGGCGTCCTCGTAGTTGTAGCCTTCCCAGGTGACGAAGCCGATCAGCACGTTCTTGCCCAGGGCAACCTCACCGCCGGAGCAGGAGGGGCCGTCGGCAATGATCTGCTCGGTGTCCACCCGCTCGCCAACCACCACGATGGGGCGCTGGTTGATGCAGGTGCCGGCATTGCTGCGGGCAAACTTGGTCAGACGGTGGGTGCAGGTTTCGCCGTTGTCGTACTTGACGGTAATGCAGTCAGCGGAAACGGCGGTGACAGTGCCGGGCATCTTGGCCTTAATGCAGACTTCGGAGTCCACAGCGGCCTTGTGCTCAATACCGGTGGCAACCACAGGGGGTTCGGTAGTCAGCAGAGGCACGGCCTGACGCTGCATGTTAGCGCCCATCAGAGCACGGTTGGCGTCGTCGTTCTGCAGGAAGGGAATGAAAGAAGTGGCAATGGAAATCATCATTCTGGGGGACACGTCGATATAGTCGATCATGTTCCGGTCCACTTCGATGATCTCGTTGCGGTGACGGCAGGTAATACGGGCATTGGCCAGGCAGCCGTTTTCATCCAGAGGCTCGTTGGCCTGACCGATGTAGAAGTCGTCTTCCACGTCGGCGGTCATGTATTCCACTTCCTTGGTGACAAAGCCAGTAGCCTTGTCCACCTTACGGTAGGGAGCCTCGATGAAGCCGTACTCGTTGATCTTGGCAAAGGTTGCCAGATAGGTAATCAGGCCGATGTTGGGACCTTCAGGGGTCTCGATGGGGCACATACGGCCATAGTGGGTGTAGTGAATGTCTCGGACATCGAAGGAAGCCCGGTCACGGCTCAAACCGCCGGGGCCCAGAGCGGACAGACGGCGCTTGTGGGTCAGCTCGGCCAGAGGGTTATTCTGGTCCATGAACTGAGACAGGGGGCTGGAACCGAAGAATTCCTTGATAACTGCGGTCACAGGCCGGATATTGATCAGGCTCTGGGGGGTGACAGCGTCCATATCCTGGACCGTCATCCGCTCCCGGATCACCCGATCCAGACGGCTGAAGCCAATCCGGAACTGGTTCTGCAGCAGTTCGCCTACGCAGCGCAGACGACGGTTGCCCAGATGGTCGATATCGTCGGGAGTGCCGATGCCCATGGCCACGCAGTTGAGGTAGTTGATGGAGGCCATGATGTCATCGACAATGATGTGGTTGGGGATCAGGTCATTGATCCGCTCGGCAATGGCGTCCTTCCAGCCGTCGGCAGGAACGGTTTCCATCATTTCCTTCAGCACCGGGAAGTAGACCTTCTCGTTGATGCCGTACTCAGCAGGATCGAAGTCCACGAAGCCAGCCATATCCACCATGTTGTTGGAGAACACTTTGACAGTGCTGTCGCCAACCTTAACCATGGCTTCGTTAACACCCTTGCTGCTCAGTTCATGAGCCTTGGAGCGGGAAATGAACTCGCCGGGCATGACCAAAATCTCGCCGGTCATGGGATCGGCAATGGGTTCGGCAGCTTCCTGACCGGACAGCCGGCTCCAAATGTCCATCTTCTTATTGAACTTATAGCGGCCGACTCTGCTCACATCGTAACGGTGGGCATCGAACAGCAGGCCTTCCAGATGGGCAGTGGCAGTCTCCACCGTGGGAGGCTCACCAGGACGCAGACGGCGGTAGATTTCCAGCAGGGACTCTTCCCGGGTCTTGCAGGCATCCTTTTCCAGGGTAGCCAGAATCCGCTCGTCCTCGCCGAACATAGCCTTGATCTGCTCGTCGGTCTGAACACCCAGAGCCCGGATCAGGCAGGTAATGGGCAGCTTGCGGTTCTTATCGATACGGACCCAGAATACATTGGAGTTGTCGGTTTCGTACTCCAGCCAGGCGCCCCGGTAAGGAATCACCGTAGCGGTGTAGGTGTGCTGGTCAGCCTTGTCCACCTCGTGGCCGTAGTACATTCCAGGGCTGCGGACAATCTGGGAGATGATAACACGTTCGGCGCCGTTGATCACAAAGGTGCCGCCGTTGGTCATCACAGGGAAATCGCCCATAAAGATTTCCTGCTCTTTAATTTCGCCGGTTTCGGTGTTGCGCAGGCGAACCCGAACCTTGATGGGCTTGGCGAAGGTGGCATCCCGCTCTTTGCATTCCTCGATGGTGTACTTGGGCTTATCTTCCATGGTGTAATTCAGGAAGCTCAGCTCCAGCTTGCCGGAGAAATCCGAAATTGTGCCCACATCCCGGAACACCTCCCGCAGGCCTGTCTCCAGGAACCACTGGTAGGAGTCCTTCTGGATCTTCAGCATGTTGGGAATTTCCAGGATTTCTTCATACTTTGCGTAGGATTTACGCATGGTCTTGCCGAACATTACGTCCTTGACCATTGCCATATGGATCATCACAGCCTTTCTTCCGAATGTGTGTTACTTACGATACGCCAGGACCAGTTGTCATTTTTATCAAACTTGATACTTGACACAGCCCTGTTCCTGTGGTAAAATGACCGTGTTGGATGAGATAGTCGCAGCTGGGCATAATACCACAGTATGGACTATCATTTTATCATTGCAAGTTGCATTTGTCAATGAATATTTTCCACAATTCCGGGGCTTGCGCCGCGTTTTTTTATGCCTTTTTTGACAGATAGCCGTTTTCCTCTCTCCTGCCCTTCCATCTGTGGACTTTGTCAGCGGCAGGGGCTATCCTGAACAAAAAGCTGGAGGGTTTTTCATGTATTTTGCCCAATACCCCTCTCCCCTGGGAGATCTGCTGCTTTCCTGCAAGGAAGACGCCCTCACCGGAATCTGGATGGATCGGACGCTTCCGGAACAAACTGCGTCCCATCCCCTGCTGGAACAAACCAAATCCTGGCTGGACGACTACTTTCAAGGAAAAAATCCCCCTATTTCTCTGCCTCTGGCTCCGGAAGGCACAGCGTTTCAAAAATGCATCTGGGATATTCTTCTGACCATCCCCTATGGCAGCACCTGCACCTATGGGCAGGTAGCCGCAGAGGCCGCCCGTCGTCTGGGCAAAGCCAGAATGTCCGCCCAGGCCGCCGGAGGGGCCATCGGCAGCAACCCCATCAGCATCCTGATCCCCTGTCACCGGGTGGTGGGTGCCAACGGAAGTCTCACCGGTTACGGCGGCGGTCTGGAGCGGAAGCTATGGCTGCTGCATCATGAAGGCCTGACCCAATTCCATCTGTAAACACACAACCCCGCAGAGCATATTGCTCTGCGGGGTTTCCTCATATTTGCTTAGTAAGTCGCCGCCAGATCGTCGTAAAAAGCGAACATTTCCTCTTCTGTATCGAAATTGGCAACATACATCTGATTTGCCATGGCTCCGGAGAGAGCATCGGGAATCCGCCCCCACATGACCATGTTCTTGCCATATTTCATCATCACTTCGTAGTCATCCAGACGGTATCTGCGGCCATCCCGGCGGCCATAGAAAGCGCAGTAATGGTGGTTGCCGGTGCCCTTGGTGTCCCGGTCAAAGGCTACCATATCCGCCCAGATTTTGTAGACATCGGTTTCCTGGGAATAGTTATACATTTCCGGAGTATAGCCGCCGCAGGGTCGCATATTGACCTCCAGGCCCAGCACATCGCCCTTCTTGCCCAGTCCTTCCTGATCCTCGTTCAGCACGAAAAATTCCAGGTGGATAAACCGGCTCTTGACGCCGAAGGCCGCAACCGTCCGCAGGCCTGCGCCCCGAATATTCTCCGGCAGGTCCTTGACCAGATAGTACACCGAGTCGTCCCCATTGTTGACGATGTCCATAATGGACATGGGCGTAATGTTGCCGGACTCGAAGAGCACCTGACCCCGGGAATTTACAATGGCATCATAGGTCTGGACATAGCCATTGACATATTCTTCCATAATGTACACGCTGTCATCTTTGGTGCTGAGGAACCACCGCACATCGTCATCGCAGGTCAGCTTATATGTATTGTTAGCACCCACACCATTGTCCGGCTTCACCACCACCGGATAACCCACACTATGAGCAAAGTCCAGGCAGTCGTCCAGCCCTTCCACCAAATGGTATCGGGCAGTGGGGATGCCCGCTTTGGCATAGTACTGCTTCATCACGGACTTGTACTTGATTTTGTCCATCTCATCAAGCTTGGGGCCGGTAGTGATGTTGAACTCCGTCCGCAGCCAGGCATCCCGCATGAGCCAGTATTCGTTGTTGGATTCCAGCCAGTCAATTTTGCCGTATTTGAAGGTGAAGAAAGCCACCGCTTTGAACACCTCGTCGTTATTCTCCAGACTACTTACCTTGTAGTATTCATGCAGGGAATCCTTCAATTCCTGTAAAAGGCCATCGTAGGGGCAGTCACCGATGCCCAGAACCCGCATACCGTTATTTTTCAGCTCCCGGCAGAATTTCCAGTAGGTCATAGGAAAGTTTGGGGAGATAAATACAAAGTTTTTCACGTCCAATCGCTCCTTTTCTCTCTTCTCTATTCCAATTATTCCCGGTTATCCCAAAAACCAGGGCAAATAGGTTTGCACCATCTTATACCACCAGGGCCAGTCATGGTTCACATCGTGTCCCCAGTATTCAAATCGGGTATGAATCCCCTTCTGGCAGCATACCGTGTCCAGCCAACGGGTGGATTCCAGCAGCGGCTCTTCCCAGGCTCCCTGACCGCAGACAATCAGGCTTTTCTGGCTGTTGTAGATTTCCTTATAGTAATGATCGTCCGGCATATTCTGCAAGTACAGACAAGGGCAGTTGGCATAGACCAATTCGTCGCAGTAGTCACCGAAAAACTCCTTGTTATCATACAGCCCTGAAATGGCAAAGCAGCTGTCAAACAAGTCCGGACGCCGATAATAGAGGTTGGCAGCGTGCATGGCTCCCATGGAGCAGCCAAAGGTGAGGATTCCCTGATCCCGGCCATTTGCCATCCCCGCTTCATGACGAATGGTGGGTACCATCTCGTCTACCACATAGTGGTACCATTTTTCGTGGTTCTCAATGCGCCAGCGGTTATCCGCCCCAATGGCAGCCCATGCCTCGTTGTCAATGGTGTCAATGGCAAACACCATACACCGTCCCTCTTCAATCCAGGGCGCCCAATAATCTACCATATGAAAGCTTTCAAAGTCCCAGAACCGTCCCGCCTGGCAGGGAATGAACAATACCGGTTTTCCGCCGTGACCGTAAACCTTAAACTCCATTTCCCGGTTCAGATAGCTGCTCCAATGTTTCTCGTACCGAATTTCCATGTGATCCTCTCCTGAATGTGTTGTCTCTTCTTATAATCCCAGACATTCCATAAACACCGGGATCTGCTTTTCCCAGGAAGCTTCGGAATGGTTTCCTCCGGGAACAATCCGCAGCGCCAGATTCACCCGCTTGGTCAGCAGGAGGTGGGCTGTGGAAATCATGGATTCCTGGGTCGCGGCGTGGTTGAACATTTCCAGTTCGCCGTAGTCCATATATAATGTAGTATCCCGGCGGATGTTGGCTCGAGCCACCATTTCCAGCACCTTTCCAGGTGCCACCCACAGGCTGGGCGACAGGCAAGCCCCCCGCTGGAAAGTGTGGTTATATGCGCACACCCCATACAGTGTCATCAGGCCGCCCATGGACGAACCTGCCAGAATGGTGTTCTTCCGATCCGGAAGGGTGCGAAACTCCCGATCAATGACGGGTTTTAATTCCTTGACCATCCAATTCATCATCACATGGCCTTTGCCCCGGATGGTGCCGTGTTCGGAATTGGTGTAGGTAATTGGTGCATACTCCACCAGCCGCCGATTGCCCTGATGGTTGCACTCTACTCCCACCACAATGAGCTGCTTTCCACTCTCCTGCAAATATTGATTCATGCCCCAGGATTTTCCAAAGGTGGCGTCCTCATCAAAAAACACATTATGCCCGTCAAACATGTACATCACGGGATATCGCCGCTCCGGTTCATAGTCATAGGAGTCCGGCAGATAGATATAGGTCCGGCGGGACTGGTCGCCGGACAGTTGCGGGATCGTCACGTCCCATTTGATAACCATTTTGCGATTTCCTCCCAGAAAAGCAGGGTTTCTCCCTGAGATGAAGTATAGTATAATTCCCAAAATCCCCCTTGTCAACACGCCCAGGCAGAAAAAGTGCTTTTCTATTAAAAACATCCGGCTATAACAGGCGGACATTTTGCAGATTATATAAAAATTGCGCCTGTCCAAACGGACAGGCGCAACGCAGATTTTAAATCGCTTACTTGGCGAACACGCGCTTCAGCTGGACAAACCGGGGCAGGCCGTCTTCCTTGACCATGCCGCTCTCGCCCTGAATCAAGGGCAGGCAGTAGTCGATGAAGCCCTGATTGACGCCGTTGCCGGCCTCGTTGATCCACTCCAGAGGAACCTTCTTCTCGGTGTTGGCAACCAGGCTCAGGTCGAACAGTTCCGGCTCGCACTTGTAGCCGTTCTCGTCACGGGTGCACTTGAAGCCAACCATCTTGTCGGTCATACCGGCAACAGCGGACTCAACGGCAACCTTGCCGGACATGAAGGACTCGGCAATATCAGTGCCGGAAGCGCAGTGAGCAGCGCAGCGCTGCAGCAGGCTCAGCTCGATGGGACGAACCTTCACACCGCCCAGCTCAGTCTTGATGATGTCGGTCAGACGAGCAGCCAGACCGCCCAGCTGAGCGTGGCCGAAGCCGTCGGTACCGGAGGTCTTGGCCTCGGAAACGAAGGTGCCGTCGGCGTAGTGGATGCCCTCGGACACAGCCACCAGGCAGTTCTTCTTCTCAGCGTAGACCCGCTTTACATCGGCGATGAACTGATCCATGTTGAAGTCCACCTCGGGCAGGTAAACCAGATCGGGGCCGTCGCCCTTGACATTGGCCAGAGCGGCAGCGGCGGTCAGCCAGCCGGCGTGACGGCCCATGCACTCAATAACGGTGACCATGCCGGTGTCGTACACCTGGCAGTCACGGCTGACTTCCATGAACGAAGTGGCAATGTACTTGGCAGCGGAAGCAAAGCCGGGGCAGTGATCGGTACCGGCCAGATCGTTGTCGATGGTCTTGGGCACGCCCATGACACGGCACTCATAGCCGACCCGGTTCATGTACTTGGAAATCTTGTTGCAGGTATCCATGGAGTCGTTGCCGCCGTTGTAGAAGAAATAACGGACATTGTACTTCTTGAAGATCTCCAGAATCTTCTTGTAGTCAGTGTCGTCCACATCGGGATCGGCAATCTTGTAACGGCAGGAGCCCAGTGCGGAAGAAGGAGTGTGGAGCATGTTCTCCAGCTCAGCGGGATCTTCCTCATCCATGATCATCAGCTGATCGTTCAGAACGCCCTTGATACCGTGGAAAGCACCGTAAACCTTGGTGATGTTGGGATTCTCCAGACCGGCCTTGATAACGCCGTAAGCGGAGCAGTTAATGACGGAAGAGGGACCGCCGGACTGACCGATGATCAGAGAACCAACCAGAGTCTTTTCTGACATTGTATATTACCTCCAAAAATTAATACGAACTTGGCAGGGATTTGGGCAGGGTGTCCCCTGCAAATCCTAACATTTGAATTATAGCACGCAGGAATGGAAATGGCAAATATTTTTATTGAAAAGAAGAGAAAATGTGTTATAATGGTAAACGAAGAAATGCGAACCCCGGTTCGCTATTTAAGAAAGGATTGATTCCAATGGCTCTTGTTACCACTACCGAGATGTTCAAGAAGGCTTACGACGGCGGCTACGCCATCGGCGCTTTCAACGTCAACAACATGGAAATCGTTCAGGCCATCACCGAGGCCTGCCGTGAGGAGAAGGCTCCTGTCATTCTGCAGGTGTCCAAGGGTGCCCGGGCTTACGCCAACCACACCTACCTGGTGAAGCTGGTGGAGGCTGCTGTGATTGAGTGCCCCGAAATCCCCATCGCTCTGCACCTGGACCATGGCGACAGCTTCGAGACCTGCAAGTCCTGCATCGACGGCGGCTTTACTTCCGTCATGATCGACGCTTCCTCCAAGCCCTTCGCCGAGAACATCGAGATCACCAAGAAGGTTGTTGAGTACGCTCACGACCACGGTGTTGTGGTTGAGGCTGAGCTGGGCGCTCTGGCCGGCGTTGAGGATGAAGTCAACGTTTCCGCTGAGAACTCCCACTACACCCGTCCTGAGGAAGTAGAAGAGTTCGTTGCCAAGACCGGCTGTGACTCTCTGGCCATCGCCATCGGCACTTCCCACGGCGCTTACAAGTTCAAGCCCGGCACCAAGCCCCAGCTGCGCTTCGACATCCTGGAAGAAGTCATCAAGAAGCTGCCCGGCTTCCCCATCGTGCTGCACGGTTCTTCTTCCGTTCCCCAGGAGTACGTAGAGATGGTCAACACCTACGGCGGCGCTATGCCCGGTGCTATCGGCGTGCCCGAGGATCAGCTGCGTCACGCTGCTGAGCTGGCTGTCTGCAAGATCAACATCGACTCCGACCTGCGTCTGGCCATGACCGGCACCATCCGTAAGTTCTTTGCCGAGCATCCCGACAAGTTCGACCCCCGCGAGTACCTGAAGCCCGCCCGTGCCAACATCAAGGAACTGGTTCGCCACAAGCTGGTGGACGTTCTGGGCTGCGCTGGCAAGGCCTAAGTTCAAACCCTTTCAAAAAATGGACTTCCCGAGGGAAGTCCATTTTTTATCTCCTAGACGATGCCGCATGGGTCAATCCAAACTGCACAAAAACGTTATTTTCCTAACGATACCGGAATCCGTCCCGCTATCCAACGACACAGCCTGTCCTTCTGAAGGATCAGAGCTCTCTGCACCGGCTCCGTCAGTGCTGCCGCCGCATAGCACAAAATCAATCCATTGACCAGAACCAGAACCGGATTTCGGGGAAAATACAGTACGATTTGCGTATAGTTCTTACAGCAATTGAAGAAAATGCAGTGGTAAAACCACATGAACATGGATCTTTTACCAATTTTCCCCAGTATATTCGCCACCACTGTGTTTTTTGCCATCCTCAACAAGTTTGCTCCTCCGTAGAGAAACATCGGCGCAAACAACACGTCCTCCGTTAGCATGATCAGGAACTCCCCTCCACGGAAAGTCACCGAACCGAGATTGATTCCCTGGATATAATAACGTCCTCGAAACGCTGCCCAAACTAACACAGCGCATACCAATCCTCTAACATAGGTTCGGGGTGTTCTGCTTTCTCCTGCAAAGCCGTCAAACCATCTTGTAAACAGCTCATATTTTGCAAACAAATATCCAACAGCCACGCACGGATACCATTGCCGTAAGTTCCACGCCACGGCACTGCGCACGGCATTCATGTCCAATGCTTGCCAAAGATTCAGAGCCACTGTTGGAATCACCAGCAATATCAGCAAATCCATCATTGGACTTTGAGACTGTTTCCGTGCCAGAATTGGCAGCAGCAGCAAAATGATGCAAAAGAAATTGACATACCAGCAAAAGCTCATCACAGTATTTTGCAAGCCCATCAGCTCAGAAAGCACACCGGTTTTCGACAAGGTATAGCAGCCTGTCAACACCGCCAACAGCATTAAAGGAATACAAGTCAGCCAATAGGAAAGGAGAAAATCCGTAATTTTCCTCAGCGAATAGGAAATGGTTCCTTTGGAGAAATAGTAGAAGTATCCATTGAGAAAGGCAAATAAGCACACGCAAATATCGGTCGGTGCGCAAAATTGAATGGCAAAATTTTGTATCCATGAATAGTTTATGCCGCAAGTGATCCAGTCAGGAAACGTAAAGAAGTGATGAACAAACATCAAAACCAGGGCAATTCCCTTCAACTGATCAGAAATATCCCGGCTAAAATAACTGCATTTCATGTAAACGTCCTTTCTTTTTAGCTGATTTTTTTATTATAACATTATATGTATAATTATTCAACTAAGAAATACTCCTTGGTTGGTTTTGCTGTTTGTATTCTTTATCAGGAGAATTTTCACTTTCCTCTTGTAACTTTTCCAAAAATGTGGTAAACTGAATTGATTTATGAAAAAATAGTTACCATTCGGAGGATAGTATGGGTTTTTCTTGTCCGACGTAAGCCCTCCTGTGGATTGCGATTATCGATATGGAGGTAAAATTATGTCAACTTTAGTAGAAGAAATCAGCCGACGGCGAACCTTCGCCATCATCTCCCACCCCGACGCCGGTAAAACCACCTTGACGGAAAAATTTCTGCTCTACGGCGGCGCCATTGCCCAGGCCGGTGTGGTCAAGGGTAAAAAGAACTCCCGTGCCGCCACCTCCGACTGGATGGAGATTGAAAAGCAGCGTGGTATTTCCGTTACCTCTTCCGTGATGCAGTTTCAGTATGGCGGCTACTGCATCAACATTCTGGACACCCCGGGTCACCAGGACTTTTCCGAAGATACCTACCGTACCTTGATGGCGGCAGACTCCGCGGTGATGGTCATCGACGGTGCCAAGGGCGTGGAGCCCCAGACCCGGAAGCTGTTCAAGGTCTGCGCCATGCGGCACATTCCCATCTTTACCTTTATCAACAAAATGGACCGGGAAACCAAAGATCCCTTTGACCTGCTGGACGAAGTGGAGCGGGAACTGGGCGTCGAGACCTACGCCATGAACTGGCCCATCGGCTGCGGCAAGGATTTTCAGGGCGTTTATGACCGGGAGAAGGCAGAGCTGCTGTTCTTCTCCGGAGAAACCGGCAAGAAACGGGCAGACAAAGAGGCCATTGACCTGTACGATTCCCGGGTTGCAGAACTTCTGGACTCCAAGGAAAAGCACCAGCAGCTGATTGATGATGTAGAATTGCTGTCCGCCGGACGGGAAATGGATATGCAGGCCGTCCGAGATGGCCAGCTGTCTCCGGTATTCTTCGGCTCTGCGCTGACTAACTTCGGTATTGAGCCTTTCCTGGAAGCCTTCCTGAAACTGACTCCTCCTCCCCTGGCCCGGACGGCAGACTGCGGTGTCATCGACACCTTTGACCCGGATTTTTCCGCCTTTGTGTTCAAAATCCAGGCCAACATGAACAAAGCCCACCGTGACCGGCTGGCCTTCATGCGGATTTGCTCCGGCAAATTCCAGCGGGATACCGAATATTACCACGTTCAGGGCAAGAAAAAAATGCGTCTTTCCCAGCCTCAGCAGCTGATGGCAGCAGAGCGGGAAATCGTGGAAGAAGCTTACGCCGGTGACGTAATCGGTGTCTTTGACCCGGGCATCTTCTCCATTGGTGATACCATCACCGTACCTGGAAAGAAATTCTGCTATTCCGGCATCCCCACCTTCGCTCCGGAGCATTTCTGCCGGGTATCTGCCAAGGACTCCATGAAGCGCAAGCAGTTCGTCAAGGGCACTGAGCAGATTGCCCAGGAAGGCGCCATTCAGATTTTCAAAGTTCCCAATTCCGGTATGGAAGAAGTCATCGTAGGCGTGGTCGGTACCTTGCAGCTGGATGTGTTCCAGTACCGGATGAAGAACGAGTACGGTGTGGATCTGCGGATGGATATGCTTCCTTATGAGGAAATCCGCCGGATTGACGAATATCCCGGAGATTTGAGCGACCTGAATCTGGGCAGCGACGCAGAATTGCTGGAAGACTATCGAGGCAGAAGCTTGCTGGTGTTCAGCAGCTTCTGGGCCATCGACTTTACCTGCCGGAGAAATCCCGGCCTGAAAGTTTCCGAGATTGTGGTATCAGAAGGATAATATTTACGGAGGCAGAGACCATTCTCTGCCTCTTGCTTTTTGGACAGGAACTGCATATAATAATCCGAAAAGGGAGGCATCTGTATGAAAGCATGGCAGCATTTTAAGACCATTACCAAACACCGCTGGCTTGTCTGCTGCGGCTGCTTTCGGGTGGGGCTTTACTGGCAGGGACTGATCCATGACCTGTCCAAGTATTCCCTGACAGAATTCCGGGAAGGCGCCAAATACTATCAGGGTACCCGCAGCCCCAACGCCGCCGAGCGGGAGGACAAAGGCTACAGCGAAGCCTGGATGCACCATAAAGGCCGCAACCGTCACCATTACGAATACTGGACGGACATGAATCGGCAAACCCGCAACTATGAGCCCATTCCCATGCCCCGCAAATACCTGGTGGAAATGGTGATGGATCGGCGGGCCGCCTGCATGACCTATCAGGGTGCAGCCTACCGGAATGACTCTGCCCTGATCTATTTTGACAGAAGCCGGGAAAAAGAACTGATGCATCCCCAAACCAGCCGTGAACTGAACTATATCCTGACCATGCTGGCAGAAAAGGGAGAAGCAGAAACCTTCCACTACTTAAAAGAATCTGTTCTGGCAGGGGAACCCTTCCCCTGGGAGCGCCAAGGAGAATGCCTATGGACACCATCGAAGTAACCATTCCTTCTCGAATTCATCACCTGTCCCAGATCATCACCGGCTTCCTCCTGCTGAAAGAGCAGGGGTGGGATATAACACTGCTTGACCGTTCCCAAGACCAGGAGTTTTCCTTATATGATCTTCCCGTTGTCCTGGTTCGCTATCGGGGCAAGCAGGTAATCTACGACATGTGGGATGGCTACCAAAATCCAGATGGGATGCGTAAATGTCTGGAAATCTGCGATTTCTACTTCAAACGCAGTTTTTCCGCCGAAAAAAATCTAAAGCTGTTCCCGGAGTACGCAAAAAAGATTCATCCTTTGGGCTTTTTCTATCGGGTAAACCACCCGCAAAGCCCCGTTCGAGAACCTTTCTGGAAAGAAATCGCCAAACTTCTCATGGGCAGAACACCTGAGCGTTATTTTGTGCCAAAGGTATTTGAGGGCGTTCCTTCGTCTCAAAATAATACCCCGGTTAAAATTCTATTTCAGACACAGCTTTGGAATTGCAACGATCCAAAACTCCCCCTCCAATCAAACGAGGAGCGCAGACATATTAATGAAATGCGCATTTCCATTATCCGCACTCTTCGGCAGCAGTACGGCGACAGCTTTTTTGGTGGTTTAAGTGATACATCTTTATCCAGAGACATTGCTCCGGATTTGATCATTTCCAAAAAATACACAGAGAGAAAGCATTATCTGAAATTGGTCCAAAACTGCGATATCTGCATTGGTTCCATGGGACTGCATGAAAGCATTGGGGGAAAAACAGGAGAATATGTAGCTGCTGCCAGAGCCATCGTCAACGAAGCCTTCCATTACAGTGTGCCGGGGGATTTTCTCCCTGGAAAAAACTATCTGCCCTTTGCCACAGCCCAGGAATGCATTGCCGCCGTCCAGCAGCTGGTAGACTCCCCAGAGCAGCGCTATGCTATGCAGCTGGCCAATCAGGCATATTACCATCAGCACCTGCAACCAGATATCCTAGTTAAAAACACCCTGGCGCAGATAGATCTAGTCATGGAAAAAGCCGGAAAAACAATCTAAAATATCTCAATATAATTCTTGACTTTTCAAAATTTCTGCATATAATATAACCGTTGCACAGAGGATTAGTGTAACGGTAGCACACCGGACTCTGACTCCGTTCGCGGGGGTTCGAATCCCTCATCCTCTGCCAAAAAACACCTGGCTGCATTCGCAGCTGGGTGTTTTTTACATTGTGGAAAGAGGGATTCGAACCCACTCAAATGCAGCCCTCCGGTGGAGGGCTGCTGTGCTTCCTCCTGGGAGCACACACCTTACAGTTTGCGCAGCAAACTGCCATCGAATTCCGCATCCTCTGTCAAGGAGCACCTGACTGCATCTGCAATCGGGTGTTTTTTACGTTGCGGAAAGAGGGATTTGAACCCACTCAAATGCCCCCCTCCATGGGAGGGGGGCATTTTTAGGAAATCTCCTAGCAATTCCCTTTCAAACTGCATGATGACAAACCTACTTCCCTATGGTACTATATTCTTAGGATTGCACTGCGCTGAAAAGGAGCCTGTCTATGCGTGTGACTTATATTCACCACAGCTGTTTCTTGGCTGAAACCGAGAAGAGTTATTACTTGTTTGACTACTTTCAAGGAAGCCTTCCGGCCTTGAAGCCGGAAAAGCCCATTGTGGTGCTGGCAAGCCACAGCCACCATGACCACTATAACCCAGCAGTATTTTCCATTCTGGAAAGAATGGGAATGCAGCAGGTTCTTCCGGTGCTGTCTTCTGACATTCCGCCCGAAACCCGGCCAGCAGGACTTTCCTCTCAGGTAGTCTCCCCCGGAGAACGCTTCGCGCTGCCCCAAGGGCAAACCCTGACCGCCTACCGCTCTACAGATTTGGGGGTAGCATTTTTGATTCAAGATGGAGATGATCTGTTCTACCACGCCGGAGACCTGAACGACTGGGTCTGGGAAGGGGAACCGGAAGAGGACAACCGCCGAATGACCCAAGCCTACCGGCAGGAGATAGACCGCCTGGCCCAAGGCCTTCAGGGCAAACCCCTATCGGCGGCCTTTGTGGTGCTGGACCCCCGGCAAGAGGAACACTGCCATAGAGGACTTCTCTATTTTCTCCAGCACGTTCCGTGCAAAAATGTCTATCCCATGCACACCTGGGAACACCCTGAGATCATCGCTCAATTCCTGTCGGAATATCCCCAGTATAACGCTCTGATCGCTTCAGCAGACGGAAACACAATTCAGGAGGATTGTCTATGAAATTTGAAATGTATCACGAAAACTACAACGTTTCCAATCTGGAAAAGTCCCTTGCCTTTTACGAAAAGGCGCTGGGTCTGAAAGAAAAACGCCGGAAAAACGGTGACGGGTTTATCATCGTCTATATCGGCAACGAAGAAAGCACCTTTGAGCTGGAACTGACCTGGCTGGAAGATCATCCTCAGCCCTATGACCTGGGAGAATGTGAGTTCCACCTGGCCTTCCGTACCGATGATTACGAGGCTGCTCATAAGCTCCACCAGGAAATGGGATGCATCTGCTACGAAAATCCCGCCATGGGGCTCTACTTCATCAGCGATCCGGATGGATACTGGCTGGAAATCGTCCCTGCAAGAAAATAAGGGCCATACACCCCTCCTGTTATACCAGGTGGGGTGGTGTTTTCTATGGAATCGGATTTGCCCTTGTGTTTTTCCTTTGCTTGTGCTAAACTGGTAAGACAGCGTTCGTAAAAAAAAGGGGGGGCAGGCGTGGAGTGGAATGATGTCTACGATGAAAATCGGAATCCAACCGGCAAAGTCCATAAACGAGGAACCCCCTGGAATTCGGGAGAATACGGCATCGTGGTCTGCGTCTGGGTTTATGACGGACGGGGGCACCTGCTTCTGACCCGCCGGGCAAAGGGGAAGAGTTTTGCCGGCACCTGGGAAAATTCCGGCGGCGCCGTAAAAGCCGGGGAAACCAGCCGTCAGGCCATTGCCCGGGAGCTGTTTGAAGAAACGGGCATCCAGGCTGCCCCGGAAGAATTTGAATACCTTGACACGGACAAAGACCGCAACACCTTTTACGATCATTACTGCATCCAGAAAACCGTCCAGTTAAAGGATATTGTCTTGCTGCCTGGGGAGACAGACGATGTCATGTGGGCCAGTTTCGGGAAAGTACACTGGATGATCCGTTCCGGGAAAATCTGCAAGGTCATTGCCCACCAGTTTCTGCGGCAGGAGAAGGCCCTGCGTTTGCGCAATATAACCAAGTTTATCCGATAATTTTTGGCAAGGAAGGCCCCGGGTTTTCCTTGTCTTTTTTTCTTATCCGGGATATAATGAAAAAAAGCGTTTTTCATGGGTCCGGCGAAAACGCTTCTGCCGGGCAGAAAAACGCTTTGTTTTTTCCATACTTGACTAGAAATGGAGGAAAACCTATGATTCAGCTCATGAAACTGCCTGTACGCCGCGGCAACGCTCCCCTGCGTATCGCAAAGGGGCACTTTGTCACCAATCACTCCCATATCAATTACTACATCGACATCACTTACCAGAAGACCCGTCTCAGTGAAGCCCGGGACAGTGCCTACCAGTTGGTGTCCCACTTCATCAACGACACCCCCGTGGATACCATTCTTTGTCTGGACGGCACCGCGGTTCTGGGTACCTGCATCGCCGATGAGCTGACTAAGAGCGGTTTTCTCACCATCAATGCCCACCAGACCATCTACGTTGTGGAACCGGAGTACAACGCAAACTCCCAGATTATCTTCCGGGAGAACATCCAGCCCATGATCCGGGGCAAGCATGTTCTGGTGCTGATGGCCTCTGTCACCACCGGCTTCACCGCCAAGCGCTCCATCGAAGCCATTGACTACTACGGCGGCCGTGTAGCCGGCGTTGCCGCCATTTACCGGGCTGTGGATGAAGTGGCGGGCTATCCCGTCCGTTCAGTATATTCCATTGAGGATCTGCCGGATTACGAAAGCTATGACTACCACGACTGCCCCTACTGCAAGGCCGGCGTCAAAGTGGATGCTCTGGTCAACAGCTTCGGCTATTCTTCCCTGTAACACGTAAAATACCGGCGCAGCCTGAGCTGCGCCGGTACATTTTTTACAGATAGTCTTTGTTGTCCCGCTCCCAAGGCTCCTGGGGAGAGGGGGTCTGCTCCGGAGCAAAGGCGGGGTTCTGTTTTCTGGGGGGCATTCCCTGTTCCTTATTCCGGTTGAAGAACAGGAAGAACGGCTGGGTCACACCGAACAGAATGCTCAGCACCAAAAACAGCACGCAGTTGGACGGGTCCATGGATTTGTAAATGTCATACAACGCCATATAATAGATGATGGCAACCGCAATGCCGATACCCAGCAAAGGCAGACACACGCCCAGAATGCGCATCAGCGATCCCAGCACAATATCCATCAGATATGCCTCACCCGAACCTCCCATTGCCGCAGCAACGACCTGAACCAGCATGGTACCTGCGAAAATCATCGCGGCCACAGCAAGCGCATAGGAAAGGATTTCCAGAATCAGCAGCCATTTCCGTTTCGAACAGTTGCGGCCTCTTACCACATACTGATATTGGTCAGACAGCGAGCCAATCAGCCAATAATTCGCCACCGGAATCCACGCCAGCCAGGGGTGGTTAATTCCTCTGCGCTTGGCAATGGTGTACAGCGCCAGCGATGTCAGCACATAGCTGACAATACCAAACAGCATAGATGGAACAACTGAGAGCAGAGCCGATACAATTACTTCCATCAATTCCTCCGCATAGTAATAGTTCATAAGGTTGCCTCCCTTATCTAAATCTGAGGACAGTATAGCATAATCCCCAGGGAAACGCAACGGCTTTCCCCGGGGATTCTTTGGTTATTTCATCAGCTTGCACACCAGCTCGGTGTAGGAGGCCGGGTCTTCCAGCGGAAGCTCCGCCATCAGCTGAGCCTGATACATCAGAAGCTGGGCATAGTCCTTGGCCTTGATGGGGTCTTCCGTCATGGCCTTCTGCATAGCCTTCACCGCCTCGTGGTCGGCGTTCAGCTCCAGAATCCGGCCTACCGGGAAGGCAAACTCCGGATTCACCCGCTTCATATACTTTT
Organism: uncultured Oscillospiraceae bacterium; assembly: GCA_944382965.1. GTDB lineage: Bacteria > Bacillota > Clostridia > Oscillospirales > Oscillospiraceae > Faecousia. The sequence goes on along the minus strand of CALWOA010000006.1, from coordinate 61,620 downwards.
CCATCTCGAAACTCATGCCGGCATCGGGAACCATGCACACCGGGAAGCTGCCCAGGTTGGAAGACAGCCGGACTTCCTTCACCTGCTCGCCCAGAGATTCCTTCACAAAGGTCAGCAGGCCCTTCATTTCCTCTGCCTTTTCCTCGGCTTGTTTCTTCTCTTCCTCGGTCTGCAATCCCAGATCCTCGCTGGAAGCGTTGCAGAAGGACTTCTCCTGGTAGCTTACCAAGGTCTGGGGGATAAACTCGTCCACATCCTCGGTAAACAGTAGTACATCATAACCCTTCTTATCCAGGGTCTCCACCTGGGGCAGTTTGGCAAGGCGGTCCTTGTTCTCACCAGGTACATAGTAAATCTTTTCCTGGCCCTCCGCCATGGCATCCACATACTCTTTCAGGGTAATCAGCTTGCCCTGCTTGTGGGAGTAGAACAGCAGCAGATCCTGGCAGGCATCCTTGTGGGCGCCATAGTCGGAAACCGTGCCGTACTTCAGCTGGCGGCCAAAGGCGGCGTAGAACTTCTCGTAATTTTCCCGATCATTGTCCAGCATGGATTTCAGTTCGGACTTGATCTTCTTTTCAATGTTGCGGGCAATGATGGTCAGCTGGCGGTTATGCTGCAGCATTTCCCGGCTGATGTTCAGGCTCAGATCCTGGCTGTCCACCACGCCCCGGACGAAACGGAAGTGCTCCGGCAGCAGGTCTTCGCAGTTTTCCATAATCATCACGCCGGAAGAATACAGCTGCAGGCCCCGCTTGAAGTCCTTGGTATAGAAATCATAAGGCGCCTTGCCGGGGATATACAGCAGAGCCTTGAAGGACACGCTGCCTTCGGCGCTGGAGTGGATAATCCGCAAGGGCTTGGTGTAGTCGAAGAACTTTTCCCGGTAGAAGCTTTCGTATTCTTCATCGGATACATCCTTCTTGGCCCGCTGCCAGATGGGTACCATGGAGTTCAGGGTTTCCATCTCGGTGTAGGATTCATATTCCGGAGCCTTGTCTTCGCTTTCTTCTCCTTCTGCCTTCTCCACGGGACGGGACTTGGTTACCTCCATGCGGATGGGGTAGCGGATATAGTCGGAGTACTTGCGTACCAGGGAGCGGATCTCATACTCTTCCAGATACTGGGAGTATTTTTCTTCCTCAGTATCGGCCTTCAGGGTCATGATAATGTCGGTACCGGGAGCATCCTTCTGGGCAGGCTCGATGGTGTAGCCGTCGGCGCCGTCGGAAACCCACTTCCAGGCGGTATCCTCGCCGTACTTCCGGGAGATTACCGTGATAGAAGAGGCCACCATAAAGGCGGAGTAGAAGCCCACGCCGAATTGACCGATGATGTCAATATCCTCGTTCTTTTCCATGGCCTGCTTGAAGCCCAGGGAGCCGGACTTGGCGATGGTGCCCAGGTTCTCTTCCAGCTCCTCCTTGGACATGCCGATGCCATTGTCGGAAACCGTCAGGGTACGGTTCTCGGTGTCCCGGGTGATGATGATGGCAAACTCGTCCCGGTTGATGCCCACCTTGTCATCGGTCAGAGCAGTGTAAGCCAGCTTGTCGATGGCGTCAGAGGCATTGGACAGGATCTCCCGAAGGAAGATCTCCCGGTGAGTGTAAATGGAGTTAATCATCAGATCCAGCAGACGCTGGGATTCTGCTTTGAATTGCTGCTTTTCCATAATCGTAATTCACGTCCTTGTTTGAATTAGCACTCTAGGTGTCTGAGTGCTAACATTATAGCGCATCCAGCGAAAAAAGCAAGGTCTTTGGAAAAAAGTTCTTTCTTTATTCATAATTTTGTGGTAGTATTAAACTGTATTGGTATGCGTGTGCAGGGAATATACCTGCATAATCGATGTTTGGAAAACACAATTTACAGAATATTAAGGAGTACGACATGATTACAGTTAGCAACCTCGGTATGCAGTTCGGCGGTCAGTGGCTGTTCCAGCATGTGGATCTGCAGTTTCTGCCCGGCAACTGCTACGGCATCATTGGTGCCAACGGTGCCGGCAAGTCCACCTTCCTGCGGATTCTCACCGGCGATCTGGACTCCACCACCGGCAGCATCACCATTGACCCGGACAAGCGGGTATCCGTTCTGAAGCAGAACCAGAACGCCTACGACGAATACACCATCCTGGACACCGTCATCATGGGCAACCAGCACCTGTACGAAGTGATGAAGGAAAAGGACGCCATCTACGAAAAGCCGGATTTCTCCGACGAGGATGGTCTGCGGGCCGCTGATCTGGAAGCGGAGTTTGCCGAACTGGGCGGCTGGGAGGCAGAATCCGACGCTTCCCGTCTGCTGCAGGGTCTGGGCATCGGCACGGAGCTGCACTACGACCTGATGGGCTCCACCGACCCCCGACTGAAGGTGAAAGTACTGCTTGCCCAGGCATTGTTCGGCAACCCTGACATTGTTATGCTGGACGAGCCTACCAACAACCTGGACATCGAAGCCATCAACTGGCTGGAAGATTTCCTGCTGGACTTCCCCGGCATGGTCATCGCCGTGTCCCATGACCGTCACTTCCTGAACACCGTCTGCACCCACACGGTGGATATCGACTACGGCAAGATCAAGATGTACGTGGGCAACTACGACTTCTGGTATGAGTCTTCCCAGATGGTTCAGGCCATGATCCGCAACAAGAACAAGCGCAACCAGGAAAAGATTGAAGAGCTGCAGCTGTTCATCCAACGTTTCTCCGCCAACAAGGCAAAGGCCAAGCAGGCTACCGCCCGACGGAAGCTCCTGGACAAACTGACCGTAGAAGAAATGCCCTGCTCCACCCGGCGCTATCCCTTCGTTGGCTTCCAGCCGGAGCGGGAACTGGGCAAGGATGTGCTCACCGTCAAAGATGTATCCGTCACTGTGGACGGCGTAAAGCTGCTGGACAAGGTTTACTTCTCCGTAAACCGCACCGATAAGATCGCCTTCGTGGGTGAAAACGAGCTGGCCCAGACGGCCCTGTTCCAGATCCTCATGGGAGAGCTGGAGCCGGAAGAAGGCAGCATCAAGTGGGGCGTGTCCACCAACCGCAGCTATCTGCCCAAGGACAACACCCCCTACTTTGAAGGAAACAAAATGGAGCTGGTGGACTGGCTGCGGCAGTATTCTGCCAAGAAAGACGATGTCTACCTCCGGGGCTTCCTGGGCCGGATGCTGTTCTCCGGCGAAGATGTATTCAAGAGCGTGGATGTTCTCTCCGGCGGCGAAAAGGTGCGCTGCATGCTGTCCAAAATGATGCTCTCCGGCGCCAACGTGGTACTTCTGGACCAGCCCACCAACCACCTGGATATGGAGTCCATTCAGGCTGTCAACAAAGGTCTGGAAGCCTTCCCCGGCGTAGTGCTGCTGGCATCCCACGACCACGAAATGCTGACCTCCGTCTGTAACCGGGTCATCGCCTTCCAGCCCGACGGCACCATCGTAGACCGCTACGGCACTTACGACGACTACCTGAACTACCTGGCAGAGCAGAAAAACAAATAATCCGAAAGGTTTGCGAATATGGAAAGAATTCTGGATATCATCACGGAGAAAATGCAGAAAGCGTTTTCCGATGCAGGTTACGATCCTGCCTTCGGCCGGGTGGCGGTTTCCAACCGTCCCGACCTGTGCGAATACCAGTGCAACGGTGCTTTGGCCGCTGCCAAACAGTATAAGTGCGCTCCCATTCAGATTGCCAAGGCTGTGGCCCAGCAGCTGGATGCCAAGGACTATGATCTGGTGGAAGCGGTGATGCCCGGCTTTATCAACCTGAAGCTCAGCGGTCTGTTTCTGCAGGACTATCTGGAGCAGATGCGCACCGCTGAAGGCTTCGGCATTGCCAAGCCCGGCACCGGCAAGACCATTGTGGTGGACTACGGCGGCCCAAATGTGGCCAAGCCCCTGCACATCGGTCACCTGCGCTCTGCCATCATCGGCGAGAGCCTGAAGCGGCTGTACAAATTCTTCGGCTACAACGCCATTGGGGACATTCACCTGGGTGACTGGGGACTGCAGATGGGTCTGATTATTGCGGAGCTGAAGCGGCGGCAGCCGGAGCTTCCTTACTTCGACCCGGACTTCACCGGAGAGTATCCTGCCCAGGCCCCCTTCACCATTTCCGAACTGGAGGAAATTTACCCCGCCGCCTCTGCCCGGAAGAAGGAAGATGAAGCCTTCGCTGAAGCCGCCCACACCGCCACCTTTGAACTGCAGCAGGGCCGCCGGGGCTACCGGGCGCTGTGGCAGCACATCATGAATGTGTCGGTAGCCGACCTGAGGAAAAACTACGAAAACCTCAACGTTTCCTTTGAAAGCTGGCTGGGCGAGTCCGATGCAGACCCCTACATCCCCTCCATGGTTGCGGATCTGAAAGCCTGCGGGCTGGCTGTGGAAAGCGAAGGTGCCTGGGTCATTCCCGTGGCAGAGGAAACCGACAAGAAGGAAGTGCCTCCCTGCATTCTGGTCAAGTCCGACGGCTCCGCCATCTATGCCACCACGGATCTTGCCACCATGATCCAGCGGATGCAGGACTTTAACCCGAACAAGATTCTCTATGTCACCGACAAGCGTCAGAGCCTGCACTTTGAGCAGGTATTCCGCGCCGCCCGGAAGGCGGGCATCGTCCCGGAGACCACCCAGCTTGAGCACCTGGGCTTTGGCACCATGAACGGCAAGGACGGCAAGCCTTTCAAGACCCGGGACGGCGGCGTCATGCGCCTGGAACAGCTGGTCAAGGATATGACCGACTTTGTCCGGGGCAAAGTGGTAGAAAACCAGATTGTTGCCGCCGAGGAAGTGGAGGACACCACCCAGAAAATTGCCATGGCTGCTCTGAAGTACGGCGACCTGTCCAACCAGCCTACCAAGGATTATATCTTTGACCTGGATCGCTTCGCTGCCTTTGAGGGCAACACCGGTCCCTACATTCTCTACACCATCGTACGGATCAAGTCCATTTTGTCCCGGTTTGGCAGCTGGGAGAGCCTCCCCATTCAAACTCCTGCCAACACTTACGCCAAGGATCTGATGCTTTCCATCACCAAGTTTGCCCCCGCTCTGGAAAGCGCCCTGGCCAGCTCCTCCCCAAACCTGATCTGCGCCTATATCTACGATCTGGCCGGCTGCGTCAACAAGTTCTACCATGAAACCCGGATTCTGGGCGAAGAGGACGAAGAAAAGAAAAATGGCTATATTGCCCTGATTGGCCTTGCCAAGCGGATTTTGGAGCAGTCCATCGATCTTTTGGGCTTCTCCGCTCCTGAAAAGATGTGATTCCATGAAGCAACGATTGACAGCGCTCATCGCATCCGTATTGGCACTGTTTGCCCTGACGGTGGGATTTTTGTTTTTGGAACAGCACTGTCAGGCGCCGGTGCCGGTGCCTTCGGTTCCGGGTGGGTATTACGACGAGGAATTTGTCCTTCAGTTTACCGCCCCGGAAAACGGAACCATTTACTACACCACAGACGGCAGTACACCCACTACCCAGTCTGCGGTGTATTCTGGCGGCATCCCCATTGTAAATCGATCCAGCGAACCGAATATATATAAAGCCGTCCAGAACGTGGTATCGGATTGGAAAACCTATACTCCCGACTCCACCCCGGTCGAAAAAGGCACTGTTGTCCGGGCAATTTATGTAAGCGACTGGGGGCAGGTCAGCGACATATTGACCCAGACCTATTTTGTGGGAATCCCCCAGCCGGAAGAAGGATATACCCTTTCTATCGTCTTTGAGTATGATGATCTTTTCGGAGAAAATGGGATCTATGTAACCGGAAAAGAGTATGACGATTGGTATTTATCCGGCGGAAATCCTTCGCAGGCGCCCCTTCCCAATTTTATGAAAGATATGGAAGTGGTTACCACTGCTGAATGGCTGGATTCTGAGGGGGATATCCTCAATCAACCTGTAGGATTGCGCATTCAAGGCAACACCTCTCGGATTTTCCCCGCAAAACGTTTAATCATAACGGCACGGGAGGAATACAGCGGCAGCCAATTTTTTGATGCCCCGCTGTTCCCAGATGTCATTACCCATTCGGTCATGCTGAAGGACAGTCTCCCCGATGCCATGATGTCCGATCTTCTGCAAGATCGCTCTGTTTCCACACAGCAATGTATACCCGTTCGGGTATATCTCAACGGAGAATTTCTTTACAGCAGCTACATGTTTGAACGATACGATTCCCAGTATTTCCGCCAGTACTATCAGGTTGCTGACAGAATTCTGGTAAAAGACGGGGCTCCCGATGAAGAGTCACTGGCGCTTTCCGAGGTAGATTACTACGGTGAATACATGTATTGGATCAAACACACCGACTTTTCCGACCCTGCCCAATGGGCACAGTTTCAGGAAGAAACGGACGTACAAAGCTACATTGACTACATCATTACCAACTATTACATGTGCAATTACGACTTCTCCGAAGCACATAATTATGTTCTCTGGCGCAGCTGCTGGGAGGGTTCCGGGCCATATGATGATTTGCGCTGGCGATGGTGTATATACGACATAGATGTCCTTTTGGGAATCATTTACAATGAAGCCATAGACGATCCTGCTGCTCTGAATCTTTTTTCCAACGCTCCAGAATATCATATCAATATTCTGTCCATTTTTTCTGCTTTGCGAGTCAACGAAGATTTCTGTCGGCAGTTCGTCCTTTCCTTTCAGGACATGGTTAACAACAATTTTGCTCCAGAGCGAGTAGAAGCAGTACTTAAAAAATATGGTTACACTTTGGACTGGCGAGATGGGTATTTTCGCAGACGGCCAGCCTTTGCCATGCAGCACCTGGCAGAAGAATTCAATCTGACCGGCACTCTGGAAATGGTGCAAATTACCTCGGCACATCCGGAAATGGGCACCGTTACCGTCAACACATCTCAAATTGACTTGTCGAGCGGCAGCTGGACCGGGCAGTATTACACCGATTACCCCATCACAATCACGGCAACCCCTGAACCGGGATATACGTTTGTCGGTTGGAAAGGAGATACAGGCGAGACAAGCACTCAGATCACCCTGCCGGTAACAGGCGGGATATCTCTGGAAGCCGTCTTTGCCGAAGCGTAAAATGAATCTTTTAAAAAGGTGGCCGCACCTCCATAGCGGCCGGACGGAACTTTTTCGCAATGAACTGAAATACCTCTGCTCCGAAGGGGAATTGGAACTGATTGCGTCAGCCATTCGTCCCCTTTGCGCCCTGGATTCCCACACTACCGGCTCCGGTACCTATGCCATTCGCAGTCTCTATTTTGATGATAGCGAAAATTCCTGTTATTATGACAACGAAAACGGCACCGATCCCCGGGAAAAGTTCCGCATTCGGATTTACAATGCCTCCGATCAGCAGATTACCCTGGAATGCAAGAAAAAGCAGCGGTATATGACCCACAAGGACAGCTGTTCCCTAACCAAAGAGCAGTATCAGATGATTTTGCAGGGGCAGCTGATGCCAACTTCTTCCGATGCTCCCCTGCTGCGCAAATTTTATGCCCAGTGTCAGCAGCGGTGTCTTCGTCCAAAAGTAATCGTTGCCTACGAGCGCACCCCCTTTGTATACCCTGCCGGTAATGTCCGCATTACCTTTGACCGTAATATTGGATGCAGTACCGATATTGATGGTTTTTTTGCGCAATACCTTCCACTCAGGCCAATTTTACCCCTGGGAAAGCAAATTCTGGAGGTAAAATATGACGAATTTCTTCCCGATTTTCTATACACGGTGATGGACCTGGGCAGTTTGAGACAAACAGCATTTTCCAAATACTACCTTTGCAGAAAGTTTTCAACATAAAGAGGGAGAATCTACATGAGTATACAGGATATTTTAAAGAAATCCTTTCTGAGTCAGTTCAACTCAGATCTTTCTACCACCGAGGTTCTGATCACCTTGCTGGTAGCGGCGGTGATCGGTACTTATATCTTCGTGATTTATCGTTTGGTCTGCCGCAAAGCGTTTTATTCTAAGTCTTTTGCCATTTCCCTGCCGGTTATCGCCATGATCACGGCCTCTATTATCGTCACCATCCAGTCCAATGCGGTGATTTCTCTGGGCATGGTTGGCGCTCTGTCCATCGTTCGTTTCCGTACCGCGGTGAAGGACCCCATGGATCTGGCATTCCTGTTCTGGTCCATTTCCATTGGTATCATCTGCGGAGCGTCTCTGCACGAGCTGGCCATTGAGGCTTCTATCCTGATTACCGTTGTAATGCTGGCTTTGCACTTTGTTCCCAACGCAAAACCCAGCCTGCTTCTGTTGGTTAACGCTACCGACCGTGGAATCCAGGGTGAACTGGAATCTGTGCTGAAAGCAACTACTACCAGCTATAAAATCAAATCCCGGAACGCAAGCGCCTCCGGGGTGGACATGATTGTGGAAGTCAAAACCAACAAAGAAGAAGCTCTGGTGGAACAAGTTTTGTCCATCTCCCACGTGGAACGGGCAACGCTGATGAACCACGATGGGGAAGTAACCTGCTGATGTAACAAGCGGCTGACAGAAATATCTGTCAGCCGCTTTTCTATTCAGTCCGTTTTCGAAGAAACTGTTTTTCCAGGAGCAGCGTCAGGCAGCAGCAGAACACTACTGTGCAAATCCAGTGCCAAAACGGAGGTAAAGCGAGTGTCTGAGCTAGATACGCCCCCACAAGAGGATGCAGAATATAGACATATTCCGTCATTGTACGTAGCCGTTTGCCAACCGACCAGGAAATTTTTATCGGAATACGCAGTGCCAAAGCCATCAGAAATACCGCCGGAAAGCAATTGAAAATTGTAATATCACTGCTGATTTCCAATCCTCTGGCACCAAAGAGAAAATGGATCTCCCAAAGTGCCAGTGCCCGCAGCACCAGATAGCACAGTACCAGAGCAAACGTTGGAATTTTACGGATAGCCTGGGCATATCTGGCTATTCCGCCCCCTAGTAATAGCAGCGGCAAGCCCATAAATACCACATTCCGTGGCCCGCCGAATCGGGACACAAATTCCCCCATTGTTTTAACCCAGGAAAACGTGCACAAAGGATAATATTCATCCAGAAGGCCCCCCACCAATATCAACACTACACAAATGGGGATCCCTGCAGGGTACAGCAGCCGTCCCAACTGAGGGATTCGCTCAAGTCCGTACCATAGCAAAAAACCGAACAGCGCCGCATTTAAATACCACAAATGCTCATATCCAATTACCAGGTTCCAGCGCAGGCGAGAGAGTCCTTCTGCCAGATTCCCTGCCCCTTGCAGAATTAGTGGCAGATACAGCAGATAACCAAAAACATATACAAGGGCAATCCGGAGCAGGAATCGTTCTTTATGCTGAGACTGAAAGAAAAAATAACCAGAACACACAAAAAACAAGGGCACGCAAATTCGCAGAAACCACCCCAAATAGTACGCATCTATCATTTCACAATTCCAGAATGATGGAAGATGCGAAGAGGCAATGAGGGCGCAAGCAATTCCTTTTAGTACGTCCAGCGCAGCATTTTCTGTTTTCAACTGCATTTTTTGGGTCATAGCGGCCTCCTTAACTGTTATGCAGTGCTTCCAGTGCCAGAGCGTTTTGGGTGTTGTACAACTGGGCATAGATGCCGCCGCTTTCCAGCAGCTGCTGGTGGGTTCCGCATTCGGTGATTACGCCATCGGAAATGGAGACAATCCGGTTGGCACTGCGGATAGTGCTGAGCCGGTGGGCAATAATCAGCGTGGTGCGATCCTTGGCCAGGGCATCGAAGGCTCGCTGAATCTTGGCTTCCGTAACCGAGTCCAGGGCAGAGGTTGCTTCATCCAGAATCAGAATGGGCGGATTCTTCAGGAAGATCCGGGCAATGGCAATGCGCTGCTTCTGCCCGCCGGACAGCAGGGTGCCCCGCTCGCCCACATAGGTATCGAACTTCTGGGGCATGGCCTGGATATCGTCGTAAATCTCCGCTTTCTTGGCTGCCGCCACCACCTCTTCCATGGTGGCATCGGGCTTGCCATAGCGGATGTTCTCAAAAATGGTATCGGCAAACAGGAACACATCCTGCTGTACAATGCCGATATTTTCGTGGATGCTGTGCTGGGTCACACTGCGAAGATCCCGTCCGTCAATGGAGATGGAGCCGGAAGTGACATCATAAAACCGTGGGATCAGCTGACACAGAGTGGATTTTCCGCCGCCGGAGGGGCCTACAATAGCTATGGTTTCTCCAGGCTCCACTGTCAGGGACACATCATGCAGCACCGCCAAGTCTCCGTCGTAGGCAAAGGAAACCTGATCCACCGCAATGGCCCCTTTGACCTTCTCCAGCGGCTTGGCATCGGGGCTGTCCTGGACGGTAGGCTCCGTGGCCATCACATCCACGAACCGCCGCAGTCCGGCAAAGCCGTTGGCAAACATTTCCGAGAAGTTGCTCAGCTTGCGTATGGGATTGACGAAGGATGCAATATACAGGTTAAAGGTAATCAAATCCCGGTAGTCCATCTCTCCCTTCATCACATAGTAGCCGCCGAAACCGATGACCACCACATTCAGGCTGCACAGGAAAAACTCCACGCTGCTGTGGAACATGCCCATGGCCTTGTGGAACTCCCGCTTGGAGGTTTTATAAATCTCGTTAGCTGCGTTGAAGCGGCTGCGCTCAATGTCCTCGTTGCCAAAGGCCTTGGCTGTGCGGATACCGGAGAGGCTGCTTTCGATTTCCTGGTTGATATGTCCGGTCTTTTCCTTAGCGGCAACGGAAGCAATACTCATCCGCCGGCGCATAGCCATCACCACCACCAGGAAAATGGGAATCATCAGCGCCACCATCACCGCCAGCTGCCAGCGGATGGAGGCCATTACCGCCAGTGCGCCGCAGATGGTCAGCACCGAAGTGAGCAAATCCTCGGGGCCATGGTGAGCAAGCTCTGTCAGCTCGAACAGATCGCTGGTCAGCCGGGCCATCAATTTGCCGGTTCGGTTACCGTCATAAAAGTCGAAGCTCAGATCCTGCATATGGCTGAACAGGTCCTTCCGGATATCCGCCTCCACCCGGATACCAAAGGTGTGGCCGTAATAGGCTACAATATAATTAAGGAATGATCGCAGCAAATAGCTGGCAATCACTGCCGCCATAATCACAAAAAATGTCCGATACATCCGGTTGGGCAGCATGTCATACAAGGCACTGCGGGTCACCAGAGGAAAGGCCAGGTCAATCACCGCAATGCCAACAGCACAGGCAACGTCCACGGCAAACAGCTTCTTATGATTTCCAAAATAGTGCAAAAAAATGCTCAGCGGCGAGCGGCTCTGATAATCCTTTGTTGTCATTACACATCCTCCTTTTTTCTCCCATTATACAAGAAAACCAAAAAGATGCAACCATCCCCCCTTTGAAAAAGCGAGAAATTGTGCTATACTGCAAAAAAACTGTTCAGGGAGGTCATGCTTTTGGAAATTCTCTATTCGGATGCCAATATCGCGGTATGTATCAAGCCCGTAGGGCTGGATTCGGAGCAGGAAGTTCCTGACGCACTGATACAGCAGCTGGGAGGTCAAATTTTTCCCATCCATCGGCTGGACAAAAACGTGGGTGGCGTGATGGTCTATGCCCGCACCAAACCCGCTGCCGCCAGTCTATCCAAAGCCGTCCAAGATGGAACCATGGTCAAAGAATATGTGGCTATGGTCCACGGCATCCCGCCGGAGCAGGGAGACTGGGAAGATCTTCTATGGAAAGATTCCCGGAAAAACAAGGTATTCGTAGTAAAGCGGGTTCGCGGCGGGGTAAAAAAAGCCAGGCTGGAATTTACTCGTCTTTCTCAGGGGGAAACCAGCCTGGTGCGGATTCGCCTGCACACCGGACGCAGCCATCAGATCCGGGTACAGTTTGCCAGCAGAGGGTATCCGCTGGTGGGCGATCACAAATATGGGGCCAGAGATTCCTCCCCGGCCCCCATGTTATTTTCCTGCTGCGTTTCTTTCCCCTATCAGGGAAAGAAACGCCGCTTTGAGCAGCTGCCCTCCTGGGCATGACATATCAGGCAGGAATGTATTTGCGCTTCCATTTGCCCGACAGCATTCTGGGCAGGAAGAAGCAGATACGGCAGATCCAGTCTACAACCATGGCAATCCATACACCCACTGCGCCCATTCCCAGGGAAACGCACAAAATCCAAGACCCGACAATTCGGAATGCCACCATGGAACCGATGCCAACATACATGGTAAACTTCACATCGTTGGCAGCGCGCAGGGCATTGGGCAGGACAAAAGATGCAGGCCACAGCAAAATACCAAAAGAGGTATGAATCAGCACCAAGGTGCGTGCCAGCTCCACCGTTTCTTCAGACAAGGAACTGTAGAAGCCGATCAGCTGGTTGACAAACAGGATAATCAGCACGTTGCTCAGGCCCTGCATAATGTAAGTCCAAATCATCATTTTTTTGGTATAGTAGTTGGTCTGCTCCACATCTCCGGCGCCCACACTCTGTCCCACCACCGTTACCATGGCAAGACCCATGGCCTGACCGATGATGACACCAATGCTGTCCAGGGTGTTTGCCACTGCGTTGGCAGAGGTCTGGGTGGTACCAAACAGGGCAATCATGCTCACCACAATCAGCCGCCCCAACTGAAAAAAGGCGTTTTCAAAAGCAGAAGGCACGCCGATGCGCAGAATATTGCCCATCATCCGCCGATCCACGCTGCCAAGATATCCCTTGTCCAGACTTAGCTGCTGGCGCTTATCGGAAGCCAGTGAAAGAATCACCACAGCCGCCACCATCCGGGAAACCAACGTGGGAACCGCCACACCGGCGACCCCCATTTTCAGCACGAAAATGCCAAAAGCATTTCCAACCACGTTAATGGCGTTCATCAGCAGGCTGACCTTCATGGAAATTTTGCTGTTTCCCACGCTGCGGAAAATGGCCGCACCGGCATTGTACAGCGCAATAAAGGGAAAGGACAGCGCCGTAATCCGCAGGTAGATCAGTCCCGCCTCCATCACCTCATCAGAGATACTGCCAAAAAACAGACGCATAACCTGTCTGGCAAACACCAGGCACAGCACCGCCGCTGCCAGTCCGGCTGTTCCGGACATCAGCACCAGCTGCGCAGCGCTCTGCCGTGCCTTTTCCTGCTGCCGGGCTCCAAGGAACTGGCTGGTCACTACAGCACCGCCAGTTGCCAGGGCAGCAAACAGTGTCAAAACCACCGCGTTAATCATATCTACCAGAGAAACGCCGGAAATTGCCGCTTCCCCTACGGAGGAAACCATCACACCATCGCACATACCCACCAAAATGGTCAGAGCCTGCTCTACAATCAAAGGAATCATCAATTTGACCAAAGCCCGGTCAGAAAATAGTTTTTTCTGCATTTTCTTTTCCTTCTTCGTTTTTTCCTCCTACTATAGCACTTTCTTTTGGGATTTTCAACGCAAAAATCAGGCCGCCCAGAAAAGGGCGGCCTGAAAATTTGTTATGCCATGACCAGTTCTCCGTCCACGGCATCCACTGTAACGGTGCTGCCGGGGGTAATATCGCCTTTGAGCAGGCGCTTGCTGAGCATGGTCTCCACGGTATGCTGGACATACCGGCGCAGCGGACGGGCGCCATACTGGGGATCGTAAGAAGCGTCCACAATGGCTTCCTTGGCACGCTGGGTCAGCTCGCAGCGAATCTGCTGGCTTTCCAGACGGCTGTTGAGCTTGACAATCTGCAGATCGATGATCTTGGTCACGTTTTCCTTGGTCAGGGGCTTGTAGAACACAATCTCATCCAAACGGTTCAGGAATTCCGGACGGAAGGACCGGCGCAGCAGTGCCTGAACCTGAGCCTTGGCCTGCTCGTCGATGGTGCCGTCGGCATTGACGCCGCCCAGCAGGAATTCCGAGCCAAGGTTGGAGGTCAGAATCAAGATGGTATTCTTGAAGTCCACGGTTCTGCCCTGGGAGTCGGTGATTCGTCCGTCATCCAGCACTTGCAGCAGCACGTTGAACACATCCGGGTGGGCCTTTTCCACCTCATCAAACAGCACCACACTGTAGGGCTTGCGGCGAACAGCTTCCGTCAGCTGACCGCCTTCTTCGTAACCCACATATCCGGGAGGCGCGCCAATCAGACGAGAGACGGAGAATTTCTCCATATATTCGGACATGTCAATTCTTACCAGGTTGTTCTCATCATCAAACAGTGCCTGGGCCAGGGTCTTGGCCAGCTCGGTTTTACCCACACCAGTGGGGCCCAGGAACAAGAACGAACCGATGGGACGGTTGGGGTCCTGAATGCCGGCACGGCTGCGCTGAATGGCTTCGGTGACCGCCTGAACCGCTTCGTCCTGACCGACGACCCGCTTATGCAGGGTCTCGTCCAGATGCAGCAGCTTCTCCCGCTCGCCCTGCACCAGCCGGGACACCGGGATTCCCGTCCAGCGTTCCACAATCCGGGCGATTTCCTCATCGGTAACCCGATCCCGAAGAATGTTGCTTTCCTTGGCACTCTGGGCCCGGCGTTCTTCCTCTTCCAGCTGACGCTGGGCTTCCGGCAGGCGGCCATACTTCAGCTCCGCAGCCTTTTCCAGATCATAGCGCTGCTCGGCAGCTTCAATCTGGCGGTTCAGATCTTCAATGGTTTCCCGCAGCTGCTGAACCTTGCCGATGGCGTTCTTTTCATTCTCCCACTGGGCCTTCATAGCATTGAAGGTATCCCGTTCTTCTGCCAGTTCCTTCTGCAGCTCGGCAAGACGGCCCTTGGACAGTTCGTCCTCTTCTTTCTTCAGGGCTGCTTCCTCAATTTCCATCTGGATGATCTTCCGGGACACCGCATCCAGTTCCGTGGGCATGGAGTCCATTTCCGTACGGATCTGGGCGCAGGCTTCATCCACCAGGTCAATGGCCTTATCCGGCAGGAACCGGTCGGTGATATATCGGTGGGACAGGGTAGCTGCGGCAATAATGGCAGAGTCGGCAATTTTGACGCCGTGGAACACTTCGTAGCGCTCTTTCAGACCACGCAGAATGGCAATGGTATCTTCCACCGTGGGCTCATCCACCATCACCGGCTGGAACCGGCGCTCCAGGGCTGCATCCTTTTCAATATATTGCCGGTACTCATCCAGGGTGGTGGCACCGATGCAGTGCAGCTCGCCCCGGGCCAGCATGGGCTTGAGCAGGTTGCCGGCATCCATGCTGCCTTCGGTTTTGCCCGCACTGACGATGGTATGCAGCTCATCGATGAACAGAATAATCTGTCCATTGGACTGCTTGACTTCGTTCAGGACCGCTTTCAAACGCTCTTCAAATTCGCCCCGGTATTTGGCGCCGGCAATCAGTGCGCCCATATCCAGGGAGAAAATGGTTTTGTCCTGCAAGGACTTGGGAACGTCCTTCTTCACGATACGCTGTGCCAGGCCCTCGGCAATGGCAGTTTTGCCGACGCCGGGCTCACCGATGAGGACAGGGTTATTCTTGGTCTTTCTAGACAGAATCCGGACCACATTGCGGATCTCCTCGTCACGGCCGATCACCGGGTCCATCTTCTGCTCTCTTGCCCGTTTGACCAGATCCGTGCCGTACTTCTCCAGGGCATCGTAGGTGCCTTCCGGACTGTCAGAGGTGACCCTCTGGTTGCCCCGGACCGCCTGAAGGGCTTTCAGGGCATTTTCCTTGGTGATGCGGTAAGTTTCAAACAGACTCTTCACATCGCCCCGGGCGGTTTCCAACAGAGCCAGGAACAGGTGCTCCACAGAGACAAACTCGTCTTTCATAGCCTTGGCCTGTTCCTCGGCGGCGGTAAAGGTAGCGTCCACATCGGCACTGATATAGAAGCGGTCAGCCTCCCGGCTGGTTTTCACAGCGGGGATTTTTCGCAGTTGGGCTGCGGCGGCAGCTTCCAGGCTCTCCACCGTCACATCCATTTTCCGCAGCAGCTGAGGAATCAGCCCTCCATCCTGCCGCAGCAGAGCCAGCAGCAGATGCACCTGCTCGAGCTGCTGGTGAGAATTCTGCACAGCCAAATTCTGTGCGCTCTGGACAGCCTCCAGAGACTTCTGGGTATATTGATTAAAGTTCATAGCCATCCTTCCTTTCGGTTTTAGCACTCTACGCTTGAGAGTGCTAATTCTTTTGTCTTAACTATATCCCATTTTTCAAAAATGTCAAGGGGCGTCCGGCAAATGCTACAAATTGTTCACAACTGGTCACACTGCACAAAAATTTCGTAGGACTTTTTATCCGCTTAATATTTCCTTAATATTTCCCTCCTTATTTTTTTAATACCTCCCGGATATAATAAGTAATAAGAAAAGCTACTTTCATTCTTTTTCATTTTCTTACCTCTCTTTTTCTCTGAGAATGCCCCGATGCGGTCTGGTCAACCGTGTCGGGGCATTTTCGTAGTTTCTCAAATTTACACAAAAAGAAACTGCTTTTCAACCGACCGCCATGCTGTTCATGGTATGCGGACACTCGTCTATATACAAAAATCACAAAAACATATGTCCTTTACCCGTGGATTTTCAGCGAAACGCTTTGTTGCGAAATACATCCCTTTATTATATAATTTGAACTATATCCGTGTGACGCGGTCATATTGGAACACCTTCCTGAACTCCCGTAAGGACGGCGCTTACTCCATCGCTCGTAACGGCTGGCTGGCCGACTACAACGATCCCATCTCCTTCCTGGATATGTGGACCACCGGCTCCGGCAACAACGACGTGCAGTTCGGCAAGGGCGAGCACGCCACCGTGGCTGCCTATGATCTGGACCTGACTGAGTACGGCTACGACGTTAAGGTTGAGGACGGCACCTGGGCTGAGACCTACGACGTTCTGATCCCCCTGATCAAGACCTGCACTGATAACGATACCCGTTACGCTTTGATGCACATTGCTGAGGACATGATTATGTCCACCGGCGCTATTGTTCCTCTGTACTTCTACACTGACCTGTACATGATCGACGACTCCGTGGAAGGCTACTTTGGCAACCCCCTGGGCTACAAGTACTTCTACCGCACCACTGTTGACGGCAGCGGCGACTCCATCTCTGTCTGCCTGGCTTCCGAGCCCGACACTCTGGATCCTGCTCTGAACTCCACCGTTGACGGCGCTACCCTGGTTTCTCACCTG
The DNA here is from genome assembly GCA_944382965.1 of uncultured Oscillospiraceae bacterium. GTDB lineage: Bacteria > Bacillota > Clostridia > Oscillospirales > Oscillospiraceae > Faecousia. The sequence goes on along the minus strand of CALWOA010000006.1, from coordinate 44,513 downwards.
TTCGCCGGTCTGGCCAAGTGGGATCAGGACGAGAACGGCAACCTGGTCATCGTTCCTGACTGTGCTGAGGAGCTGGTGGAAGGCGTTGCCAACGACGACGGCACCATCACCTACACCCTGAAGGACGGCCTGAAGTGGTCCGACGGCAAGGATCTGACCGCTCATGACTTTGAGTACGCTTGGAAGCGTGCCGCTTCTGTGGAACTGGCAGCTGACTACTGCTACATGTTCGAAGTTGTCAAGGGTTACGCCGATGTTTGGGCCGGTACTGAAGGCGCTGAGCTGGCTGTAAAGGCTCTGGATGACAAGACTCTGGAGGTCACCCTGACCACTCCCGTTGCCTACTGGAACGAGCTGCTGGCCTTCCCCACCTACTTCCCCGTCCGTGAGGATGTAGTTGCCAACGAGGCTTGGGCTACCGATCCTGCTACTTACGTTTCCAACGGTGCTTACAAGATGACCAGCTGGGAGCATAACTCCGTCATCACCCTGACCAAGAACGAGAACTTCCATGGCGCTGACGAAGTCACCATGAACGAGATCAAGTTCTTCCTGTCCGATGACAGCAACAACATGCTGACCAACTTCAAGAACGGCACCTGGCAGCTGATCGACGACGTGCCCACCAACGAAATCGAGACTCTGAAGACCGAGTATCCCGAAGAGTTTGTGATCGCCGGCCAGATCGGCACCTACTATGTCTGCTGGAACATCAACGAGCCCCTGCTGCCCGAAGCTTGATCCATAAGACATTCGCCTGAATAGGCTTCCCTTTCCCGCCTTCTCCGGAAGGCGGGAAATTTTTGACTTTTTTCCTTCTTTCTGCTATGATATAGAAAATTTGTCCCAAGGGGAAAGGACCCTGCTTATGGCCAATGTTATTGAAATTACCGACTTTTCCGCGCCGGAACTGGATGTATACGCCCGACTGACGGAGGCCCAGCTGCTCAACCGCTTTGAGCCTGCCAAGGGTATGTTCATCGCCGAAAGTCCCAAGGTAATCCACCGGGCGCTGGATGCCAGCTGCCAGCCGGTAAGTCTTCTGATGGAGCGCAAGGACATTACCGGTGCCGCCCGGGAGATTTTGGAACGCTGCCCGGAGGTTCCGGTTTACACCGCTGACGAGGAGCTTCTGTGCAATCTCACCGGTTACCATCTGACCCGAGGCGTGCTGTGCGCCATGCGCCGCCCTCCCCTGCCTGCACCGGAAGCACTCTGTTCCGATGCCAACCGAATCGTGGTTCTGGAAAACATCATGAACCCCACCAACATCGGCGCCATTTTCCGCTCCGCTGCCGCCCTTGGCATGGATGCTGTACTCCTCACACCTGGATGCAGCAACCCCCTGTACCGCCGCAGCGCCCGGGTAAGTATGGGCACCGTGTTTCAGATTCCCTGGGCCTATACCCCCCAATGGCCGGAAGAAGGTATGCGTCTGCTGAAAGAAATGGGCTTCAAAACCGCCGCCATGGCTCTGCGGGATGACTCCGTCTCGGTAGACGATCCCAGCTTGATGGGAGAAGAAAAACTGGCCATTGTCCTGGGCAGCGAAGGGGATGGTCTGACCAACGATACCATTGCCAGCTGCGACTACACCGTCAAAATTCCCATGTTCCATGGGGTGGATTCTTTGAACGTAGCAGCTGCCAGCGCGGTAGCATTCTGGCAGCTGGGAAAGAGGTAAGTGCGATGCAATTTTCAGAAAAAACCGTGCTTTTGAAAGACGGCCGGCAGGCCACCGTGCGCAGTGTGCTTCCATCGGATGCGGAAGAAATGCTGGCATTTCTGAAAGATACCGCCGGAGAAACAGATTATCTTCTGCGGTATCCCGAAGAGTGCACAGAAGATGTGCCTGGGGAGACCCGCTTTCTGGAAACAATCTGTCAAAGCCCCAACAGTGCCATGCTGGTGTGCGTGGTGGATGGGGTTCTGGCGGGAAATGTGGCGCTCCAGGGAAACACCCGGCAAAAAATCCGCCATCGGGGAAGTCTTGCCCTGGCTGTCCGGAAAGACTATTGGGGACTGGGCATTGCCACCATGCTGATGGAGACGGCCATTTCTCTGGCGGCAGACTCCGGGATGGCTTACCTGGAACTGGACTACATGGACAGAAACCAGCGCGCCGGAAACCTGTACCGCCGCCTGGGGTTCCAGGAACTGGCCCGGATTTCCGATGCTTACCGGCTGCGCGGCGGCAAATCCGCTGACGCCGTGATGATGCGAAAAATCCTGTAAGAAAGAAGGAACCACCATGGAAATTTTCACCGGCCGCCCGGAAAACTGCGATGAGCGGCTTGCCAAGGAAATCCGTTGTTACGACCTGCTGGACAGTCTGGGAATTGCCTACCGTCGGGCCGATCATCCCGCTGCCATGACCATGGAAGCCTGTGTCCAGATTGACCAGGCGCTGGGCGCTGAGATCTGCAAAAATCTTCTGCTGTGCAACCGCCAGCAGACCGCCTTTTACCTGTTGCTGCTGCCGCCGGACAAGCCCTTTCGTACCAGCGTGCTGTCTAAGGCCATAGGCTCGTCCCGGCTGTCCTTTGCCTCGGCAGAGCATATGGAAGCCTTCCTGGATATTACCCCCGGTTCTCTCAGCGTCCTGGGGCTGATGAATGACAAGGAAAATCGGGTGCAGCTGCTGATTGACGAGGATGTGCTGCGTCAGCCCATCTTTGGCTGCCATCCCTGTATCAACACCTCCAGCCTGTGCTTTTCCACCGAGGATCTGACCGGAAAGCTGATCCCAGCCATGGGCCACGCTCCCCAGATTGTCACTCTGCCTCAGGAGGAAGCCCATGAAGCGAACCCAAATCCGTCCGGAACTTGATGCCTTCCCTCCGGAATTTCGTCCTCTGCTGGAAAAGGGGAAGGTCAACGACAGCAGCTGTTCTCCCGCAGCCCGGGTGTATTATCTGGAAGCAGACGGAGGCATGTACCTGAAAACTGCTCCGGCCGGCACCCTGAAAACCGAAGCGGACATGACCCGGTATTTTCACGGGAAGCGCCTTGCCGCGGAAGTACTGACCTACCGCTCCCTGGACCAGGACTGGCTGCTGACCCGGAAGCTCCCGGGAGAGGACTGCGTCTTCCCCGAATATCTGCAAAACCCCAAGCGGCTGTGCGACACCCTGGCCTGCCTGCTGCGGCAGCTTCACGACCAGGATTTTACCGGCTGTCCTGTTCCCGACCGTTGCCGCACCTATCGCCAAACCGCCCAGCGCAATTATCAGGCGGGAAACTATGACCCAGACCTGTTCCCTGGAGAGTGGGGATTTGCCTCCCGGGAGGAAGCCTGGGCGGTGGTAGAGGAAGGCAGCAGCGCCCTTCGCTCCGACACCCTGATTCACGGCGATTATTGCCTTCCCAACATTATGCTGGATCATTGGCGTTTCTCCGGCTTTCTGGATCTGGACTGTGCCGGTGTGGGAGATCGGCACATCGACCTGTTCTGGGGCGTATGGGCCTTGTTTTTCAACTTGAAAACCAACGCCTTCTATGACCGTTTTCTCGATGCCTACGGCCGGGAGCGGGTGGAGCCGGAACTGCTGCGCACCGTAGCAGCCTTTGAAGTATTTGGATAATCATACGGCAGTGCAAATGCACTGCCGTAATTTTTTTGAAAAGTGGCGTTTATTGGGCACAATAGGTTGTATGATATCCAAAGCCGGCGAAAGAGTGAGCATAACCGCCCCGTAAACCACCTTCCCCAGGGACGCAGAGATTCTTTTTCTCTTGACAAACGGCACCAGTTGTGGCAATATATTGTGGAGGTTTTTCTTCAAGAACACAATATATAGTGTTTCATTTGAAATATCAGCATTTTGCTCCTCCAATTTCTTCAGAAAGGCAGGATTTATGCCTATGATTACCAGCATTATCAAGCGAGATGGCAGAGTGGTCTTGTTTGACCAGCACAAGATTGCCGCCGCCATTTTGCGCTCCATGGAAGCCGCCCAGGACGGTGACGCATCGGATGCCGCCCGAGTTGCCAACGATGTCCAGCGGGAACTGGAAGCCCATTTCTCCGCCCAGGCCCCTAACATCGAAGCCATTCAGGATGCCGTGGAACGCCAGCTGATGAACCATGGCTTCAGCGCCGCCGCCAAGGCCTATATCCTCTACCGGGCCAATCGGACCCGAGCCAGAGAGGCCAACACCAGCCTGATGAAAACCATCGATGAAATCACCAACACCGATGCCCGGGTCAGCGACATGAAGCGGGACAATGCCAATATCGACGGCAACACCGCCATGGGCGCCATGCTGCAAATCGGCGCCGCCGGAGCCAAGGCATATAACGAGATGTACCTGCTCCGCCCGGAACACGCCAAAGCTTACCGGGAAGGCGACATCCACATCCATGACTTTGACTTCTACTCCCTGACCACAACCTGCTGCCAGATCGACATTCTGAAATTGTTCCACGGCGGATTCTCCACCGGTCACGGTTATCTGCGGGAGCCTCAGAGCATTCAGAGCTATGCCGCCCTGGCTGCCATCGCCATCCAGAGCAACCAGAACGACCAGCACGGCGGTCAGTCCATTCCCAACTTTGACTATGGCATGGCAGAAGGCGTGGCAAAGACCTACCGCAAAGCCTTTACCCGCCGGCTGCGGGATGCTCTGGAAGATTATCTGGATCTGACGGATGAAGATGCCACTGTAACTGCCATCATTGCCCAGGCGGAAGAAATGACCGGCGAAACTGCCCGGCTGGAGAGCAGTGACACCTACCTCAGCGCCGTTGCCCTGGGATTGTGCCAGCAGTACCACATGGACAAGGAAAAAGCCTGGAAGCTCATTACCCGGGCTTCTACCCGAGCCTACGCCAAAGCTGACCGGGATACCAAGCAGGCCATGGAAGGCTTTGTCCACAACCTGAACACCATGCACTCCCGTGCCGGTGCCCAGACCCCCTTCTCCTCCATTAACTACGGTACCGACACCACCCCGGAAGGCCGGATGGTTATCCGCAACATCCTGCTTGCTTTGGACGCAGGACTGGGACACGGGGAAACCTGCATTTTCCCCATCCACATCTTCAAGGTCAAAGAAGGTGTCAACTACAACGAAGGCGACCCCAACTATGATCTGTTCCGCTTAAGCTGCAAGGTCAGCGCCAAGCGGCTGTTCCCCAACTATACGTTCCTGGACTCCCCCTTCAACCTGCAATACTACGTTCCCGGGCATCCGGAAACCGAGGTTGCCACCATGGGCTGCCGTACCCGAGTTATGGCCAATGTCTACGACCCTACCCGGCAGATTGCCTACTCCCGTGGTAACCTGTCCTTCACCTCCATCAACCTGCCTCGGCTGGCCATTGAAAGCGGCGGAGATGAGAAGAAGTTCTATGACAGCCTGGAACACATGCTGGAGCTGGTCGCCCAGCAGCTGCTGGACCGGTTCGAGATTCAGGCCAACAAGCATATCTACAACTACCCCTTCCTGATGGGCCAGGGCGTTTGGCTGGATTCGGACAAGCTGTCCCTGCAGGACAACCTGCGGGAAGTACTGAAGCACGGCACGCTGTCCATCGGCTTCATCGGCCTGGCGGAAACGCTGACGGCGCTGTATGGCCACCACCACGGGGAAAGCGAGGACATGCAGAAGAAGGGTCTGGAGATCATCGGATTCATGCGTTCCTTCTGCGACCGGATCTCTCAGGAACACAAGATGAACTTTACCCTGCTGGCTACCCCCGCTGAAGGCCTGTCCGGACGGTTTATCCGGATGGATCAGAAGCGCTACGGCAAGCTGGCGGGAATTACCGACCGAGAATACTACACCAACTCTTTCCACATCCCGGTGTGGTTCCCCATTTCCGTCTACGACAAAATCCGGCTGGAAGCTCCCTACCACGCCTTGTGCAACGCCGGACACATCAGCTATGTGGAGCTGGACGGCGACACCGCCCGGAACGTAGAAGCCTTTGAATCGGTGGTACGCTGCATGCACGATTTTGGCATCGGCTACGGCAGCATCAACCACCCCGTAGACCGGGACCCCATCTGCGGCTATGTGGGCATCATCGGAGATGTGTGTCCCCGCTGCGGCCGCCGGGAAGGGGAAGAAATTCCGCCGGAGCGGGTAGAAGAATTGAGACGCAAATATCCGGAAATGCCTGCATTCCAAGGCATTGAATAAAATTTTTATCTCAGGAGGGATTGTTATGACTGTAAAGAGCACGAGTGAAAAGCTAGGACAGGGTGTTGGCTTTGAGCGCATCCGCCGGATCACCGGCTACCTGGTCGGCACCATGGACAAGTGGAACGACGCCAAGCGGGCCGAGGAGCGGGACCGGGTCAAGCACAGCATGAACGGCCATGCTTAAGTTAAGCGGTATCGTCAGCGACAGCATTGTAGACGGGCCCGGCATCCGGCTGTGCGTATTCAGTCAGGGATGCCCCCACCACTGCAACGGCTGTCACAACCCGGAAACCTGGCCCTTCCAGGGCGGCACCCCCATGGAGGAAGAAACCATTGTGGAGATTGCCCGCTCCAATCCTCTGTGCCGGGGCGTGACCTTCTCCGGCGGGGAGCCTTTTGCCCAGGCAGCGGGATTTGCCCGGCTGGCGCACCTTCTCAAGGAGGCGGGGTACGAGGTAGCATCCTACACCGGCTACACCTTCGAGCAGCTGCTGACAGGTACGCCGGAGCAGCGTAAGCTTCTGGAAGCCATTGACATTCTCATCGACGGCCCCTTCCTTCTGGAGCAGAAAAGCCTGGAAATTTCCTTCCGGGGCAGCAAAAACCAGCGGATTCTGGATGTGCCCAAAAGCCTTGCCGCCGGAAAAGCCGTAGAAACCACCGCCGGCCGCTGGCTGGGAGAATACTAAAAACGCAGGCATCGCCCCTCGACCGGACGATGCCTGCTGTTTTTCTGAAGCCCTTGCAAAATGCACAGTTGTATTGTAAAATTTCTTCGTATTCCCTTGATTCATCTACATAAGAAAGAGGAGGAAAATTATGTCCGCCATTGCTGTATCTGCGGATACCCCCGTCAAATCCAGCGTCATCCCAAAGCGCAATCAAACGATGGAGCTTTGCAAATTTATTGCATCCTTTTTTGTGGTCTTCATTCACGCGCCCTTCCCCGGAAGATTGGGTGGCTTGGTTGATTGTCTGGCCCGGTTCGCAGTTCCGATGTTTTTCATGATATCGGGATATTTTAACTATCAGGCCACCAGCAGGCAAGTTCTGCGCCGATTGAAGCATATTCTCACGCTGTTTCTGACCGGTGCGCTGTTTCGTCAATTTTGTACTTGCGTCAGCATTGAGCTCAAAGGTGGCAGCACCATTGCCCATTTGATCACGCTAATCCCGGAATCCGATGAACTTCTGCGGCTGCTGATTCTGCAGATTCCTCCTTATACCGGACATCTGTGGTATTTGTGTGCCATGATGGTGTGCTACCTGGTATTCTGGCTGTTTGTACGGTTTCAGGAGGAGTGCCGCACAAATTATCTGGGGTTTTATGTTTTGGGCTGTGCTCTGTTTTCCATTTTCTTTACCCTGGATGTAATTGCATCGGCATCCGGAGCCATGGAATTGGGAATCCATATGCGCAACGGTTGGTTCTTTGGTCTGCCGCTGTTTGCATCGGGTCTGTTTATCCATCAATATCAGGAGCAGATTCTCCGCATCTTCACTTCTTCCGCCTGGAAACTGGTGGTAGTAATGGTCTTGGGTATGCTGCTGAGCGTCCTGCAGTGGGACTCTCTGGGGATTGGAACTGTTCCCTTTGGAACCATTTTCGAAGTTGCCGCACTGATGCTTCTGATGGTCTCCCATCCTCAGGTTCCTTTCCTGCGTGAAAAGACTGCACGTACATTGGGAGCGCTGTCCATGTGGCTTTATCTGCTGCATCTGCCCCTATACCTGGTCTTTGGGGATTTCTTCCGGGAACCGTTTCTGATCATATTCCCCAAAGCGGGAGGTTATCTGGAGCCTTTGGTGATTGCGACAATTTCTCTGATCGCTGCGGGTATTTTTGAAGGTCTGTCCAGATTTATCAAGAAACACTTTCGCAGAAAATAAGTAGTATAAGAAAACAGCCACCCCGATTGGATGGCTGTTTTTCTTGGCGACCCGGAACGGACTCGAACCGTCGACCTCCAGCGTGACAGGCTGGCGTGCTAACCGACTGCACCACCGGGCCATATGAAATTCAGAACATTGGGAATTATAACATAAGCTTTATCGTTTGTAAAGAGCAAAATACAAAATTTTTAAAAGCTTATCGACATTGTACGCTATCCGTGGTATAATATGAGGGCTGTTTTCAGCACCCTGCCCAATATTGACCTGGGGCGGTGAAACATGACTATGAGGAGAAAAAACGTTATGAAAAAAATGAACAAAGCACTGTCTGTCCTTGTCTGTCTGGTACTGCTTTTCGCCCTGTGCCTGAGCGGATGCGGAAGCACTGCCGCCCCTGAAACCACTGCTGCGCAAACCACTCCTGTGGAAACCACCGCTGCAGCCCAGACAGATTCTACCGAAGATGCCCAGGAGTCCAACGTACTGGGAGAGGGCAATACTGTTTTCACCCTTACCGTAACCGATCTGGACGGCAAGGAGACCAGCTTTGAAATTCACACCGACAAGAAAACCGTGGGCGAAGCTCTGTTGGAGCTGGAGCTGATCGCCGGTGAGGAAGGACAGTACGGTCTGTACGTCACCACCGTCAACGGCATCACCCTGGACTGGGACAAGGACGGCAAATACTGGGCCTTCTATATTGACGGCGAGTACGCCACCACCAGCCTGGACCTGACCGACATCACCCCGGGCACCACCTACAGCCTGAAAGCAGAATAACCCCAAAAGCGACCACCGCCGGCAAAAAACTGCCGGCGGTGGTATTTTAATATTCAATTCCCTTCCGGGCAGGGATTCCTGCGTCGAAGGGGTGCTTGATTTTCTTCATCTCCGTGACATAATCCGCAAGTTCCAGAAGGCTCTGGGGCGGATTGCGCCCGGTGAGAACCACTTCCAGCTGCTCCGGCTTGGTTTTCAGGAAGGACACCACTTCCTCCAGCGGCACCACTCCATGATTACAGGCTGAAATCATTTCGTCCAGCACCAGAAGGTCCGCATTCTGGGCTGCTTCCACCACCTGATGAAACAAAGCGGTATAATCCCGGGTAGCCTGCTCCTGCTGCTCCCGGCTCATCCAGAAGAAGAAACCAGGCACCGTTTTGCAGTGCATCACCCGTACTCCCTCCAAGGCTTTCAGCGGCTCAATTTCCGAAGAAGAACCGTCCTTGAAGAATTGGGTGAAAACTACTTGTTTTCCCGCTCCCGAGGCTCTGAGGGTCAGTCCCAGGGCCGCTGTGGTTTTGCCTTTGCCGTCGCCGCAGTAAATGTGAATCCGTCCCGCCATGGTTATTCCTCCCGGTTCAGTATCCGATAGATTCGCTCCATGTCCAGCCCTTGACGCAGGCTCTGGGCCAGCAGGTCATACTGCCGCTCTTTATACGCCGCAGGGTCAAAAGATTCCAGCGCTCCCAGCTGTACACCCTTTTTCCGGCAGAGGGCTTCCAGAATCCCCTGGGCAATGCCGGGCGCGTCAAAAATACCGTGGATATAACTGCCGTAAACACTGCCTTTTCCCACCAGGGGAGCCTGGGGCTGGCTGCTGCGGCCCATGTGGATTTCGTAACCCACATAGCTGCGCCCGTTCAGGCATTCCAGCATTCCGGGAACGCCATCCAGGATGCCCTCGGTCTGGGTCTGGACCTTCTGTCCCTGGAAGCAGGTTTCCATATCCAGCAGGCCCATACCGGCAATTTCCGTCACATCCGCCGCTTCCACCTGCTGAGGGTCAGAAATCCGCTTTCCCAACATCTGATAACCGCCGCAGATGCCGAAAACCAGGGTCCCCGCAGCTGCCGCCTTGTGAATCGCCGCTTCCAGACCGCTTTGCCGCAGCCATTTCAGATCAGCAATGGTGCTTTTGGTGCCGGGAATCAGGATCATATCCGCCCCGAACAGCTCCGCCGGGGACTGGACATAGCGCACCGACACATTCTCATAGCGCTCAAAGGGGGCAACATCCGTAAAGTTGGAAATTCGCGGCAAGCGAATCACGGCGATATCCACCAGTTTCCGCTCCGTGTCCCGTTCAAAGCGCTGAGACAGGCTGTCCTCGTCATCGATATCCACATGCACATAGGGAACCACACCCACCACCGGAACACCGCAAAGGTTTTCCAGGGTTTTCAGGCCCGGCTCCAGAATGCTTTTGTCCCCACGGAACTTATTCACCACAGTGCCCTTGATTCTATCCCGTTCCTCCGGCTCCAGCAGGGCAACCGTGCCGTACAGCTGGGCAAATACTCCGCCCCGGTCAATGTCGCCCACCAGCAGCACAGGAGCATCCACCATTTTGGCAAGACCCATGTTTACCAGGTCTTCCTGCTTCAGGTTGATTTCCGCAGGACTGCCGGCACCTTCGATGACGATAATATCATATTCTTCCTCCAGGGAGCGGTATGCCTCCATGACGGCAGGCAGGAATTCCCGCTTACGGCGGTAGTATTCCATAGCCTTCATGTTTCCCTGAACCTGACCGTTCACAATGACCTGGCTGCCTACGTCGGTGGTGGGCTTGAGCAGAATGGGGTTCATCCGCACATCCGGGGCAATGCCTGCCGCTTCCGCCTGCACCACCTGGGCCCGGCCCATTTCGCCGCCATCTGCGGTGATGAAGGAGTTCAGGGCCATATTCTGGCTTTTGAAGGGGGCTACCCGGTAGCCGTCCTGCTTGAAAATCCGGCACAGTCCGGCGCAGAGCAGACTTTTGCCAGCGTTGGACATGGTGCCTTGAATCATAATGTTTTTTGCCATGACGACTCCTTTCCCAGCAGTTGATACATAGTTCTCATCAGCACTTCATTCTCTTCCCGTCCCCGTACGGCAATCCGGTACCAGCCGGGGCCAAGGCCGGGATAGTTGTCACAGTTGCGGATGGCGATTTTCTTCTCTTTCAGCCGGATATGCAGTTCCTCCGGCCCCCGAAACAGCAGATAGTTGGCTTCCGAATCGCAGACCCAAAAGCCCAGCTGCTCCAGCCGCTGCTTCAGCCAGGGCCGCTCCCGGGCAATCAGCTCCCGGGTTAAGTGGATAAATTCCCGCTCTTGCAGCGCCGCCACACCGGCCGCCTGGGCCACGGTGGACACATTCCAGGGCTGTACGGTTTTCGCCATCCGCCCCAGAAGCTCTGCATCGGCACTGAGGCAGTAACCCAGCCGGATGCCCGCCATGCCGTAGCTTTTGGTGAAGGCTTTCAGGATCAATACATTGGGATATGCTTCCAGCTTAGATTTGAGACTTTCTTCCCGGTCGGAAAGGTCGGCAAAGCATTCATCCACAAACAGGCGGATTTCCTTTTCCCGGCAAACATTCAAAATCCGCTCTATCAAATCTTTCGCAATGGTTTTGCCGGTGGGATTGTTGGGATTGCACAGGAATACCACTTCCGGCTCTGCCTCTTCCAAGAAGTCCAGAAAGCCAGCATCCAGGCTGAATTCATTATCCTTGGAAAGACCATAACGGCATACTTGGCAGCCGGTTCGATTCAGGGCCAGGGAATACTCCGAGAAGGTCGGCGCCAACTCCACAGCCCGCTTGGCCCCCAATGCCTCGCAGTAGGAATAGATCAGTTCCGCCGCGCCGCTGCCGCAGAGAATCCACTGCCGGGGCACATCTTCAAAAGCGGCAATGGCCCCAACCAATTCCCGGCAATAGGGGTCCGGGTACCGGTGCAGCCTGCTTAAGCTGTCCCGGATGGCATTTAAAACCCCTTCCGGGGTTCCCAGTGGATTGGTATTGGCAGAGTAGTCCAACAGAATTTCCCCGCCGTACACATCCCCGCCGTGGGGATTTTTTGTTTGGTAGAGCATCCGTTCACCCTCCGATTAAAATAAGCCCTTTTATCCCGGCGAATACCAGCAGTGCCAGAAACGCCGTGACATAGAGCAGATTGCAGGCTCTGGGAATGTCCTGGGTATCGATCTCCCGGTGGGCATCGCCAATGTGGGGCTTTTTGTGCAGCACGCCGTGATACCAGGCGTCCCCCGCCAGCCGCAGACCCAGAAGGCCTGCACAAACCGACTCCGTCTGGGCAGAGTTGGGGCTGGCATGGCAGAACCGGTCCCGCTTGAAAATCTTCCAGCCGTTTTTCACATCCAGCCTGAGGATTCCTCCGGCAGCCAGCATCAGCACTGCCGACAGCCGGGCAGGGACAAAGTTAAACACATCGTCCATTTTGGCTCCCACCAGGCCGATATTCTTATACGGCGGCTCCACATACCCCAGCATGGAGTCCATGGTGTTCACCGCCTTGTAGAAAAATCCCAGAGGTGCGCCGCCGATGGCCAGAAACAGCATGGGCGCCACAATTCCGTCAGAGGTATTCTCCGCCACCGTCTCCACCGCCGCGCGGGTCACCCCCGCTTCATCCAGCCGGGACACGTCCCGGCCCACAATCATGGAAACCGCATGGCGGGATGCTTCCAAGTCCCCGGTTTTCAGGGCGGCGTACACCTTCATGCTCTCTTCCTTCAGGGATTTGGTCGCCAGAATCTGGGCACAAAACAGGGTTTCCAGGGCCAGTCCCAGCCATTGGTTAACCCCATAGGCAAGGCTCAGCAGCAGTGCGGGAATGGCAAAGGAAAGTCCCACAACCAGCACCCACAGCACGCCGCCTGCAATCTGTTCTCCCAGAACCGTCTTGGGGAAAATCCGGCGTACCAGTTTTTCTCCGCCGGAAATCATCTTACCGATGAGCACCACCGGATGGGGAAAGCCGTGGGGATCTCCCACCAGCAAATCCAGGAAAAACCCCAGAATCAGGGCAAACAATGACCACATCATACCCGTCCCCCCTGCATGGCAACAATCAGAATTGGGTTCTGTCCGGTCATCAGGTGATAATTGCCCGCCTTTCTGGCTTTCGCCACACTGAGACTGACCACTTCTTCCCGTTCAAAGGCAAACTCCTTCAGGCACTGATTCAGTTCTGCTTGGGATTCCAGGGAAATGGCAGTAGCCACAATCCGCACGTTGGGATTCTTTTCCAGCAAAAGCCGGATAATCTGCCGCAAATTTCCGCTGCTGCCGCCGATGAAGGCATGGGTGGGCGCAGGCAGATCTTCGCAGGCTTCCGGAGCGATTCCCGGCACCACGGTGAGATTGTCCAGTGCAAACCGGCGGCAGTTTTCCCGCAGCAGGGCAACCGCTGATTCTTTCTGCTCAATGGCGTAGACATGGCCTTTTTCGCAGAGCCTTCCCATCTCCATGCTGACGCTGCCCGTACCGGCGCCGATATCCCAGACAAGAGAAGTATCCTTCAGCTCCAGCTTGGACAGACAGACGCTGCGCACCTCGCTTTTGGTCATGGGCACTTTTTCTTCCCGGAGGAAAGCATCATCCGGAAGACCATAGCTGACAACGCGGCAGGCCTGGTCATTTTCCACCAGGGCTACGCTGAGGCTGTGGAAGGTTTGTTCTGCAAATTCCTGGGCGGTTCTGGTCACGATACATTCTTCTGGGTAGCCCAGCTGCTGTCCCACGCTGACCCGCACCTGACCCAGACCTGCTTTCGTCAAATCTTGACAGATCCGGCCCATACCGTTTTCTCCCCCGGCCAGCACAAAAACCCGCCTGTTCCGGGCAACATCATAAGCCAGATTGTGGTTTCTTCCGTGCAGGCTCACCGGCAGTACATCTTCATAAGATACCCCCAGTTTTGCGCACAGGCAGACCAGGGAGCTCAGTCCCGGCAGCAGGGTCACCTGGCAATCTTCCAGCAGGGGCAGCAGCTTCTTGGTGCCGCTGAAAAAGCCCACATCCCCGGACATCACCACAGCAAACTCCCGGCATCCGGGGTGATTGTGGATAAATTCGGAGATTTTTTCCGGAGAAATGGCTTCCAAGATTTCCTGTCCCGGCTCCGCCACCGCCTGGAGCATCCGCCCCGCGCCGATGAGGCAAGGCGCATGACGGATAGCCTGACGGGCCTGGGTTGTCATAGCGTCGGCACTTCCCGGGCCGATGCCCACAATGGTGACCTTGGGCTTCCAGGCAAGGCCGAACCGGCTGCAAATCTCATTCACCACCTGGTCAAAGTCCAGTCCTTCCACCTGATGCGGACGGCCGATAATCACCAGCTTTGCCCCGGCTTCCCGAGCCGCCGCCAGCTTTTCAGCAAACCCTCCGGCACCGCCGGATTCCTTGGTAACCAGGAATTTTGCCTGGATGCTTTCCAGCATGGCGGTATTCATCTGCCGGGTAAAGGGGCCCTGCATGGCAAAAATATGAGACGGCTGCACCCCGGCTTCCCGGCACAGCTCCAGAGATTCCATCATGGGCAGCACCCGGGCGTAAACCCGCTGAGAAAAACCTTCCAACCGAGAAAAAGCCTTCAGCTCTTTGCTTCCGGTGGTAAGCAGGATATTCCCTTCCTGAGTATTTAAGTAATCCACCGCCCCGGCAATATCCGGCACCAGGATATCGTCATCCTGGGCCTTGCCGCTACGGCGAAGCAGGCGCAGATAGTCTGTCCCGGTTTCCCGGCAGGCAGCGCAGATGTTCTCCGTCACCACACTGGCATAAGGATGGGTAGCGTCTACCACCAGGTCAAACCCTTCCCTGGAAAACAGCTGCACAATTTCCTCCCGGGTCATCCGGTGGGCGGAAACCGTCAGGTTCTCTCCTTCCGGCAGCAGGGTTTCCCCATATTCCGTGGCCACACAGGCGGTCACGAAAAGCGGCTGCGTAATCAGAAATTCCACCAGCTTTCGCCCTTCGGTGGTTCCGGCAAAAATACAAAGCTTATACATTCCGGTATCCTCTGGGGGTCACCAGTTTTCCGGCAATCTGGCGGGTCATGGCGTTGCCGATGAACACGGTGCAGAACATATCCACATCCATAGTTTCCAGCTGTTCCAGGGTGCAAAGCTTGCCTTCCTCCCCTTCCCGGCCGATGTTCCGGGCCACGGCGCAGAGACGGTCGGCAGGCAATTCCCTGCGCAGAATCTGACAGGCCCGGCGCAGGTGGTCCGGCCGTCCGTGGCTGGCAGGGTTATACAGCACAATGGACAGGTCTGCCTTGGCAGCACACTCCAGCCGGGTTTCAATCTTCTCCCAGGGGGTCAGCCGGTCGCTGAGGCTGATGACCGCAAAATCATGGGTCAGAGGCGCACCCAGCAGAGCGCCGCCGCTGCAGGCTGCTGTCAGACCGGGAACCACCACAATTTCCGGCTCCGTCTTTTCTCCCCGCAGCTCGTAAATCAGGGCGCCCATGCCGTAGATCACGCTGTCGCCGGAACAGACCATGGCAACGTCCCGGCCCTTCATGGCCTCATCCAGGGCCATCTGACAGCGCTGGGTTTCCCGGGTCATGGGGGTGGTCATGTATTCCTTTTCCGGATACCAGTTTTTCACCAAATCCACATACACATGGTAACCGATAATCACATCGCACTGCTCCAGCACCTGCTGGGCGCGGATGGTCAGATTCTCATAATTTCCGGGGCCAATGCCCACCACATACAGTTTCGCCAAATTGCACCTCCGTAGATTTCAGCGCCAGGGCAACGGTAACCCCGTCCCGGGCGGTTTTGTTCACAATCAGTTTGTCCGCTTCCATCAAAGCGGCTCGCTCACACACATTGTCCACGCCAACCACACTTTCGACGAAGGACGAGGAAGACACCGCGCCCCCTACCTGAGAAAGTTCCTGGGCAGTATAGAACACCGCTTGCCAGTGATTTTTCTCACAGAATTCCAGCAGCCCCGGCTCCTGGGCCTTGCGGTCAATGGATGCCACCTGAGCAATGCTCCGGCGGTCAATGTGATGCTGCTGCAAAACCTGGGTAACCACCTCTTCGATGGTCTCCGCAGAAATTCCCTTTCGGCAGCCGATGCCAAGATGCAGCACCTTGGGAAGAAGCCGCAATGTTGTCTCAAAGGGTTCCTCCGTTCCGTAGGTCAGGAAAATGCCCACCTTTCCCCTTTCCCCAGGAATCACCCCGGAGGGCAGATTGCCTGAAATGGGAAAGTCACTTTTCAGGGGCACTTCCCCTTCCAAAATGGCGGCGGATACCGCCTTGGCAGAGGCCATACTGCTGATGGAAAATCCCCGCTCCGCTGCCCAGGCATCCACGGAAAACCGGCCGCTGATGTCCGTAGCGGTGGTAATCACCGCCGTAGCCCCCAATTCTTTAGAAAGCTCCCTTGCCAGGGCATTGGCTCCGCCAATGTGACCGGAGAGCAGTGGAATCACGAACTGTCCCAGTTCGTCCAGACACAGCACCGCCGGGTCACTGGTTTTGCTGTGGACATAGGGGGCAATTTGACGCACCGCAATGCCGCAGGAGCCCACAAAGATCAGCACCTCCGCCTGGGAAAACCACTCCCCATAAAAGCTTTGGGAGGGCTTGGGAATCGCATCAAAGTCCCCATCCGCCAATCGCTGGGGTGCAAAACAATGGGCTTGCATCCCAGTCAGCACCTGCCGAACCCGGCGGGCTGTCTCCATTCCCTGACTGCTGTAGGCGAAAACCGCCGCGATCATTTGCTTGCCTCCCGGAATTCCGTGGTAAACTCTGGATGATACAGCAGGGATCTTTCATATTCCTGGCCCATACAGTTGCCCACGATAATCAGGGACGTTTTGGTCAGGCCATTCTGGGTCACGGTTTCGTGGAGGGTGTCCACCGTGCAGCGGAAAATCCGCTCCTCCGGCCAGGTGGCCTTATAGACGATGGCTACCGGGGTAGACCCGGCATAGCCCCCTGCCAGCAGTTCCCGCTGCAAGCTTTCCGTCAAAGATGTACTGAGGAACAGCACCATGGTGGCCCCGTGGGCTGCCAAAGAGCGGATAGACTCCCGCTCCGGCACGGGGGTGCGGCCGGCTGCCCGGGTGATAATCACCGTCTGGCTCACATCCGGCAGGGTGTATTCTGCTTTCAGGGACGAGGCCGCACCGCAGAAGGCGCTGACGCCGGGGCAGACATCATAGGCAATGCCCAGCTTTTCCAGTTCGTCAAACTGCTCCCGCACAGCGCCGTAAATGCTGGAATCGCCGGTGTGGAGCCGGACGGTGGTTTTGCCCGCGCTTTCCGCTGCGCGGATTACCTCGATCACTTCTTCCAGGGTCATTTTGGCGCTGTTGTGAATCTGGCAGTCCGGTCTGCAATTCTCCAGAAGCTTGGGATTGACCAAGGAACCGGCGTAAATCACCACATCCGCCTCCTGCAAAAGCCGCTGTCCCCGTACCGTAATCAAATCCACAGCGCCGCTGCCGGCGCCTACAAAATGTACCATTATCTTCCCTCCTTGATTGTTTGCCAAAGCATTTCGGCATTTTCGGTCTTCCCCAGAATGCCATATTGCAGAGAATAGACAATTGCGCCGGTTTCCAGGGTTTCCCCGCCCCGGCATTGTAAGTGAAAGCCGATTTTTTCCGTCAGGCTGTCCAGCGCCGCCTTGCGGCAGCGATCATCGGAAATCACCGCCAACGCATCATCGCAGGCTACGCATTGCAGCAGTGTTCTCACCTGCTCCGGGGGAAGTCCTGCCGCCGCGGCGTGAGCCGCCAGGATTTCCATCCGGCAGTCGCCGTATTTGGAGTGGGTGTTCATCATACCGCCGGCAATCTTCACCAGCTTGCCGATGTGCCCAATGAGCAGCGCACCCTGGAAGCCCAGTTCCTTGCAGATATCCAGGCTTTCGCCGATAAAATTCGAGCACTGTACCGCCTTTTCCGGGTTCATTCCCAGACTGCTTTGCAGAAAAGACGAGCCGTAGTTGCCAGGGGTAAGCAGTACATACTCCTGCCCCAAGTCCCGGCGCTGGCGCAGTTCCACCCAGATGGTATCCACCAGGGCCTTTTCACTCATAGGCTCTACAATTCCGGTGGTTCCCAGAATGGAGATTCCCCCCACAATGCCCAACCGGGGATTGAAGGTCCTTTTCGCCAACGCCTCCCCTTCCGGAGCGGAAATCACCACATCCAGTCCGCCCAGGTAATCCGTCAAAGCCATAACCTGAGCCACATTTTCCCGGATCATCTGCCGGGGAACGGAATTGATGGCGGCAGCTCCCACCGGCTGATTCAGTCCCGGCTTGGTCACCCGGCCTACCCCTTCCCCGCCGTCAATGGAAATGCCAGGGATATCCCTCCGGGAAACCCGGGCGAAAATCAGGGTGCCGTTGGTAACATCGGGGTCGTCACCGCTGTCCTTGCGGACGGCGCAGGAAACCGCACCGTCTTCCCGGGTAATTTCCAGGATCTCCAGCTGCACCGTAATCCCCTTAGGGGTTTCGATGGAAATTTCTTCCTTCTTTCTTCCCGTCAGCAGCATCCAGGCCGCTGCTTTGGCGGCGGCAGCGGCGCAGGTACCGGTGGTATAGCCCATGCGCAGCTTCTTGCCGCCTTTTTCTATATAAGCTTCCATCACTTCACCGCATAATCTGGTAGAGCAGGGCATTGCAGATAGCTGCCGCCACGTTGCTGCCGCCCTTCCGGCCCCGGGCCACAATGTAGGGTGCCGGGTCTGTCAGAATCAGTTCCTTGCTCTCCACCACGTTCACAAATCCCACCGGCACGCCGATGATCAGCGCCGGGTTCAGCGCCCCCGCCGCCATCTGCTCATGCAGAGAAATCAGTGCCGTAGGGGCGTTGCCAATGGCAAAAATGCAGGGCTTTTCCAACTGGGTAGCCCGCTCCATGGAGACGATGGCCCGGGTGATGCCCCGCTGCTTGGCCTCCGCCGCTACCTCTGGGTCGGACATGAAGCAGTGGACATTGCCCCCCAGTTTGCCCAAAATGGTCTTGTTGATACCGGCCTTGGCCATTTGGGTATCGGTGACGATGTCGCATCCACCCCGGAGGGCTTCCAGGGCCTTGTCCACCGCATCCGGGGAAAAGGCCAGATTTTCCACATAGGAAAAATCCGCAGTGGTGTGGATTACCCGCTTGATGATCGGCTCCTGCTTGGGGTCCAGTTTGGTGTCGCCCAAAAGCTCCGTAATAATTTCAAAACTCCGTTTTTCGATGTCACCGGGTTTGATGGTTTCCAGCATGACGATATTTCTCCTTTCGGCAGGCTTCATAGAAATTCCGGACAAATTCCGGATTGGCATAGAAATGAAAATGAGGGAATCCGGCGTAGAGTGTTTCCGTAGCCACTACCGCAGGCCACTGCTTTCCGCTGGGCTTTTCCGCCAGGAAGGCGCTTCCGTTATCCGTGCAGTCCCAGTGGTGGAATTCATGACCGGCAATGGACTGCCCCGCTTTGCACAGCAGGTTGTCCTTTTGGGCCGTCAGGGTTACATAACCGAACCGGGTCAGTCTGCCCCGGTCGAAACAGCTTCCTTCTACTGCTCCCACCATAGGTACATCGGCGATGGCCTGGGTCAGGTACATGAAGCCACCGCACTCGGCAATACAGGGAAGCCCTGCATCCAGCGCGTCCCGGATGGAATGCCGCATTCCCTGGTTCTGGCTGAGCCGGGAAAAATACAGTTCCGGATAGCCGCCTCCCAGATACAGTCCATCCAAATGCTCCGGAAGCTGCTTGTCCGTCAGCGGACTGAATGGCACCAACTGGGCCCCCAGTTCTTCCAGAGCAGTCAGATTATCCCCATAGTAAAAGCAGAAAGCTTTATCCTGGGCAACCCCAATGCGCACCGGCTCCTGCCGGGAACAGGTTACCGGTTCACAGGTAAGAGCCGGGGCCGTTTTTGCCAAAGTCAGCAAACCATCCAGATCCAGGGTCTTTTCCGCCTGGACAGCCAGGGCCTGTAGTTTTTCTTTCAGGTTTTCCACTTCTCCGGCAGTAACCAGCCCCAAATGGCGGCTTTCCAAGGTACTTTCCGGCACGGCAGGAAGAAAGCCCAGGGGCTGAACCCCTCCGGCAAATTTCTCCCGGATGGCCTGGGCCAGACCGGGGTAACTTCCGGCACTGCACCGGTTGAGGATCACGCCTTGAATCTGGCTATCTGGAAACAGGCTCAGAAAGCCTTGAATCACCGCCAGCACAGAAAGGGATGCACCGGCAGCACTCACCACCAGCACCACCGGAGTGCGGGTAATCCTGGCAACCTCATAGGTGCTGGCTCTGGTGGAATCCAGGCTCAGGCCATCGTAAAAGCCCATGACCCCTTCCAGAATGCTCACGTCACACCCGATGCTATTCTTCACCAGCAGATACCGCAGGGTGTTTTCCGAAAAGAAAAAGGAATCCAAATTGGCACTGTGGGTGCCGATGATCCGGCTGTGAAACATGGGGTCAATATAATCCGGGCCGCATTTGAAGGCCCCGACTTGCATGTTCCGGTTGACCAACGCCTGCAAAAGAGCGCAGCAAAGTGTGGTCTTTCCGCAGCCGCTGTTGGTGCCTGCCAGCAGAATTCTGGGAGCGGTATATTCCATATGTGTTTCCTTCTTTCAAATCTGGGGGCAATGGGTATGCTGCGTTCGCTTTCTCAGAAGCAGCGGCTGCCTTGCCCTTTTTATGGAATGTGCCCACGGGAAAGGCTTCCCGTGGGCCGAATCATCGATATCAGCCGATGCGGATCGTCAATCCCGGCTCTCCCGGCAGATAGCGGTATCGCCCCGGAACACCAGCACCCGGTCATACCAGTTTTTCCTGCGGACGCTCCAGGCGGCGCAGGCAATTTCCTGGTTCAGCGCTGCCACAGGGACGGTAAATACCGCATTTCCCTGTTCATCGGTCTCCACGGCAATATGACCACCTTCCGGAGCCTGGGAAGCCTCCTCCACTGTGCCCATATACACTTTGCCGTAGCCGTCGCCGCTCATGGTCATGGCTGCGGTCATGGCGCCGTTTTCCACTTTCAGGACACATTTGGTCACATGGAACATGGGAGAGCTGGAATCCACTGTGATTTCATATGCTCCGTCGGCAATCTGCGTAGGCAGGATCACCCCGCTGGGCGCTTCGGCATTTTTCCCCGTTTGGGGCATGTGCTCCCCTGCCAGGGCATCGGCCACATGGTCAACAAACATCTGCTGCACCGCAGGATACTGGCCCAGGCCTTTCAACACGCACCGGGTTTCATATCCGGCGTTGGCAAAGACTGCTTTCCAGGTATCTTCCGCATCTCCCGCCATATCGTTGTTGGCGTGATCGCCAGCCACTACCATCAGCGGCAGCAGCACCACCTTTTTTACGTCGGTTTTGCGCACATCCGCCAGCACATCTTCCACGGTCGGTTCCGCTTCCACGGTGCCGATAAAGAAATTGTGGAAACCTGCCCGAATCAGCTTTTGCTGCAGCTTGGGATAGGTAGCGTTGGCAGCGTGCTCTGTACCATGGCCCATGAATACAATGGCGGTATCGTCTGCGTTGTAAGCAGCCGTTTCCTCTGCCAGCGCTTGAATCAGCGTATCATAGTCCCGGTCCTCCACCAGCAGAGGCCGTCCTACCTTCATGGAATGAAAGCGACTGCGATAGGCACCGATTTGGGCAATCACCCCATCGTATTCGATGCCGGGCATCACATGGGTGGGCTGAATCACCACATCCCGGACACCATCGGCTGCCAGCCGCTCCATGGCTTGCCCCACATTGTCAATTTCCAGATGGTCCCGTTCTTTCAGAATATCCAGGATAACCTGGCTGGTAAAGGCCCGGCGGATTTCATATTGGGGATAGGCCTTCTGAATGGCCCGCTCCACCGCGCCGATGGTCAGATCTCGATTATCATTATAGCTGGTGCCAAAGGATACCACCAGCAGCACCGGCCGGGTTGTCTCCAAGCCGCTTTCCCCGCCACCAATGGCTCCCAAAAATGTACAGCTGCGCAAAAGGGTACGCATTATTTTTGCAAAACGGTTCATCCTTGTCCTCCGTTGTCAGTTTCTCCTCAGTTTTTTGCATATCTCCAAAAAGCGGAAGGAATCCCGGATGCCGAAGGGTTTGCCGTCGGCATCCGGTTTGTTACGCCTCCGGAAAGCCGCCGCAGTCCGGAGCGGATACCACCTGTCCCTGGTGGAAGGTACGGCCGTTGGGCAATCTGCCGTACCCGATGCTGGCCGCAAGGGGGTTACGACCACAAAAACGGTCGGAGCAACCCTCTTTTGGGGTTGCCCCGGCCGTTTTTCCGTAAGCAAAACACACCTGCCCATCCCTGGACACGAGGACAGACAGAACGCTCGCATTCAAGCAGGTCTCCTGACTTGCGTATCCCCAGCCCGGCACAGCCTTCTCGGGAAATCTCCCAATGGCCGACTTTCATCCCATGCCGAGCCTCCACGCATACAGTGGCGGCACCGTTCCGGATTCTCACCGGATTCCCTATTCTCCGCCCATTTCCAGGGAAATTCGGCGGCACTTGAATGGGTATTTACTTAGTCATAGAATACTCGCCTTTTCTGCGTTTGTCAAGTAAAATCCACCCTTTTCCCCAGGGGCAAAAAGGGAACCGGGGCTGCCTTTTGGCAGTCCCGGTTATGTGTTTATTTTCCTGCAAATTCCTTTGCCACTTCCACGATGTGCTCTGCGCTCAGGCCGAACTGCTTCAGCAGGGCAACCGCAGGGCCGGAGTGACCGAACTCGTCGTTGACACCGATTCTGCGTACAGGTGTGGGCAGCTTCTCGCTGAGCACTGCCGCTACCGCCTCGCCCAGGCCGCCGATGATGGAATGCTCTTCGCAGGTGATTACCTTGCCGCACTTCTTGGCAGCTTCCAGCACCAGCTCTTCGTCCAGGGGCTTGATGGTGGCCATGTTGATCACCATGGCGCTGATGCCCTCCTGGCTCAGAGTTTCCGCCGCCTGGATGGCTTCGTATACCATCAGGCCGTTGGCAATGATCGCCACATCGCTGCCATCCCGGAGCACTTCACCCTTGCCAATGGTGAAGGGAGTGCCCTCTTCGTGGATTACCGGCACTGCCGCACGGCCAAAGCGCATATACACCGGGCCGTTATGCTCGTAGGCTGCCCGCACCATAGCCCGGGCCTCCACATCGTCGGCGGGGCTCATCACCACCATACCCGGGATGGAACGCATCAGGGCAAAATCTTCGCAGCACTGGTGGCTGGCGCCGTCCTCGCCTACAGAGATACCGCCGTGGGTAGCGCCGATCTTCACGTTCAGGTGAGGATAGCCGATGGAGTTGCGCACCTGCTCAAAGGCACGGCCTGCGGCAAACATGGCAAAGCTGGAAGCAAAGGGCACCAGTCCCGTGGTGGACAAGCCCGCTGCCACGCAGATCATGTTGCTCTCGGCAATGCCGCAGTCAAAGTGCCGCTCGGGGAATGCCTTCTGGAACACGCCGGTTTTGGTGGCGCCTGCCAGGTCTGCATCCAGAACCACCAGATTCTCAAATTCTGCTCCCAGTTCTGCCAGGGCCTTGCCGTAGCTGTCACGGGTTGCGATTTTCTTCATTTCTGCCATCTCTCAGCCCTCCAGTCCGGCCAGAATGGCCTTCAGTTCTGTCATCGCCACTTCGTACTCGGCATCGTTGGGTGCCTTTCCGTGCCAGCCGGCGTTGTTTTCCATATAGGAAACGCCCTTGCCCTTGGTGGTCTTCATCACAATGGCGCTGGGCTGACCCTTGATGGTCCGGGCGGTGTTCATGGCCTGCTCGATCTGGTCAAAGTCGTGACCGTCGATGACTTCCACGTGGAAGCCGAAGGCTTTCAGCTTTTCATCGATGGGATACGGGCTCATGACCTTGGCCACGTCGCCGTCGATCTGCAGGCCGTTGTTGTCGATGATGACGCACAGGTTGTCCAGCTTGTAGTGGCTGGCTGCCATGCAGGCTTCCCAGACCTGGCCTTCCTGAATTTCGCCGTCACCCAGCAGGGTGTAGACCCGGAAGGACTTGCCCTGGTGCTTGCCGCCCAGAGCCATGCCCACAGCGCAGGAAATGCCCTGGCCCAGAGAGCCGGTGGACATATCCACACCGGGGACGGTGTTCATATTGGGGTGGCCCTGAAGGTAGGAATCAATATGCCGCAGAGTGGGCAGATCCTCCACCGGGAAGAATCCCCGGTTGGCCAGCGCCGCATACAGTCCCGGAGCCGTGTGGCCCTTGGACAGCACAAACCGGTCCCGATCCTCCCACTTGGGGTTGGAAGGGTCGATATTCATTTCCTTGAAGTACAGATAGGTAAACATGTCCGCAGCGGACAGACTGCCGCCGGGATGTCCTGCCTTGGCGCCATGGGTTGCCTCAATCACTCCCATCCGCACCTTGCAGGCGGTGATTTGCAGCTGCTTCTTTTCCTGTGTTGTCATAGGGTCCTCCTTCATATGGTACGTGGGATATGTGGTACCCCGCTTTTTCAACCACATTATACATAGGTAGAGCAGGATTTGTCAATGGTGCCCCCGGCAAAAACGGCACAACCAACAAGCTGTGCCGTTTGGTCTATTCAGGAAGGGATACGGCTGCGTCGCCAAGAGGAAGTTCCCAGCGCCCGGATCAGCAAGGTCAAAGCAATAACCCCAAACAGGCATCCGCTCATGACGCTGTAAGCAAACACCGCCTCGTTTCCCCGGCGCTGGACGTAATATTCCATGTATCCCGCCCCGCCAATGGCCGCCGCAATGGTCAGCCAGATGGGAACATACCACAACCGGAATCCCCGGTATTTCACCAGCCGCACGGAAAACATCACCACAGCGAACACCATGGCAATCGCCCCAAGCACCTGGACGATGCTGACAAAGCCATTGCTTCTGAAAAACAGAGAATCATACCGGGTACTGTCCAGCACCACCTGGGAGGCGCCATAGCAGAGCAAAAACAGCAGGCAGGTATCTCCGTCTTTTCCTCTGTCCCGGCGGTGGCTGGCAAAATCGAAGGCCGTCAGGCAGATGAACAGCACAGCCGCCACCATTGCCTGAATGACGAAAGTCGCCAGTCGGTACTCCGTGGCTCCGGACACCGCATTGGTCACCGGGTAAACCAAAGGAAGAGACTGAATCGACTCCACAATCTGCCCCCGATCGGAACTATTGAAGAAGGATACCAGCCGCCCCACGCTGATGCCTGCGCAGCCGGCAAGGCACATGCAGTCGAGCATCTGGGGCAAATTTCGGTGCAGAAAGAGAAGCCGCACAATTCCCACTGCCAGCAGGCATCCGGCAAACACGCCCAGCAGCGCATAGCCGCCGGAAGTATAGTCGGTCATGGCAGCCTGGAAGTTGGCATAGCTGTCAGCCCGGCAATACCAGTGAACAAACCGTGCAAACACCAGGCTCAAAGCCAGACTGATAGGCACCGTGGCAAAGCCCGCCGCTGCGTTTCCGGTTTTTCCCAGATAAAAAGCCAGGAAAAAGCAGATGGCAACCATGGCAGCCAGCGTCAGGACGATGGAGTTCCAATAGATGACGGTTTCTCCGGAAATATAGGCAATCCGTTCCATGGTCTTAACCTCCCTCCGGCACAGCCGTAGCGAAATAAATGATATCGCTGATTTTCCTCTGCTGACCATAGACCGGGCGATTAATCAGCTGATCGTTCATCACGATGGTCGCTGTCTGGCCGCCATCCAGGCAGTAGGCCATTTTGCATCCGGTGGCTGCAATGTTTTTGGTGAACATCTTCACCGTGGGAATCTCCTGATAGGGTCCTTCCGTGTTGGCGGTGGCCACGATGTAGTGCAGCGGCCCCATCTGGCACAGAGCGGACCGGGCATAGCCTTCGTTGATCTCGCCGACACCATACCAAGTAGGTTCCTTTACTTCATAGTTATCCACCAGCACCGGGCCAAAGGCCAGGCTGAAGGAAATGCTGTTCTCGTCCACGAATTTCTGCACATCTTCCACCGTCAGCACCTCTCCGGCGTAGGTAAAGTGCATGTCGCCGTTGGTGTCAATATAGCAGGTCTCGGCATACGTGCCTTCTACCCGCCGGGCAACCCCCTGATAAACCACGGCGCCAAAGTCCCGGAACCGATAGAAGTCGCCGGCAGAAGCCACCACCGCATTGACGCTGGCTGCCATTTCTGTAGTCAGATACTGCATTTCCGAGCCATACTCGCCCCCCGCCAGATGCCGGCGGAACTGGGAAGGGTCGGAAACCTTAATTTCGGAGAAGGTATAGACCGACCCGTCGTGGACTTCCTTCCAGGTGATGGCAAAAATACTGTCATCCAGATAATACCGGACCACGCTGTCCTGAAACAGCTCCACTTCCGGCGTAAAATACAGTTTCTGATCTTCCAGCAGCCAGGCAGCATCCTCCAGCACCTGTTTGAGCACTTCCGGGTCTGTGGTTTCCCCATAGCAATCCGGATTCGGCTCCGGGGCTACCTGGGCGTCCGCTTCAATCCAGTAACGCTTGCGCACCGGCTCCACCTCAATCACCGGCTTGTCGGAGGACAGCAGCGATTCTCTGGCGGCGGAAATCTGACCGGTCAGGTAGGTATTTGCATCCTGGGCGATGGCCATATTGGCAGTTCTAGGCGGCTCGGACTGCTTGGGTCTGCCCAAATTCTGATACATTCTCCCCAAAAGCTCCGCAGTAGCCATCGTGGATGCAGGAACAATGAGAATTGTCAGCAAAATCAGAGCAGCCCACTGCGCCTTGCTGCGCTTTTTTCGCGGTTTTTCCTGACGAACAGGGGGAACGGGTGTTTTTCCCGGGCTTTTCGCAAATTTCGGTTGATACGCCATGTTCTCCCCTCCTTAGCCGATACCGCCGGACAGCGCAGACAGCAGCGCCTGATCGGGAACGGCCCACCACTGACCGTCTCGCAGCACCAAATTCAGCACCACATCGTAAGATACGGTATTATGCTCCTGCTGCAGCGCTTCTTCTACCGCCTGGTCCATCACTTGGTCAATCAGATCCTGGCGGAAATTGTTTTCTTCGTCGTATAGTTCTTCCATTTCCGCAGCCGCCTCTACCCGCTGCTGGAGCAGGTCATGGCAGCGCTGCTGCATATCCAGCACCATTGCCGGTAAATCCAAGGCAGTGATGCGGACCTGACGGGCAAATCCGGAATCGGCGACATAACAATCTCCCAAAAATTCATAAGAAATGCTGTCCAAGTACACCTGCCAGAACTGGTCACTTACGGCATCCTCCAAACTCCCGGAGAAGCCCAGATCCGGCTGACCATAAATCTGCTGCGATACTGCCTGGTAATCTCCAGCGGAAACGGCGTCCATCAGTTCCTGGCTGCGCTGTACGGCACCTTCGGGAATCTGGTCCACTTTCACCGGAGCATTCAAATTTGCCAGGCACAATCCCACTGTCCCCAGCATCAGCACCAGTCCGGCAGCAGCAAACAGCCCCGCAAATATTCTGGCAATTTTCATACGTTCTCCTCTTTCGTTCTAGGAAAAACGCACCGTCCTGTTTCGGACGGTGCGTTAAAGGTTACAGCACCGATTCGTAGATATTTTCAATGGCTTCGCCAAAGGCTTTTTTATCAAAGGCGGCGGCAATTTCCTGACTGCGCCGGGCTGCGGCCTCCCGCCACTGGGTATCGTGCATCGCCATGTCGATGGCCTGGAGGAACTCCTCTGCGCTGGTGTACTCGTAGCCGTTCTGTCCTTCCTGGAGTACATCCGCCAGGCAGTCGTCCTGACGGCACAGCAGCGGCAGGCCATTGGCGGCGGCTTCTATGTAAGTAAGGCCCTGGGTTTCGCTGGTGGAGGCACTGACGAAAATATCTCCCAGCTGGTAATAGTTCTGTACCTGAGACGGGTCCACCATTCCGGTAAAGATCACATATTCCGATACGCCCAGTCGCTGGGCCTGACGCTGCAGATCCTCCCTGGCAGGGCCGTCACCTACAATGAGGAATTTCAGCTTGTCATTGTGCTGACGAGCCTGGGCAAAGAGTTCCATCAGCTCTCCCAGATTCTTTTCACCGCCCAGGCGGCCCAGATTCAGCATCACCCGGTCATCTTCCCCGATGCCCAGAGACTGGCGCATTTGCCGGCGCTGCTCCGGGCTCAGCCGCTGATGGTGCTGCTCCAGGCTGATGCCGCTGGGCACCACACTGATGGGGGCATGCAGTCCGTAGCCTTGAAGGGCATTTTCCACTTTCAGCGTAGGAGCAACCAGGGTTTTTACATTGCGCAGCCGGTTCCGGGAAAACATCTTTGCCACAAACTCTCCCAATCGTTTGCTGGGAACTACATAGGATGTCAAATACTGCTCATACAGGGTATGATAGGTATGGACAATGGGTGCGCCGGTGATCCGAGAAATCCGGGCGGCAAACTGGAAGCTAAAAAATTCACACTGGCTGTGCACCACGTCCGGCTTCCAGTCAATGATTTCCTGAATCAAACGGCTGCGGTAGGATGTAGGCATCCGCAGATCGGGATACACCGCTTTCAGCGGCACCGATCGAACGTAATACACCGCTCCTTCCTTATGGGAGTGGAAGCTGTCCGATATGGTCAGAATCCGCACATCGTGTCCGTTAGCCGTCAGTTGATCGAACAAGTTTTTCACCGACGTTACCACGCCGTTGGTTTCCGTGGTAAACAGATCCGTGGTAATCAGAATCTTCAATTTGGTTTCCTGGGATGCCATGGGTATCGTCCTCCGTATCCATTTTCAGCTCTATACCGGGAAAGAAATCCTGTTTTGGTTCTATTATACCAGATTCCGGCAAAATTTCTACTGGCAAACTTCTTAAGTTTTTCCTTACATTTCCCTAAGAGGTTGTGAATTCTCTTTGCCGGTTTGGACATGGGTTGCATTCCGGTGTAATTGGGGTTATAATTTAAGCATTAACTTCCAGGGAGGCTGGAAATGAAAGAGAAAATCCGGCAAATTCTGCCGATTCTGGTTCTGGGTGCCGTCATTATCTGCTCCACCGCAGGCGGCTGGTATTGGTATACGTATTGCGTAGATCGCAGCGGTTGGATAGAGGAAGACGGTGTGCGCTACTACCGGGATTTTTACGGAGATCCGGTTTCCGGCTGGCTGGAACTGGGACAGCAGCGCTACTTTCTTCACCACGACGGCACTCCCTATACCGGCTTTCAAGGAATTGACGGCATTACCTACTATTTTGACTCCTCCGGAGCCATGGCCACCGGTTGGCTGGAAGTGGATGGGAATACCTACTACTTCGGCGGCAACGGCACCATGGTGGAAGGCTGGCTGTGGCTGGGTGAATTCCGATACTATCTGGATCAGGGCATTCTGGTCACCGGATGGAAAGACATTGACGGAAACCGTTATTTCTTCGACGCAGACGGTATTATGTATACCGGTTTTTTGACTCTGGAAGACGGACGGTACTATTTTGATTCTGAGGGAATCCTGGCAACGGGCATAACCACGCTGGGAGAGGATGTCTACTGTTTCCAGGAAAATGGAAAAATGCTCACCGGCTGGGACAAAACCGAGGAGGGTACACGCTACTTTTCACCCGAAGGCCCCATGGCAGTTGGCTGGCAGGAAATCGAGGGCAAACGGTACTATTTTGAGGAATCCGGCTGGATGGCCCTGGGTTGGCTCCAGCTGGGAGAATACCGGTACTATCTGACAGAGGACGGCGCCGCCGTTGGCCCTACGGTGATTGACGGAGCAACCCACTACTTTACCCCCAAAGGCATTGATATAATTTTGGTCAATGCCCGCAATCCGGTACCTGCCGACTACCAACTGGAGCTGGTGAATGTGGTGGAGTACCATGACGTGGACCAGCGCTGCTACGATGCTCTGGTGCAGATGCTGGAGGACTGCAATAATGCCGGCATCGACTATATCTTTAACTCCGCCTACCGGACCGTGAAGGAACAGACCGCAATTCTGGAAAACCGCACCCAGGAATATATAGAAGACCTGGATATGGATTTTTCGGATGCCCGGTACAAGGCTCTGGAAACCGTGGCCCTTCCCGGTACCAGCGAGCATCATCTGGGGTTGGCAGTAGACCTGCTGGGCGACGAAGCTGTTGCCTGGTTTCAGGAGCACTGCTGGGATTATGGTTTCATTGTACGTTACCGCTCCGATAAGGAATACTACACCGGTATCATTGATGAGCCTTGGCATTTCCGCTATGTGGGCAAAGAGGTGGCCCTGGACCTGAAAAATTCCGGGTTGTGCCTGGAGGAATACCTGGGTGCCGCTCCGGTAAAAGGATGATAAATCTCCCCTATAGCAAAAGAATTGCCGGAAAACCAAAGGGTTTTCCGGCAATTTTCTGCCTATTTAGGACAGCACCATTTTATCATCCACTTCGTCGGAGCCGGAAGCCTGGCTGAACAGATTCAGCAGCTGCTCCACCGTCAGCTTTTTCTTTTCCTCTCCCGACACATCCACCACCACATGGCCTTCATACATCATAATTAGACGGTTGCCATAGGCAATGGCATCACGCATGTTGTGGGTAATCATCAGGGTGGTCAAGTTGTCTTTCTCCACAATCCGCTGGGTAGCGTCCAGCACCTTGGCTGCGGTTTTGGGGTCCAGCGCCGCCGTATGCTCGTCCAGAAGCAGCAGCTTGGGCCGCTGCAAGGTGGCCATCAGCAGAGTCAGCGCCTGACGCTGACCGCCGGAAAGCAGGCCTACCTTAGTAGTCATCCGGTTTTCCAGGCCCAGGCCCAGAATTTTCAGTTGTTCCATGTAAGATTCCCGCTCCGCCCGGGTGATGCCTGAGCGCAGGGTGCGGCTCTGGCCCCGGCGGGCCGCCAGTGCCAGATTCTCCTCAATCTGCATGGTGGCAGCGGTGCCCATCATGGGGTCCTGGAACACCCGGCCAATGTACTTTGCCCGCTTGTATTCCGGCAGATTGGTCACATCCACCCCGTCAATCACAATTTTCCCCGAATCCACACCGAAAACACCGGCAACGGCATTGAGCATAGTCGATTTTCCCGCACCATTGCCGCCGATGACGGTAACGAAGTCCCCTTCCTCCATGGTCAGGCTTAGGTCGTGCAGGGCGACTTTTTCATTGATGGTGCCGGGATTGAAGGTTTTCCAAATATTTTCCAGTTTAAGCATTCTGTCTTACCTTGCCCTTCTTGTGGAAATACTGCTGCTTCCAGTAAGGAATCGCCAGGAACAGCGCCACGATCAGCGCGGAAATCAGCTTCATGTAGTTGGTGTTCATCTTGAACTCGCTGATGACGAACTGAATCACCACATAGTAGATAATCGAACCGATGGAAACCGCCAGCAGCTTCAGGCCAAAGTTGCGGAAAACCTTACCGAAGGCCACATCGCCGATGATGATGGCAGCCAGTCCGATCACAATGGCGCCCCGGCCCATGTTGATTTCGGCAAAGCCGTTGTACTGGCACAGCATGGCGCCGGACAGAGCCACCAGTGCATTGGACAGTCCCAGTCCCAACACCTGATTGAAGCTGGTATTGATGCCCTGAGCCCGGGCCATATTGCCGTTGGCTCCGGTAGCCCGGATGGAAGCGCCGAGTTCCGTGCCGAAGAACCAGTACAGCACCCCAATAAGGGCAACGGTCATCAGTCCCACCACAAAAATGGGATGCTGCCAGAAAGGACGAGTCCCCTTCTGCACCTCCTGCAAATACCGCAGGGAAACCAGAAGGTCAAAATTATTCACATTCAGCGACACATTGGCTTTCATATCCATAATCGCCAGATTCACCGACCATAGTCCCAGCTGAGTCAAAATACCGGCCAAAATGGCGGGAATTCCGCATTCTGTGTGGAAAAATCCGGTCACCAGTCCCGCCAGCAGGCCTGCCAGCGCCGCCAGCAGCATGGACAGCCAGATATTATATCCGGCGGTCATCAGCACAGCACACACCGCACCGCCGGTGCAGAAGGAACCGTCCACCGTCAGGTCGGAAATACTCAGAATTTTGTAGGTCAGATATACGCCAATAGCCATGATGCCCCAGATCAATCCCTGGGAAACCGCACCGGGCAGCGCATTCAGAAAGTTTGTCATTGTCATTCTCCATTCGCCGGAAGTGGGCG
Source organism: uncultured Oscillospiraceae bacterium (assembly GCA_944382965.1). Lineage (GTDB taxonomy): Bacteria > Bacillota > Clostridia > Oscillospirales > Oscillospiraceae > Faecousia. The sequence continues at coordinate 12,579 of CALWOA010000006.1, read as the reverse complement.
AGGTGCCGCAGCCGCCTCGCCCGCTTTTGCATTTTCTGTGTTAGCCGATGGCTTCGTAGCCCTCCAGGGGGGTAATGCCCAGAGCCTCGCAGATAGCTGCGTTGTACTTGGGCGTGAAGGTGTCCGCATAGCTCACGGGCATGGTGGAAATATCCGCCTCACCGGTGAGAATCTGGGCTGCCATTTCCGCAGTCTTGACGCCCAGGTCATAGTAGCTGATGGACAGGGTAGCCACGCCGCAGCCGCCGCAGATGCCTTCTTCACCGGCAATGACCGGAATGCCAGCAGGCTGGCAGATGCCGTCCACAATTCCCGAGCCGGAAGCTACGGTATTGTCAGTGGGGACATAGATCACATCGGAGTTATCCGCAGCAGTCTGGGTAACCGCTGCCATATCGTTGGAATCGGCAAAGGGATACTGAGTGCAGGTGAAGCCCAGTTCTTCCAGGTACTTCTGAACGGTGTCCACCTGGTACTGGGAGTTGGGTTCAGCGGAGCAGTAGAGTAGGCCCACATTCTTGGCATCCGGGAACCAATCCTTCACCATCTGGGCCTGCTGATCCAGGGGAGCCAGATCGGAAGTACCGGAGATATTGCCGCCGATGGTACCGCTGAAGTCCTCAATGCCCATGGCCACGCCGTATTCGGTAACGGAGGTGCCAAGGATGGGGATATCTGCGGTTGCCTGGGAAGCTGCCTGGAGGGCGGGGGTGGCGTTGGCCATAATCAGGTCCACTTCCTCTGCCACAAAGGCATTGACGATGGGAGCGCAGGTCGCAGAGTCACCGGCGGCAACCTGGACCTTGATTTCCACATTGTCTTCTCCCAGCAATTCGGTCAGCTTATCGCAGAAGCCCTGGGTAGCAGCGTCCAGTGCATCGTGAGGCACCAGCTGGCACACGCCCACAACATACTTTTCACCGTCAGAAGCAGCAGCCGTCTCTCCGGCAGCGGTGGTCTGGGTAGCCGCACCGGAAGAGCCGCAGGCCGTCAGCACCAGCAGCATGCATGCAGCAAGGACAAGGGCAAGCATTTTCTTCATAGTCTTTTCTCTCCTTCTCTTACAATCCTGCGCACATTTGTGCGCACAGGAAATACTTGATGGGACATACTATAACACTCGGGGCCGGTGATGTCAACGCGAATTTATGAATCTATCATAAGCATTTAAAATTTAAATGCTGAAAGAACGCCGTGAAAAATGCACCCCCGCCAAAGCAGGGGTGCACTTGCTATTCGAGAATCAATGGGGATTGTGCAGCAGTTCGTGGGCTTTGCCCTTGAAATAGCCATTGTAGAAAATATCCATCAGTGGATTTTCGTCGGACTTCTTGATTACCATATCCCCGTCAGCGGCATACAGCCCCTTGGTGCGGGCCTTGGCCTGGCGCTCCTTGACACCGTCGGTGGGCTGACCGCCGCCCATGACGCAGCCGCCGGGGCAAGCCATGACTTCGATGAAATGGTACTGCTTCTCTCCGGACTTCACGGCGTTAAGCACTTTTCTGGCATTTTCCAGACCGGAAACCACGCAGATGTTAATGTCCATACCCTGGTAAGGAACGGTGAATTCCTTAATGCCCTGGTCTCCCCGGACACCACAGTCGGCAATGGCATTGAGGGTGGCAGTATCGTGGCTGTCCACCAGACGGCGCAGCACCGCTTCGGTGACACCGCCGGTAGCGCCGAAGATCACACCGCCGCCAGAAGCAATGCCGAAAGGCATGTCGCAGGCTTCGCTGGGCAGGGTTTCAAAGTTGATGCCATGACCATCGATCATCCGGATCAGCTCTACCGTAGTCAGGACGGAGTCGGTATCCTTTTCGCCCTTGGTGTAAGCATCCGGGCGGCGGGCCTCCATCTTCTTGGCAGTACAGGGCATGATGGACACCACGAAGGTCTTTTTGCCCTCGCTGTTTGCCGGGTCACGGTAGTAGTCCTTAATCACAGCAGAGAACATCTGCTGGGGGCTGCGGCAGGTGGAGAGATTGGCCTTGAAATCAGGGAATTCATTTTCCACAAACTTCACCCAAGCGGGGCAGCAGGAAGTCAGCAGCGGAAGAGTGCCGCCTTTGCCAACCCGATCCAGGAACTCCGCAGACTCTTCCATAATGGTCAGGTCAGCGGAATAGGAGGTATCAAAGACCTCGTCAAAGCCCATCCGGTGCAGAGCCGCCACAATTTTGCCCATGGAATTTTCCCCTCTGGGCAAGCCGAAGGCTTCACCCACGGCCACCCGGACCGCCGGAGCAATCTGCGCCACCACCCGGGTATTAGGATCGCCCAGCGCCCGCCAAACCTCTTCCATGTTGTGATGGATGGTCAGGGCGCCGGTGGGGCAGACCACCCGGCACTGGCCGCAGCTGACGCAGTTGGTTGCAGCCATTTCCCGGTTGAAGGCAGGGCTGACGGTAGCTTCCGTACCACGGTGAGCAAAGCCCAGTACGCCCACACCCTGAATCTCATTGCAGACCCGGACGCAGTTGCCGCAGAGGATGCACTTGTTGGGGTCGCGGACAATAGCGGGAGAAGAGAAGTCTACCGGCTGAATTTCCCGGTGATTCTCAAACCGGACGCCGTTAATGCCCATCTGGTAGGCCAGCTTCTGCAATGTGCATTTTCCGTGCTTGTCACAGGTGGTGCAGTCCCGGCAGTGGGCAGCCAGCAGCAGCTCCACAATCAGTTTGCGGTGCTTGCGAAGCCGCTCGGTGTGGGTATAAATCACCATGCCGTCCCGGGGTTCCTCAGAGCAGGAAGCAAAGCAACGGCCCCGGTCATCTTCCACCGTACACAGGCGGCAGGCGCCGAAGATGGAAAGCTCCGGCTGGTAGCACAGCGTGGGGATCTCAATGCCGGCCTTGCGAATGATGGTCAGCAGGTTTTTTTCGTTGGTAAATTCTACCTTTTTTCCATTGATCGTAATCGTACCCATTGTATCCCCTCCTTATGCTTCCACATAGATGGCATCGAAAGCACAGTTATCTTTACATGCGCCGCACTTGATGCACTTGTCGGAATCGATGGTGTAGGGCTTCTTGACCACGCCGGAAATGGCGTTGACCGGGCAGTTCCGGGCGCATTTAGAGCAGCCCTTACAGAATGCCGGGTTAATTACATAGCGGCGCAGCGCCGTACAGGTCTTGGCCCGGCACTTCTTGTTGACGATATGCTCCACATATTCATCCCGGAAGGTAGACAAAGTGGACAGCACCGGTAGCGGTGCGGACTTGCCCAGGCCGCACAGGGCCATGGTCTGAATCATGGTTGCCAGCTCTTCCAGGGTATCCAAGTCTTCCAGCTTGCCCTGACCGTTGACAATCCGTTCCAGGATCTCCAGCATCCGCTTGGTGCCCTCCCGGCAGGGAGTACACTTACCGCAGGATTCCCGCTGGGTAAAGGACATGAAGAACCGGGCAACCTCCACCATACAGGTATCCTGGCCCATAACCACCATGCCGCCGGAACCGACGATGGCGTTGAATTTCTTCACGGAGTCAAAGTCCAGAGGCTCATCCAGGTGTTTCTCCGTCAGACAGCCGCCGGAGGGGCCGCCGATCTGAACCGCCTTGAACTCGGCGCCGTTTTTCAGACCGCCGCCGATGTCAAAGATAATCTGCCGCAGGGTAGAACCCATGGGCACTTCGATCAGGCCGGTGTTCTCAATGGCACCCGTCAGGGAGAAGGTCTTGCATCCGGGGCTGCCGGGAGTACCGATGGAACGGAACCAATCGGCGCCCTGGAGAATAATCTTGGGCACGTTGGCGTAGGTTTCCACGTTATTGAGCACCGTGGGCTTTTCCCACAGACCCTTTTCTACAGTTCTGGGAGGCTTGGTACGGGGCATACCACGGTTTCCTTCGATGGAGGCAGTCAGGGCAGAACCTTCGCCGCAGACGAAGGCGCCTGCGCCACGGTTGATATGCATATGGAAGCTGAAGTCAGAACCCAGGATGTTGTCACCCAGCAGTCCCCGCTCCTCCAGCTGGGCAATGGCGTTGCGCAGCCGGGCCACGGACATGGGATATTCCGCACGGACATAGATGTAGCCGTTGTCCGCCTTCACGGCATAGCCGGCAATCATCATGCCCTCAATCAGCTTGAAGGGGTCGCCTTCCATAACGGAGCCGTCCATGAATGCGCCGGGGTCGCCTTCGTCGCCGTTACAGACCACGTAGCGTACCTGCTCCTTCTGATGGGCTACCTGCTTCCACTTCCGACCAGTGGGGAAGCCGCCGCCGCCACGGCCCCGGAGGCCGGACTTGTCCACTTCCTCAATGACTTCGTCCCGGGTCATTTCGAACATGGCCTTCTTCAGTGCGGAGAAACCGCCGGAAGCCAGATATTCGTCCAGGGACTCGGAATCAAACTTGCCGCAGTTTTCCAGAACGATCCGGGTCTGCTTGGCAATGAATGGGATTTCGTCAGGCTGCACATAGGCCTTTTCGCCCTTCTTATACAGCAGGCGCTCGATGATCTCGTCGCCCAGAACGCTCTTCTCAAAAATATCGGCGCAGTCCTCAGGCTGCACTTTGATGTACTGGATGACCTTGTCACCCTTCTGAATCCGGACCAGGGGGCCCAATTCGCAGAAGCCCTGGCAGCCGGTCTTTTTTACGCCTACGACCTTTTCGTCGTGTCCGCCGCAGGGAGAAAATACCAACTGAACACCCGGCGTATCTTTTACCAGATTGGAAAAAATCTCATAGGTCACCTGGGAGCCGGTGGCAATACATCCGGTGCCGGAGCAGACCAGAATCCGGCAATCATAGTTTTTGATCTCCTGGCAGGCCTTCTCGGTGGCCTGTACCAAATCTTGAACCGTCTTCATCATCAGCCTTTACCTCGCAATTCCTCGATGAGTGCCAATGCCTTCTCGGGTGTCATGGAAGGATAAACCTGCTCGTTGACCATCATGGTGGGAGCCAGTCCACAGGCACCCAGGCAGGAAACCGTCTCCACCGTGAAGAGCATGTCGTCGGTGGTATGCTTCTTCTTGCTCAGACCCAGTTCCTTCCACAGTGCTTCCAGCACCGGGGTGGAATGGCGCACATGGCAGGCGGTTCCGTCACAGACCTTAATGACATACTTGCCCTTTGCTTCAAAGGAGAAATTCTCATAGAATGTTGCAACAGAATAGGCTTTCGCCTCGGTGATCCCGATTTTCCCGGCCACATAGCTCAGAAGTTCCGCAGGAAGATAGCGGTACTCCGCCTGAATATCCTGCATGATGGGAATCAGGGAGCGGGCATCCGGGACGTACCGGGCAATGATCTCGTCCGTTTTGCTGTAGTACGATGATGGCAGCATGGTGATGTTAACCTCCTTACGCTTTACATAAAAGCGATTTTCGGGATAGGGTGTACCGTATTTATTATAGCAGAATTACCGTCTGTTTTCCATGAGATTAATTCCCAGAAAGAAACGGCATAATTTGTAATTGTCTACAATTCTGCAGAAACATATCGACATATGTCAAAAATAGCACTCCTTTTCCCTGGTTCTGGTATCTCCGCATCCCAGAAAGACAGCACCCGGAGAATCCAAACTGGATTCTCCGGGCATACAAATACGATACAGTTAGATCTTGGTCAATCTGCGGCAGGCGGAGGCCAGCTCCCGCAGGGTGCTGCAAGGCACCATGGTACAGATTTCCGCCATGGTCTGCACGCTTCTGAGGTACTGCCACTTATTCTGCGGAATGGGGTTGAGCCAGAGTACCCGACCACACTGCCGCTTGGCTTCCATCACCGCCCGCACTGCCCGGGGCTGGTCAATGGTCTTGGTGTCGGACAAAATCAGCAACGTTGTAGCCTGGTTGAGAATCGGCGGTTGCTTCAGGCACAGCTGGGCCAGGGCAGTTCCCACATCCGTTCCCCGTCCGTAGATACCCAGTTCCCGGACATGACTGCGGAACTGATCCATATTCTGAAGCTGAAACGCATCCACCTCCACCATGGTTTCCGAAAACAGGAAGGTCCGGGAGCTATCGGCGACCTGATTCAGGCTCTGAATAAACCGCAGGGCAAATTCCGAAAACTGCACCATGGAGCCGGAGACGTCGCACAGCAGCACCAGGTGCTTGCGCTGAGCCCGTTTTTTCCGGTAGCGCAAGCGATAAAAGCTGCCGCCGGTTTCCAGACCCTTGCGGATGGTTTTGCGAAAGTCCAGCTTACCGGTATGGGCGCTGCCCTTACGTTTGGCGGAGAGTTCTCCGTTGATCTGCCGGGCCACCGCCTGAATCATGGAAATGGCTTTGGGAATTTCCGTATCCTTAAATTCCGAAATATCCCGGTACAGAATTCCCATTTCCGGGTCAATCTCCTGAGCACCCACTCCGGCATTTTCCATCAGCATCTGCTGCTCCAGAATGGCCCGGGCAAAGACCGAGTGGATAAATTCGCCGTAGAGTTTGGGATTGCGCTCGGCGGTACCCCGGTATTTTTCCATGAAGCTGCGCAGCCGCTGCCGGGCATCTTCCGGCATAGCAGCATAGGCTTCCCGTTGGCTTTCGTCCAGGTCCATGGGCTTGCCGTTGAGCTGCAATTCCTCTTCTGCCTCCTGGCGGTGCTGCTGCAGCTCCTGCTCCCGCTGCATCTGCTCCTTAGCCTGCTGGCGCATCTTTTCTTCTGAGATGAAGAATCCGTCAAAGCACCGGTCAAAGGAAAGCTGCTCTTCCCGGGATTTGGCATAGACCGTCCGCAGAGCAGTCTTGACCTGCTCCCGGTCTGCCATTCCTAACCCAATCAGCAGCCGGGCAGCGTCTTCGGTTTCTTTGGGACTGACGATCAGCCCTTCCAGCCGCAGCATCCGGGAAAAGGCAGACAGCTTTTCCAGGTAGACCTGGGGGTCAGTCATGGTGGTGTCCTCCGCAGCCTCCGCACTGGCAGGCATGGTGGTCATCCAGATTCAGTTCGGCAATGTCTTCGTTGTTTTTCAGCACGAATCCCGCTGTCTGCCGCAGAGCATCCGGGGTCAGTTCCCGCAGGCCCAGGGCATCCAGGGCCGCCGCCCAGTCCAAAGTTTCCGCAATGGAGGGTTTTTTCAGAATGGTTTCGCTGGCCCGAAGCTTCTGCACTGCCAGGGCCACCTGAGCGCAGAGACGGTCATCCACATGGGGAAGCTTCGCCCGAAGAATGGCCAATTCCTTCTCCATATCCGGATATTCAATATACAGGTAGGCACACCGCCGCCGCAGGGCTTCGCTCAAAGGTCTTGCCCGGTTGGAAGTCAGTACCACAAAGGGGATCGACTTTGCCTTGATGGTGCCCACCTCCGGGATGGATACCTGCATATCCGAAAGCAGTTCCAGCAGGAACGCTTCAAACTCCTCATCGGCCTTGTCAATTTCGTCAATCAGCAGCACCACCGGCTTTTCCGACCGGATGGACTGCAGCAGGGGACGTTCCAGAAGATACTCGTCACTGAACAGAGACTTGGTCAGCGCATCCTTATCCTGGGCATTCATATTCACCTGGATGGACAGCAGCTGCTTCTGGTAGTTCCACTCGTACAGCGCCTTGCTTTCGTCCAGGCCTTCATAGCACTGCAGCCGCACCAGATCCCGGTCCAGGGCGGAGGCCATCACTTTGGCAATCTCCGTTTTTCCCACACCGGCAGCGCCCTCAATCAGCAGAGGGCGTCCCAGCTGCAGCGCCACATACAGCACCGTAGCCAAGGTATCATCGTAAATATAATGGGCCTGATCCATTTTTTGCTTCAGTTCTTCTAAGGTCATGCAGTTTCTCCTTTTTCTTTTTATTATACCATACCAGGCAGTCAATGGGAAGCAGAAACTGCCGACGATCGCAGAAAACCCTCCTGACAAAAACGGTCGGGAGGGTTTTGGGCTTTTTACAGGGATTTACTTGCAAGCAACAACTTCGATTTCCACCAGAGCGCCCTTGGGAATATCCTTGACGGCGTAGGCTGCCCGGGCGGGGAAGTTTTCCGTAAAGAACTCGGCGTATACTGCGTTCATAGCAGCAAAATCTTCAATATTTGCCATCAGCACCGTGGTCTTCACCACATCTGCACAGCTGTATCCGGCCTTTTCCAGAATATTGCGGACATTGGTCAGGGACTGACGGGTCTGGGTGGCAATGTCCTCCCCGGCAAAGGCGCCGGTAGCCGGGTCAATGGGCAGCTGTCCGGAGACAAACAGCAGATTTCCTGCCTGCACTGCCTGAGAATAAGGGCCGATGGCCGCAGGGGCATTTTCTGTGTGAATAGGATGATTCATATCAAATACTTCCTTTCCAGTATTAGGATTCTGTTTCTGTTTCCAGATACCAGCCCACGTTGTTGGGGGCGTTGGGATAACGGAAGGCTTCGGCAATCAGTGCATAAGCGGGCAGAGGGGTAGTCTCATCCGTATCATAGCGCCAGCCCACGCCGTAAGGCTGAGAGCCGGTAAAGGAGGACCAGCAGTCCGGGTGCTGGGCGATGAAACGGTCCTGTTCTTCCTTGGGAATCCGACTGCCGCCGGCAGGATTCAGTCTGGCACACAAATGGGTCATAGGCAGATCATCCAGCGGGGACAGATCCAAAACATGGGTATTGCTGATGTTCAGCATTTCCAGGCTTTCACAGTTAGCCAAAGGAGACAGATCTTCAATATATTCGCAGAAGGCAATCTCCAGGAACTTCAGCTTCTTGCAGTTTTCAAAGGGTGTCAGGTCCTTAATGGGGGCGCCGGAGACGATGATATACTCCAGGTTGGGCATCCCCGCCACAAAGGGCACTGCATCCAGGAACTCATTGTGACCGATGTCCATAAACTGCACGTCTTCACAGTAGATCAGATCATGGCAGTTATCGTCCACCAGTCCATATACCGCCCGGATTACCTGGGCGTCGGTCAGGCTGCTGCCGCCTTCGCCAAAGTACACCCGCCAGACCACCTTGGTTTTCTCGCGGTAGTCGTCCCGGATTTTCGCCAGAACATCATTGGACATCTGGCAGTTTTCCAGCACAAAGCGGCTGCAGTTTTGCATCAGGTCCAGGGCCAGGCGCACTTCCTGCTCTCCTTCGTCACCGATTTTGGTATTTTTGATGTGCACTTCCTCATCGGTTGTGGAAATAGTCTGACCAAAGAAGTCAAATGCGTAGTGGAAGCTTACCTCTGGTGCCGCATTCATCAGGGTTTTGACATCCTCTTTGGTCAGCTGGCTGACGCCTTCGGAGTTGGTCAGTTCCACATTTTCCAGGTTGGGCAGCATGGCCAGCTTCTCCGCCACCTCTGCAACTGCGTCCGAAGTCAACGAAGACAAGTCCAGCTGGGTTGTCTGGGTGTCATATTCTTTCCCCATCAGTTCCACAGTGCAGGTAATCTCAATGGCCTCATAATCCGCCTTCAGCTGCTCCACCTCTTCCAAAGAAAGCTCCGGCATTTTCAGATTGATGGATTTTACCTGGGGCAGATAGGCCAGGTTTTCCAGCAGCATGTCCAGGGTATAGTCGCCATTTTCCAGTACCAGCTCCGTGGTGTCCGGAGGGAAGGCTTTTCCTCCCAGATCCACCGTATAGGTAACTTCGCAGTCCGGGTTCTGGTTTTGGAACGCTTCCAGCATTCCATAATCCTGACAAGCGGAGGCATCCAGGGTCTTTAGGTTGGGAAAATACTTACTCAGAATATCCACGTCTTCCTGGGTCAGGGTGGTAACACTCAGGCTTTCGGAATCGCTGGAAACTTTTCCATTTTGGAACGGAACATTCCAGGTGATCTGGCATTGGGGCAGTTGGGCGTGAACCTGGTCGTAATGCGCAGCGGATATATCCTCCTGCCGCAGGTCCAGCGTCACCGCATGGATGGAATAAGCCTTTCCTTCCACAAAAATGTGATTATCCCGATACCACAGGAAGCCCACAACGCCGCCTACTGCCAGCGTCAGTACAATCACAATCACCAGAAGGACGGTCACAAGTTTACTCTTCACAGCATTGACCTCCAAATGATTTCAAACTGTGAAAAATCATAGCACATTTTTAACCGAATTGCAACCTTTTGTCAGAAAAACCGCAGGCACCGAAATGCCTGCGATTTTTTCTTGTATCAATCCCGGCGCAAAGCCTCGATAGGATTCAGGTTGGCTGCCTGTACAGCAGGGAGCATGCCGAATACCACACCGATCAGGGTGGAGAACACCACCGCAACGGCAATGGCCGGCAGGCTGATGGACACCGGAATCTGCACCATACTGGAAATCAGCTGGGCCATGATCACACCGGTAATCACGCCAATCAGGCCGCCCATACTGGTCAGCACCGCGGATTCCGTCAGGAACTGAAGCAAAATCCGCTTTTTCTTTGCGCCAATGGCCTTTTTCAGGCCGATTTCCGCAGTACGTTCAGTAACGGACACCAGCATGATGTTCATAACACCGATACCGCCAACCAGCAAGGAGATACTGGCAATCCAGATCAGCTGGGTGTTGGTAGACTCGGACATCTTCTGTAGCTGCTGGGCCTGTTCCAGCATATCCTGGCTGCGGTACTGAAGTTTGCTGTTGGAATTGGTAATCTGCTTCTGATTCAGCAGATCCGCTGCATCCTGTCCGGCGCTGGTCATGGCATCGGTATTTACCACTTTGATGGCCACGCTCTGGGGTTCATCAAACCGGTATGCCGTGGGCCATACACTGTCGGGCAGGTAGACCGAGCCGGTGGAGTTATTCATATACAGCTGGTAGTCCTTCATGGAATTGATGGTGGGAGCAAATTCCTCCGCCAGCGCAACCACGCCTACCACGGTGAAGGTATCCGCATTCAGTTCTATGGTCTTTCCCACCGGGTCTTCCCCGCCGAAGAGATTCTTGACGGTGTTGGTATCCACCAGCACCACCTTGCGGTAGTTGTCATAGTCGCTCTGGGTAAAGCCCCGGCCGCTTTTCACCTGGTAGCCGTACACGTGCAGATAGTGTTCGTCGATTCCGAAAATCTGGCCGCTGTAGCTGACATTTTGATAATACAGTCCGTCGGAATAGGTCCGGGCACAGTACAAGGACACTTCCTCTACCCCCGCAATTTCCTTCAGTTCCTGTCTGGTTTTTTCGGTAATGGTCCGAACGCCGTCGGGATTCCCGTTCCAGTTCATATCGTAAGGATAACTTCCTTCATTCAGCTGGACGGTAACCACGTTATTGCCCGCGCCGATCAGGTTTTCCTTGATCTGCTCATTGGTGCCCTGGATGGTGGAAACAATGGTGATAATGGCTGCAATACCGATGATAATACCCAGCATCGTCAGCACCGAGCGCATTTTGTGCCCCCAGATGCCCTGGAAGGCTAGTCTGATATTTTCTGTCATAACTGCCCTCCTTAGTACGAATACAAGCTGGACAAGTCACTCAGCTCGGTAGGCACTCCGGGTTTTACATCTTTTCCATAAGGGAAAGCAATGTAATCGTCTTCGCTCAAGCCGCTCTTGATCTCCGTATAGCTGCCCCACAAGGACTTGCCCACGGTAACGCTGCGTTTCTCCAGTTTCCCATTGGCGCCCTGAACATAGACATAGGACTCTCCATTTTCCGTGCGGACAAAGGGATTCTGCAGGTAAATGCCATTGGCGCCAGAACTGGTGGCAAAGGTCATACTCACATACTTGCCTGCCTGGAGGTCGGCGCTGCCGTCCACAAAGGCCACAAAGGGATAGTAGGAAGAATTGGGATTTCCCATACCGCTGTAGCCATTGTCTCTGCTGGGGAAGTCGCCAACGGACTGTACGGTTCCTGTGTAAGTCATGCCGGATTCCCAGTCATTGATGGTAACCTCCTGGCCAATGCGCAGATTGTCCTTTTCCAGTTCGTTGATGCTGCCTTCCACATAGAAGCCGCCGCCGCCGGAAACCTTCATGAAGGGAGTCTTGGACTGCTTGGCTTCCTCTTCTGTCAGCAGCGATACCACTTCACCGTCAATATCGGCATAGATGTTACCGTCGCCCACTTCGGTCTGCATGATCTTGTAATCCGCATCCGCCATTTTGATTTTGAATTCCAGGTCTTTGATTTTCTTTTCCTGTTCAGCACGCATCTGGGCAATCTGAGCGGCAGTATAACCACTGCCAAAGTCAATGTCCGGGATCTCTATACCACCCGGGTCCTCTTCGCCCTCGTCAATCAGGGTATAGTCCATCATTCCTGATGCATCAAACAGGCGAATCGAGAAGCTTCCATTCCCGCCATAGACATGCGCGCCCTGCCAGACTGTGCGCTGACCCAGTGACATATTTCCCTGGGTGATTTTGAAGATGACGTAGTAGGAATCCACGCTGATATACCCTTCATCGCCGCCCTCTTCCGGGAAGTCGGATGCCATAGACCGTACATGGAGCAATCTTCCAAATAAAGACATCTGCTCTTCTTCCGGCAGTTCCTCTTCCGGTAGTTCTTCAACCTGTTCACCCTCGTCAGGAGACTCTGATGTGTCGGAGGGATCCGGCGGCGTTTCAGAAGTATCCGAAGAATCCGGAGGGTCTACAGGATCCACAGAGTCGGAGGGATCCGGAGGGTCCGGGTCTACAGGGCCGGAAGGATCCGAAGGGTCCGGGTCTACAGGGCCGGAAGGATCCGAAGGGTCCGGGTC
>CALWOA010000005.1 GCA_944382965.1 uncultured Oscillospiraceae bacterium | reverse complement strand
CATCCCGCACCGCTAGCACGTCTCCCATTTGACACCATCCCTATCTGTTTTCTTGAAAAACTCACCGTCAGTTTTTCGAATTTGGGATATTATCTCACAGCGCGAAGTCAAATGCTAGGCGGGTGGTTATTGAGCACTTACGGCAGGCATCGGATATCATTTTGCACAGATAGCATTTTCTCCGGCAAAGACAGCCGCAGCAACACTTCCACCGTCAAAAGAGAAAAAGCCTGAAGCGCTCTAAACTGGGAAGATGTATCCTCTGCATCTTTACAAACGTCCCGAATTCGCTCTAAGGTCTCCATGGCTATCTCTACCTCTCCGGCAGACAGATACGAAAATACGCAAATTAAGGATACTGAAAGCATGACAGGCAGATCCCGGCAATCTTCAAAATTCCGTGCGATAGCCGCTACTTTTTCAGTTTCTCCGGTGTAATAGTAGTATTCAAGATAAGCAAGTTCTTTTTGAATTGGGTTTTCCAGGCTTTCGATATAGGCCAAGCACTGATTCAACGGAAAATTCGCCTGCATCAAGGGTAAAAAATAGGAAAAAAGATCTGTTTTGTCGATACAGACGGCTTTCTTTTGCTCCGTCCTACGCGGGTCCAAAGGCTTGCTGGCATTGACCGGAATTCCCCAGGAGGCACCAATTTTCTTTGCGCCTAAAATCCGCCCTTGGGCGCAGTAAGTCTGCACTCTGCGTTCCGATATTCCCCACTTACTTGCCGCTTCTCTTGATGTTATATAATTCATACACTTATCACCTTCTTTAAACACAGCCAAATCACTTCACCGCCATTGGGGGAGAAATCCAGAACTTTAGTCGTGATAAGTATATTACACCAGATACCATCTGCACAACTTATGTGCTTGCTGTTCGCAGTACTCAACATATCCGATTGCCAGAAATTTCTTCAAAAAGAAAATATCGTGCCTATGCCTTTTTAAATGTTCTGCTTTTTCCAAGTGGACGAATGTCCCAGGAAATTTGAGGAAAAGAACAAGGGCATTCCAGAATCCAACACACAATTTTTTCACTGTCAAATTTCAAAAGCCAGACTTTCTTTCCACAAAAAATGCGTTTTGACAATTGTAAGCCTGCATTCCGATATTGTTACACTTCACGGTCTTTTCGCCTACGGGGTATTGGAACTTGCGCCATTGCCGACTAAGGATTTTCGGAGTACTGCATTCAAAAGCTTCTTCTGAGTTTAATCTTTAATGCTTTAGTAACATAAACATATGAAAGAAGGGTGTAAATTACAATTCCCAGGAGTATCTGAATGATCATAGTAACGATTCCAGGGAAAAAAATAAGCTCAACATAATAGCATAGCACATACATGATTCCACCAAACAGGATGAACGGAATGCTATCTTTTATATACTTCATATAAGGTAATTCTTTTCTAAGAAGAATTGCCTGAACAACAATAACAGAGAATTCTGCACATATCGTGCCAACACATGCCCCAACGGCCTGATATCTTGGAATTAGTAAAATGTTAATGGTCAAATTCACCAATGCACCAGTTACTGTAGAACCTACATATACGTCATCCCTTTTACTTGGAATTGCATACTGTGTCCGCACGACATTTCCCCACGCAATAAAAATAAGGGTAACCGCAAGCAATCTAAGCAGCTGTATGCTTTCCACAAATTGTGATCCATATAGAATGGGAATCAAACTATCCGCTATTGCCGAAATTCCGAAACACATTCCAGCTGCTAAAAAAATGATAAAAACCATTGATTTTTCCATATAAGTAGCAACAACATTTCTATCATTTTTGGCAAATAAATTTGACATTTTGGGCATCATAACAGTTCCCAAAGAAGAGATGAACGACGTGAGGCAGTATATCAGCTTCTCAGCATAATCATATACCCCCGTCTGACTCATATTACACATCATGCCTAGCATAACTTTATCCATTGTTCTATAAATACTCAATGATATGACTGGTATCATAAGTATAAAGCATGGCTTGATATGCCTACTTACTTCTTTGGCAACAATTCCTTTGAAGTTGATATATTTTCTACATTTTGTCCACAGGAAAAAATATCCAATTCCGTAACTTAAACTTGTAATTAACGCATATTTCCAAATATCATCAGCGTTTCTGACAAGAATGAAAATAAATAACGTTGAAATCATTTTTACTGCACAGTTACGGACCGCACACGATTTAAATTCTTCCAGGGCAAATAAAACCCAATCGGTATCAAATGCGACAAAAAAAATCCAAAGCCCAAAAATTCCCGCCAAAGCAATACTATCCGCAAAAATAATTACAAACACAACATATATCAGAAGAACAATGGCTGTAATAGAAATCTGCATAATGTATAAGCGGGAAAACTCTTTTGCCAGTTTATCCTTGTCATCCCTAATGCAAGCAAGATGTCTTGTGCCGTAATTGGTAAGCCCTAATTTTGCAAATAGTGTGAAATAGGTTGCAATAGAATAGTAATATGAATAAACGCCAACGCCCGCAGTTCCTAATATGCGCGCAAGATATGGGGCCGTTACCAGCGGAATAATAACATTCAAAATATTAAATGTTGTATTATATATATAGTTCTTCGGTACATTACTCATGTTACTATATCACCCTATAAATATCCTCAATGCTTTTCCTAAATGAGCATGGAATCGTTGATTCATTTAAATAATACCCCGCGCCAATTACTATACCAATACGCTCACTTTCTGGCAGTTTCAGCAATTTTCTGATCTGTAAATCTTCAGAATATTTGTTAGACCATTGCATGAAACAGCTTCCAATGCCACGAGCGTGTAAACCATTAACAAAATTCATTGCCACCAGACCGGTGTTTAAATGTCCCTGATTTCTCTCGCCATAATAGTCAAGTGAAGCTGTATCATAAGTAATTACAAAGTAGTTAACTGTCTTCTTATTAAATCCGGCGACTCCCATTATTGTATTGTCCAAAGTATTTTTCATGTTTGGATTCGTTATATAATAAACTTTACACATCTGGCGATTACAGGCAGTAGGTGCCTCGAGAAAACACTTTAATGCATACTGAATATCATCTTCTTTAAGAGGAATATCGGCAAAATCCCGGACAGAATGTCTAGAAAATACAACATCATCAAAGGAACTTAGCTCAGTAATATGGGGCGCAGACATTATGCGAGAGCCTGCAGCAATATCATCTATCCCATTTTTTTGGGCATATTCAGACGCGATCCTATATTCCTTTTGCTCAGTCCATCCATGTGTTTCGCAAAAAGAGCACCATGCTTTTAAAATGGCAATTCCCAGTTTATATTCAAAGTCTTTTTTGTTCAACTCATTATAGTCTGATAAAATATGCACAAGATGCACTACTTTTTTATATCCAAAGGGTCTAGGATTGGGCATACACATTCCTTTTTCCAAGCTATGAACCAAAAGCATTATTCTATATTCTTTTTTTCCCCTTGATTCAGATGCACCCAAATAATATCTTGACATCTGTCTGGCATCATGTAAGTACTCCCTATATATTTTTCCCTTCTTTACAATTGAACGAAGGGAATCATTCCTCTTTAAAATATCAAATAGCATCATAAATATTTCCTCCATATCCCCCTTTTATTTTCCTTGTTTGAGCGCCTGCAAAAGATACCTTTTTGAAGACTCACGAAACTGATCAAGTATGCTATTGACCTTTTTATAATCAATTTCACACTCAAAAAGTCCCAGGTTATTCTTTGTCAGTCTACAATTCAATTCGACTTTTCCTAAAATTTCATTCACCTTTATTTTGTTATAATCCAATACGATAAAGTTTTTATTAAAAATAATTGAAAAGGCAGTGCCATGAAATGTATTCGTTATAACGTAATCCGCTGAATCAAAGTATGACAGGAAATTATCTAACGTGGAAATTTTCCAAATATCGCAGCCTTTTATGAACTTTCCCAGGCAAACTATTTTCAAATTACGTTTAAAGGCAAATTCCTTCAGTTCTTCCATTAACTCTGGACGAATTTCCTCAAATAAGTATAACAGAATGAATCTTTCCTTAATTGGGAAGCATTTCTCTCGATAATAATCCACACCGAACAACATTGTTGGATCACAGTTCAAAGCCACCTGTTTCTTCAGCACGGTTTCTACAAAAGCCTGCGTATAAGTATCTCTTACCCCTATAGCTTCCAAGCTTTTTACCGCTTTTTCAGGGTACGTTAACTGGGATAGCTTCTCAATACTAGAATTGGCTATGGATACTGCGTAGGAAATAATGGGTATTTTTTTCCATCGCATTCCCCAAAACAAATCTTCCGATGCTTTGAAATACCGCGAATCAATATTCCAAACAGTATCACTTCCAATAACTAGTTTTTCAAATCCGCAACTCTCAACCTGATCAGCATTCACTACCAAAAAAGTGTTCCTGATATATCTCTCAAAGTAATTATAACGAGAAATACACTGCCTAAAGTCAGATTTCGTTTTTATGGATTTCAAAATATTTTTCAAAAGTGCAAATTTTGAGTGTGCCGAGTATTTATTTCTTGTATTGACGAAATATACATCATATCCTGATAGAGTCAAAAAGTCCTTTAATGCGGTTGCTTGCAGCACACTTCCCGTATTCTCTGTATGATATACAGTTATAATTCCTATCTTCTTCACCTGATCACTCCTTTTAAACAGATTCAGTTTTAGCTATATTATCAGGGAATCTATTAAAACAGCAAATCATACTAAATGCCAGTATCCAGAAAGGCAAGGAACCGTTCCCTAAAAAATGAGAGAAAATCATTTCTATAAACATGAATGCAATAACAAGAAATGAATACTGATTTCGGGCCAAAGATAGATACCCATACGCAAAGCAAGCAAGTCCAACGGGTGTTACTTCCAAATATAATCTGACAATGTCATTGTGAATGCTAACATTAACAATACGACCATACCACGGAACATTTACAGTCAGAAATGTTCCAAGTCCTTGATTCGGAATAGAACTTTCGAACGCTGTGACAATAGTTTCAAACCTGAACATTAAAAAGTTATGTAAATTGATTCCAAAAGTCGATGTAAACCAATCGGAAAAAGAATCGGTTAATAGCAATTCAAATATCAACGGAACAAACAAAATTAATCCAGTCAACAATACATAAAAGCATTTTGGAACGCTTTTATCCTTTTTAATCCTTTTGTGGATAAGAGCAACAAAAATTAAATATATAAGCGTCATTCTCTTCCACGCCAAGATACAACATATCGCACATACAATACTTTTTTTCTTTTTTTCTAAATATGTGTAAGCTATATATAACAGCAAAAATAAGTGTGCACTTTCTATTTCAAATGGTGATTTCGATTCAATAAATGAAAACGTTATTGCTGTTCCCTCTGCTAATCTTTGTAAAATAAGCATTACAAATCCGATAACAGAAGGAATCATCATCATATCTGTAAGTTCTTCTAAAGCAGTCCGTGTCCAGTTATTGCGAAATATACAATAAACGAATAGTATTGGAATGATAAAAAAGTACGTTTCCGATATCCAACCAGTTGAAAAACCATTTTGTATCATAAAAAAAAATGAAATTGCCACTAAAATACTCGTCACGGTACATACTCTTTTTAATTCATATCCGAGAAAAAATGAAAATCTTCTCTCAGAATTGCCTTTGGCGATTACAATCATAATGTATAAAAGAATTAAAATATGTTTCAACCCAGTGGCATCAATACGTTGTAACAAAGCAACTTCATCATAAAATTGAATTGCTATAAGAAATATCGCAGGGAAAAGCAGTAAAGTCCTTTTTTTAATTTTCAATCCGTTTTTCATAAAAAAGTATCTCCTGTTTTTACTGTTCAATGAGTTTTTTTAGTACCTCTAGAGAACTTTTTCTGCTTTTTTCCAGCAGCAAATTAACTGGCTCATAATTAATTTCTCTATATATTAAATCAATATCATTAATATTGCTAAGTATTCTTTCCTCTAACCCAGTTAACTTTAAAATACTTAAATTACGTGCTGCCGTTGTATTATTTGGCAGAATTTCAACAAAAGGAATGTTAAAATTAATTGCAAATGCCGTTCCATGGAAAGAATCTGTAATCAGATACTTTGCATTTTTTATATAACTTAAAAATTCTCCCATCCCTGGGCACCACACAAACCTTCCCTCTCGGAAAATCTGATGAAATGATGATGATATCCTGATAAGTGGCAGTCCTGTCTCCTCAGCTACTTTCTTGACATACGTACCAATCTTCTTATCGTTGTGTAGTTGATAAACCAGTATATAGTCTTTTGTCTTTATTGGCGTCAAATAATGCTTCCAAAACGCTTCATTAAGTAACAATGTCGGATCTAATACCTGGATTGCATCTATTCCCATCTTCTTCAAAATATCCACAGCACTGTCTTCCCGGACACCAATGCATTTAAATCGTCCCAGCCACTTTTTGAAAAAATCTTGTGTTTCCAGTGACATATCCGTTCGACCAAAACTGGCTGCATAGGCAATCCTTTTATCAATGTCATCTGTAAAGGAAAGGCAGTAGGAAGCATCATACGTCCCATTCTCAACAGGGCCCCAAACCTGATCACTTCCCGTCATATATACATCTGCAATTGGCTTATCCTTTATTAGTTGTTCAGGGCTTGTATAACGTTTTGTAAGATGCAAATATTTAGCTTGTTCTCTTTCAAACTTTTTTCCTGCTGCGATACTTTCCGGCTGCCGCAAAGCAAGGTATAGCCCTTTCTTGATCGGATTGTGATTCCAATTTGGTTTTCGTGCAAGAAGTGTTTTCTCTCGTTGTGAATATGATTCGTCATCGCGGATATAGTCAATGATTTCACAAGTATGGCCAAGGTTTTCTATTACTTTCTGCGTTGCAAAAGCCTGTAACAACGATCCATAATTTGTTATCGCATGTCTGGTTATGACAGCCACTTTCATTTTTATCTTCTCCTGTTTACTTCTTCATCTGCTGCGCAATATCAGCATCTACAATTTCCTCACCAGTCTTATATTTCAGCTGCTCCTTCGATGCTTCACTCAGTCCGTCATTAATCGCAGCGTGAAAGTCACAGGTACTGCACTTATCCAGTTCTTCTTTGGTTACTTTGCCATCACGATAGTCACGGCAGATCTTCAGTTCATACATGCTGTACGGTTGCTTAGAAAACAGGGCCTTGAACTTGTGAAGCAAAACCCAGGCAGCGGGCTTCCAGATATATTTATGCATGGCAGGGGAAACAGAGCCAATCATCCAGCAGTTCCGGTCGCAGCAACGAACCTTTGCACGAACCTTCTCTGCCTCAGGGCTGTTCCACAGCTCGTCCCAAGTCTGTGTGTTCAGGTTGCCCATGACCTCTTTATCCTTGGTACCGTTGCAAGGCATCACATCGCCATAAGGATCGATGAAAAAAGTATCGAAGCTCATATCGCAGGGCAGAAGCCGTTTCTGACTATAGATATAATTAATTAAGCCATGGTTAAAGTAGGCCCGGAACCATTTTTTCGGGCTGTTGCTCCGAAGAAGCGCATTGACCAAATTTTCAAAATTCTTGGCAACCATCGGACGGTCGTGGATGATGTTCTTCGCTTCCACAAAGTAGAAACTGTTGTGCAGGGAAGCCGTAGCGAACTCCATGCCCATCTGATTGGATATTTCATACAGCGGAACCAGATCCGGAGCGTTTTTGTCCTGGACGGTCATGCCAAATCCCACGTCCTGCATTCCCATTTCCCGCAGTTTCTTCAGCGTTGTGTATCCACGATTATAACCGTCATCCAAGCCACGAATCTCATTGTTGGTCTGTTCCAATCCTTCAATGGAGATACGGATACCGATCTGTGGGAACTCTTTACACAGATCTACAATCCGGTCCGTAAAAAAGCCATTTGTGGAAATTACGATACGATCAGACTTCTTATACAGCTCTCGGACGATATCCTTTAAATCTGTCCGAATAAACGGCTCGCCACCCGTGATGTTGGTAAAATACATAGGGGGAAGTTTCCGTATGGTATCCAGGCTGATTTCTTCTTCCGGCTTGGAAGGAGCTTTATAACGATTGCACATCGAGCAACGTGCATTGCAGCGATAGGTCACAATAACCGTACCATTCAGTTTCTTTTCTGACATAATCCGAATCTCCTCTCACACAACCAACAGTCCCTGATAAATCTTCATCAGTTTGTCCACATATTGTTCCACTGTATCGAACGCAATTGCTTTGCAGTTTTTGCTGTACTGGTCTGTTAACGCATTATCCTTCCAGAGCTTCTGAATCTTGCTCTTCAGCTCTCTAACATTACCGCTTTCAAACAGTTCACCAGTCTTGCCAACTTCAATCAACTCAGGGATACCCCCGATATTTGCCCCCAGAACAGGTGTACCATACATCTGGCTTTCCATAACAGAGAACGGGCAGTTTTCATACCACTCAGACGGATAGATACTGAATCTGGCTTCCCGGATCAAGGTCTCAAGAGCTTTCCCCGTTTGGAACCCTACATTTTGAATATTTGCGATACCATTGATCTCAGCTTCCAGAGGCCCCGTTCCGGCAAAAACAAATCGCACATCAGGAAGATCTTTGCAGACCTTCAAGAGTGTATTGATACCCTTCTCCTTGGAAAACCGGCCAAAGTACAGGACATAATCTTTTTTGTCAAAGTCTTTCCATTCCACCCTGTCCACAAAGTTATGCATCGCCACCGTCTTTTTTGCAAACAGCGGATTACTGTCCATTTTTGTCTTCATAAACTCAGAACAGCATACCATAGTATCGATAAAATCGTAGGCTCCATTCCATTTCCAGAATGTTGCTTCCATGGTACCGATAGCCGACTTTGCTGTGCTGCCATGAATGCATTTTCCCTTGGTACAATACCAAAAACGTCCTTGCAAACATTTTTCGCAGTTTTCGCCTGTATTGGGATTGTTACACATATGGTTGGGACATACCAGTTGATAATCATGCGCAGTAAACACAATCCGGCATTTATTACCCTCTTTTCGCCACTTCTGGATTTCCAAAAGGATACTGGGGGTCAACTGATAATTGAAATTATTCAAATGGCAAACATCTGGTCTGAAATTATCCAGTACAAGGCGCAGTTTTTTCCGAGCTTCGGAAGAATAAATGGTCTTTAGAGGATACGTTAGTTTGGCCAGTTTCGAGCCGCCATGGAAATCCATGTCAGATGTGTATGCATTAACAGCGTTCCCTACGCAACGCCCCGCATGCTCCATGCCAAAATACTGAACTTCATGCCCCTGGCTTTTCAGATAATCGCCCAGTTTAAATATGTACGTTTCACTTCCGCCATTGGGATAGAGAAACTTGTTGATCATTAATATCCTCATAAGAAACCTCATTTATTTAACCTTGATGAATTCGTTCGGATAGAGAAAAAACTCCAGCCACTTACTTTTCTTCATAATAACCGCTGTTAACATTGGTCCTGCAAAACTAACTACAATTCCCAAAAGCACATGGATCACACCATTCTGAATTCCCAACTTTAACAGTACTGTCCTCAACGACGCAGCAAACAGTGTGTGCATCAAAAAAATCGGCATCGTGTATTTTGCTAAAACGCCAAATATATCTGACTGTTTTCCCTTCTCATATATTTTTTCTATTGCCATTACTACCGAATAACAAGCGAGTAATCCTAGCAGAAAGCTGATGACATTGTGCTCAATATGTGTTATATAAACCCATGTACTTAGAAGTAGAAATATTACTCCCATAACTATTGGTATAATTAAGCTTCTTTTTGCCATGTGTTTCTTAAATTCAAACACGTACAGGCACATTCCGATAACAAACCAAATTTCGTTTGAGAATATATATGAGATAGGTCGCACCCCGTTCCCCACTCCGAAGATTCCAAGAGCTTTGAACACCAGTGCAATAATTAATCCCTTCACAGCCATATTTTTGTTTTTTAATGTTCGCGTAACCAAAAATAGGAAAAACAAAGCATATAAATACCAATATGGGGAAATCGGATCGAAAAACAATGTATCGGCTAATCCTCCAATCATCTCATTGACCGATGAGGAAAATACAGTTTTCAAAACCCAAGTAAGAAAGGAAAAAGTAAAGTAAGGTACACCTAGTACCAGCAACTTTTTCAGAACATTTTTCCCCCAATTGTGGACATTATTTACTATACTCAGCTTCTGATACAGAAAACCGGAACAAATAAAAAACAGCGGCACATGGAAATAATAAATTGTCTGTTCAAACCACTGGTATAGGTCGTTTGTCGGCAGTATATCTGCCTTTGTCAAACTCTGAAAGAAATGTCCTAGAACAACCAGTATACAGGCAATGGCTTTAACATTGTCAACCCAAATTTCTCTTTGATCTTTCGTCTCTTTTACTCTATATGCAGCATTTTCCACGCAGCCATCCTCATTTCTATATCTATTTACTGTTATCTTGCCTGCTCTCCCATCTGGGCAATTTTCTTCTCGATAATAGCAAACAATTTCCGAATCACCACTGCCAGCAATATTGCCCCGCATAGCACAATCCCAGTTGTAACAAAATACTGTAACCAGCCATTTCCGACAATCCGATCAAGCCCAAATTTTTCAACAATACGCAAAATAGCCATATGGGAAAGATAAACTTCCATACTGATATCGCTGATAAACTTTGTAGCCTTGTTTTCAAGCAAGTAACTTCGATGCATAACACTCTCTGCAGAACACAATACGGCGTAGGAAAGCCAAGAAATAGAAACACTCAAGCATCCCACCGTGTTTCCTCTCAAAACATAGTAAAGGCCAACAGAAGCTATAGCTGCCGTTAATCCCAACCATTGTTTCAATTTTATAAGCTCATAACGATACAGATAAACCAAGCCACCAGCCAAAAAATAGCATCCACTGTATAGAATATTGCTTCTTCCAATACCAAAATATGATGAACATACAACGTTATAGATCAGACTTACCGCAAAGGCCATCCACGCTCTGCGCTTGTTTTGCAGTAGTACACAGAAAAAGGGAAAACAAATGTAAAATACAAATATAAGTCCTAAAAACCAGCCAACTCCTATAACATTGATATTCCCCGCGTTGGGTAAGAATCCAAATAGAAGTGTCAGATCCGCAAATGCCTCATAAAGTGCATCCTTAGATGGGGACATAACCACATCCAGTACAACAAGCAGCCCGAAAAACGGCAGTGTCTTCTTGAATCGCTTTCCATAAAAATCACTAAATGAGACCGTATTGCGCAAAATTTGATTGTAGTATCCACAGCACATTCCAAAAGCAGATACGACCATAAAAAGAAATACAAAATTGCTAAGTGATGGTATAACAGTGTTATAAAGGGATCCCGTGATGTCATAGGAGTTGTTTGCCGCCACGTGCACCAGCAGGATTCCGATACAAGCTATCGAACGAAGTCCGTCTATGGCTCCATAATGCTCTTTTCCCATATCTCCACACCTCTCATGTCCGGTACACCCCCAATGTTCTGTCTACAACATCGTCCCAGTTATATTTTTTGCAAATAAAGTCCGAAGCTATATTTTTATAATATTCTACTTGTTCTGGATGATCACACAAATACTGCACTTTTTCCTTTAATCGCCCGACATTACCCTTCTGAAACACAACAGCCTTGTCTTCAACCACTTCAGCACATTCAGCGATATCGCTGACCACACAGCAATTCCCATAACTCATCGCCTCAAGCAAACTCAGGGGCATTCCTTCCAGATCTGACGGCAAGACATACACATAAGCATTGCTATACAACTCCTCCAGAAGCTTCCCCTGAACAAAGCCTGTAAAGATGACTCTGTCATCTCCTTTTGCCAGTTCTTTCAGCTCTTGCGAGAATGCATCGGTATCTGAGCTACCACCTGCGATCACAAGCTTCTTATCTGTCTGAACCTGTCTAAACGCTTCAATTAAATATGAAATTCCTTTTTCCGGTACCAGCCGGCCAAGGAAGAGAATATAGCCATCTCGTTCAAGACCAAACTGCTCCTTAATCAACTGCGGACCACGGACAACTGGTCTGTTAACACCATTGGGTATAAACACAGTTTTTCTGCCGTAGGTGCTGCTAAAGTACCTTTGCACACCTTCTGAAAGCACTATGATTTCATCGGCATATTTAACCGCCATTTTTTCTCCAAATTTTATATATTTACTGGCAAAACCACCCCATTTGGCACGCTGCCAGTCAAGGCCATGAATCGTTGCAATGCACCGTTTTCGAAACAATTTTGGAATCCACAGCATTGCACAGGGGCCTTCCGCATGAAAATGCACCACATCAAATCTGCCAAACGCTGCCCTTATGGCGGCAAAAAAGCTCGATGACATGGCAGCCAATCCTTTTCGGTCAATGGTAATCACCGACTTTAACCGAACGCCCTGGTAAGTTTTCATTTCTTTGCCATCAAATTCTTTACCGCTGACGTGATGGCCGCTTCGATTATAGCAGGTTACATCATGTCCTTGGCGTACCATTCTGGTACCTAGTTCCTCCACTACAATTTCTACGCCACCTTCCCGGGATGGAACCCTTTTATGTCCCAGCATAGCGATGTGAAGTTTTTTCTCATTTACCACGATGCCCGCCTCCTTATGTTTAATACCCATATAGTCAAGGCCCTAAATTGTGCTTTCTTTGCTGTTTCCGGACGATAACTACTCTATATAAATCTCTGCATAATGTTCTTCCGCAGAGCAAACGATTCTCAATTTATAAAAGGAAAAGAGCAGGGAGTAAATTCTCCGCTTAGAACTTTGCAGAATTTCTCCCTCTCTTTTTCCATGTACCCATCAGTCCAAAACTTTTCTTTCGTAGAACAACGCAAGAACTGTTTCCCTCACGGATTCTTCATCCGCATAGAACTCAATGTATTCCTCTCCCTGAACCGCTTCACCCTCTATCGCACGAATCGGTGCAACAGAACAGACTTCCAAAAGATTGCTCAATTCCTCTAATTGGTTCACGCTACAATCGGATTCAAAATCATCATTCACCTTTAACAGAGTAGAACTGAGAAAACCGCTGACCTTCCGGTTCGCTTCCATTAATTTTTCATAAAACGCGTTCAGATACTGGCGCTGACGCTCCATCCGATGTAAGTTACTGCTGTCTTCCAATTCTCTCCGGGTTCGAACATAGAGCAGTGCTTGGTCACCTTTCAAGGTAACCTCTTTTCCCTTTTCCATCTCCGGATCCAAGTCAGTAAAATCATCCAGTATGGTAACAGTTACGCCCCCTACCAAATCGTTGATTTTTCCAACAGCATCCATTGTCAGCGTCATGTAATGATCGATCTTCACTCCGCCCAGAAAATTGGAGACAGCCTTGACAGCATTTAAACAACTGTCCGATCCACCGCTGCCATAAGTATGTGCCAGAGCCAGTTGTCCCACAAAACTTCCCGTGTTCGAGCCGCCGAAGCCCAGTCTAGGAATCTCCACCATGGTGTCCCGATTCAAATGCAGCAAATCGCAGGTTTGGGCATCTTCGTCAATCACAACCAACAGCAAGAAGTCAGACTGCATCGTGTTTGTATATGCCAGGGTTTGCTCTTCCCGCTCAAACTTATCCAGTCCCATAATCAGAACCGTTTTCAGGTTTTCCTTTGGGACATACACATTTCCTTCGTATTCCTCTGCATCTTCCGGCAGCGTGGGCTGCGTCTGCTGAGTGGGCAGCGTCGCTGCAACAGCAGGTATTGTGTCCGGAACGTTTTCCGTTTGAGAACCGCAGGCGGTCAAACTAAATATTGAAGAAAAAATGCTCAGGGCAAGCATTGCCGCCCTGAGCAAGTTTTTCTGTAAGTTATGTTGTTTCATAAATTACAAGTTGAAATGGGCGATTCGCTTATTTGTTCTCAGTAACAAACGCGATGGGGCCAACCACATCAAAAGTAACCTTAACTTCGCCCTGGGCATTCACTTCTACCTTCTCGGCATCAACGATAACCCACTCACCGTCTACGTACACCATGACCATCAGGAAATCATCAGCAGAAATGCCCTCTGCCTTGAAAGTCAGAGTCTTCTCTTCACCTTCAGCCAGCTCTTTATCCAGAGCCACATAGAACAGATCTCTGACAACCAGATCAGATGCTTTGACAGTGGTGTTCATAGCCTTCAGGGTATCAGCCAGGGTGGGGACAGCCTCTTCCAGGCTCTTGGCGTCAGTAATAACCTTAGCAGCCTCTTCCACGATTTTCTTGACTTCCGCAGGAGCCTTGCTCAGGTCAGCCAGGGCAGTAACGGTCACGCCGGCTTCCTTAACGGTGGGTGCGCCCTTCTGCTCCACACTGGGAGTGAAGCCTGCTGCGCTGACAGGTACAGCCAGCATGGCAACAACCAGAAGAACGCAAATCAGTTGAATTGCTTTTTTCATGTGTATACCTCGCTTTTTATTAAAATTAATTACGCTATAAACTCTGCAATTCTGATAGAGCTACAGCGGTAATTACACAAATTCCAAATGGACACCATCTGTGTCCAGCCGCCGCAGGTGGGTATTCACCCCGCTCGTGGAAAGCAAACCTTTGGCACGATCCGGCAACAAGTCCCAATTTGGTTTTCTTGTTTGACTGTTATGGCAATCTGTCCCAAGGAACTGGATTCCTCCATTGGCAAGCATATGCATGGCCTTACCTTTGGTTTTCCAATTACTGAAAAACGACACATTGCTCTGCATCAAAATACCATAAGCACGCAGCTTTTCCCAAAGATCCGGCGTCTGCACAGCCATGTAGCGTTCAATATGAGCCAACACGACTTGCAGCTGCCACTGGTCATTTAACTCCAGAATATCACCAATCATTCGATCCGTCCATCGACAGAACGGCATCTCCAGGAGCAGGAAATTTGTCCCCACGATTCGCAAATGGCGGATATCCTCAATTGCACAAATCCCCTCAAAATACTGTACCTCAGCGCCCAACCGAATGCTCAGATATTCATGGCACCAAACTTCTGATAAACGCTTCCAGGAGGCATAGCGCCGTCGCAAAAAATCAACCGGGCTATTTTCCTCGGCGTAAAAGTGCGGGGTCAGCATCACCGCATCCACCCCTTGGCGGACTTCCTCCTGTAAAAGCCAAATGCTTTCCTCTACACTTTTGCTTCCGTCATCCATACCAGGCAGGATGTGGGTGTGAAAATCAATCATGTTCCGGCACCATTGGGAGCTTGCTGTTTGTAATCACCGTAGGATTTTCCATAGCGTTTATACCCTTTTTTCTGAGTATCCGCGCCGGTCATAACAAAGCCCAAAATCTTGGCTTCTACAAAACGCAACTGCCGGATGGATTCCTCCAGTACGCCCCGATCACAGTAGTTCTGGCGCACAACAAGTATCATGCCATCTACCAATTTAGACACCAGTGCGGCATCTGTTACCGCAGAAACGGGAGGCAAATCTACAACAATGACATTAAAAACATTTTTCATGGCATCGATGGTCGCCTTCATGTTGCCGGAGCCCAACAATTCCGAAGGATTTGGCGGAATATCTCCCGCCGTTGCCACCCATAGATTAGGGATCAGTTCCGTTCTCTGCAGTATATCATTACCACTGCATTGGCCAACCAGCAAGTTAGAAACACCAGGTTTGGGTTTTACATGGAGTCTCTTTGCCAACGTAGGAAGACGCATGTCTGCTTCAATCAGCAGCACTTTACCTCCGGTTTGCGCCATGGTGTATGCAATATTAACGGACGTAGTGCTTTTTCCTTCCCCCTTTAGGGAACTAGTAACACCAATCACCCGGCAGCCAGAATCCGCTGGTAAACTGAAATCCAGGTTGGTACGAAGCAGCTTGTACGCCTCCGCCGCTGCAAAGCTCAGATTATTTCCTAACGTCTTTCTGGATTCCTCAGGAGTCAAATTATCCCGGTACTTATTCTTATTCTTCATTGTTTGTTACCTCGCCTTTTTGGCCCGCTGCTCCGCACTTCTGTAGTACTCATTGGATGAGTGATTAGACAGCAAATCCGGAATAACCGCCAAAACAGGAATTTCATAAGTCTGTACCAAATAGTCCGAGTCATGAATCAGATCATCCATCAATTCCAAAGCAATAATCAAACCGCAGCTCAGCACAAATCCCAGAGCAAACCCAATTATCGTATTCTTTGTCAAGCTGGGAGATGCCTTTTTATCTGGCTCTACCGCATAGTCCACAATCCGTGCAGAACTCCCCTCTACAATGGAGGCAATCTTTTCCGGCAGCACTTGTGCAACAGCATTTGCCAAAGTTTCCGCTTCTTTCGGATTCGGGCTGGTAACCGTGATGGAGAAAACTTCCGTTCCGTTTACAGACGTTGCGGAAATCATCTCTTTCAGTTCCTCATAATCATACGGCACACCAGTCTGCTCAATCACATCATTCAACGTAGTTCTGGTATTTAAAATAACGATATAGGTTTCTACCAGGCTCTGGGCAGCACTCAGCTCGGCTGCACTGATGCTTAACTTTGTGCTTCCTACGGATATGTCGTTGCTGTTGACATACATAAGTGCTTCCGCTTTGTAAAGGGGCGTTACAAAGATGGCGGTAAACCCCAGGGCACAGCCTGCACATATTAGAGAAGCTAAAATAATCGCCCACGCCCTGCGCCACAAAGCCTGCGCAATTTGCAACAGGTCAATCATTTCTTCATCATTATCATTCATACTTATTCGTTCCTCTTCCAGATATTTCCCATTCTCCTGCGAATAATACCATATTTATCCATTCATTTCAACCCATTTTGCCAGAACTCATGTGATTTTACTTTATACCTAAAAAATGCATTGATGTAGCCACATTTTTAGACTACTTTGCAAACGTCACATTGCCCCTTTTTTTCTCAGGACAACGTAAATTGTCTGAAGTAAAATCCGAAAATCTAACCCAATTGTCCAGTTGGTAATATACTTCATATCCAACCGCACAACCTCCTCAAAATCCGTAATCTTACTTCTGCCGCTGACCTGCCACATACCGGTAATTCCTGGCCGAAACGCCATCCGAGCCCGGTGATGCAGCTCATATTTGTTCCACTCGTCCAGTGTTGGCGGTCTTGTTCCCACCAAGGACATATCTCCTTTCAACACATTCCAAAACTGCGGAAATTCGTCAATACTCCAGTCCCGAATGAAATTGCCTATTCCTTTTTTAATCGTTCCGTCCGGAAATTGCTTCGCACCGATAATTCGGGGATCAAAATCCAGCTTAAACATCATACCATCAGACACTCGATTTTGCTTCATCAATTGCTGTTTCTGAGCATCCGCGTCCAAAACCATGCTGCGAATTTTGTACATGGTAAATTGCTTTCCGTTTCTGCCAACTCGCTTCTGCTGAAACAAAATAGGCCCTGGAGATTGAACATAAATAATCGGTCCAACCACCAACAGCACCAGCAAAGCTACGACACTTCCTACAAATCCGCCCACAATATCCAATGCCCGTTTTAGAAATGCCTGCCGGAAAGTCGCACTCTTGATAACACTTGTCAAAACAGGATAGCTGCCAACCCGCTCCACAATTCGCTCAAGACCAGCATCATCTTCTTCAAAGTCCAAGACACTGTGCACCGCAACACCAGACGCCGCAATCCGATCTACCATGCCTCGCAGTTCCGGAATCCACGTGGTATCGCGCTTGGCAATCAGAAGCTCGTCCACCCAATTCCGGCACACAAAATCCTCCATGGTCTCTATGTCAGCCACGATGGGATATTTCCCTATGTTTTTTTCGCCCTCAGGTATGGCATCCAACAGTACAACTCCAATGATTTGAGATAGTCCAAAACGATTCTGATCCAAGTTTTCCAAGATGGAGGCTACGCAGTCCCGCTCTCCAGCAACCAGCATCACCGTTCCGGGGCGAGACACCCCTCTTTTTTTGATAACATGTTTCCACGAAATGCGAAATATGTAGTTGAGTACCAGATAAAATCCACAGGTCATATAGCAGACCAACCGGGAATATTCTTCCCCTGCTTTTACTGAAAACAGGTACAATGTGGTCACCAACGTAATCAATACTGCACTTTGAATACAATTTTCTATTTCCTTCCAGTATCCCCGGTAGAGTATACCAGAAAGAGATTCCGTAAAAAACAAAATCACCAAGTCAGCCGAAAGTAATACCAAGCTAATCGTTAGGTATGCATTCTGCACGTATGGGCTTGACACACCATGACGTACGCAATAAGCAATGACAAAGCCTAGCTGCAGAGCAATTAAATCCAATAAAATAAAATCCCAGTGTTTCATCCACCCACTGGAACGTTGACGATACATTTGCTTACTTCCTCTCTATATATGTAATCATTGTCATTTTATACCAAGTTATATTTTGTGTCAAGGCAAATGGAACTGCATTTATTTTTCCAAACTCTCCCTATTATTATGGTTATTTCTTGTCTTTCAATCAAAGAAGAACAAAGTTGTGTTTTCGCAGCCAATGTTTAGACAAGGGGGCTAAATATATTGATTCCATGGAAGTCGTAATATGTAATTCCAAGAGAAAACATCAGCGGATAAGGATATGAACAGGACCATGTAAATACTGATCAACTTTGACAATGCATTGATATTCGCCCACCATACTGTTCTATTCTAGAGATCCTATGGTCTTAAAAATATATTGGTCTTTTCTTAACCCCTAACAGGTCCAGGTCTGGTGGCCTCGGTACATTTCTATAGCAAACTTCAGAAAATCCACACCCATAGCGGTGTACCGCTTCCATACTTACTCATACAAATACCAATGCTCTACTCTTATTCTGGCCTGGTCATTGTGTAAGCCATAACATGCAATGAAATAATAGAGTTTTCTTGCTATCCTTAACAAATTAAAAAACCTGCAGCATACGCTATTGTAGCGTTTGCCGCAGGGTAATGATTCTTTCCATCTCGGACATTTGGAATTTCCATGTTCGAGTATCCAATCGGTCTAGTGCGGAGCCGTTTTCTTTCCCTCGCAAGTCTATTAGGGTTTCTATCTGCAGTATTTGTCTGGATTCTCTGGTTTTCAAACTTTTTTACTGATTCTGTAAGCGTTCATGCCTAAAAACAAAAAATCTTCTTTGAAAGGAAACGTCATCATTCCTCATATTCACTGCATCCTAGGCCAATCGCGCCAGGGCCGGTATGGCAGGCAATACTGAGCGTAAGTGGGGCAGAACAGATTTCCTGATCGGGAAATTGTTCCTGCATCCAGCTTAACCAGCGCTCACCCAGTTCCTCGTCTCCTGCATAAGCAGCCATGATTTTTACCTTTCTCCCGGCAAAACGTCCGTTTAAATCATTGTGGAGTGCTTCCAGCATTTTGGCAGCTGCCTGCTTCATGCCGCGAACCTTGGCATAGGCATCCAATTTCCCGCCTTGTATCTGCAATACTGGTTTGATATTCAAAACACTGCCGATTGCCGCAGCAGATGGCGTAATGCGTCCACCCTTTTTCAAATATTTCAGGGTGTCAACCGTAACATAAATGCTGCTGCACAGGGCGTTTTCTTCCAACCGGGCTCGTATTTCATCGGGAGACAATCCACGTTCGATCAGTCTTCGTGCATCCAGCACTGCCTGACGCTGCGTCACAGAAATTCTCCGAACATCCGCGACCTGCACTCTGCCATCATATTCCGCAGCCAGCATTTGCGCTGTAGCACAAGAATTGCTCAGGCCGCTGGACATCGGAATATAAATCACAGCATCGTGGTCTTCCAATAGCCGCTCCCACAAGTCTATCACATCGCCGGGTGATGGCTGGGAAGTTGTGATGTCACATCCGGCTTCCTGCGCCTCATAAAACTGACTAGGCGTCAAGTTCACTCCTTCATAATACAATTTACCATCAATGGTAAATGGCATATTGACTAGTCCAATACCCAGTTGCTTGGCTTCGTCGGTTAAAATCCCACTATTGGTGTCGGTGGCCACTGCGATACGCATCCTCTTTCGTCTCCTTTTCCAATGAATTAGCCAAAACAGAGCGTCGCTCTAAATTATAGATTAGATGATACATGACCAGGGCTTGTTTGTCAAGTCAGCTTGTGTTACAATGGAAACAAGATATGCAAGTCAAAGGAGTTTCCCTGTATGAGTAAGCAGTACTCTTGTTCTGACGCAACCCGTTCGGCGCTGCTGGAGGCAGTCATTCAACTCAGCCGTGATCAGGAGTATGATTCGGTAACGGTAAGGCAAATCTGTCGTCAGGCCGGTGTGTCCAACGGAGCTTTTTATCACCATTATGCCAATAAAGACCAGCTGGTATTGCAGGCTTTTCTTGACTTTGACCGGGCTGTCACTCCTGATTTGGTAAGTCAATGCGAATCCATGCTTCCGATGGAATCCCTGTATTTTATGTTCCGTAATTATCTGGAATACATTCAGGACCAGGTTGGACGTGCAATGCCCTCTTATTATCGCGTCCTTCTGAAAGGTGAGTCCCGGGAATATCGGAATCCCCAACGCCCTTTTTTACGAGCCATGCGCTTTCATTGTATGCGCTGTCAGGATGCCGGCTTGTTGACCAAGGACTATACTGCAGATGAACTGGTTGACTTATTCTCCCAGTACCTGCGCGGGCTTTTATTCGATTGGTGCCTGTGTGGATGTACGGGAGCCTTGTGGCCCCGGGCAGAGCGTGATTTGCACTATTGGATCCGTGGACTGTCCCCCAAAGATGGAGCAAATGCGCTTTAGCATCACGCCTCTGAGCAGGGTTATGCAGCGATTTTGCCTTCCAGATTCCCGTTTCGGTCTCCCCGTTCCATGGAAGCATAGCATGCGTTGTTTCATTGCAATTACGTTTTCCAAAAATCGGGACTCCTTTTGCGGGAGTCCCTGTTTTTAGAATACGGATGTTTTCGTCGAATGAGACGCTGAGCAATGATCACGCTCTCAGTGATAGATTAGAAAACATGTTACGGGAATTTTCCCACTCCCCCGTTTCGCACCAATGAGGAAAAGAAATGGAGCGCTGGTTTCAGAATGCCGGCGCTCCTGCTGCCTATACCCGCTGAATTACACCGCAGGCAATCTTTTTGCCCGCATTTCCCGAAGGCTGGGTACGAAAGTCATCCGGTTCTCCATGCAAAATAACTGTTCTGCCAATGATCTCTGCCAACCGGAATCGTCCAGTCAGCACCTTCATATAGGCTTTTCCGTTGTTTCCCATCAACGGAGGTAAATCCCCTGCATGGTTTGGATGCCGGGTTTTGCCGGGATGAAAGTGACCTCCGCTGCCGGAAAAAACATCTTCGGAACAACTGCCACCCTCGTGAATGTGAAGCGCAAAAATACCAGTTTCTGTCTCTGGCAGGCCACACACTTGGGCCTCCACTAAGACACCGTCACACCGCTGAAAAAATTTCACAGTGCCGCATAATTTTGGATGGTCCATGTCCCCATGCATCCGTGCAATGGCATCGGGGCATCCAGCGCATTTCATATTATCACCCCATAGTAAACTATGCTCCGGCAGGTTATTTGGCCTTTCTGATTTGATTTCTTCTCTCCCTCATTCTCCCCACGTCAGTAATTGTGCGATCTTAACCACATATTGGGACAAACAGTCCTCTTTGTCCATTGCATCTGCGTCCCGATAATAGTATCATTAGGTATTATGCCCAATGAAAGGACCGTTACTGTATGGACAATAAAAAGCGCTTTTCCTATCGCTGTTACCGCATCATACGATGGTTCGTCTGGCTATTCTATCCCAAAACAAATGTAGTCGGCGCAGAAAATCTGCCGGAGGATCCCTGCATCATCGTAGGCAATCATGCCCAGATGCACGGACCAATCACAGCCGAACTGTATCTGCCCGGAGAGCATGACACATGGTGCGCTGGTCAAATGATGGAACTAAAAGAAGTCCCTGCCTATTCTTTTTCGGATTTCTGGAGCAGCAAGCCAAGCTATATTCGCTGGTTTTACCGGGGATTATCCTATGTGATTGCCCCGTTTTCTGTTTGTATTTTCAACAACGCCCGCACCATTCCAGTCTATCGGGATACCCGAATTGTAAAAACCTTTAAGCTAACCCTGACAGCTTTGGAAAATGGGAAAAATGTTGTGATCTTCCCGGAGCATAACCAGCCCTATAATCACATTCTATATGATTTCCAGGATCGCTTTATTGATATTGCCAAACAGTATTACAAGCGGACAGGCAAGTGTTTGGCATTTGTGCCGCTGTACAACGCACCTTCCTTAAAAACCATGTACTTAGGTTCCCCAATCCGTTATTGCCCGGAGGGAAATCCGGCAGAAGAGCGAAAACGCATTAAAGATGCGTTAATGCAGCAGATTACCGCAACGGCACTGTCTGCACCTGCCCATACCGTTGTCCCCTATCTGAATCTGCCCAAGAGCCAATATCCACGCAACATTTCAAACGAGGTGTCACAATCCCATGAAACAGCCTGTCATTGATTACCGTAATTTCCGTTTGTCCAAAATCAACGAACCGGAGTTTTCCCATTTAAAGCTGCTGCTTGGCTGGCCGATTTACTTCATAGCCTTTTTCCTGACCGAAAATCTGATCCCGCCAGAAAGCTGCCATGTTATCTGGTGTCCTCTTGACGACATCATTCCCTTCTGCGAGCTGTTTGTAATCCCGTATTTTGGTTGGTACTTACTGATTGTCGGTTCTCTGTTATATTTCATGCTGTACAATCCGGAAAATTTCCGCAGAATGATGCAGTATATTATCATTACTCAAATCTGCGCAGTGGTGGTTTACGTTGTGTTTCCCAGCCGGCAGGATCTCCGGCCGGCGGTATTTCCCCGGGAGAACCTTCTGACAAGCTTAATCAGTTTTCTTTATTCTGTGGATACCAACACCGGGGTATGTCCCAGCCTGCATGTGGCTTATTCTCTGGGTATCGCTTCCACATGGATGCGGGAAAAAACGGCTGGATATGGCACAAAAGCATTTATTGTGCTGTTCGTAATTCTTGTCTGCCTGTCCACCATGTTTATCAAGCAGCACTCCGCGGTGGATTTCTTTGCCGCACTTCCTGTCTGCCTGCTGGCAGAGTATCTGGTATTTTTTAGAAAGGAAAGAAAAAAAGATGAAGCGAAAAATTGGAGATAGAAAAGATGGCGTGAAGCTGAAAAATATCCACGCCATGCACTTTGTCATGCCCTTAATGTACCCCAACCGGTGTGACAACGAGGCGTTTATTTCGGAGCGAATCGACCTGACCAATGTCAATGCCTATCTGGAAAAGAAAAACGCAGAAAACCCGGAATATGCCTATAACCTGTTTCAAGTAATGGTAACGGCAATTTTAAAAGTGATAACCCTGCGGCCTAAGATGAACCGCTTTATTGCCAACAACACCATGTATCTGCGCAATGAAGTCTCCGCTGCCTTTACGGTAAAGAAGATTTTCTCTGATGATGGCGCAGAAGCCCTTGCCCAGATCCGTACCACCGGCAGTGAAACCATTGACGATATCCACAATGAGATTTTCCGGCAAATCTCCCTCTGCCGCAGCGACAAAGTAGATGCAGGCACCCAGAGTCTCAACGCCGTAGCGAAAATTCCCGGCCCCCTGGCTCGGTTCGTCGGCTGGACAGCCCGGTGGCTGGATCGGCACGGTTGGATGCCGCAAAGCGTCATTGCCGGCGATCCCTATTACTGCTCTGCGGTGCTGAGCAATCTTGGCTCGATCAAGCTCCACGCCGGCTACCATCATCTGACCAACTGGGGAACCTGCTCCGTATTCTGTGCCATTGGGGAAGCCAAAAAGCGTCCCTTCTTTGACGATGACGGCACGGTACATATGAAAGACAGCGTGGATATTGGTCTGACCATTGACGAACGTCTGGCCGATGGATATTACTATTCCCGCACTGTCTCCTTGCTGGAAAAACTATTAGAAAATCCGGAACTGCTGGATCTTCCTTTGAACCAGGAGGTTGATTACTAATGATTACCGCAAAAACGCCTTGGAAAAACTACATGGGCGATGTACCCATGCATCTGGATTACTTTGAAGGCTCCATGTTTGAGGCTGTGGAGGCTATTGCCAAGAAATATCCCAAGAATGTCGCTTTTGACTTCATGGGCAAGTCCACCACCTATAAAGAATTGGTGGAAAATATTGAAAACTGTGCCAAGGCACTAAAAACCATTGGCATCCGGGAAGGCGATAAGATCACCATTGCCATGCCTAACTGCCCCCAGGCCATTTACCTGTTTTATGCGGTGAACTTAGTAGGCGGCATTGCAAACATGGTTCACCCACTGTCCGCGGAAAAGGAGATTGAGTTCTATCTCAACGAATCCGAGAGCATCACGGCCATTACTCTGGATCAGTTCTATCACAAGTTTGAAGCAATCCGGAAAAATACGAAAATCGTCAACATTATCATTGCCAGCATTCGGGATGCTCTTGCCGAACCCATCCGGTCCGGCTATATGCTGACAGAAGGGCGGAAAATCCGGAAAATTCCAGAGGATGCTCCGGTGATCCGCTGGAAGGACTTCATGCGTCTGAGTCGCTGCTGCTTCTACAATTATAAGGTGCAGCGCACCGGGGACGATCCTGCGGTCATCCTCTACTCCGGTGGCACCACCGGCACCACCAAAGGCATCTTGCTGACCAACAAAAACTTCAACGCCCTGGGTCAGCAGGTGATTGCCGCCAATCCCATGTTCCGGCCCGGAGACAAAATGCTGGCTGCTATGCCTATCTTCCACGGTTTCGGTTTGGGCGTGTGCATCCATACCATGCTGACCCAAGGCGGTCGGTGTATCCTGGTGCCCCGATTTACACCCAAGACATACGCAAAGGATCTGGTCAAAAATCGCTGCAACTTTATTGCGGGCGTTCCTACATTGTATGAAGCACTGCTGCGTCTGCCGGATATGGAAGGTGCGGACCTCAGCTGCCTGAAGGGTGTATTCTCCGGCGGCGACAGCCTGTCCATCGAGCTGAAAAAGAAGTTCGACAAGTTTCTTTACGATCATAAGGCCACCATTCAGGTTCGGGAAGGTTATGGCACCACAGAAACCGTCACCGCCTGCTGCCTGACACCCAGCCATATGTACAAAGAAGGCTCTATCGGTCTGCCCTTCCCGGATACCTACATTAAGATTGTGGAACCCGGCACAGACAAGGAGCTTCCCTATGGTGAGGAAGGTGAGATTCTGTTAGCCGGCCCCACCGTGATGCAGGAATATATGCATCATCCTGAGGAAACTGCCCAGACTCTGCGGCAACATGCTGACGGTCTGACCTGGGTGTATACCGGAGATTTGGGATGCATGGATGATCAGGGCTTCGTCTACTTCAAAGGGCGTGCCAAGCGAATGATCGTCACTTCCGGCTACAATGTCTATCCAGCACAGATCGAGAACATTTTGGATGCCCATGAACTGGTACAGATGAGCTGTGTCATCGGCGTGCCGGATTCTTACAAGATGCAGAAGGTCAAAGCGTTCATCAAGCTGGTGCCTGGCGTGGAAGCCAACGACGCCACCAAGCAGACCATTCTGGCATATTGCCGTAAGCATGTTGCCAAGTACGCCATGCCCTATGACATTGAATTTAAGGACGAAATGCCGAAAACCCTCGTTGGAAAAGTTGCCTACCGGGTATTGGAGGAAGAAGAGCAGAAAAAGCTCGCTGCAGCAGCTGGCTCTGTACATGAATGATGGTATTTTCGCCTGTGGTATTCCGTCTACGAACTCCGCTGACCATTCTCTAATCGCATTAAAAACGGTTACGCCACACACCACAAGCCGGAGAACTTCTGGAAGAACAGACCAAACGACCGATACTCTGGCGGAGTTGGTATGAGAGCGCAGCATCGCACTCCTAGTATAGTCCACTCCGGGTACCATACCAGGAAACAGCATTCAACCAGAGCGGATCCAGGATTTTCCCCAGCACAGGACACCTACTGAACTTTATCATGGAAGTATTTGTGCAGGCACCTGCCAGGTGCTTGGAACTTATTTGGTAATGACGCTCCCACCGGAAAGAATAAGTTCCTGATTTCCATTACATTCCCTTGCATTTTCTGTGCAAGGGGATGCCGTTTTTCAGGAAAGCGCAAATTCTGTACCGTTGATGATAACAGCTTCTGCTTTCTCGATGTCCACCATGAAATCCAACAGATAGGTTACAGCCATCTGAGGAACCCAATTATATTCTTTGTATCCGATTCCCTCCGGGTCCTGTTCCGGTGGGATGACCCGATAGGGATTTTGCGAGTCCAGCCTCGGCTCCAGGACTTCATAAGCACAGTTGACAGAATCCCCGTTCTTGACAACGTACTGCGTCCCGTCCTGGAAACGAAGGGCAAGACTTTGAACGTTGATGCCAGTGGGTGTGATAAGGGAATCCATGTTGGCTGCGTCAATGAAAAGAGAAATGGGAGAAAGTACAATTGCCCCATTCTCTGCTTTTACCGTCCCGAGATTTCCCAGTTTATCCAGCGAAATGGAAATCGTTTCCGGACAGATCAGGGTTTGCGCCCACTGGTCAAATTCTGCATCTGTAGTGAGTTTTTGTGCCATTTTTTCCATTTCCTTTAAGGAGCAGGCCGCATACTCACTCAGCGTCAATTCCAGGTTCGGGTCATGCAGCTGCTCCAGTGGCTCGTTCATTTCCATCTGGCGGTAAAAGCAGGCCACTGTCAGTTTCGTCTTGGTTGTCTGCTCTTTTACGATGTAATTTTTGTGAAAGTGGCTGATATCTACCAAATCTCCGTCAGGAAACCAGACTTCCCCCTGATCGTTGGTTTCATATTTGGGAATACCATCGGTATTTTCCAGAGAGTATATCAAGACACCGGAGCCAGTGGTACTATCGTGCAGCTGCTTTTCTGCGGTCAAGGTGTACCCCTTCCATTGAATGGACTGCGCCGGATTCGTCACCCACTCCGCCACATCCGGCTGCTCCATCCGCAGATAGACTGGCAGGTTATCAGAAGATGCAGAACCTTGCGTGGACACGGCACTGTCACTTTGCCCATGATTCTCTCCTGCCCCGGACAGGGACGGTAGATCATCTTGGGAACGTCTCAGCAGAAAAAAGCCAGCGGTTCCCAGGGCAGCTGCCAGAACCAGCACCGTCAAAGCAATTCCCGTCCATCTGGGAAAGGCAGGGCGGCGATTTCGCTTTCCGGGATGTTCCTCAGAAGGGCATCTTTGTTCACTTTTCATCAGCTGCCGTCCATCAGCCTTACCTATGGCATGAAACAATTCTTCTCGATTCATAGCGCATATCCCTCCTGTTCCAGAACGGTTTCCAGTCTTTTTCGTGCGCGGGCAAGGCTGCGCAGTACAGCAGCGGGCTTCATTCCATAGCGCGCAGCAATGGCGGTGCTTTCCTCAACAAAGAAATACCGCCGTAAAAAAATGGAACGATCCCGTTCCGTCAGACTGTTGAGGAAACTACGGATGGTGGCAGTCAACTCCCTGTCATCCTGCTGCACGGTTTCTGCCGGAATGCAGCTTTCCAATTCCTCCAGTACTGCTTCCATCTCCCCCACCGCCTGCTGTTGTGCGTCATAGTGAAGCCACTGGGAAAAGGCCAATTTTCGGGTGATTTTTGCCAGGAAAATCTTCAGGCTGCCCGGACGGGTGGGTGGAATGGCCTGCCATGCTTCTAAGTACGCATCCCGGACGGTATTTTGCGCATCCTGCTTCTTGCACAAGATTGCGCTGGCCAGGGCAAGGCAGTAGCTACCATATTTTTGATGGGTTTCCACCAGAGCCTGGCGGTCACGGTTCTGATATAATTGCAGAATGTCACGGTCTTGCATATGGGTTCCTCCTTGTTTTCGTTTTAACATTATAAGGAATAAGCGCAGGAAACACTATGACAAAATCCTTACAAAAATCCCCCAATCTTACGGTTTTGTAAGATTGGGGGAGTCCTTTTTGGACACTATTCTTCCCGAATGGCGTCAATAATATTATCTTTTTCGATTTTCTTCAGCGGCAGCAGAGCGGACAGAAGGCTGATTGCAACCGCCACTGCAATGGTAACGACACTGAGTCCCAGAGGTGCTTTCCACTCCAGGCCCACAATCTCTTCCAGTACATCATAAATGGCATAGGTAAAGCCGCATCCTGCCACGGCCCCAATGGCTCCTCCGATGAGGCAGTAGAAAATGCCTTCGTAGAGAATCATAGATTTCAGATCCCGCTGGGACATGCCGATGGATTTGAGCACCGACAGCTCTCTTCTTCTCAGGGTAATATTCATGGTTACCGTGTTGACAATATTCAGGCTGC
The DNA here is from genome assembly GCA_944382965.1 of uncultured Oscillospiraceae bacterium. GTDB lineage: Bacteria > Bacillota > Clostridia > Oscillospirales > Oscillospiraceae > Faecousia. The sequence goes on along the minus strand of CALWOA010000005.1, from coordinate 89,201 downwards.
TGATCAGCGTAATCACAAACAGGAATCCGTACACCAGCACCTGAATCAGCAAAATAGAATCGTGCTGCATATTGTTTACATCCACAAAGTTAACCACGCTGCTGCCGGGATAGGACCGCAGCAAATCCGCCACATCCTGGTTGGTGGTCATGTGCTGCTTGCTGTCTTTCAGATCCAGACCAATTTGGAGAAATTCCGACTTTGTCTGGGTCAGGTTCTCTCTGACTTCGTTGGTAGAAAACAGCAGCAGGGTGTTGGACGTTTCTTCCCTGTGAAACAGATTCTGCTCTACGATGCCGCATACCTTTACCGTGTATTCTTTTCCATCCGAATCCACAATTACAATCTCATCGCCGACCTGATAGGCTGTCATGCGTCCGGTATAGCGTCTGTTGTTCTCCTGATCCCGGGTTGTACCATGGGAAATCAGAATGACACCGTTTTCTTCTGCCATGGCTTCCGGGTCGATGTTTCCGCTGGTGAGATACTGTTTGGCAGCATCCAGGGCGGCTTCATTGAAGAAATCCAGCTGAACGAACAGCGTATCCTGCAAAGTGCCGTCCACCAGTTTGGGGGTATAGATATTTCCCGCAGCCTTCACTTTTTTATCCTCGGTAATGGCGGCGCTGCCCCACAGGCTGGGGTATTCCAGATAGACCCGCTCTACGTTTTCCAGGCTGCTCACTTCCTCCAGAAGCGGCTGCCTTTGGGAATCATCGAACACGGATTCATCCAGAGAGATTTCCAGATCAATGTTCTGATACGCCGCTTCGGTTCCCCGGAGCATGATTACCTCCTGCATCAGCGTGGAAAAGGTGATGAACAAGGTGGCACTGACCACGATGGAGAGAATCATCACCATACACCGTTTGGGATTGCGCCAGACATTTTTTAAGGTCAGCCGCATTTTGAAATTGAGAATTTTCGGCAGGATCTTGCTCTTTCGGTGGGTAATGTTTTCTTTGCGCAGGATGGTCTGACTGCTGATTGCCGCCAAGGGGGAAAGCTTGCCCACATAATAGGCCGGCAGGAAGCTGGAGGCATACACCGTCACAATCATCAGCAGCGTACTCACTGCCAGAACGCCACAGTCAATCTCCACAATCGACAATGTCGAAGCCCCGTCCATCAGCACATTCAAAAACCATTGCAGCCCATAAATAGCGCCGATGCTCAGCCCCAGGCCAAGAGGGGTGGCCATCAACCACAACAAGGTCGCTTCCCGGAATACCAGGCTGCGAATTTGCTTCTTGGTCGCGCCAATGCTGCGCAGCAGACCAAATTGCTTCAGCCGATCAACCAGGCTGATCTGGAATGCGTTGTAAATGACAATGATGGTGGAAGCGATGACGATGCCGATGACAATCCAGGCCGCTGCCTTCAGGGTTCGGTCAGTTCCCAGCTGCTGGGTGTGAATCAGCTCCGTATTTTCCGATCTGGCATCCTGGGGGGCCAGATTGCGCAGGGTTTTCAAAGTCTGCGCAAAGCCTTTCCCCTGCCGGATTTCCACCATAAGGTTAGTATCTTCCTGTCGAGGCGCATAGGTAATGGCCCGGCTGTATCCGGTATCCTGGGCGGTGGGGCGGGAATTGAGGAAACCCACAACCTGATAGGAAACCCCACCCAGCTCCACACTGTCTCCCAGGGAAATGCTGGGGGTAATATACGCATTGATCCATTGCTCAATGCACAGTTCGTTTTCCGTTTGGGGCATGCGGCCTTCTTTCAGGCTGTATGCCATCATCTGGGCAGTCTGTTCATCCACCGCCGTCATCTGAAAGGTGATATCCTGGTAGGGCTGCTCAGCCATTTCCGTGTAAAAACCGTAGCGTGCCACATTGGGATTGTTGGAAACTTTGGTCACCACATCCTCTGTAACATGCAGAAAGGAAAGGTGGGCGCTGGTGCCTTCCGAGCGTTTGGCCTGATCCAGCTGGGAGCTTTCGCCGCTTTTCAGGAACAATCCAATGGTGGAAATCAGAGCCAGAGACAGGACAATTCCCAGATGGGTCAGAATGGTACGCTTTTTGTTATAGCGAATATAGCGACCGCTTAATTCTTTGTAATTGGACAGCAAGGGCTACCCTCCTCAGGATTTGGTATCTGCGATGATCTGACCATCCTCAATGGTGATCACCCGTTCGGCCATGGCCGCAATGGCAGGATCGTGGGTAATCAGGATCAGGGTCTGGTGCAGTTTTTTGGCTGTGAATTTCAGCAAATCAATGACTTCTCGGGTATTCTTGGAATCCAGATTGCCGGTAGGCTCGTCCGCCAGAACGATACTGGGCTTATTGATCAGCGCCCGTCCAATGGACACCCGCTGCTGCTGACCGCCGGAAAGCTGAGAGGGCAAATGTCCTTTGCGCTGGTCCAGATTCAGAATGCCAATGATTTCTTCCAGATAGGCTTCTGATGTTGGAAAATGAAAACATTGCCCTGCATCAAAAACTGGATGGCTACCGAGCCGACCCTGCCATTGCCAATCTGGAGTCCTATATAGCCCAACGAGATACCTTTGCACAGCAGCTGCAAACAGCCTACGACCAGCTTTCTGCCACGCTGGAACAGATGGATCAGACCGAAGCTGCGTATCAGCAGGCACTGGAGAATCAGAGCGAAGACAATGAATTTTCCGATTATCGCACCAACAATGAAGTTGCGCCGCTGAATGAAACCATATCCAAAGCCAGCCGCAATGTACAGCTGGCTCAGGAAAAATTAAATCGATTGGAACAGCTGGCAGAAAATCCGGTTCTTTATGCCCTGCTGGATGGCGTGGTAACCGCTTTGAACTGCCAGGTCGGAGATACCATCTCCAACGGCAAGCCCCTGTGCATCCTGGGCGAGCTTCAGGACATTACACTGACGGTTCCCGTCAGCGCCGCCGATATCGGCAGCGTCAGCCCGGGACAAAAAGTGGATATTTATATGGACGCTTATGCCGAGCAAAAGTTTACCGGCACGGTAACGGAACGGTTTTTGGTAGCAAATGACAACGGGGATTATCCTGTCACCATCTCTATTGAACTCGGCGAACAGATGCTCCTTCCCGGTATGAAAGCATACGTCACCATCATCCTGAAAGAAAAAATCGATGTACTGACCCTGTCCAACAAGGCAATTACCCTGGAAAACGGCCAGCAATATGTACTGGTACAGGATGAAACCGGAGAGCTGGTACGCAAACAGGTCGTCACGGGATTTTCTGATGGACGTATCAGTGAAATCCTGGATGGACTTACGGAAAATGAAGTCGTCTTTGTGCAGGAGTAAGGTATGAGATTGCGTGAGATCTTTCATATTGTCACAATCAATATGATCGAAAATAAATTCCGCCTCCTACTGACCACCCTGGGTATCATCGTCGGCACCATCACCATTATCCTTGTAATTGCCATTGGCAAAGGCGGCGAGAAAGAGGCTGCGAAACAGTTTTCCAAATCGGAAATTGACTTTGAAAGATGGTATTTTATCTTGTTGACAAATGCTTGAAAATTTAAAATTTGATTGTGCTGCTCCTGTTGAAAATACCGTCTTCTTTTATTTCTCTTCTGTTTCCCCAGACATCAAATCACATTCTTTCCCTGGTATCCGTTGCCCGCACCACGTTTGAAAAAGCCGGAATATTTCAGAGCATACCGCTCCAAAATATTCCGGCTTATTTTTCTGAATCAAAGGAAGCTCCCTTTTAGACGTTTCCGTAAAAATCTCAAAAGGGTGCAGCCTGCTCCTACCAAACTGGACCTTACTTCAAGTAACCTCATGTCAAATCATCTGGACATAGGAACATATCTATGAAATGTGAAAAATCAGCGGTGGGGCCCTCCAGCATTATTCGAATGCTTCTTGCACTCGTGAATCCGCACATTTTCATCAAGACCTCCAACCTCCATTACAGCATAGATGAGTTAGGTGAGGATTTTTAACTTGCTTTATACCCCGGAAAAATATTTTTTCTTCATCTGGTACAGTTCTTCCAAAGCACCGGTACCTTGACGGCCCAATCGCTGGGCTACAGCCACCACCAAAGCGTCTAACAGAGCGGATGGAGCGGCCATAGAGTGGTACTCTGTTTCTTCACCACGATAGGCAAATAGACGAATATCTGCCTGCTCTTCCGCTGGGATGCAGGTACGGCTGACAAAGGCCAAGGTCTGGTAGCCGGCATCCTTGCTGTAGTCCAGAATAATTCTTCCTTCCCGGGACAGCTTGGAGAAGCTGAACATGACCACCAGATCCTGGGCTCTTGCCTGAACCAGGCCTTCCAGCAGCTCAGAACCTGCCGACGGCAGCAGCGAAACCGGAAGCCCAAGCCGCCGCAGACGAAAGGCCAGCATCTGCGCCAGGGACGACGAGGCGTTTTTACCGTGGAGAAATATCCGTTTGGCGCAGGTCAATGCCTCCACCGCCCGGTCAAATTCCGTTATATTCAAATTCCTGGCAGTTTTTTGCAGGTACAGCTGCTGCAGTTCCAGCCAAGCCGCCGGAGAAAAGGCATCGTCCCGGGACAGTGTAGCAGCGACTTTTGCCGCCGGTCCGGATGCCTGCTCCATCACCAGATTTTTCAGATCCTTGAAGTCCGTACATCCGGCGTGACGCGCAAAACGGGACACGGTAGCATCAGACAGTTCCAGACGCTGGGCCAATTGCCCGATGGAGGAAAACAAAAATGAATCCGGATTGGTGTTGATATAGTCCAGAATTTTCTGTTCCGCCCGGGTCAAATCTCCGGGAGAAACAGACAAACATAATTCCATTGGCAACTCCTTATTGATGCAAAAGGGTTATCAGCTCGGAATGCAGGATTCCGTTGGAAGCAAGCACGCCGCTGCCCTGTGTCAAAGACAACCGGCTCCCATCGGGGGCCGTAACCCGCCCTCCGGCTTCCTCTACCAACAGCAGACCTGCTGCATAATCCCATGGCTGCAGTGCCAGCTCCACATAGCCCTCCAGCCGTCCGCAAGCCACCCAGCACAGGTCCAGTGAGGCGCAGCCGGTCCGGCGAACATCCTGGCAGCGATTATAGAGCGTTCGCATTTGACGGAAAGCGGCATCTGCCAGTTCCCGCCGCCCGGGAACGGTTCCGGCGGACAGAAGGCTGTCCCCTAAGGTGCCAGCTTTGCTGACGGAAATGGGCTGACCATTGCAAAACGCGCCAGCGCCCCTTCGTGCGGTAAAACATTCCCCGGTGTAGGGCTGGTAAACAAGACCGAAAGTCACTTCTCCGTCTTCTGCCAGCGCCAGAGATATGGCACTATGACGAAACCGGTGGATCAGATTGGTCGTTCCGTCCACCGGGTCCAAAATCCAGAAAGGGCGTTTGGGATCAATTGCATCCTTGCTGCCTTCCTCCCCCAGAAACTGAACTTCAGGATCCAGGGCATAAAGCTGATCACGAAGAAGATTCTGCACGGCGGTGTCCACGTTGGTGACATAATCTGTCTGACTTTTTGCAGCAACGGTGCGCACGGCGTTGGGGTCTGCCAGCAGAGCCCCCGCTTTGCGCACCATCTGCACGATCTGCGCCTCCAAAACGGATGCCCGCTGGCTCATGCGATCCCCTCCTGCGTAAGGATTGACACGTAATTGCCTCCTAGAGCATGAATCTCCTTTAACGAACGCTTCAGCAGGCTGGCGGTTCGCACTTGGAAGGCGGCGTTGTCAGACAACTGAATTTCGTACCGCCCAGCTTCCATTTCCGATTTCAAATCAGAAACAGAGGTGACGGAATTTTCAAATACGGTAGCGACACAGCCGTACTGCACCGCCTGATGGGTGTCGCTGCCGGACACCACCGGGATGCCCAATTGTCTGCCCAGGGAATAGGTCTTTTCTTCCGTACGGACACGGTCCAGGGCCAAATCCTTCCCGTTGAGGTCGAGGAAGGAAAGGCGCTGCAACTGCTCTTTGGGCAGTTCCGGCACATGTCCCGGTGCCCGATAGGGGTGACCACAGCCCACCAGCACGGGGTATTCCTCAAACAAATCCATCAGCTGGGCAAAGGGCAGGAAGTGCCCTTTCTCCTTGTGAGGCTGCAGCTGACGGTTCATCTCCAAAATAGCCTCCATGGGGCCAATGGACAGAATGTGACCGCCTTCGGCTACGTCGGTTTCCATGCCCGGGAAAATCCGCAGGCCATTTTCCAGCTCCAGCGCATCCCCTGTTGGACGGGACACCGAGGACAAATAGGCGTACAGATCCTCAAACTGCAATGTATTGAAATGTTCCGTTAAGCACAGGGCATCCAGCCCTGCCTGTCGTGCTTCCCCAAACAGCCAGTCGGTATAAGCCGTGGAAAAAGGCAGCCGTTTTGCCAGCTTGCCGTGGGTATGAAAGTCAAATCGCAAGTAGAAACCTTCTTTCTTTAAAACAGGGTGGAGCATAGTAGGCAAAGCGCCACCCAAAGAACGGATATTGCCAAAAACAGCAGGTCGTTGTAAGTCACCTTCAGAGCGGAGAGCCGAATTTTCTTCACCGTCTTGTTTACGGCGGCATACCGATAACCCCGCAGTTCCAGGGCCTCCACAGTGGTACGGGAACGTTTTGCGGTATTGAGCATCAGCGGGTAGAAGGATTCCATGATGATCTTCACCTGATAAATCAGATACCGCACTTTTCCTGAAAATGTATCGTGAGCAGGGGGATTGCCCCGGAGACGATAGGACAGAAGTACATTCTGAAATTCCTCCATGAGCATCGGAAGCATCCGGTAGGCATAGGAGATGGAGAAAGACAGCCGCTCCGGGCAGCCATACCACATCAGCCCGTTGGACAATTTGTCCGGGTCCAGTCCGGAGAACACGGTCACGGAGGCCAGAGAGATGGTTGCCACTTTCAGCGTTAGAATCAGCAGCGGAGCAACAGCGGAAGCATCGCCGCCAAAAAGCAGGGTAACCAGAAAGAGATAACCTGTCTGGGAGAAAACGCCCAGCCCAAAGAGAAACAATACCAGACCTGCCACCCGGGCCAGCAGAGTCGTAATCATCACCAGCAGAAAACTGCCCAGCAGGAAGGAAAGGTCATTGACAAACCAGGGTACCAGGCCAAAGAACAGATACCAGGCAATGAGAATCCGGGGATCAAGGCCCGCAATCACGGTATCATCATTGCCGTAGGCATTTTTCAGAACCTGGTTGCGAAGATAATCCATAGAAAACTTGTCCAGAATGTTTTCGGATAATTGATTCATCAGCTTTTCCATGCAGCTGCCTCCTGAAACTGACGGGTAAATTCCTCGATGGTATAGCACAATGCCTGTGGGTTAAGCGCCTGGGCCATGGTGAAAATTTCCGGAGGACGGATGCCCACCAGCTTGCTCAGGTCCGCCCGGGAAAAGATCTCATCCCGACTTCCGTCTGCCACCACGTTGCCTCCCGAGAGGACGATAATCCGCTCCGCCCACTGGCATACCAGCTGCATATCGTGGGTGGCAATCACCGCAGTCTGAATGATGTCTTTCATGTCTTCCAGTACGCCCATGATCTCCCGGCGGGTGGCAATGTCCAAATTGGCAGTAGGCTCGTCCAGCAGCAGAACTTTCGGCTCCAGGGCCACGCCGATGGCCAGACTTGCCCGCCGCATCTGTCCGCCGGACATCAGTCGCCCGTCCCGGTCCCGCAGATCCTGTAATCGGAACCGCTCGAGCAGTGCATCGGTACGCTCCTGCCAGTCTTTTACCCCCCACACCCGCATGGCGTAGGAAATATCCCCTGCGATGGAATCCTTGATGAACATCTCCTCCGGATTCTGGTAGACAAGAGAAATCTGCCGTGAAAAGTCCTCTGCTTTTTTCTGGGTAACAGGCTCCCCGAATAAGCAGATGCTCCCGCTCTGGGGCTTGAGCAGTCCTACCATCAGCTTCATCAGGGTGGATTTTCCCGCTCCGTTGGAGCCAATGAGGGCAACTTTCTCTCCTTTTCGTATGTCCAGATTCAGTCCATCAAAGATCATGCGGGGCTCCCCTTTTACCGAGCGGTAAGACAGGGAGATATTCCGGAACGAAATGGCGTTTTCCCCAACCGAAGCAGCAGGTTTGACACTTTCTGCCGGGCGGAATGTCAGAGAGGAAAAGGTCTTCTTTCCTTCCTCTACCGTGGTAGGCAGCGGGACATCCTGTGGCAGTACGCCGGCTTTTTTCAGCCGGTGCGCCGCCTGTGTTACCTGGGGCGGAAAAATATTGCATTCTTCCAGTTCCTCCACCCGCTGAAGCGCCTCCCGGGTAGGAAGCAGCCACTGGACCCGGCCATCTTTCATCAGCAGTACATGACGGCAGTAATCCGCAATGTACTCGGTATGATGTTCGATTACAATGATGGTTTTGCCTTGCTTCTCGTTCAGTTCCCGCAGTACATCGTATATCCGATCGGCATGCATGGGATCCAGCTGCGCAATGGGCTCGTCCAGAATCAGTACATCAGGGCGCAGGCAGACAGCACCTGCCAGCGCCAGCAAATGGGTCTGTCCGCCGGATAACTGCCATATATATGCATTGTCCCGCCCTTCCAGACCGCACTGCCGGAGAGCCTCCCGCCCCCGCTCCAGGTAGTCGGGGAAAGCGTAATTCAGGCAGGCATAGGACGCATCGTCCAGCACCGTGGGACGGACAATCTGATTTTCAAAATCCTGGTAGACATAGCCTACCTTCTGTGCCAGGGCACTTACGTCATTTTCCAGCGTATTCAAGCCCTCTACCCGTGCCTCTCCCTGAAAGTCCCCGGTGATAAAATGAGGAATCAAGCCATTGAGAACTTTACACAAGGTAGACTTCCCGCAGCCGTTGTTTCCAACCACTGCCAGGAAGTCTCCTTTTGTAATTTCAAGCGTGATGTCTTTTAGGATAGGCTGAGAAGCACCTGGGTAGGTATAGGTCAGGCCTTTCATCTCAACCGCATTCATTTTTTACGCTACTTTCCTTTCGGCATTTTTCTTGATAACCAGGATGGCAATTACGGCTACAGCAGCGGCAGCAACCATGCCCATGGCCATTGCGGTACCGCTTTCTGCCCATTCGGCCTCCCAATCGATCAGGGACATGCCGGCGGTAGCGGCCATCTCGGCAGTCACCGCACACAGAAAGCCAATGAGGCACAGCACAACGGACTTGGGATTCAGGCCAGCCACAGCGCTCTGGGCGGTACGGGGCGCCATACCCAGCAGGGGTTCAATTTTGCCATAAAGCTTGGGTACCAGGTAGAGCGTCGGCAGCAGACAGAAGAAAATTCCGGAGAAGAGCAGGTCATTGAGGAAGGCAAAACCTTCGGTAGCAAAGACGCTCTCAGGCAGGCCCGCTACCGCCTCGAAGTCCTCCACAGCAAACTGCACCTTGGCAATATCTACAATTGTGCCCATCAGCAGCTGCGCAGCCGTTCCGGTAATGGCGGCAATGCCAACCATAACCCGGTTTTTGGGGTCCTTCACCAAACGGCCGGCGATATATACGCCGATGGTGACGGTCAGGAACTTCTCCAGTTCACCCAGGCCGCCAAACTGACCCAGCATGATTTCACTGAATACCAGTTCGCCGGTAGCGGCGCCCAGTGCGGCAGACAAAGGATCAAACAGCATACCCAAAGTCAACGGGATAAACAGAAAGTACTCTATCGAGAACTCTACCAATCCCACCTGGAATTTGGGGATCAGCTCGGTAAACAGGGTTGCCAGACCATACAAGGACATGGTCAGAACAAAAATCATCAGTTTCTGGGATTGTGTGATGGTGTTTTTTTGCATTGCATTCATATGGAAATCCTCCTATTTGTGTCCTCTGGTTTCTTCACACAACCACAGTATACCGATATCATGTAAGTTCTTCTTACTTGCATCGGTAAAATGTAATTAAATTTTCTTTTACTTTCCGGCCATAGAGATTCCTATTGATATGGCAGTATCTCCGCCAGCCTAGGCCACAGCTCTCTTTGAAACAGTTAACAGAAAACACATAAGGGCGGCTATGGTTTCCTTCTGGATTCCATAACCGCCTCATTACATCTGAATATCCATTTGTTCTTGTTGTGGGGAAATGTTCTGTTTACACAATCTTCCCTGCCCGTTGAGAAAGTCCAGATTCCCAGTGGAATTCCCGGGGTGATTATGGTAGTGGGTGGTTTTGGCAGCAAAACTATTCAGCTGATCTTCTAAGTCAGAACTGAGTCGGCAATAGGGCGCTGCCACCTGCAACGCCAGTTCGGCCTCCGGCTGAACTGGCAGACGAAAAGCAGCCTGTCGGCACACATGTCGGCAGGCTGCTGATGATGGCCCATCTCCTGATATAGCGGGAGTAGCCAGCAATACATATTTTATTTATTTACAACATTGACTGGATTCCCATCCAGGAAGGATTTGACATTTGCAACGGTAATATCCATAATTCGCTGACGAGATGCTTGTGCAGCCCAAGAAATGTGGGGTGTAATCAAGCAATTCTTGGCCTTCAGCAGAGGATTATCTCCTCTGATTGGCTCGGTAGATACCACATCCAAACCAGCTGCATAAACTTTTCCGCTGTTAAGGGCATCTGCCAAATCCTGTTCAACCACCAATTGTCCACGACTATTATTGATGATGATGACACCATCTTTCATCTTAGCAATGTTATCCTTGTTGATAATGCCTTCTGTAGCAGGGAACAAGGGACAATGCAGGAAAATTACATCCGACTCAGCCAGCAAGGTATCCAGATTCACATATTGGGCCAATTTTTTCCCAGCTTCGCTCTCAAATGTATCGAATGCCAATACCTTCATATCAAGCGCATTCAAAATCTTGGCAGTGGCTTGACCAATACGCCCAAGGCCAATAATACCAGCAGTTTTTCCATAAAGTTCGATCATGGGATAATCCCAATAGCACCAATCTTCGTTCTTTTCCCATTTGCCTTCCTTGACTGTTTGATCATGATGACCATAATGGGAGCAGATTTCCATCAATAAGCCCACTGCGTATTGCCCAACAATTTGGGTGCCATAAGTGGGTACATTGACAACAGGAATGCCCTTTTCTTTTGCATAAGTATAGTCAGCTACATTGTAGCCAGTGGCTAGAAATGCAATCAATTTCAGATTGGGGCATTGATCAATTGTTTCCCGAGAGATCGGGGTTTTGTTTGTAATGACAATTTCCGCATCCCCAATCCGTTGCGCAATAATTGGATCCTCAACATAGGAAGTTCTGTCATAAACAGTAACTTCACCCAGTTTTTTCAGTTCATCCCAACTTAAATCCCCAGGATTTTCAGTGTAACCATCCAAAACAACAATTTTCATAACGAATTACCTCATGTTGGAGTAGAGGGCGCACCCTCAAATTTGTTACATCATGGACTTACAGGCTTCAACAATCGCTTCAATGGTAATACCATTCTTTTCCAGCAGCCGCTCATAAGGTGCTGATTCACCAAAGTTGTCACGAATGCCAATACGTTTAACTTTACCGATGCCCAGTTCCGCTGCAACTTCGCAGACAGCACTTCCCAGGCCGTTAATAATGTTGTGGTCTTCTACCGTAACAACACCCTTGCATTCTTTCAGTACTTTTTCAACTGCTGCATTGTCCAAGGGTTTAATGGTGTGCATATCCAACACAGTTGCATGAATTCCTTCCTGCTCCAGCTGATCGGCAGCCATCAATGCCAACGACATAATCTCACCATTGGCAATTATGGCCACATCCTTTCCACTGCGCAGTTCCTTGGCTTTTCCGATTACAAACTCTTCATCTTCATCATAAATATCCGGTACTGCGTCACGAGTAAAACGCAGATAAACAGGCCCGTAATACTCAGCTGCTGCACGAATCAATTTCTTGGTGGAAGCATAGTCACAGCCCATAATCACTGTCATATTCGGAATGGTACGCAGGATACCCATATCCTCAATTCCCTGATGACTTGCGCCATCGTTGGCAGGGGTAAGGCCACCATGAGAGCAAGCAATCTTCACGTTTAGCTTCGGGTAACAGACTTCCTGGCGGATCTGCTCCGACATACGCATACTTCCAAATACAGCATAGGTCGTTACAAAGGGTATTTTCCCGCAAGTTGCAAGACCGGCTGCCACACCGCAGGCATTTTGCTCTGCAATTCCCACATTCACATGCTGCTGTGGTAATTCTTTTGCGAAGGGAATGGTTTTGCAGGATTTTCCAATATCACAGTCTACGACATAAATATTTTTATTTTCCTTGCCCAAGGCCAAAATCTCTTCGCCGTAGGCATCACGGGTCGGATGTCTGGTACTCTTAATCGTCACCATCAAAATCCCTCCTCAATGTTCTGCATCGCAATTGCATACTGCTCGTCATTGGGGGCCATGCCATGCCACTGCACAACATTCTCCATAAAGGAAACGCCTTTTCCTTTCACTGTATGTGCTACGATACACTTAGGCTTACCGGATTGATCTGCTTTAATGGCCTCCAGGGTGTCCAGAATCTGCGCCATATCATGGCCGTCGATTTCCCAGGATTGACAGCCAAAGGTGGTAAACTTGTCTACCAGATTGCCATTGGGCATAACCTCTTCACAGATACCGTCGTTCTGCAAACGGTTCCGATCCAGTAGAATCACTAGATTGTCCAGGTTATACTTTGCCGCCGTCTGAACGGCTTCCCAAATTTGTCCTTCATTGCTTTCGCCATCGCCCACCATGCAAAATACGCGATAGCTCTTGTGATCACGCTTTGCACTCAAGGCCATCCCCACGGCAACACTCAATCCCTGTCCCAGGGAACCAGTGGAAATGTCCACGCCAGGACACCGCTTCATATCAGGATGCCCCTGCAAAATGGATCCTTCTTTCCGCAGAGTGCCCAATACCTCCTTGGGGAAATAGCCCCGCAGCGCCAAGCAGGTATACAATACAGGGCAAACGTGTCCCTTAGACAAAACGAAACGGTCTCGGTCTTCCCACTTTGGATTTTCCGGATCAATATTCAATTCGTCAAAATACAGCGCAGTCATCATATCAGCAGCAGACAGAGAGCCGCCTGGATGGCCAGACTTTGCTTCGTGAATCATGGTCAGGATCTCCTTGCGGACAACCTTTGCCTGCTCCTTCAGACGCATTACTTTTTCCGCTTCAGCCATAGGTATTTCCTCCTTAGTGCTGCTCCATCAATGCTTTGATCTTTTCGAATCCCGATGTTCCGATTTTCAGCACAGGTACCTCTACGGCTTCGTGCTTCAACAGGCTCATGGAGATCTGGGCAAATACAACACAGTCCACTTCCTTCGCCAGCTTGTAAAGCGCTTCACAAACCATTTCGTCATGCTTGTCTCTATCACCGGATTGCAGAACATCAAAGGCACCATCCACCACAACAGGGACAATCTCAATTTCCTTACCTAGCCTAGCGGCACTTTCCTCAATCTCCCAGGAAATCGCACCCGGGCTGGTGGGAATGGTACCCAAAACCCCAATCCGCTTACCACTGGCAGCTGCCATTTCCGCCACGGGCTCCTCAATGTTAATCACCGGGATATTTAGCAGCGGGCGAATCATTTTGGTTGCATGATTTACAGACGTACAAGTTACAATCACACCATCCGCACCAGAATTTTCCGCTGCCTTTGCATAATTCAGCATGCGGCTTGCGATGGTGGGCGTCATCCCCCCGTATTTTCTGGTATCCAGCAGCAAACTGTCATCCATGATATTGTACACTTGGATATCAGGATTTGCCTGCGCAAAGGGCTTGCCAAAGGGATTATAAATGATATCCATAAAATTGTTGATTGTATTAATGGTATACAAAGTCTTTACCATAATTCTTCCTCCAAAATTACACCTGCTGCGGTTGATCTTCCCTGTTTTTTGTATGGACACTGCACAGATATCTAAAATAGGACTATTCTCCTCAGCCGGCTAGGGTAAGATATTATTTTTCATGCTGCCCTATCAGGCATATTGGTTCTTACAACGTTAACTCATTCTCCCAAATACGCCTTGCGGACAGCTTCATTATTGCTCAAATCAGTGCAACTGCCACTAATTACGATTTCACCTGTCTGCATAACATAACCTCTCTGTGCGGAATTGAGAGCAATCTTCGAGTTTTGTTCCACAAAGAAAATCGTAATGCCTTCTTGCTCATTCAGGCGTTTAATTGCCTTAAATACTTCTGTCACAATAATCGGTGCAAGTCCCAGTGACGGCTCATCCAACAAAATCATTTTCGGATGATTCATCATTGCCCGTGCAATAGCCAGCATCTGCTGCTCACCGCCGGACAGGTTGCTGCCCAATGAAGTTTTTCTCTCCAGCAATCTAGGAAATAAGCGGTACATTTCCTCTTTATCGGCTTTAATATTTTTGGTGTCTTTCCGAAGATAGGCGCCCATCTCCAGATTCTCATCCACCGTGAGCTTACTGAAAATGTGACGGCCTTCGATTACGTGGGAAAGCCCCATAGCTGTAATCTTATGTCCACTCAGTTTTTGGATTTCTTTCCCTTTGTAGACTATCTTTCCCTGCACACCTTGAGGCTCGGTAAGACCGCAGATGGTACGCATGGTGGTAGATTTTCCTGCACCGTTGGCTCCAATCAGTGTTACAATTTCACCTTCATTAATTTGCAGACTAATGCCTTTTACAGCATGTACGCCGCCATAGCTATACCGGAAATCTTCAAGTTCTAGCATTGCAGACATTATTCGTCACCTCCCAGATAAGCTTTGATAACGGCAGGATCCTTCTGAACATCTTCTGGCTTACCATTGGCGATCATTACGCCATTTTCCAGAACGTAGACATAGTCCGAAACGCCCATAATCACGTTCATATCGTGTTCAATCATCAGCACCGTAACACCTTTGTCCACAATTCTGCGAAGCAGTTTGTTGAACTCAGCTTTTTCAGCTGTATTCATGCCGGCCACAGGCTCATCCAGCAGGATAATTTCCGGCTCAGACGCCAGTCCCCGGGCAATTTCCAGAAGACGCTGCTGGCCATAGGACAGATTCTTGGAAATCATGTTCCAGGTATCTTCGATTCCCACAAACTTCAGATATTCCATAGCCCGCTGCCTCAGTTCGATTTCCTCCTGGACCTGCTTGCGTGTTCCCAGCAGGGAGTGCAGAATACTGCTCTTGATTCGAGGGTGAAATCCAACCATAACATTTTCCAGGGCTGTCATTTTCCAAAACAGATTGATAATCTGGTATGTACGGGAAATACCACCTGCACAAATTTGGAAGCACCGTTTACCATCAATGCGCTTTCCATTGAAGAGGATTTCACCTTCATTTGGCGTATAGACACCGGAAATACAGTTGAACATGGTGGTTTTACCTGCACCATTTGGTCCAATCAGGCTCGTGATGGAACCTTTTTCAACCTTAAGGCTAGCATTATTTACTGCCGTAATGCCGCCGAATCGAATGGTGATATTATTCGCTTCCAGCAATGCCATATCTATACCACCTCTCCACTGTGCTTTCTATTTTTCTTCGCGAATCGGTTCTTCAGCCCAATCAGCTCGCCAAATACACCTTTGGGCAGCAGAATAACGACCAAAATAATGATGACACCGTAAATCAATGTCTGGTATCCGGTCAGCGTACGAATAGATTCTGTAACCAACATCAAAGCGACAACACCGATCAGCGATCCGCCAAAACTGGTTGTACCGCCAAAAATAAGCATGGTAAGGAACAATACGGACTGTTTCTGGGTAAATGTATCCGGGCTGATAAATCCCACCAGATGTGCATACATGCTACCGGCAAATCCGGTGAACAATGCACAGATTGCAAATGCAATTACTTTGTACAGACGGACATTGATTCCCATGCCGTCGGCCGCTTTCACGTTATCACGAATTGCAGAGAAAGCACGGCCCAGTTTAGAATGGACGACATGATACTTAATTACTGCAAAGATGATTACACAAACCAGTCCAAAGAAATAGTAGGAAGTTGTGGATGTCATGTCAAATCCGAACAACGAAGGGCGCTGTGTATACATGCCGTTGAAATTGCCGGTAATTCCGCCAGGGGAATGAGAAAGGATCTGGTTAATGATATTGCCAAAAGCAATTGTAGCCAGAGTAAGGAAATGGAACTGGAGTTTACCACAGGGGTAAGCCAAAATAGCGCCAACCACACAGGATGCCACAGAAGCAATTATCATCGAAAGGATAATCGGAATATTGCAGTACTCATTCAGAATCGCAGAACCATAAGCACCAATTGCATAAAAGCCAGCAAGTCCCATATTGATCTGTCCACAGTAGCCAAACAAGACATCATAGCCGGAAACTGCAATGAAATAAAGTTGAACGTAGCAAGCCAGGGTAATTGCATATGTATACCCAAAAGCATTGGCTAAAAAAGGGAATGCCAAAACAAGAACAGTTGCACCAGCTGCTGGTAGGAGATAATTCTTTTTCCGCTGAAGCATATGATATCTCCTTTCTATTAAACATCCTGAATCGCCCGCTCGTTCATAATACCTGTCGGTTTAACGAACAAGAACAGGATCAGAACGATATAAGCAATCAAACTTTTGTAGTCCGAAGAAATATACCCACTGACAAAGGTTTCAATAAAGCCCATTGCCAATCCGCCGATGATAGCGCCGATCATATTTCCGTAACCACCCAAAACGGCGCCAGCAAACGCCTTTGCGCCGAGGTTCGCACCCAATACCATACTGACAGAGTAAATCGGGCCACACAGAATACCAGCTGCTGCAATGACAGTGGTGGATAGCCCCCAAGAAAGGCCAGAAATCAACGATACATCTACGCCTACTGATTCAGCAGCCATGGGATCCATGGATGCTGCACGCATAGCGGTTCCCAGTTTTGTCTTGTTCATAAAGAACTGCAGTAACGCCATAATTAACAGAGACACGCCTACACAAATAATTGCTTCCGGCTGCACCTGAATTCCAGCAAGCTGAATCTTCAGCCCCGGTATAATAGAATCGAATTTCCGTGGAACACTGCCAAATATCAACTGACTAAGATTTTGCAGTATATATCCCATTGCAAACATAGTCAGGGTTATATACATGGGTGTGACATTGCGTTTAATCAGATTCCGGACAACACCCTTCTGAATCGCAAAACCCATGCAGAACATAACCACACAGGTCAACAGTACTGCGATGGGGTAAGGCAGCCCCATAAGTGTATAAAAGGTAAACCCCAGAAAAGCGCCCCAGGTCATCAGGTCAGGATTCACAAATGCCATCATTCCGGAAGACTTGTAGATCAAGCTGTAACTAAGAGAAATCAGGCCATATGTACATCCTAGAATGGTTGCAGATATAAATAATGTAACAAATTTCAGCATGTAAACCTCTTTTCCTATGATCACCTCCCTTACACAGGGAGGGGATCCATTCGGATATTGCGAAACAAACTTTTCATCAATTTACCGTCAATGCATTCTAGAAGGCAAGGCGTTTTTCTGTAACGAGCTGTAAATTGACAATTGTAAATTAGACTAACCGTTTAGTCGTTCTGCTTATAGGCATCATATCCGCCGGCGGACAGCCAAGTGTTGAATTCCTTAAACTTTCCATCTTCGTAAACGAAGGAACCGAAAGACTCATAGCCCTCGTGAGACTTGGTAAAGTCAATTGTTCCACCCAGACCATCGCACACAACCTGGCTCAGAGCCTCGTTGATTGCTTCCTTGTCATTGGAACCGGCAATCTTGGATGCCTCCCACAGCGCCATAACTGCATCATATCCACGGTATACCCACTCGTACTCGGGCAGTTCGCCATAAGCAGCCTGATACTTCTCTAGGAAGCTGCGCATATACGGAATATCACAGTCGTTAATGTCGGTATAAGTCACGTACAGAGAGGGGAATGCCCAGCCGCGAGAATCATCACCAGCAATTTCAAAGTCATTGGCAGCAGGCAGTTCTCTTTGAATGATCAGGCCATCATAACCCAGCCGTCTGAGCTGAACAGTAACATTACCCGGCTCCAAAGCATAGCTGCATACCAAGTCAGGTTTTGCAGAGACAATGTTGGCAAGAGGTGCTGTAAAATCGGTATCGGCGCTATCAATAGATTCTTTGGCAACAATTTCAATACCCTTTTCGGCACACAGTTCTTCCATGGCCTGTGTTACGGCAACACATACATCTTCCTGGGAATTAATGATTGCAACAGTCTTGACGCCCATCTCATCAAAAGCACTCTCCCAAGCAGACATTGTAAAATCCGTATTCAGAGCAGTTCTCCAAACATAGTCCCAGTTTGCATCACTCAGCAGAGTCGCGGAGGTGCCCACAACAATCGTGGGAATGTGTGCATTATTCAGCGTGTTGGCAGATGCCTTGATTTCGTTAGACATAGGAGAGGGTAGACAAGCATCTACTTTGTCAACTTCCACCAGGCGAACAGCGATCTTTGCGGCTTCCTCGTTGGAAGAAGTGGTGTCATAACGGATAATCTCAACAGGGTGTCCGTTGAAGCCGCCATTGGCATTGATTTCTTCGATAGCCAGATCCTGGCCTCTCTCTAAGATGAAGGACCAGGTAGAGTTCGTACCGGTGATAGGCATATATGCACCAATGACATAGGGCTCCAAAGCGTTTTCAGAGCCAGATTCAGTAGCCGGAGCAGAAGCAGTGGAAGCAGTAGGCTCAGATGTACCACACCCCACCAGGCCGAGGATGAGCACAGCGGCTACCAACAGAGACAATACCATGCGTACATTCTTTTTCATAATCTTTACTCCTTTTTTATTATTCTATTTCACAACAGATACCCACCCGTTGTAAAAAACTTAGTCTGTCAGCTCATCCAAATGCTGTTCCAGGCGAAGCACTTGCCCATCATAGAAAAAGACTTCTGCGCAAAATACTTTGGCCCCCGGCTTCCGGCAGTAGGCTGCCTGATGCCATGTGGACAAAGGATAGAGATAAAATGGCTCCGCAAAAGCAGCATCCAGCTTCATGCCATCCTCGTAAAACACAACTTTTTGAATTTTGTCCGGTCTGGCTGTTGTTACACGGATAAACCGTTCTCCATTTGGCAAACAATTGTGCGGCTCAAATCCCAATAACTCCGGATCGCCATTTTCATGCTGCACAGGGATACCAACGACATCACATACCTTGGCCGCAAAGCGCATGTCCTCACTATGACCAATTCCCCAATCACAAGGGGGTTCCTGCTTGGTCCAGTTATTGTAATAACCCCAGGAGAAATGGTCTTCTACAGCAACATCAATGTGGGTAAAGATTGCAGAGTCTTCATTTACCACAATGGGTTTACCCGGACACCATTTGCGAATCAGCGTATACTTGTTATGAAGCTCCTGACGACGTTTGTCATTACCATGGAACAGGCAAATATCACTTGCTTTCATCACCAGTTCTTGCCGTTCATCAACGAAAGTAGTACTAGCTCCTACAGCAAATCTTCCCGCACACCATTCCCGACACAGATTGATCAGCTCCGCCATTTTTTCCGGCGTTCCTATCTGGGATGTAGGAACCATTTGCTCAATTACGTCATACTCGTTGGCCACTTCAATAATGACGTTGTCGTAATCCAACTCACACAATGTTTTTACAGATGTCTTACAAACCTCTTCAATAGCCTCGTCTCCGTCAAAATACCGGAATTGACCATGGTAGAGGAAACTGACAATGACAAGCATTCCCAGCTCATCGGCCGCTTTAAGCACTCTTTCCAATCTCGCCCGAACGCCTGGGTCCATCATCTTCCCATCTTGGGAAAAACTTCCAAACTTTAACGTTCCCCAGTCTTTATAGCTCATGCAAGGGCCGCCACCCATCAAACCTACCGTAATAGCCCGCAGGCCGGCATCATACCATTGCGGAAGCGCTGCAACCAGTTCATCGGTATTTCTCTCTGGGTCAAAGCTTTTGCCGAATCGCTGGTAATGAGACCAGTTGTCAGGGTTAACATCCTGAAACAATCCCTGGATAAAACGCGCATTGAACAGCAGCCCGTGACAGGCAGGATTGCTGTTTGGAATCTCCGTGTAGGTCAGCTTACCATTAATCAAAAAATCTTGGCCCTGAATTTCATATTTGGTTTTACTCATTTCTTTCTCCTTATTAAAGCAAAAACTGTATTTAACGGGTAGATTTTATATCCAGGCTATTAAGAGCCCGAATGACACCTAAGAAAATCTTCTGCGGCAAATGAATTGTGAAATTGCCAATACTTTGGATGCTGTATCCGGATATCCTATTTCGCCTATTTTCTATTGCGTCAAGTAGCAAAAATATTGAATCATACTTTTCATAGGACGTCCTACGTTTTATGGCGAAAGGAATGTTGCCTATCTCACAGAGACAAAATTCCAATCTTTCAATCTGCAATTTTTGCTTTTACATCCTTACACCAAGAGGACAAACTTCTCGCAATCACATCCGGAACTTTGCTGGTATCCCGTTCCTGGATACAATTCAGCATATCTTGATGGTGCTGATCCGCCATTGCGAACAGCTCTTCTGTCCGTATATTCTTTTCAATGGAACGTTCAAAAAGCGCATATACTCCCAGCACCATTCGTTCCATGAAATTATTCTTTGTACAGCTGGCTAAGTACTGATGGAAACGATAGTCCAGCTTTGCAGCTGCACCGATTTCTCCATTGGAAAATTTCAAACGCATTTCGTTAATAATCTCCTGAAGATTCTCCACATCTTCCTTTGTTGCCTTTTTGACCGCCAACATTAAAACATCTTCATCTAACGTTCTGCGGAATTCAATCAGTTCTTCAGAAGTACTATTTTCCAACAACACACTGTAAGCAACACTATCAATAAAGCTATACTTTACCTGGTTGCAAATATAGGTGCCATCTCCACGTCGAATTTCCACAATACCTATGGCCGAAAGAATTTTCATAGCCTCGCGCAGGGAATTGCGACTCACATTCAGTTCTTCCATCAGTTCAAATTCGCTAGGCAACCGATCTCCGCTGCGAAAACGGCCTGAAGAAATCGCATTGCGAATTTGACATATTATGTTGTCCACAACTGTACCATTGCTAGCGGGTTGCATTCGCTCCGTTGTAATCGCCATTGTCTTCAATCTCCCCTTTAACATCACACATCCTACGTTTCAAAGTATAAAGCACCTCCATATTATTGTCAAGGTGTTATTGTCATTTTTGTTATATTTATAAGTTTATGCGCATGAAATTTGTTTATTTTAACATATTCTAACTTTCCGTAGAGCTTGTATTATCCTATCTTGACTCTTTGAAAAAAGATTCTAAGGGATCCAACCGTAAATGTAAGCGTTATAATGAAATATGATATTACAACCAATTTTATTGTTGAATCGATACAAAACCGAAATACGTATAAATTCTTACTTTTACTCTTATCTCTGGCCCCAAACAGCTATTGATACCGTTAAGTTGAGCAAAGCTATAATTTCCTGTAATGCTTTTCCAATGGTCCTTCAGTAAGATTGCGGATGTCGTCTTTCATAAGTATGTCACCCATCAAATTTTCGTGGTGCAAACTGTTTCCCTTTTAGAAAAATTACGACAAATCCAAGCATCAAGTGACAGGAGCGCGGATAAAAAGTTGGGCGGAATACACTTAAAAAGGAGATAGACAGATACATTCAGAGGAGCAATATTGAAAAGCTCTCGAGGTTTATGGGGAACCAAAATCAGTAGATTTTAGTGCATCCAGCACGCAGGCACGCTCTGTATAACTGATCCATTGGAAGAGAATTTTGCCGAAGGGAAGGTCTGACTTTCGGGGATATAACGCAGAGGATCATCTCCGGCATCCCTCACTAGAACAAAAATTTCTGATACTTAATCGTTGCTTTAAGGTAGAAGAAGATGTATAATCAGTATCGAATGAAGTTGGATATAGCACGGCGAGTATCTATGCCAGGCGGCGTAAATATTTCCAGCAAGGTGCTGTAGCGTGAATAAATCCATCCAAAGAGCGAGGCAGCGGAAAACTGACAGAAGGAAAAGCTGCATCTTCATAGGAGCTCGATGAAATAAAAGCAAAATCCAACATATGCAGCTGGAAATCGATATTCTCAAGCAAACAATTGATTTGCTAAAAAAGCCTAGGCATCAGCAAACCTCCGTTAGCAACGGCGAGAAAACAGTGACTGCTGTTACCCTAAACACGAAATATCCACTGCCGGTATTGCTAAAAAATCTTAAAATCGCCAAAAGTAGCCTACTATTATGAAAAGAAACAATTTTACTTGCAGAAAAGCACAAACACACAGGGCCAGACGGGCGGTGTACCGCAGCCCTTGATACTTTCAACCTGCCTCAGGAAGGAAACCAAGGGGCAGTAAGCCGCCCGCTACAATAAATTTCTGCCATGACCAAAGCATTTTGTGTATAACGCTTGACGCTATTACACAAGTACACAATAACATGTACATGAAAGGTCAATAATTATGGCAGAAAGAAACGTAGTAAATCAGGAAATCAATGACAAGGATAAAACACAAAGCGGTCAAACAGATTACCCTGGAAAAAACATGACAGATTCTGCCCTTCTGCGTGAATAGCTGAAAGAATGTCTAAAGGAAAAGGTAGAGCAATAATAGCTAAGAATGCAGATTTAGGTGATGCACACACTAACCAAAAGGGTAAATTCTATTAAAAATAGACGGCATCATACAATTACGATGATCTATTTGAAGCTAGTTTCTTAAATTAAATGTGAGGGATTTAAATGCGGGAAAATAAGGTAAGAATAACAGCCAGAGACGATAGTGTTGATGCTTTAAAAGCTGTTTGCGCCTTTTTGGTAATTTGTATTCATGCTCCTTTTCCGGGTACTGCAGGCCAATATTTCAATGCGATTTGCAGAATAGCCGTTCCGATTTTTTTTATGATAACAGGATACTTTTATTCTGACACTACTGCCAAAAATCGAGAGATAAAGCAGATAAAGAAGATTTTTGCACTTCTTGTAGAAGCGAATCTAATTTATTTTTTATGGAAACTTTTTCTATCAATAGTAAGTCACAATGAAACCTTTTTTCAGGAGACATTTACTTCAACTAAGTTGCTCAAGTTTCTAATTTTCAATGAATCGCCTTTTAATGGCCATCTCTGGTACTTAGGTGCAATTCTGTATGTTTTGATTATAGTACAAATTGCTGATAAGCTCAATCTCAGGAAAATTCTGTATTGGCTAACACCGATACTTTTGATTGGCGATCTTATATTAGGGAAATATTCAATAGTTATATGGGATAAAGAGTTTGCATATATACTTGTCAGAAATTTTTTATTTGTGGGGGTTCCTTACTTCATCATTGGTATCTGGGTTAAAGATGGACTTGGTAAAAGGTTAAGTAAAAAAACTTTAGGGGGAATGATTCTTCTATTTTCCTGCTCATCTTTACTAGAACGCATAATATTGGTTAATATTAACGCAAATGCGACAAGAGACCACTATATTAGTACAACTTTTTTTGCTGTGGCATGTTTTCTTTTCGCGCTTAAATGTGACGAAGAAATTAATTCTAAGCAAATAGATAGTAATCGAATCAGAAAACACAAAACCAATCATCTGTTTACAACAATTGGGCGAAAATACTCCACTTGGATTTATATTTTGCATCCAATTTTTATAACTTGCATTCAAGTTTTAGCTGCTAGACTAAGTATCCAAAACATATATGTATACGTTGCACCAGTGGTTGTGTATGCTACAACGGTTATTTTTTGCGTGGTCATTCATAAAGCCAAGGAAGCCATGCAAAAAAGGCATTGAGTAGAAATTATACTCATAATTTTGATACTTTTCCATGTAACACCTTTAAAAATACATTCAATGACGTTGTTATTTCATTGGCGTACTGTAGCCCGACAAGAGCAGTGTCAATACAAAACTTAGAGGAAACCAACTTGTCCATTTTATGTGCTCCTTTGCTGCTTTGAAAAATTGAGGTGAATAAAAAAGCAGTGGTCAGAAGTTTCTTTCCTTATTATTGCCCTGTACCTCTCTAGGCAGCGGTACGCAAAGTACGTATAAGTTAAGGGCAAAACCTTTTTTTCTCGAGTATACAGTTTAGATGTTGCGTGCTTTCTTCGCGCTTTTATAAAAAATTTGGAAGACGTGTTCAAAAAATGGTTGGCAAGTTCCGGCAAAACAAGCAAATCTCACAGGAAACCAGGCGACATCACTGAGTCTCACACTTTCCTTCATAATAGCTTCCCGGAAACTGCTGTTACTTTACGTCTGGACTTTCTTCATAACTGGACGTACCATAATCAAGTCAATTTCTTTCTGAAAAATCTCTTCCAGGTCACAATACAATTCTCCCTAGGAAAGTAGCAATGTCAATCTGGTTCCTGTGGTAACAAATCCTAATTGATTTCACATGTCCCTTCCCCTCTGGCATAGGGCCAAACAAGTACATCGCAGGGATGTTGTATTTCTGAATCACCGGCAGAACACGGCTTTTGATTTCCTCGATTGTATAAATCATAAATATCCTCCTCTCTCATTATGGTGTCTAGTTGTAAAATATGCAAAAATTGACAGGCTTCCACACGAAGCCTGTCAATTTTTATTAAATAAGTGCTCCGGATAAAAGAGATGAAGACAATCTGGGATATATGATGTAACGATAATTCCGGTCACTCTCTTACTCATTATGAATTCCGGATAAAAGCATAGACATGGGAAGGGGAGATTGGAATAGGGCCGTTAATGATTCCCATACTGCCGACATTTATTATACCAACTCCACATATTTCAGCGTTTGCATATCCAATAATTCCTTCAGTTTTAGAAATCGGATGCTTTCCATTATCGTTCGCCATATCTCTTTGACTTTCGCACGAATACTGCTCCAGCATTTCCGAAGAATCCAAGCAGTGCGTACAATATCGCAGTTCCTTCTGGTCTTTCTCTAGTGTTAAAAATGACTCATTATATCGAACAAGATTTTCATAGATACCTTGACGCTTCCTAAGAGATGTAATCTCTTCCCTCAATTTTACATTTTCTTCTTACAAGCCCTGTGCCTGTGCACTTAAATCCAGCAACTTCATATACAGTTCAATATTATCTGCTTGCTGTACATCTTTTGCTATGTCTTTAATCCCTTCACAAGTGCAAAAGCCGCTTGCCAGCTTTCACCCATGCAGGCAAGGTGCAACCCTTCATGCCCGGTGTTGCCCATGATATTCCGCAAGTCCAATAGAATCGCCTTGCGTAAGTATTCCCAGCCTTTCTGGTCAAACCCATTCTGAAGTGCGAACAGAGCATGGCTGGCAAAGCTCAACGTAGAGTCATGCAGGCAAATTGGCTCAAAATCCTCCCACGCTTCTTGCTTCTGCTTCTGTGTGAACAACTCAGGCATCCGACTCATCAGGAGTAAAACATCTGCCTGCTTGATAACCTGATAACGTTGGAGCCGATCAAAACAAATATAGTGATAGCTTGCGCTTTCGTCGAGTTTCACTTTCTCCATATCCACCGGCTCCAACAAATGCAGTGTTTCATCTTGGCGGAGTCTTCCTGTGACGGGATCGCGGGGCCATTTAATTGCATTACGGATTACTGCCATGTGATCCATTTCTTCCTGGGTAATACCAAGCGTCTGATAACGTTCCGGCCGCTTCATCTTCAGGTCCTCTGCAGCCTGAATAGCCAAATCCAGATTGTGCTGCACCATCACATTGGTAAACAGGTTGTTATTGGTGATACCACAGTATTCATCTGGACCTTTGCAGAACAGCAAATCCGCTTCTCCCGTTTCTGGGCGGTAAGTATATCTGCTGACCCAGAAGCGAGCGGTTTCCACAAACACCTCCGCTGCCCGGTCCAGATAAAACGCCTCATCCCCGGATTTTTTGCAATATGCGTCCAATGCATAAGCCACATCGGCCGTAATATGCAATTCACTGCATCCAATATCCCAGGTTTCGCACTGTTCGCTTCCGTCCAGTGCCGCCATCCATGGATAGCGTGCCCCCAGTGTATTCATATCTTTCGAATGCTTCTTGGCTGCAGGCAGGGAACGCACACGATACTCACATAGATTCCTGGCCGCTTCCAGGTCATACTCCAAAAAGAACGGGAGCATGAACATATCCGTATCCCAAAAATAGCACCCCTTATATCGTCCGTGGCTCAGTCCTCTTGCGCCAATACTGACAGTCGGATCTTTTGCACTGCAGCTGCCCATCAGGTGAAATATGGAGTACCGCAGACCGGTCTGCACTTCCTCATCCAAGTCAGGAATAATCAAATCACATTTCTCCCAAGTGCTTTTCCAACACTGTTTGTGTTCTTCCAGCAGTGTGTCAAAGTCCCAATCCTGAGGGATCTTTGCGATACGGAGATCTACATCTCTAGATGTCAGAATGCAGGCTGCTTTGTCAAAGCGCAGTTCCTGCCCAACCTCAGCGGCAGCAGTATATGTCACTTCACTTCCGCTGCTGTGATGGTAGCGGAAATCAGGGCAACGGAACTGGACATCCAGATTGACTGTAAGATGGGAGCCCAAAATATCGAAGGAACAGCAGACCCCCTCTTCGGAAACAGCTGTATGGATCAGCCGGGAGAGCTGAATGGTTTCTGTATTGGCTTTAGTCTGGTCATCCGGAATGGGACTGTTGCAGCTATCCAGGAAAATACCGCTGGTTACGGATAACTCCATGTTCGATTTTGGCATAAACACAAGCCGCTGCATAATCAAGGCTGGGTGCTCTTTGGGAAGAAAACGTTGATATTTCACATCCAGCATCTTTTTGCCACTGCGCAGGGTATATGCCATGGTCAGTGTAGCTGTTTTCAAATCGAGAACCCGTTCAATTTCGGATGCCAGTTCTGCTTTCTCACCATCAATGCAGATGCTCTCATGCACCGGTGTCGGAAGATTCACAAAATCGGTAATTCCTGGCTTGATTTCCCCAAAAATGCCGGCTAAGTAAATCCCCTTTTGAATCGGACGGTAGGTGGTGTCAGAGGAAACATATCCGCGAATCCCCAAACGTCCATTTCCTAGGAAGAAGATGCTCTCATAGAAGTCATCAGCCCATTCCGAACCTTTGCAGGAAATAGTCCACGGGGTTAAGTGTAAATCATTCCGCATAAAATCCCTCCTTGTCTACGGTTTTTATGCTGTGGCAAAGGAATCCGGCACAAGTTGCAAAAGCAGCGCCTGTTGTGCAAGTTCCTGTTACAGGATCTACACTTTCGCAGGCAATGCCATTGTCCATTTCCAAAATCTCCAACTCCCGGAATGCCTGGGCTGCATGTCCGCAGAGAAGACTGTTGCACAGACTGAGAATCCAGGGGTATGGAGCATGGGTGCATCCGATTTCAGCAATGGGTGAATTTGCAAAGCTGTACTCGTAATCAGGAGATCGAATCATGGATACTGTATTCTGCCAGATTTCATCCATGCAATCGCAGAAGCCATAGTAAGGAAGGAGCTGAAGACTCCCGGGAGGTTCATCATAGACGTTGTGGTTGCCTTTCAGATCAATGGACCAGCCGAAATAGGGTTTTCCATTTTTATAGAACACACAGTGCTTGTAAATCGCCGCTTTGACTTTTTCGGCAGCATCCGAAAGATATTGGTATTTCTGCGGATACAACCTGGCCAGCGCATTCAGACTCTTCCATACCAGAACATTGTTATAAGTCAAATACGGATACACAATTTCATCGTCAGTAGGCTGCAAGAAGGTTTCATACAGCGCAGTGTGCGGATGGCGCATGGAATCCAGTGTTCTGAGAATCTGACGGATTCCGTTTTGTACATTGGCATCCTCCAGCATCCCTGTATCGCCGGTTTTCGTTACGTAGCTTTCCAAGGCGATAATCGGAGACATCAGTTCATCCAGTTCAAAGCCAGGTTCCAGAACCGTCCCATCAATGTACCGGGAATGAACGCCCAGATTCTTTCTTTGGCGTCCAAAAATGTAATGGAGGATTTCTCCCGCCAGTTCCTGATCCGCATCCAGAATTCCAGGAAAAGCCCACAGCAGCGTATCTCGGTC
Source organism: uncultured Oscillospiraceae bacterium (assembly GCA_944382965.1). Classification (GTDB taxonomy): domain Bacteria; phylum Bacillota; class Clostridia; order Oscillospirales; family Oscillospiraceae; genus Faecousia. The sequence continues at coordinate 61,232 of CALWOA010000005.1, read as the reverse complement.
CCAGTAAGCAGCACTTACATAATACCGCGTCCCCCTGCTGGTGGCGCAGACCAACTCCTCCGTGTCCAGGGTCACACCGGTGGAGTAGAAAATGCAGAAGAACAGATTGGTGTTGTAGATTTCTGTCAGCTTGGGCGTATGCATTGGACATACCCGCTGGTCCAACCACACAGCGGTTCGATGATATTCCCAATCCCACCCGCGGCGAAGCATCTCCTTTGCACTGGTAGCCGCAGCCACTTCTTCGTAACCAAGGCCCCAGAAAAATACCAACTTTTTGGTTTCGTTTTTTGAGATTCGCTCTGTTCTGGAAAGTGAATATGTAACACTGTTATTCGACACATCAAATTCCGCATGGATCTTTTTGTCACACATAGGTGCAAACGCAAACATGGAGACACCGCACCGGAAATCGAAAATCACACTGTCATTCCAACCACTTTCATAGCAGTGTGCCTTTCCATCCAATTCCTTGTCTTCGTTGATGCAGTGCCAGCTACTGTCCCAACAGCCCTTGAGACCCCACATGACTTCTTCACTATCCGATCCCGTAAGAGAAAGCTTTACGGCAAAACCTCTCTCTTTGATGGGAGTAAGGATCGTCATCGTAAAATCAAACACTCCCACCTTGGCAGAAAGCGTGGGAATCCAGTAATGTTCCCGGTTCCAGACCATGTTTGAAAGCGGAACATCGCAATCATCTATCCGAACAAACGGTACAATCAGAGGCACTTCCCGGCCGCCTCGAACCTCAATCAATCCTTTATGCTGCATGGACAGGTAGGTGAAGTCCTCAATTCCAGCAGTAACTTCGTTTATTTTGGGTAAGGAAATCATCTCATTACCGGTAGGAATATAGCGTTCCATAGAAGCACCCCTTCGTTTAGAATTTAATCGCTTAAACCATATCCTTGATTCAAGTATAACAAAATTAAACTCCTTGTCAACATATTTTTTAACAATATGACAAAAACCTATTGACAAACTAAGCGCAAAACAGTATCATAAACACAGAAAATCAGTTTAAGCGATTAAATTATCTTTACAAAAGGAGGCAGGTATCGTGGCAAGAGCAACGCTCAAAGATGTTGCGCAGAGAGCTGGTGTCACAACCGCCACCGTTTCCTACGCAATCAGTGGCAAGAGACCCATCTCCGAAGAAACGAAGCGCAGAGTCATGGAAGCGATTCAGGAACTGGATTATGTGCCTAACCTGAATGCCCGCAGTCTGAGCATGCGCGATTCCAAGCTGATTGGCGTAGTAGTCCCCCAGACGGAGCCCGGAGATCGACTGATGTTTCAGAACAGCTTTTACAGCGAAGTCCTAGGCAGCATCGAATATTACGCCCGACAACAAGGGTACCATATTCTGATTTCCGCAACCGACGCCAACGAAAGCTACCTGACCCTTGCAAAGAAGCGGAATCTTGACGGCATCATTGTCATCGGCATGTATCCGGATGACTTTTACCAGCAGATGAAGAAAACACAGATTCCCATCGTGCTGATTGACAGCTACTGCAATGACCACTACTACCATAACATCCGGATTGATGACGCTTACGGCAGTTATCTCGCCACCCGGTATATACTGGAGAATGGCCACGAGCATATTGCATTCTTTGCTGGACAGATGAAAGAAAATGGCGTTATGAAAAAACGCCTGCTGGGTTACCAGCAAGCGCTTAGCGAATTCAATGTTCCCTATCGCACGCAATACGTTTACGAAGGACAGATTGACTACAATAGCGGCATCCAGCTTGCGAATCAGCTGATGGCATCCGATCTTCCGGTAACTGGTATTGTGGCTGCCGCTGATATCCTGGCCATCGGTGCAATAAAAGGTTTCTATGAGGGCGGCAAACGAGTACCGGATGATTACTCCATCATTGGTTTTGACGATGTGGAAATTGCCCAATTCATGACACCGGGTCTGACCACCATCCGTCAGCAAATCTCCCTGAAAGGGCAGAAAGCAGTTGAATTACTGCTGAAGCATATCGAAGATCCCAGCCTTCCCAAGCAGGAAGAGATTCTCCCACTCCAACTTGTGGCAAGGGGATCGGTCAGAAAACGCAATTAACATCCCCTGTATCATAAAGGAGGAGGTGTAAAATAAGCGGTTTGCACGCCCTCGCCAAAGTTCATGCAAACCGCAGGGAAAAGAACGAGTATGCCACTCTTTTCGCCAAACTGTATTTTAAGCGAAAAGAGCGAAAAAATCAATTACAAAATCATTGAGGAGGAAACAAAATGAAAAAAACCAGGCTTTTTTCGCTGATTGCCATGACACTGGCAGTTCTTATGGTATTTACAGCTTGCGGCAGCGCAGCAACCACACAGACCACCGCCACCGGAAGTAAGTCTACCGGCTCTGTTGAGACCGCTGCTGTCAATGAAGACACCTCTTCTGCAGAGCCCGTAACCATTACTTACTGCAACTTCAACTCCTCAGGCGGCAACGAAGAAACCCTCGCCAAAATGGTAGCCGCATTTGAAGAAGAGCATCCGAACATCAAAGTTGAAGTCGAGACGATTGGCTATGATGACTACTTCACTCAGATGCAGACCCGTGTAGCCGGCGGCACTGCCCCTGACTGCTACGAACTGAACATCGAGAACTTCGCCGCTTACGCAAACAAAGGTATTCTCGCCGAAATTACCGGCGTGGATGTCAGCGGCCTGAACGAAACTGCTCTGGGAGCCTTCAACGTTGACGGCAAACAGTACGGTCTGCCCGAGAGTTTTTCCAACGTGGTCTTGATCTACAACAAGGATCTGTTTGACCAGGCCGGTGTCGCTTATCCTACCAACGACTGGACCCAGGACGATCTGCAGGCTGCTGCAGAAAAAATCCGTGCTCTGGGCGATGATATCTTCGGCATCTGGCAGCCCATCACCTACAACGAATTCTTCAAAGTCGTTGCACAGTATGGCGGCGCCCTGCTGAACGAAGATAAGACTGAATTTACCATCAATTCTCCCGAGAACCTGGCAGCCGCCACGGCTTTGGTTGACCGCGTTCTGGTCTCCAACGTCCAGCCCAACGCTGTTCAGCAGGGCGGCATGGGTGACTGGGATATGTTCATGAGCGGAAGACTGGGCATGATTCCCACCGGCATCTGGGCATTCCAAACCTTCACCGATGGTTGTGATTTTGAATGGGACATCGTTGTCGAGCCCGGCAGTACCCAGAAGGCAACACACTTCTTCTCCAACTGTGTCGTTATGAGTCCCGAGACCAAGCACCCCACTGAAGTTGCCACCTGGCTGGCATGGCTGGCATCCTCCACCACTGCCGCAGATATCCGTCTGGAGGCCGGCTGGGACCTGCCCGCTCTGAAGGATCTGAATGCACTGTCCTCCTATCTGGACATCACGCCCCCCGATAATCGCGAAGCTGTCTTTGAGAGCCTGGACTACCTGGTCATGCCTCCCGTTATTGAAGATTACGCTCTGATGAGCGATATCATCAGTCAGAAGCTGGCCGCAGCTGCCGATGGGACCATCAGCGTCCAGGAAGCGTTGGATCAGGCTCAAGCTGAGTGCGAAGCTCAGATCACGCTTGACTAACTTTCCAGTAGTGGGCCGTTGCGATAACGCAGCGGCCCCATTTTTATCCCCGGAGGTGCAAAATGAGAAAATCCAAAACAGAAAAGGCCAAACAGCAGGGCCATGGTGTATTGGTAGCCTCTCCATTTCTGCTGCCGAGTTTGATTGGTTTGATGGTCTTCAGCCTGATCCCTCTGATCATTTCCGGTTTTATCAGTTTGACCGACTGGAATGGTTTGGATCAGCTGATGCAGCCGGGGTTCTTCCAGGATCATTTCATCGGCCTTGGTAACTACAAAACCATACTGACCACCCCGGAATTCTGGAGAACACTGGGCAACACTGCGGAGTATATTGTGCTGTATATTCCCCTTATGTTGGCCGCTTCCCTGCTTGTCGCTTCTTTACTGAGCAGACCCCGTAAGGCGATCGGCATGTTCCGTATTGTATATTACATTCCTGTACTGACCAGTTGGGTTGCTGCATCCTTGATCTGGAAATCTGTTCTTGCACCCCAATACGGTGCACTCAATGGTATCCTGGAGATCTTTGGCATTGAAGGTCCTGGCTGGCTGTTGGATGAAAAATGGGCCATGCCTGCAATCGTGCTGGTTTCCGTTTGGAAGGATATGGGCTTCTTTGGATTGATCTTGTTGTCTGGTATTATTGGCATCAACAGAACCTATTATGAGGCGGCAGACATCGACGGTGCCAATGGAAGGATAAAATTCACCAGAATTACGTTACCCCTGTTGACGCCATCTATTTTCTATGTTGTGATTGTTGCCATGATCAACAGCTTCCAGCTGTTCCCCCAGATCATGATCATGACCGGAGGCGGGCCCAACGGCGCAACCCAGGTGATGGTGGAGCGAATTTACCAGTACGGCTTCCGTTATTTCCGCATGGGCTATGCAGCGGCATTTTCCTGGATTCTGTTTGCCATTATTATGGTCTTTACCGCAATTCAGATGAAGGGACAGAAAAGGTGGGTGCACTATGACGACTAAGAAAAAGCTCGGAACCCTTAGCTTTTATGTGGTAGCCATCCTGCTGGCTGTTATTGCATTGATCCCCTTCCTGTGGATGGTTTCCACTTCCTTCAAAAGCCGGGGTGCATTGATGTCTATTCCCATCCAATGGATTCCGGAGAATCCAACTTGGGATGCTTACATCAAAGTTTTCTCCAAATTTCCTTTCGCCAAGACCATCGGAAACTCTTTGTTTATTTCTGTCAGCTATACGCTCATTACATTGCTTTCCTCTTCCATGGCAGCCTTTGCATTTGCAAAACTACAGTTTCCCGGCAATCAACTTCTGCTGGGCGGATACCTTGCAACCATGATGATTCCAACGCAAGTCACCATGATTCCGTTGTTCGTGGTAATGAATCGGCTTGGTCTCTCGGATACCTACGCCAGCGTCATCATGCCCTCGATTTTCCGTCCCTTCGCAGTCTTTATGCTGGTGCAGCAAATGCGGACCATTCCCAATGATTTTTTGGATGCCGCACGAATAGATGGAGCAAATGTATTCCAGGTATTTATGCGTGTTGCCCTTCCGTTGTGCATTCCCAGCCTTGCGACGCTCTTCATAACTACCTTCATGGAGTCTTGGAATGATTATCTGTGGCCGCTGCTAATGCTCAGCGATAAGAATAAAATGACCTTACCCATCGCACTTTCTACGCTGAATGGACAATACGCAACCGAGTACAATGTTTTAATGGCCGGCAGCTTGATTTCCATGATTCCCATCATCATCATTTATGTGATTGCCCAAAAGCAGTTTAAGTATGGCATGATGGCAGGCGGCATCAAAGGGTGAATATAATGAAACGAATATCGTACAACATCAAAGAACTGTCTTTTGAAAATGCAAACCTGCGTCGCAATGGGCAAACTCTGACGATTGCACTCCCCTATTCCGGTGCCTACGGCATGGGCGAGAAATACGATAGTCTCAATCAAAAGGGCAAGACCGTAATCAACCAGGTAAGAGAGAAGTTCTGCTTTCAAGGTGACAAAACCTATTGTGCAGCTCCTTTTTTCTGGACAGATACTGGTTTCGGACTATATGTTGATACTTGTGCAGTCACAACCTTTCAATTTCTTGACAACTGCATCCAGGTCACGCTGCCCGAAACTGCGGATGTTGTTATCTTTTCCGGCACACCGGAAAAAATAATCCGTGAATATATGGCTCTGTTCGGTCCGCCAGTGCTCCCTCCTGAATGGACCATGGGCATCTGGATCTCCGCCAACCGGTGGAACTGCCAGAAGGATGTGGAAGAAACCCTGGCCAAGCTTAAAAAGTATGACTTCCCGGCCGATGTTTTGGTTTTGGAAGCATGGAGCGATGAGGCTACTTTCTATATTTGGAACGGCGCGACATACACACCTGTCCCCAACGGAAAGGCCCTGAAGTACGAGGATTTTGATTTCTCCGGAACTCCATGGCCGGATCCGGCCCAAATGGTCCGGAAGATCCATGATGACGGACTGAAACTTCTTCTGTGGCAGGTTCCGGTTTACAAAAAACAGGGTGACGAGGAAATTCAGAACGCACAAAATGACCTGGATCGAAAGGATGCCACCCTTCGGAAACTCTGCGTTACCACGCCTGACGGAATCCCCTACACCATTCCCAAAGGCAACTGGTTCCCGGAGTCTATGGTACCAGACTTCACCAATCCTCAGACGCTCCAAAGCTGGTTTGGAAAGCGGCAGTATCTTCTGGATATTGGTGTTGACGGCTTTAAGACCGACGGCGGTGAATTTATTCACAGTGACGATGCCCAGTTTCATGATGGAACTACCGGCAAAGAGGGCATCAATCGCTATGCAAGAGACTACACGGAAAGTTACCGTAATTTTGTCGGGAGCAATGGTGCAATCTTTAGTCGCGCCGGTTTTTCCGGCCAGCACACAGTTCCCTGTCACTGGGCCGGCGATCAGCAGTCCCAAAATCCGGAATTAGCAAATGTTCTGAAAGCTGGTCTTTCTGCCGCCGCCACCGGTATGATCTTCTGGGGATTTGATCTTGCTGGCTTTGCTGGTCCCCTGCCCAGCCTGGATTTATACCGAAGAGCAACACAAATGGCGTGCTTCTGCCCAATGATGCAGTGGCATTCCGAGCCTGACGGTGGGCAGTTCCGAGAACTGATGCCAGGTGCCGAGGGCAACAATGAACGCAGTCCATGGAACATGGAGGAAAGTTATTCTGCTCCTGGCTTTATGACAGAGATGCGGTATTGGCATAAGCTTCACGAGAAGCTGCGGCCTTACCTTTGGAAGACAGCTCAGGCATGCGTCCGGAACAGCAAACCATTTATGCGACCGCTGGTTTATGAATGGCCGAACGATGTAAATGCCATCAACTGTGAGGATGAGTATCTGCTGGGAGATGATCTGTTGGTTGCCCCATTGCTCCAGGAGAATGCGTCCACTCGGGAAGTATATCTCCCCGAAGGCACATGGAACGACTTCTTTGACGGAACACAGTACGCTGGCGGGCAGAGAATCATTGCCGGAAAGCATGGCAAACTGCCGGTGTTTGCAAGGAACGGATTTGAGTTGGAATTATGAATAACATTTACGCAATTATCTTTGATCTGGACGGTGTAATTTGCAGCACTGACTGGTATCATTATCTGGCCTGGAAATCTCTGGCAGATCGTCTGGGGATATACTTTGATGAGGAAATAAACAGACAGCTTCGGGGCGTTAGCCGGATGGAAAGCCTGGAGATCGTTTTAGGCAGGCACAGTTCCGATTATTCTGCAGAAGAGAAAATGGCCCTGGCCGCTGAGAAAAATGAAATATACAAAAGTTATCTCTCTTCCATAACCCCTGGAGATCTTTCCAAAGAAGTTCGGATGACACTCCATACCCTACGCCAGCGCGGCTATCTTCTGGCAATCGGCTCGTCCAGCAAGAACACCAAGCAAATTCTGACTCAGCTGGGATTGGGCCAATTCTTTGACGCTATTGCTGACGGCACAATGATTACCAAATCCAAACCGGATCCGGAAGTATTCTTGTTGGCAGCCTCCATGTTGGGAGTATCACCAGAAAATGCCATTGTAATTGAAGACGCCGAATCTGGCATCCGAGCAGCCAAGGCAGGCCGCTTTCGAGCCATCGGGATTAAGTCGGATGGCAATGATCCGGACTCCGATATCACAATCAAAAGCCTAAAAAATCTCATCGATATATTATAACTTCTCTGCTGCCATACATTTGAACAAGCCAAGGCCATCTGCTAAGCCGGTGGCTTGCACGGGTCCTATAAGGACCTAATACAGCCGTGCCTTAAGGCTCACGAAAGATTCGCCAACCGCAATTTTTTCTGGCTGCCCCCTCCCACCGGGGGCGGCTTTTTATTTACCTTTGCTTACCGGCTCAGTCATAAACGGGTCGGTAAATTCCTTGAGGCTTATCTGATATGATCCGCCCGGTACTTGTTTGTATACTATCTATCTTCCAAATTTGGGTGTAAATACAGTATTGATCTAGTATTTAGCGGTTGGCGAACCTGTTGAAACTCTATCATTGGAGGTTTTCATTTCTGCCAATAAACAGAACCTTTTCCGGCACACTCGCATAGCGGGTGGTTGTCTTTCTACGGATATGGCCCCCGAAGCCAGTTCGGCATCGGGGGCCATGGTTAGCTGTTTGGTGTTTGCTCACTGATCATCTGTTGCTTCTTCCTCCTTGCGGCGGCGCCACAGTAGCCAGAACAGCCACAGAATCATTGCTAACAGGAGCAGCAGGAGCAGCAAGACCTGCATTGGCTGGGTCATGTCACCATTGCCCTGCTCGTCTTGTATAGGCTCCTTGTCCACAATCGCCGGCTCCAGTTCAATTTGCAGCACTTCTTCCAGACTCTTCCACTTGGGACGGGTGCTTTCGTGGCCGCCATAGGAATTGATTACGTAGATCCACGGGATACCGGCACTCAGGTCCACCTTGCCCCATACACGGATATTCAGCGGGTTATTCCAGGTGCCAATATATCCGCCTGCTAGGATGGTGAGTGTCTCGGCGATGATAGCATCAGATGTCCCCTTGTCAGTGACAGAACCGTTGGTATGGATAAACACATCCTTGTCGGCCACGATGATATCCACCACCACATCGCCTTCACTCTGCAGGTAGATGCTTCTTCCCCAGGCGCTGACTTCACCGGTTTCAATGCGGATGGGAGCTTCCATACTGCCTATGTTACCTTCGGCCCTCAACTCCGCATCGTCGGCCAAAACCTTGTCATCTTCGCCACGACCTGCAGTGATGTTGCCTTCGCTGACAATGCTTGCTGTCTCCCCGGCTACGATCTGGCCCAACTCGGTGTCCCCATGGTTGTGGATGTAGACATTGCGCCCCATGGCCGAAATGCGGTCCGCCATGGTCTCAATGGGTCGGTACCTGGTTCCGGTATCACCAGCGGTGCTGTTGAGCACCAGGTGCGGTGCAATGAAATCCAGTCCGTTCCATTCGGGGGCCGTGCTGCCTGTGGGTGCAATGCCGCCTACCGTGTGGATGACAATGGCTTCTGCTGCCTGGATGGGAGCGATATGCAGCGGCTGGTAGGAAGGACTCTCCAACCAGACTTCCTGCAACATTCTACCCTCGCCTGCTGCAACGGTCAGCACACCGCCTACATTCATGCCCACGGCATTGTCAGCTGTACCCACACTGCCGCCATTTTTCAACAGGATGTCCAGGTTGCCGCCAGAGGTGATGGAGGCATCCAAAGCACCTTCCAGTGCATTCTGCGCATTCTCCACCGCCTTGCGGGCCACGTCGGTTTCCTTCCTTGCCTGATTGAGGGCAGTCTCGATGGTCTGCTTTACAGCTTGGTGGGTCTGGCGTTCCGTTTCCAGATTTTCCAGCTGCTGCACAGTCTCGTTGATTCTGCCAGTCATCTGCTCCAGCATTTTCTTGAGCTGGTGCACCGCGTTCTGATCCGGTTTAGATGCTTGCAGGACCTCCTGCAGCTGCTTCTCCAGATCCTTTTGTGCTTCCTCAAATCCTGCCAGCTGCCGCTCCAACTCCTGCTTTCGGTTTTCCACTGCATCCAGATACATCTGGCGGGCCGCCAGCTGCTGCTCAAGCGCTTTCTCTGCTGCCTCAGCACGGGCAGCTTCCGCCTGGGCTACAGCAAGTTCTTTCACAGGATCCACCGCAACATCCTTCAGCTGTCCCTGGATGTTGAGGAGGATATCTTCTTGCGCCTTCACGGTGTTTACCGTCACATCTCCAATTGCTTGGTATACAATGATGTTTCCGGCAGAATCCATAGATAGCGTACCCATCACTTTCAGCCAGTTCACATGGGTGCTTCCTCTAGGGCTGGTTACCGATAGGTCACCACCGGCATACAGTCGGTTTGCATTCAGATCCCCCTCCGTGTTGCGCACCGTCAGGTCCTTATCGCCCACCACGTCCAGCCGGGCATTCTTGTCCAATATGTCGGCAATGAAAATCAGATTCTCATCTGTGGTCAGCCAGGTGCTCCCCAGAGACCGGGTAGTCAGGATGCCGCCCACTTCCACCTCCAGCGGTGCTTCGGCGATACCGATGGTTCCTGCTTGTACGGTGATGCTGGCATTGCCGCTGGTAGAGAGGTTGCGCCCGTCCGGGCTGGCGTTCACGTCCAGCAGACTTCCATCGATCACAGCCAGGTCAATGTCGCCGCCCTGGGTGCTCTCGGCCATTTCCAGGCCCAGATTACCCTGTACCTCGTTGATGGAGATATCATCCGCAGCGATGGCCGTAAGTGCAGTGGCCAGGTTGTGGTCATCCACACTGATGGTGGTGAAATCGATATCGAAATTCATCTCCAGCAGTCCTGTAAGTGCGTTGCGAGTAATGCTCCAGCTGCCACTGTCAGGCATGGTGGTAGGAGATTGCTGCAGTTTCTCCACATCGACTACAGTGTGTTCCACCCAATCCCGCTGGTCAATGGTCAGGTCCCGGATGCTGCCGGTGAGGGCACGGAACATCAGGTCGGTGCCGGTGACGTTGGTAAAGCCCGCAGCACCGGCAATCTCCGGAGCCGTGATGGTAACATTTTCGTAGCCAGAGACCACTTGACGAGCAGTGAACGTACCTGCGTTCTGAGAAATTGTGATGCTTCCCTTGTTGGTAAGGCTGGTATCTCCGGTGGACTCGCCGATGACCACAGTGAAGTCCCGGAAATCCCGGACATCCTCGGCAGGTTCGGGATAGTCCACCTTCTCCCAGAGTTTTTCCTCCACCAAGGCCAGTTTCTCCTGGTCGGTAAGTGCCGCCCAATAGAGTTTGATCAGGTCCTCGTCTTCCATCAGAGACTTGGCCGATGCCCCCTGGCCAGGCTGCCCTCCTGCCTCAGGTACAATCATCGTCAACACAAGCAGTTCGTCCAGAAGCTGACGCAGCCGCATCTTGTTCTGTGCCTGTTGGTCTGCATCTGCCGGAGGATTCGGACTTTCCAGTGCCTGGAGCAGGATGTCCATTTCATCGAGCACTTTTTCCACCTCTTCCGGGGTGGTTTTCAGTTTTTTCAGCGCTTCTTCAAATGCCGCTTCCTGGCCAAGGGCGGGGGTAAGCACCTTTTCCAACACCGCAGTGATGTCCTGCAGCAGCTGCTGGGCATTTCCGGTCTGGTCCGCTTCGTCCATTGCCCGTGCCAACAGCAGAGCGGCGATCTCCTCGGGCGTCTGAGCCTTCAGCTCCACACCCACGGTACAGTCTTCGTCTTCCATACCGTCGATCACGTCGCCGGTGAGCATAGTACCGCTCTCGTCACGACCGGTAAACTGATCCGCCTCCTGTTCGCCCTCCACAATGCCGTCGATCCATATATCGCCGGCCTTAGGGATGTGCATCGTCAGCGTTTCGGGGATGTCCAGCTGCAGATGGCTGTCAATCTCACCCACGCTCTTTTCACCGCTCACCGAGACGATGGCATTGGCATCATTGGCATCTTGGCTAAAGGAGATAATGGCGTCCTTGCCATCCGGCAGCAGTCTGCCCACCACGCCCTTGGCGTAAATGGTCACGTTAACCTGTTTACCGTCACCACTGATGCCGGCGATCCGTTCAAAGCGGAAGTCTTCGCCCGTTTGGGCAGTGAAAGTGCTGTCCTCCACCGCCGCGGTGCCAATGACAGCGCTGCCTCCGGCAGTGACGTCCATTGCAGAGCCGTCCGTCAGATCCAGATCTCCACCGGTGTAGTCCGTACCCGTATCGATGGTCACGGTACTGCCCTCTGCGGTGATGATGCCTGTCTCGGCTGCTTCGCCTGCGTCGATGTTCAACTGGCTGTCATCCACGGTGATTTCTCCGGTCGTGGTACTGCCGTCGGCTGTAATGTCCATTGTGGAGCCGTCGGTCAAGTCCACATCGCCGCCAGTGTAGTCCATGCCCGTATCAATGTTCACGGTGCTGCCACCGTCAGCGGTAATGTCACCCATGGAGATGCTGCCATCGGCTGTCAGGTCCGCTTCACCGCCATTTATCACATCCAGAGTCTTGCCGGTGATGCTGCCTTTGGTGTCCACATGGAACTCGGCCCCATTCACCACCGTGGGTTCCAGGGTGATATCCTGAGTGGAGTTGATGAAGGTATCCATCACGATCTCGGTCACAGGCTCCTGGCCGGGAACATAACTCTGGATCAGCAGCAAACCGCCGTTCGTGTCAATCTCCAGAGCATCCAGATCCGTACCGATGGTACCGACAGCACTCTTGGGCACCAGAATGATCACGTCACCGCCGTTGGTGCGGATGTCGATGTCATCTGCATATCCGGTCGCTGCATCACCGTCCACCAGAGAGCCCTTTTCGTTGCTGAGCTGAATGGTGACGTTCCTTCTGTTTTCGGCTTTGGTGCCGTCCAGTGCTTCGCCAGCGCTGATATAGCCGAACAGATACTCCACTTCATCGTCAGGTTCCAGTTTCAGCGTCCGGCTGTTTTCACCCAGCAGGGTAACGCTGCCGTCAGAACCCACCAGAAGCTGCTTCTGGTCCAGTTCAAAATAGAGGATCATCTGGCCAAAGGTGGCACTGGCTTCGTTGGTATCCATCGCTTCCGAAATGGTCAGGTAGACCTTGCCGCCGTAGCGCACGGTGCCCATCAGCTGGTGTTCCTGATCCTTGCCTGCGTAGTGGTAAGTTTTCGTACCGTTCTGTTTTGTAAAGTCTGCTTTCATCCAGCCGTTTTCGCCATTTTCGGAATAGTAGTAGTTGCCCGCCAGATCCTTGGCGATCTGGTCCGTCAGACGCTCCAGATACAGCTTCTCGCCTGCTTTAATGGTAATACTGGCATCGTTGGCCATGGGCAGATTCTGGTAGAGAATTGCCATGCTCTCTTCCGGAGTAAGCACTACCAGTCTGCCGTTCTCGTTGATGCAGGAGAGCTGGTCACCGTTGAGGGTGTAAGTGGTGGCCTTGCCATTGACGGTGTAGACCCGCTTTCCTTCTTCGTTGAGGGTGTACTCCCGCAGGATTCCCAGATGGCCCAGCCGGGTAGCGATAATCTTATCGGAGGTGTAGGTACTGCCGTCGAACTTGGCACTGAAGGTCACCTGGCCGGCACCATCCAGCGCCAGCGTCAGTACCAGGCCGCTCTTGGTCAGATAGAGGGTGTCGGTAATGCGATAGCCGCCGCCGTTTACCTGGCTGTTTGCAGGCAGCGTGATCTCCTTGACAGGGATATCCTCCAGAGGTCCGATGATCAGCACGGTGGGCTCCTCATCGGCACCCACAGGGCTGCCGGGCCGCAGGATGAGCAGGCCACCGGAGACATCTTCTGCCGTGCTGTAGCTGCCCCTTTCCATCTGGTTCAGGTACACCGTTTCCCCTGCAGCGTTGCGCAGCACCTGGCCGTCTTCTGTTTTCAGCAGGGTATTACCAGTAGCTTGCTTCTCTTCCACCAATTCTGCCGTAAGACCGCTGTTGTCGGTACCGTAATGTTCAAACATGTCAGCCGGATCAAACAGCAGGTAGTGACTTCCATCCCAAATGGCGTACAAACCTGTTGTGGAAGGCACCAGTGTACCCGATGCGTCCAGGGTTCCGATCTGATAGTTGATGCCAGTCTTGTTTCTTCCCGGTGCAAAGTTGATGTACGCCTGCACGTCGTTCAGCAGATAGTCGGTGATCTCGCTGGTGGGATTGCCATCCGAATCATAGACATTCCGTTTCAGCACTGCGTAGCTGGTATTTACCAGCACCTTGGTCGGATCATTCAGAAGCGTGTCGCTGCCGCTGGAAACGCGCAGGTACCATTTACCGGGATTTCCATCGGTGCCGGCCTTGAATACGATGGTGTAGTAGTTTCCGTCACTGCCCACCTGGTTTTTGTACTCGGTCTCACCGGTGGCATTGTTATCCGGCTTGAAGGTAACCGTGATGTCGTTCTCTTCGTCATCCTGGCCCACGGTGAAGGTACGATCGCCGGTATCATGCTGATAGTTCTCACCATCCGGCAGCACCGTTTCAGGAGCGCTTATGGTCTGGCTCATCAGGGTGTACACATCTTTGCCGTTCTGGGTGGTTTTCTCCAGGTAGAGTTCCTCGCCGGGATGGCTGTCCACCAGATAGTAGTACTTGCCGTTGATGATCTGCGCCGTGGCTTGGCTCAGGTAAGACCAGATCTGCTGGCCGTTGACGCTGATGCGGCTGCCGTTGGCATCCTTCATGTAGTACACCTGGCTGACGATCCGGTACTCCGCCTCGGGAGTCAGTTTGCCGGTGTATTCGTCCTTGGCAACGTCGTAATGCTCATACAGTGTGCCGTCAGGCTTCTCGTACACCGTCTTATCAAAGCCAGTGTATTTAACACCGCTGGTATAGTACTCGTTAGAGAGGCTGGCGGTCACAGGCTGCATCTTCGCATAGGTAAACTGCAGCCAGTAGCTGTACATGTAGAAGGTTTTGGTTCGATACATCTGCGTGGTGGGTTTGTCCTTGTTGTTATTGAGCCTTGTATAGACAAATTCGGCGAAGCGGAACACATCCACACCGTTGTCCTTTCCGTTGGCGGTATAGGTCATGCCGTCCACCTGGACGCTGCTTTCCACTGTCCGTTCCACAGAGGGCATCCAGTAAATGCCGGCAAGTGCCTGATACAGGCCCGCCGCCTGACCGCTGAGGTTCTGGCCAGGAGCCACGGTGTAGCCAAGGCCCGGGATATACACCAGCCCCACAGCAGTGCCGTCAATGGACATGGTGTTGTTGCTGTTCCAAACAACTTCATAGCCGGTGCCCAGGAAATCCGTCACCGTGAAGGGGTCACCGGAAGCGTTCCGCAGCACCTTACCCAGGTGAGTACCGCTGCGCCACTCATGGGTGTCTCTTGCCACCGAATCAAATTGCGCCTCATAATAGGTCACGCCGTTGTTCAGGGTATTGGTCACCGGATGACCATCGTAGACCTGGAGGTGCTCTCTGTTGAAGCTGTCCCGGTTCACCTGGTCCACATCCTGAATCTCGGTGCTGCCGCCGGTGAAGGCGTAGAAGCGCAGGCTGTCGGTGCCCTTGTCGTGCAGCAGGAAGTAGTAATAGGTGGTGGCAGGAGCACCGGTGATGGCGTCCATAGTCGGCTGCAGACCGCTGAGGTAATAGTAGTCGATCTGCGCCGTTCTCAGCGCCAGGACCACCCGCACATCCATTTCCTTCAGCGTGTCCTCATCGGTGAGGTTTTCGCCCTGGTTGCCGGACACGGTTCCAGCGGTGACCAGGCGGATGCGGGCCTCCCCGCCGCCGCTCAGCAGGCCCTTGGAGGTAAACCAGCTGGCGCTGATGGCCTCCAGCAGGACCTCGTAGGAGGCATCCTCTGCCACGGTCAGGTAGCCGGTGGAAAGATCAATGGAAATACCTTCGTTCAGCTTGATCTGCACCACCTTGTCGGAAGCGTCCTTGATGAATTCAAAGTCACCAACCGCTGTTTCTGTGCCGCCCTCTTCAATCCGGGAGACATTGCCCCAGGCGTCCATGTAGAACAGAGTGCCGTTGGGCAGCAGATAGCGGTAAAGCCGTTCGGATGCATCGTAGCCCTGGAGGTAGTACTCCAGCACATCCTTACCGGTGAGGGTATAGGCCGAGGCAAGCTCCACAGTGGCATCGGTGATGTAGCTCAGAGAACCGGGCAGCGGGATGGTGACGGTGGTAGTACCGACAATCATCGTAGCCTGCACAGCTTCCTTAAGATCCATCTTCACATTGCCGCTGAGCGAGACCACCCGCTCAATGTACACCGGGTCTTCGTGGCGCTCCAGTACCTGGTTATTCTCGTCCACAAGGATCAGGGTCACCGGTACGATGTTCACGAACACGTCGCCATAGGCCTCGATGTTCACCACACCGTTGCTGCCGGAGAATACATAAGCGTTGAAAGCCTGATCGGCCGTGCCTACGCTGGCAGCACCCTTGACCAGCAGGTCATGGGCCCATACCGGCGATACGGTGGTGCCGGAAGAAATGTTTGCCACGCCGTCAACGCCCGTGAGTGCTCCACCCTCTTCACCGGTCCAGACAAACTCCACATGGCCATCGGTGTTGGATACAAATCCGCTGACCTTCACACCGCCGGTGCCGCTGAACTCGGTCCGCACTTCGGGTTTGTCATAAACCACATCTTTGATGGTGTGGCTGATGCCGAGCACGTTGGGCTGAATGAATCCGCTGTTGGAGACATAGATGCCGTTCAACTGCACGTCAAAGTGGGAACTGTTTGTAAGGATCACCCGGGGCAGCACCGCCTGGTTGTAGACGAAAATGCCGCCGATGGCATCATGACCGTCATGGGTGAAGTCCGCCATGCCGGGCAGGTTGTTGCTGATGTCACTGAAGGTGATGACATTGCCATTTTGTTCATAGAATTTGTCGGGGTTTTTCACACCAACTTCCCGCACTGTCAGCTGTCCTTTGTGTTCAGAGATGTCAATGTAGATGCCGCCTGCGGCATCGCCCAGATAAAGGACTGTGTCGGTGCTGACAGAGACAATTCCCTCGCTGGTAAAGTCGTGGCTGACGTGAGTCTCTTTGATGATGAAACCGCCTTTACGGGCATCCCGCCGGATCCGGCCTTGGTCGAAGCCATAGCGGGTAACCGCTACGACCGCACCTCTCAGGGTGACACCGGAGCCCAGTATGGTGTTGGACCCCGCCTTGGTGGAGCCGCCAGCCTTGGCCAGAGCCTCACCCACTGCGTTCAGCTGTATGATGGCATGCACACTGATGTTGGCATCCCGGTAGGCAGGCTTGACAGAAGCGTAAATGTGCAGGTTGTCGTGACCGATAATGTCGGCCCCGTCAATTCTCACATCCGCCCTCAGGGTGGTTTTGGGATTGCTGATGGCGTTCACCGCCGCGCCCAGAGCCGAGCCTTTGGCGTAGGTGTAAGTGTAGATATCCACTTCGCCGTTGCGGGCGATGATCTCCACATCTTTTCCTTCGATGACCGCCAGCTCACCACCGGTTTTTCCGATGATTACATCGGCATCCAGGTTGGTATTCACATTGGCCGTGGAATTGGGTGCCACACCCAAACCGGAGGCATCCGCACTCACATTGGTTGCCACCCCTGTCTGAGATGCATCGGCGCAGATGTCCACTTGGCTGAAGCGGGCCCGAATCAGGACGTTCTCGCCGATCTGGACCGTCACCCGATTATCGATGTTCACCAGAGCGGTAGCAGTGCCCAGGGCCACCACGCCGCCGGAAGACACCTCCGAGCGGGTGAGGATGCTGTCCCGGGTGCCGCCTTCTGCGCTGATAACCAGGTCGCCGTAGTTGGCAAGCAGGGTACTGTTCTCCTCAACCAGGATAGAAACCACGCGGTTCAGGGTATTCTTGGACCACAGCATGGTTCCCTCGAAGAATCCTCCGCCGTCGGCATAGGTAGCTGCGTTCAGTTGGGCCGAGGAAATCGCCTCCACGATGAGAGCCTCACCGGCATCCAGGACACCATTGATACGGATGGTGTTGGTGGTGTCGGCAGTATTTTCGCCGTAGGTCACATTGGAGTTCACACCGATACCGATACTGGAGCCCCTGGCCTCGCTGCGGCCCTTGGGGGCATCTTCGCTAAGTACGCTCACATTTCCTTCGGTGGAGCGCACCTCGGAGCCCTCCAGCACCTCCACGCCGGTGTCGTACCAGGCGTTGGTGGGCAGCACACTCACAGTCAGATTGCCGGCGGCCACATTCAGGCCTCGTTCGATATTGGCCCGGGCATTGCCGGTGTTGTAAGCCCGCAGGGTGATGTCCCGGACGGCCTGGATGATGCTGTCTCTGACGATGATGCGCACAGTCTGCGGATCCGTCTCGGAGCCACCCACCTTTGCGTTCGCGGTGTTGATACCGCTGGTCACCAGGCCACCGCCGCCTTCGCTGGCAGCCACAGCATTCGAAACGGTATTACCCACCGCTTCTGCGGTGAAGGTTCCCGATGCGTTGACCAAAATACCATCTACCAGCACATCCACCTTGTCCTGGGTGGAGGAGGCAGCATTCAGACTGCCCAGCAATACCAGTCCCACGTTGACATTGGACTTGGCAATAGCCTGTGCCTCGGTCAGGCTCTTGGCCCGCACGCTGACGTTGCCTGCACTCAGTGTACCCTCGCCTTGCAGGAATGCCGTGTTGGTGGTACTGCTCTTGGCGGTGACATGGTTGACACCTGCACCTACCAAGCTCACGTTTGCGCCGCCGGAACCACCGGCCTGGGCCGTGGCGATGCCGTATCCGCCGGTGCGAACGATCTCGGAGTTCACGTTCACGGCGCCGCCTACCTGAGCCTCCCCATTAAATTGTGCTCGGGCAGTCTGACTGGCCTTCAGCACTGCATCCACTACAGTGACGGCAATGCTCACGCCGGAAACGTTCACCTTGCGGGTGCGCCCCAGCGCATCGGCCAGCAGATAGCCTATGTTCTGGATATTCACGGAATTGGTCACACTGGCATTGCCGCTTACCTTCACAGAGGCATTGGCATTGGCGTTGGTTTCGGCAGCAGCCCGATTTGCATCTGTGGATACCAGGGTGACCCCCACGCCGCCGGCAGGACCGGAGGCAGCGTAGGATTCGGCATAATACTTGTTTTGGATGTCCACGTCCCCAGCGCTCAAGCTGCCGGTATCTGCCAGAGCCTGGAAGCTGCCGCCGGCAATGGCCTTGGTAAGCAGCAAGGTGGCGTTAACCAAGGTCACATCCACACTGTCGTCATCAATGTCTGCCTTCGCCCAGCTGCGGGCCGCATTTCGCAGCACCAGCTGCCCGGTAGTGACAATGCTGCCAGTGGTAAGGATATGGGCACTGGAAGACCCTTCCATTCTGGCGTTGGCCTCGGAGGCCACGCCGCCGATGATTGACACCCCCACCGAGCGGTCGGAGCCGTTGCTGCCCACGATGGCCGTTGCACCTGTCCCAGCACTGTCATTGAGGCTGGCCTGAATCAGGATGCCGCCCATGGCAGTCACACTCAAGCTACTGGCTGCGCCGCCCTCCGGCTGACCGATGTAGGCCTGCTGGCTTGTGCTGACAATGGCGTTGACCACGTTCACAGCCAATTTCGCCCCCTGAACATTCACCTTGATGCCGGGGATGCGGGCATTTGCAGTTGCCTTACCGGAAAGGAGGATATTCACTGCGCCTCCAGTGATCAAGCTGCCTGCGCTGCCACGGATGGCCGCTTCGGCTACAGTTCCGGCATTGGCGTAGGCCACGTTGACACCTGCATCCAGCAGACCCACACCTTGGTTGGGCTGGCGGGATACCGCTTCAGCCCGAGCCGTATAGGTATTGGTGACGGTGACGGATGCGGCCGCAACAGGCCGATCCTCCACCAGATGGATGTATGCAGCGAAGGTTCCGTCTGCCCGGGCAATGATCACATTCACGCCCAGACTGAGCAGTTCCACGTTGGTACCCGGGTCCGCTGCACTGGCAGTGGCAAGGCTGTTGGCGTCGGCAGTGACCGAAAGCACTCTGCCAGCGATGACCTTCACCGCATCCAAGAACGCCTTGTTGATACTGCTGTTCAGCGCCACGGCCGTATTGCTGCGGGCGGAGGCCAGACTCACGCTCACGCCGCTGCCCTTGATGTTGTTGGCCAGCAGTACACTGGCGCCCTGGCCATCAGCTGCATTCAGCTGTGCGTTCACGGTGATTGCTGCATTTTTTACTTCGACGCCCTGGATGTAGGCCAGGTTCTCGGCATCCAGCAGAGCCACCAAAACATTGGCAGCGATCTTGATACCGGTCAGGCTGGCCACAGGGGTCACGCTGTAGACTCGCGAGGTGGCGATACCACTGCCGGTGACGGTAAGGGTACCCACACTGAGCACGCCCGCACCGGTGATGGCAGCCTTGCCGCAGCTATCGGCGTTGGCCACACCAGCATTCACCTGCAGCTGCGCGCCGCTGAGTTCCGCACCACCGGCACTAGGGGCCAGAGCCGCCACTGCACCGGCAGTATAGTCGGTAGCAACGCTTACGCTGCCCGCCGTGACCCTGCTGCCTGCCGGGATATCCAGAATCGCCGCAAACTCGCTCTGAGAATAGGCTGTATCCACGATAACGGCGGCGGTGATGGCTCCCACACTCTGATTGAAACTCTGGGCCAACACATTGGCAGTGCCACCGGCGAATACGTCCGCCTTTCCGGAAAGGACCAGACTGAAGGGTTGCACACTTGCCTGGGTTAGGGCCCGGCCATAGGCAGCTGCCACATTGACTGCAGCAGAGATGGCTCCGCCGCTGCCGGTAATGAGTCCGGCAAAGACCGCCGCGTTGCCCTCGCTGGCATCCACCGCCTCGGCAGGTGCCGCCACGATGTTGCCGCCAGGCAGTTTACCCAGATCCACATACTTCATGTGCTCCAGGCCTTCGTTCATCTCACTGCGGGCAGTGAGGCTGCCGGCGGTGATGTTTCCGCCCACCACATTTGCCTGCTGTTCGGCCCGCAGCATAGCCACGGCAGCGCTTCCCAGTACGCTGATGGCACCGGCATTCACACCCCAGACCTGGGCATTGGCAGTGGCCTGACCGTAGGAGCCCAGGTTCACTGCACCATTGACGTTCAGCAGATGGCTGAGCGCCTCTTTGCCGCCCAGAATCCTGGTGATGTTTTTGGTATTGTTGTCCGCCACGGCAGCGTTGAGACCCGCACTCACCGCACCTGCCTCAGCTGCAATGGCCAGGGCCTCGGCGCTGGAGGTGTTCCGCTCATTCTGCCGTCCGGTGTAGACATTCAGATTTGCGGCGTTCATTTCCACGCCGGTTACATCCACCTGAGCAATGTTTTCTGCCTGCAGGAGCACCGTGCTTACTACCATGCCCACTGCCACAGCACCACCGGTGATGGAGGCCACATAGGCCCGGCCATTGGCGTGGAGAGCACTGTCGATGTTCACATTGCCGGCGTTTACATGGATGCGGTCAAGCCCGGCAAACACACGAGCCGTGTTGAACACCAGCAGCACCTGGGCAGTGATTCCCACTGCGCCGCCGTTGACATTGGCAGCATAGCTTTCCGAACTGGTGCTCACGTCGTTCCGGATGGTGATGCTGCCCGCATTCACCGTACCCGGAGTCACATAGGCAGCGGCATCCGGAGCTGCACCGATGTAGGTGTACACAGTAGGGGCTGTTTTGGTCAAAGCAATTGCCGCACCCACAGCCACAGCGCCGCCGGCCACGCCCAGAGTAAATGCCTTCGCATCGCTGTTTACCACTGCATTGAGTGTAATGTCCGGAGCATAGGCCGGACTGCCGATGGACACGCCCTGGGCCAGGAAAGTCTGAACCAGATGCTTGTTGATGGCCACAGCCACGCCTGCATTCCCCGCGCCCATACCGGCAGCAATACCTGCTGCCGCACTGGTAGCAGTGTTGTTTACCTGGGTCTGCACCCGGATATGGGTCACATCCTGCACAGAACCTGTGCCTTCCACGGATGCCTGGGTGCTGCCGTCGAAGACGGTGGCAGCTGCGCTGGCGCTAACGCCCGCCATACCTCCGCCCAAACTCAGCGTTGCAGCCACAATGTTCCGGTAGTCACTGACGGCCCGGAGGGTCAGCTCACTTGCCTGTCCCACGCTGCCCAACAGCCGAGCACTGACATTGCTGCTCAAATGCACCACTGCCAAAGCTACGCCCACACCAGCCGTGCCCGATACGCCGCCGCTTACCGAAAGGGCGTGGATGGTCAGGTCGGTAAGGCTGAACTCTTCGCTCTGTCCGTTCAGGTAATCCATGCTGTCCCGGTCATCCTGGGAGAGGTCTGCGCCGGTCAGCAGCGGGCTCTCAGCAACGGCTTCGATGGTGATGTTTCCGCCTGCCCGGAGCATGGAATCCTGCCCTGCCCAGGCTTCAACGGAACCGTTCATAATGGCCACTGCCATGCCCACGCCTACGCCCACAGCGCCGGAGGCTCCGAAAGCCACCGTGCCGAGACTTGCGTTCAACTGGTCTTTGGCCTGGATCGTAATGCTGCCGGCGCTGGTCACAGAAGTGTTGGCGCCGATGAATGCCCGGGTAAAGGCCGCACTTGCCACGTCTCGGAATCCCTCGTAGACTGAGAATGCCTCATCTGCGTCGGAATTGCCCTCGCCCACCGGGGTGACGGTGAGACCCGAGCCAGGCTCGCCAGCAGTCACGGTGCCATCCGAATTCTGGGTCACCGTGTAATCTTTGTTGAAGTCTTCGCTCACATATTGGTCTGCACCGTTGTACTGGTTATCCACCGGCACGTCGCTGTAGCTGTTGCCACTGCCGGCCAGGGCCTCGTCAAGCCACGCCTCGTCGTACTTGCCATAGACCTCCCCTGCTTCAGACGGTGCTTTCTCCTTCATGCCCGCCAGCAGGTCGGAGGGATGGAAGTGCTCGGCCAAAGCCTGGGTGGAATCATCGTCCAGCTTGCTGCCCACTACCAGAGCCATAATGACTGCGCCGACTCCGGCGGTGCCGCCTGCGCCTACGCTGCCCGCATAGGTGCGTACGTCCCGCTTGCTGAGCGCATTCACCAAAACATCACCGGCATTGGTCTGCACTGCATAGTTGCTGCCGATCCCGGCTGCCACCAGGTTATCGGCCAGTGTGACGATGGCAGTAACGCCTGCACCGGCAGTTGCTCCGAAGGAGGCAGATGCCGCCACACCGATGAGTCGGTAGTCATCCTGCGCGTCCAGGGTGATGCTGCTTGCCCGGATAACGGGCTTTGCCGCCGCTGCATTGTCCTGCACGATAGCCAGTACAGTGTTCTCATTAAGGATGACCACCACCGTACCAGAAACTCCCGCAGTGCCGCCGCCGGAAATACCTGCACCGTCAGCAGTGATAAATTCCCTGGAGTTGGCCAGAATGTTCAGCTTACCCTTGGCATCCACACTGGCACCTGCCAGCAGGATTGCTTCAGTGAGTCCCTGGAAAGAGGTGACCACCGCCACGCCGGACACACCGGCGGTGGAGGCACCAGCAATGCTCAGGGCCACATTGTAAAGTTCGATGACGGTATCGGCAGTGATGTTCACATCGCCGCCGGTGGTGATCTGCCCGCCCAGATGGGCCTGCACAGCGTTTTCATATGCCAGGATGTTGCCCGCTCCGCCGGCAGCTACAGTACCTCCGGTGACGCCGAAGGTGGCGGCCAGCAGGAACATCTCATCGGTGCTGTCGGCATCCACAGTGACGGACTTTTCTGCGTGGACTGCCTGGCTGCCGCCCATCAGCATCGCAGATACTTGCTTTTTAAACAGGATGGTGACTACCGTACCGCCCAGGACTGCGGCAGCGCTGCCAGAGGCATCCAGTGCGCCGCCGAAGTTCACCACAAAGGTATCGTCCCTGGCTTCAACCGCGATCTCACCTTCCCCGTGAGAGTCATCAGACTGACCGTCGCCATTTACATCCTTCTTCTCGGCGGTGTTCAGTCCGGCGCTGACCCGGCTGTTGTTGCCCACATGGGCGTTGACGGTGTTCTGTACCAGCAATGTGTCGGCCACACCCACTAGGTTTGCAGTGGATGAGCCGGTCACCGAGCCGGCCACTGCCGCCATATAAATCTCTTCGGCAGAGAAGGCATGGAGCACCATGCCCCGCCGCCGGTCCTGACGGTTGGCTGTCCCGATACCTGCATTGGCACCCGTATCCAGTGCCCAGGCGGTAAGGTCACTGTGTTCGCCCACCAGAGCCTGCACCAGGTTCCGGAAGATAACGGTGGTGGCACTGCCGCCCAAAGCTGCAGTGGTACTGCCGGTACCGGCCACCGCGCCTGCACCGCTGACCACCAGATTGTCTGCGTCAGCCAGAATACCGATGCTGTCCCAGGCCTGTACCCTACTGTTGTCACCCAGGCGGGAGACAGCCTCGCTGGAGAATGCATTGTGGACATAGGTACCTGCCAGGTCCAACGTAGTGCTGCCGGAGAGAGCCAGGGCCGCGCCCGCAGCCAGCGAGCGGTTGTTGGCTCTGGATTCCACCAGCACTTTGCCGTAGTGAGCAATGAGGGTAGCCTTCTGTGCTACAACGGCGGGGTTTTCGCTGATACCCGCACCGGCATGGGCTTTCTGGCTGAACTGCTGCACCAGAACGGTGGCACCAGCCGCAGCTGTGCTGCTGCCGGAAGCAGACAGGCTCAGCATGGCTGCCAGCAGATCGCTGTCATTAAAAGCGTGGAGCAACACATCGCCTGCCATCGCCTCCAGCACTGTGCCACTGCCAGCCAGAGCCATGGTTTCGGAACTGGTGGCAAAACACGCCAGTGTGGCCGCCGCATTTGCGTTGCCAGAAGGTGCACCGGAGGCAGAGGCCAGGATTTCCATCACCCGGTCCGCACTGTCGGCGGTGAGGGCCACGGAAGACGCCTTGACCACGGTGCTATCGCCCACCCGGGCACCTGTTACGTTATGGATATCGGTCCAGGCCACAGTGCCGCCTACTGCCACATTGGTGCTGCCAGCAGCAAGACCCATATTGGCTGCGATAAGTGCCAACTGGAAGTCATTGTCTGCGTTCACAGCAAAGGCTCCATCGGTATGGATGGCAACGCCATCTCCCACCGAGGCCAGCGCCGCAGCGCTGCTCTCTACCAGGTTAAATCCGCCGCCCAGTGTCAGGAGGGCAGAACCGGTGACCGCATCGGCAGTGGCCACATCCCACACCAGATTTCTGGCAGTGGCTGCCACGGTCACGTCTCCCGCTGCATGGATAGCTCGATCTGCCTGACCATTGCCAATCCTGGCTTCAGATTTATCATTCAGCTGTGCCAAAGACACCACAGCTCCCGCGCCCGCCTTGGCGGTACCCAAGCTGGCGGAGCCGGCGATAACCCGGGCCTCGGCGGAAGAATCCGCCCGTACGGTCAGGCTCTCACCCTGGTCATTCTTGCCCAGGGTAAGTGCTGCACCGTCGCCGATGGAGGCCAGCACGCTGTTTTCAGCCATCAGCTGAGCTACGGTACCTGCCACATTGGCAGCCCCGGGTGCTCCATGGTGCAGACTGCCGGAAACAGCCTCTACATAATAGTTTACAGTTGCCAGATAGTTGATCATATCCAGCAGATCCAGAAGGTCGTCTGTGCCGATGGTACACTCCACCTTGATCTGGCGGATATGCGCCAGATCGTCAGGCAGGGTGATGTGCATGAGGCCCTTGTCGGTCTCGCCCACGGTGGCATCCTGGTTGGAAATCGTGAGCAAGTCACTCCAGTCGAAGGGGAACTTGTACATGCTCTCGTCCACCAGCGGCCGGTCGGCGGTAACGGTGAGGCTGTTTGCTTCGATGGTGAGGCCGTCACCGATCTTCGCCTGGATGTCACTGAAGGAGTGCAGCATGGCAAAGACTGCGCCAACGCCCACCGTCTGTGCCCCGATGTCGGCACCCAGAGCGCGGATGGCCAGCTTGCTCAGGTCTTTTGCGGTGACGAACACATCGCCGCCTGCCTTAATAGTTACGTTGTTGCCCAGCAGGGCTAGGGTATCGGCCTTGTCGGTGAGCACCGCCACGGCACCGGCCACCCCCAGCTTGCCCTGCATACCAGTGGCGATGGAAGCCGCCACGGCCTGGGCGCTCATATAGCCGGGGTAATTGCCGGTGAGGTTCTGGGTGGTGTCAGCAGTGACCGTAACATCCTTTGCCGCCTCCAGGGTCACGCCGTCGCCTACATTGGCCTCGGCGGTGTTCTCATTGAGGGTCACAGCCACGGCAGCTGCCACGGTGTTGGCTCCCATGCCGCTGGTTACAGTGGCGCCTGTTGCCCGGTTGCGGAAGTTGACCACGTTCTCGGCCTTGGTCTGCACATCGCCCATCCGGGATGTCACATTACCCAGAATCCGGGCTAGAGTATGGTGCTCGGTAAAGGCCAGAGCAATGGCTGCCGCCACATTCAGACTGGAAGTCTGGGGCTGTACGCCCGCCACCTGCGCACCGGAACCGGAAACGGAAGCATTCAGCCCGCTGGTGTGGGCAGTACCCTTGGTCAGGTCCAGTCCAAAGGCTTTCAGCAGGTTGGAAGAATAGGGCACTGCATCCAGCTTGCTGCCAAGGCTGCCGCCGGCCTGGTTGGCCTTTTCCTGCAGTTTGGAAGCGCCCATCTTGTTGGTACCTGCCACGATCTTATTGCGGATGGTGCTGGTCTCGGCTGCGCCGGGGCTGATGTAATTCAGTCCTTCCCGGAATTTCTCCAGCAGCCGGTCCAGATCTGCACCGATGGAGGTTGCCATCGCATAGCTCTCGTCGGCAACATCGGTAGCACTGTGCACCCGTACACTGCCGGCAGCAGTGGTGTCTGCTTCCAGAGAAGCAGTAATGTCGCTGCTGACCAGGCTAACGCCTACCGCTGCACCCACGGCTGCCCGGCTGCCCGCTGCGAATGCAGACACGCCGGTGTAGCTGTCGCCGCCGTAGAGGGCCTGCACCAGCACATTAGCCATAGCGAAAATGTCCTCGCCCTGGGCGTTCTGTCCGGTAACGATGGCGCTCTCGATGGTATCCAGGACATTGACAGTCTCCAGACTGCCGCCGGAGAGCAGAGCCGCCTTGACGATGTTGTTGACCACCGCCACAGCTACGCCGGCATCAAAGGAGATGCCCTTGGTGTTGGTGCCGCCGGAAGCGACCTGGGCCAGCTGCTTGTTGGTAGTGGAACCCAGGGTAGGCACATACTCAAAGGCTTTGTCCCGCCGGGCAATGGGGTCGCTGCCCGCCACGGACACGGTATCCACATCATCCCGGAAGGTAGCCAGAATGGCCAGAGACCCTGCCCGGATAACCCGGTTGCCCAGAGTGGTGACGCTGTCTCCAGAAACGGTCTCAGTACCGATCATAGCGGTGACCACAGCATCAATCAGGTTGGTAGCGAAGGAAGCACCCACGCCCACCGAGCTGCCGGGCTTACGGGCCGTGACTGCCTTGGCAGCCATGCCCAGCGACTTATCAGCACTGGCGGAAGCCGTGGTATAAACCTTCTGTGCCTCATTGGCCTCCACCCGGATATCTCCGCCGGCAGTCATGTCCGGCTGGTCGCCAACGGCATCCCGTCCGGCGATGGTGGCACTGGACACTGCATGGATGATGGTGATGGCCGCGGAACCGGCCACGCCTACACCTGCTGCACCCACGCCGGAAACCGCCTGGGTGGAAATGGTATGGCCTACGCCGTCCAGCTCGCTGCCGGTGGCAAACTTGGTGGTGAGCAGTGCGGCAAAGGCTTCATACAGGTCGTTGACCGCAAAGCCCAGCTGGGTCATCTCGGCGCTGATCTTGTCCAGAACCGGTACCTGCAGGCGGTTGCCGTCGCCCAGGTAAGGGATCCAGTTATCCTCTTCGCCCATCACGGCAAAGATGTCTTCGATATAGGCCAGCAATGTGTCGGAATAGAGCTTTGCATTCTGCTCGGCGGTGTTGACATCACCGGTGAGACTAGCCTTGATCTGCTCGGTCAGGATGTTCTGGTAGTCCTTGGCACCCTGGACCCGCTGGGTCTGCTTTTCATCTTCGGTGCCGCCGGTAATACCCAGCAGTTTATCCACGGCCTGTTTCTGCTCCTCGGTAAGCGCAGGGCTGCCGCCCTGGGCCAGCTGGAGTAAAATCTCCATGAGTTCGTAGCCCAGCACCCGCTCTTCTGCGGCGTAGGCCATCATGGTCTGCAGCTGACTGACCAGGTCTGCAGTCAGAGCCTGGTAGCCCCACTGCGCCCCGTATTCCGTATAGGGATTTTCTTCGCCGGTGTAGCTTTCGATCACCGACGCAATGACATACTGCTGCAAACCATAGACGTGCTCCATGGTCAGCTGGGTATTATTGTCCGCCTGCCAGGCGGCAAAAATGCGTTCTTCCAGCAGTTCGGTGAGGGTACGCTGGCCTGCGCCGTCTACCACCACTTCGCCCACCTTGACCCATTCTTCTTCCTTCAGATCCTGCTGCCAGAGGGCGATGGCAATCATCTCTTCGATAGCATTGGCCAGAGTCTGCTTTTCCTCATCGGTCAGGTTCTGTTTATCCTTCAGTGTCAGGAAGACGTACTCGGTGCTGGTCTTGAGGGCGTTGTCCTCAACTGCACCAAGCAGTTCTTCCAGATGACCCGTCTGGAGCATGTAGTCCACCAGCAGGTCATACGCTTTGTCCAGAAGGTCTGACTGGGCTTTTTCATAGATCTCAGCAATTACGGTGATGTCACCACCGGCAGTGAGTCTGCCCTTGCCCACCTGGGCGATGTTCTGGTGGTCCACCATGTTCACCGCCACCGCTGCACCAATGCCTACATAGCTATTGGTCGTACCTGCGTTGGAGGTAATCTTGGCATCGGTGTCGTTGCGGGAGATCACGGTGATGTCCTCGCCGGCGGATACGTCCACATCGGAGATGAGGGCTCGGGAGAAGTTGTTCTGCAGGTTCACGGCGATGGCCGCCGCCACCTGGATGCTGCCCTCCATGGTCTCAAAGGGACTACGGCCGGCTGCAGCCTTGCTCACCGATGAGGTGTTGACATTTTTGGTATTGACACTGCCCGCCAGGGCCTTGCCATTGTTCAGTTTTTGGTCGGCGGTCTGATCCGCCTTGCTTATGTGTGAGCCGTCACCGGAAGAGGTGCTTCCGCCGGGGGTGATGGTGCCTCCCACCAACCCCTCGCTGCCTGATGCACCGGCACTGCCGGCATCCTGGCCACCGCTGCCGCCCGCCGCCGGGGCGCCCTTCACAGAGGCCTTGACGGTCTGGGTAACACGGCTTACAGACTGGGCAGCCACGGAGATATCCTTGCCCGCTTTGGCCCGCCGTTTCAGCAGGCTTTCTGCGCTGTCATTGACAACGCCCACTGCCACGGCCGCACCGATGCCCACATTGGTACCGGCGCTGGCAGCATCTGCGGTGAGGAAACGGATCATACGGTTCTGGGCTGTGATGGTCACATTGCCTAGGGTATCCACGCCCTGACCGGCAGCTTCACCCAGTTCGGACAAAACATACACACCGGAAATGCTGGTTGCAGACACCGGAGTCAAGGAGGTGCCGCCTGCAGAGCCTGCCGCTGCGAACACCCGCTCGCTGCCCATATAATAGGAGTCCACAATCACATTGCCCAGTCCGGCATCGGTAGGCACGCTGCCGTCCAATGCCAGTAGCACCACCCCATCGGGGATGGAGGCGACCACGTCGATGCCGGTCACCGCAACGGCAATGCCAGCTCCCACGCCGACGCTGGAGCGGCTGTAGGATTTTTCATTTTCCAGAGGGAACATACCCAGGGATCGGCGGGCCCGCTTGCCGCTGGCATCCGCCACCGTTTCCAGGCGGCTGTCGGCCACACGGGAAACCACGCTCAGATCGGCGCCTTCACCCAGCCGATACTCCCCGTCAGGGGTGAGTTCTGCCTTGGAATTCAGGGTAATCACATGCACTGTGATCGCACCGCCCAGCATGGCAGTCTCCGTCGGCGGAATGTGGCCGGACTTGGCGATCGCAGAGGAATCCACTCGCCGGTTATCCACCATCACTGCCAGGTTTGTGCCTGCAGTGACGACGCCCTGCGCAATGCGGGCTGCAGCGTTGTGGTTAAACACTGTGACATTCACAGCAATGCCTGCAGCGGTATTGGTGGGGTCCTTAGTGATCTGCACCTTGCCGAATCCAGGGATGACGGCGATGGTGGAATTATTATAGAGAGAACCATCTGCCCGAGTTTGGGAGGTGGTCTCGCCAAAGGCGTGCAGCTGCACACTGTCTGCGGCACTCACCGTACCAGCGGTGTCGATAAGAGCCAGAATATCGTTGTCGATGACAGCCAGGGCCAGTGCGCCCATGGCCTGGGTCCGGGCTACATCCTGGTCAGGATCTGTCTCCGCCACGCCTTTGTTGAACAGGCTGCCTAGGGTGTTGCTGCCGGTGATCTTGCTCAGCGCCCATGCAGGAGTGCCGGAAGTACCGGTACGCATGCCCAGCACCGACTCGGTCAGGCTGACCATGGAACGCAGCGACTGTTTCTGGGTGGGCTGCTGGGTAAATGTGGGGTTGCCATACTCGTCCACATACACGCTGATAGGTGAGGAGATGGCGTAGGTACGGTTGCGGATTAAACTGTCAGCCTCAGCACGGACGGTACCGCCGGTGCTGACCACCGCAGCGGTGCTGCCCGTCAAATCGCCGTAGTTGCCCACATACACCCCGGTACGTCCCAGGGCGATACTCACCGCCGCGAACACACCGCTCTTGGGTTTCATGCGTGCGACATCGGTAGGGCCGGCAACGCTGGCAGCTTCGGTATCGATACGGCTGCGGGCATCCAAAAGGACATCGCCGCCGGCTGTAATGTTGGCATCGTCAGTTACGATGGTCTCGGTTTCCACGATGGCCACCACACTGGAAAGGGAGAGCAGCGCTTTGGGGAAGCTGCCCTTATCCACCGCGCTGATATATACTTCGCTGTCGGTACGCAGCGCGGTACCCCCTCCGCTGGTCAGCCGGGCGCTGCCGTCCACCAGAACGGTGGTTCTGGCCTGACCCCAAGCAAAAGACAAGGGGATATAGCTGAGCAGCTCTGCGCAGTCAAAATCCACCAGTGTGGATGCCAGTGCATGGATTGGCCCCTGGCCTGCATGGATGCTGCCGTGAAGCAGTATTTCCGCGATGGGCTGCTTGACGATGACAAAGTTGGGGAAGTTGGAGGCCACGCCAGCCATCATGTCCACCATGCCAGAGGTCTGGCGGATGGAAGCAATGAGATCCACCACTCCGGCAGCATTCAGCGATGCACCCTCAGCCACCACAATATGGACAGTGGGAGCAGCCTCGTACAGGCCGATACCGTATTCCATCTCGGTCTGGGTAAGTTCATCTTCCGCAACGGTGACGCTCAGTGCACTCTCATCCAGAACGTCGGGGTCCTCGGCTTCAGCCAGGATAAGGATGTGTTCACCGGTAACCGGCCCTAGGATCTCCACTTCCGGCGCCTGGAGGATGACAGTAAGGCCATCGGCCAGCAGCTTTTCAATGGTGATCTTGCCGGAGGCTTCCACCAGCAGATTGGACAGATATGTGGCTATCCCCCGTACGGCAGCCACCAGGTTCACTGTGATATCCACAGTTGGATCCAGAATCCGGCTCACCACATAATCGGTGAAATCCTGGACCATAAAATCGACGGCGGACACATTGCCAAGATTGACGGTGCGCTTGTTTTCCAGGCGGTCGGTCACAGCATCCAGGCCATCACCGAAATGGATGTCTATCCCCTGCCGCAGGGCCACCGTGTTCAGGATTTCTTCCACGATGTCGATAGACAGGTCGGGCAGCAGCCACACTACGCTCTGGGCGTACAGATGCAGGCCGTCATCCGTCTTATAAATGCGTTCTTCATAGGGGACATCACCTAGGATGTCCTGGCCATTGTAGATGTACTTTGCCGCAAGGCTGCCTGTAAGATGCAGCCGGTCATAGCCGCCGTCCGCATCCTCGTGGATGGTCACATCCAGGCCGAACACATCGTGGAAGGCACTGGTGGTGTCCAGAGTGATGACGTCATCGCCATCGCCGCCGGAAATGACATACTTGCTGCGGTACTGCATCTGATCCTCTTCCAGCCCGTATTTTGAGATGAGCTGGGAGAACTCCTGGTAAAGATTGCGGCCGTTGACCATGGTAAGGCCACCGGTGACAGTCATGGTGTCAGCTCCGCCGCCCAGGTCCACAGTCAGGTTCGTGCCGCCCATATCGATGTCAAAATTGTAAAGGGCCATGAATTTGCCGGTACGCGGATCAATGCCACTTCCGGCGTAGACATTGGTGGAGTTGACCAGGCGTACCAGCAGGTCGTCGGTGCCGTCGCCGGTGTTCACGTTCACCATAGTCATCGTGCGGTTTTCAATGTCCCGAATCAGCTCTTCCACCCGCTGCTTGACAGCCAGAGCAAACTTGTTGGCAGTGTCCTGGATAACATCGCCGGTAGAGGAGGACTGGGAGGCATTGTAGATGTCCTTCACCGCATTGAAGATGGCCAGCGGGTCGGAGTTTCCTATGCCCACCGTGGCGCTGGGTGCCTGGGTCACCTGCAGCTCGATGCGGTCATCGCCGCTGCCGCTGCTTACGTTGACCACGCCCACGTTTTCCGTATGGATGACCACATTGTCATCCAGCTGGGTGCCCTCGTATGTAAACTCCAAGGCATTTTTGATCTGGATCTGCTCCTTGGAAGAGAAGTACAGGCCAGCCAGCAGCACCTCAAACCCGTCCGACAGGAAGTTGCCCTTCATACTGGCACTCCCGTCCGATTCTTGGCCGTTTTTGTACTGGTCGGTAACGATGGAGATGGTTGCGTAGGGATAAACCCGATCATCTTCTGTGAAAATAACCGAACTGATGGAATTGTCGTTGTCTGCCGGATCACTGGGATCAGGGGGATCGCCGCCGGTCAGGTGATAACCAATAGCATCCAGCAGGTCGTTGTACAGCTGACTGCCGGCAGAGATGTTCACATCCCCCTCGTAGGTACCTGAGGTGACAACGATTTCGATGTTGACCTTATCCCCTTCCAGGGAAGGCAGGTTGGTCTTGAGGTAGTCTACCGCCCCGTTCAAAGCGTTGACAATGGCGCTGTTGGCTGTGTCGTTCTTGAACGCCTCAGAGTCCAGGGTTTTGCCGTTAACCGACAACGTGGCACTGCCTTCCGGCACCATAAAGTCTTCTTCTACTTCGGAGCCGCCGTTGTCCTCCAGCAGGCTGCCGTCGACAGGCGGCGTGGTGTCTTCCGGCTCGTCCGGAGCCAAAGCTGCACCGCCCCCATCTTCCTGCGGTTCCCCGCCGGATTCCGGTTCGCTGGGTTCCGGCTCGCTGGGTTCCGGCTCGGCGGGTTCCGGCTCGGCGGGTTCTGGTTCACTGGGTTGCGGTTCGCTGGGTTCCGGTTCACTGGGTTCCGGTTCACTGGGTTCCGGTTCACTGGGTTCTTGTTCACTGGGTTCTGGTTCACTGGGTTCCGGCTCAGCGGGTTTCTGGTCAGCAGACTCGCCACTGGCTCCTGTGTTCCTGCCCTCGTTGCCAGCAGTCTCTGCCTGTGCGGAAACGGCAGGCGCAGCAAGGCCGCCGTCCGGTTGGAGATCCGCACTTTCGGCATAAACAGTGACAGTCAGGAACAGTGCTGCCAGCGGCACAGCCAGCAGCGTGAGAATGCGCCGTGCCCACCTCTTTTCTTTAGCTTCTATCATGCAAACGCCTCCTTCGAGCCGCAACGCCTCCGGCGCTGCCTTGTGATCTATTCTGTGGTTTCATTTGATTGTGTAAGGGTGTTCAGTAAATTTTGGGCCTGAGTGTTGATGGTTGGGTCGGCATCCGCTCCGTCATATTCGGCAGCGAAGATAAGATCCTCTGCCGCCTGCTCCATGTTCGGCTCATTTCGCATCAGTTCTGCCGCGCCTCGTCCATAACAGCTCATCTGCACGGAACTTTGCTGCTGGATGGACCGGCTGTAATAGTCTACCGCTTCGTCGTAGCGCTCCAGCAGCAGGCAGCACAGCCCTGCATAGTAGCAAAGGGAATCAACTGTATCGTCCAGTGAAAGGGCGGTTGTGAAAAGTTCAAAGGCACCGGCTACGTCCTCCATCTGCAGCCTGCTCAGCCCCAGTCCGGTAAACAGTCCCGCCACATCTGTATCCGGAGCGCCGCCGTTGTCATACAGCAAGACAGCATGCTCCAGCGCTGCATCGGTCTGGCCCTGGGCCAGATAGATCTGTGCCAGCAAAAGCCGCATATCCGCCGCATCAGTCTGCAGATCCAGATAGCTTTCCAGATCGGCAGCCAGGGCCTGGATCTCTCCACCGGCTGCATGGAGCTGGGCCAGCACCAGGTAGGCATCCGCCAGGTCGGGGACCAGCTTCACCACCTGCTCCATGGCCGTTTCTGCCTCATCTGCCCGCCCCAAAATGGTGAGCAGACACCCCTTTTTCAGCAGCAGATCCGCCTGAAGACTTTCTCCGTATTCCGACCGATACAGCTCCAGACACTGCCCGATACACGCCAGCGCCTCCTCATATTCCTCGGCGGCAATGTGGGTTTCGGCCAGCCGGTAATAATCCTCCAGGATGACAGGCTGCGTCAGTGTCTGCAGTTTAGTACGTAGCCGCTGTACCTGGGAGGCATTAACATAATCCGTCTGCTCAGCCAGATAGTTCTGGGCTGCGTTGTTCTCCTGCACCGAAATCGTCACTGCAGTCCAGCTTTGGGCTCCGATGATGAATATCAGAGCCAACGCCAGAAGTGCTGCGGTCCAACGGACCCATGGCTTGATCCTACGTATCTCCTGCTTCATCCTTCAGCCTCCTTCCGCTCCCCGAGCGCATAGTAATCCGTTTTTATCTTACCAGACAAAAAGCAAATAAAGGAGAACCTTACAAAAATGCAAGGTTCTCCTTTTATAACTTTGTTATAATTGCTCAAGAAGATAGCCGCCACGCAGGGACACGATTTCCAACCGGGACTCTCCACTCCCCAACTTTTTGCGCAGGCGGGAAATCAGCGTCCAAAGGGCGCTGTTCTCCTGCTCCGGTTCTGTGCCCCACACCTCCCGCGTCAGTTCTCTGCTGGGAACCCGCCGCTCGGCCTTTCGTGCCAGCAGCAACAGCACCGTGAATTCCTTTTGAGTCAGCTGAATATCCCGCCCGTTCACAAACCCTGCCAGTGATACAGTGTCCAGCCGGAGGCATCCGTAGGTAACATAGCGGCGGTTGTCACTTCTTTCCCGCAGGCGGGCCTCCACCCGGGCAACAAACACCTCCAGGTCATAGGGTTTGGTCAGGTAATCGTCACCTCCGGCGCGAAGCCCCTCCACCACATCCTGATTCGCCCCCAGGGCTGTGAGAAAGAGAATGGGAACGTGGTACTGCCTTTTCACTTCACGGCACAATTCCAGACCGTCGCCGTCGGGCAGCATAATGTCCAGTACAATGAGATCCACCGGGTGCCACTGAAGCTGGCGGCGCATCTCGGCAGCACTGGCAGCCTGCAGCACCTCATAGCCCCGCAGGGTAAGCACTTGCGCATTGATGTGCATGATATGGGAATTGTCCTCCACCAGCAAAATGACACTCATTGCTTTCTCGCCTCCTTCAAGACTGTAAAGGCCATGGTGGTGCCCTGTTCTCCGGTATGCTCCACCCAGATGCAGCCGCCGTGGGCCTCTACCGCCTCGCGGCAGATTGTCAGTCCCAGGCCGCTCCCGTCACCGCCGCTGACTCCTTGTTCAAAAATATGGGGCAAAAGCGCCGGATCGATGCCGCAGCCGGTGTCTGTCACCCGGAACAATATATATCCCTCCTGGTCCCGATCCTCAGCGCTGATGGTAATCTGGCCGTTTTGGGTGTTTTTGCTGGCATTCATCACCAGGTTAACGAAAATTTGCAGCAGCACCTCAAAATTGCCCCGCACCCATCCTCCTGTACCCGGCAGCGCCTGCACAGTGTTGTTGTTCTTCATGCACATGGGCACGGCGATGACCCTCACACTTTCCAGCAGTTCCTCCACCTCCACCAGACCAAAGGTGAGTTCACTCTTGTGGCCGTAGGAATATTCCATCAGTCGGGCCACAATATTTGCCAGGCGCTGGGCCTCCTGCTGGATGGTCTTGAGGTTTTTGGGTGTCTCGTCGGTGAGGCGGTCTTCCGCCAGCTGCATACCCGTAAGCTGGGCGTAGCCGGAGATAACCGTTAGCGGCGTTTTCAGTTCATGGGCCACTTTGTGGAGAAAATCCATGTTCAGCTGATTCATCTTTTCCAGCATCTCACTTCGGCTCTGGCTGGCGAGCAACTGGATTTCCTGCTGTTGCCTGCGTAGGCTCATGGCCGCCGCATTGAGGAACACAAACCCCAGCATACCGCAGGAGGTGGCACCGTAGCGTGTGATCTGCGCGCTGCGGCCAGTCATAAGTGCTTCATATGCCAGCCCCGTCAGCAGCATGAGAAATCCCAAAAGCACCAACGCATCCGCCATCTCCAGTTTGTTTTTCTGCAGATAGCTGCGCACAATGCCGAAAATCAGATAGGTAAGGTAAGGCACAGACAGATAGTATACCAGCGTGGAGACCGTAACCAACTCCCTAACGGGAATCAGGCAGACGAGCACGCCTGCCGCCGCAGCTGTGCCCAGATAGACCCAGAGCGGCCCCTGGGCACTGGCCTTCCAGTACTGGCTCTTCAGCATCAGCAGAATGGAAACCGGCATGAGCATAACAATGAGGATCAGCAACCGGTAGGCCAGATACCAGGATGTCTGCGGTGTCAGCAAATGCACTACCAGAAAATTCTGATCCCGCAGGGCTGTCACCACACAGCAAAGGGCAAGGCAGAGGAAATAAGATTTTTTCCGCACCGCCGCACTGAGTACAAAGTTGGCCGCCAGCAGCAGAAGGCCGCCGCTGAGACTCAGCGATACCAGGTCACCCGCTGCTTTGAACGCCTCAATATTCTGCACAGTGGAAAACTCAAGAGGCGGAATACTGCCGCCGTCCTTGTGGACGTAGTTGGAATACTGGACAACGAGCTCTATCTGCCCATCGGGGCCGGAGAAGAGCGGAATCGTCATATAACCCACCCGCGGCACGAACCCTTCCTCCGTTTCCGACACCCGTCCAAATTCCGCTGCCTGCACCCCGTTGACAAAGATACGGGTGGCATAGTCCAGCGAAAAGCCGCAGATAGCATAATACCGGTTTGGCTGCGCCAGAATCCGCAGACGGTGGGTACCACAGGCCCAGTCGGAAGGCGAGGCATCCGCAGCTGCTTTCTCTCCTGCTGCCCCAGAAACAAAGTCCTCCGGCGCATACAGCCCGCCGGGATAAAAGTCCCACCAGCCGGTGATCTGGAATACGGTAGAGGAAACATCCTGCTGCCGGATATCCAGCATGCCGTTTTCCACTGCGACGGACTGCACCGAGGCGGTACGACCGAAAAAGGCACCCATGAGAGCCAGCAGACCGAAGGCAACCGTCGCCGGCAAAAGCCAGCAGACCGCCTGCTGCATCACACCTTTGATTCTCATGGAAAGTCCCCCTTTCCGTCTTTTTTCCCCAGGATACTCCCTTTCTTTCCCAGGCAAGCAAATCCTTCCCTCCGGAGGCGGTACAGATCTCAAACTTCACGCTTACCTGCATAGGACACGCCCAATACTATATTTCTATTTTACCATGCCGAACACTGAACGCAAGCGCTTTTTACTAAATTTGCGAAATCGTCAAATCTAACCACGTATAAAACATCCAGGGCTTGGATTTTGCGTGTCTTCGGAGATATGGCACTTTTTTCTTTCCAGCATGTCTGCGTATCATGGCTATGTTCTTCCATAAGTACATATCCGCCATGGGATTCTTCCCCAGAAATTCATCCCCACCTCCCCTATTACCTGACGGAACAACTCATCCTCCATCCAGGAAAAGCGCTCGTAGGCAACGTCAATGGTGTTTGCAAATCTTCTGGCAAAGCGCGGATGCTCTGCCTCAAACATAGAAAATAGTGCACCACACATCCGGAATTGTCCAGGTCAAATTTCCACCGGCGCATATCACCGCGGGCAAAGGCTATTACAAATTTTACCATACAGATACTGTTCATTTCCCCTTCATCTTCTCACATCTTTCCTTGCGGTAAGTTTCAAGACCATGGATCATATACAACGAAAATGTATTTCTGTCTGTCAGGAACATAATTGCCTTATTCTGGAAAACTTTTAACTGATTGCGGCTATCCAGTCTGCTGACACCGTTTCTGGTCTGGCCTGCATAGATGTGGAAGCATTCCCGAAAGACATAGTTGCAGATGGCAGGTCCAAATCCTACATCTCCCATCTGCACTCCATGGGTGTGGACCCCCAAACCATTCAGAGTCTGTCCAACCATGGGTACATTGACACGATGAGACCAGCATAAACAACATAACACCAATTCGTAAGCAATGCGTTTTAAATATACAGGTAAAGAGAAGGTGCAGTTTTTTTGTTCGGAGGTAGCTTCAGCTCGCTACAGACGAAGGTCATCCTCTTTGCGTTGGCGTCTTTGTTGGATATACCAGGGAATTCCAACTCCCAGACTGGCCCCGGCAGCGATGCCCAGCAGGACAAACATCCACCAGAGAGAATTTTCCTTTTCTTCTTTCTTTTCTTCTGGATCTGTTGGCAGAATCATCTCTTCAATTTGGGTCGTCACTTCTGCTTCCTGCTGATACTCCGTACCGAAAGAATCTTCATACAGCAGCAGGATGTTTCCCTTGACCTGGCCAATTTCCTCTTTACTGACCAACAGGTTGATTTTTCCATCAGCGCTTTTTCCCGGGTCAATTTGCCCAACGAAGGTGATGCCACCGGAGTCCAGGCCCGGAATCTTCGTTTCCATGCGGCAATTATACAAAGCCGTCTTTCCTGTGTTCATCAAATTCACCGCAAGGACGGTAACCTCCCCCTGGTACACAGTTGCGGGCAGCCTGGCGCCATCGTAGGAAAGCTCCGCCGGCTGGCGGATATCCAGAACGCAGCTGCCTTTGGAGGACAGGTTCAATGTCTGGCTGCTGTTGTAGGAAAAGGAAAACTGGACGGTGTATTTTCCCGGCGAAATGGATGGGTCTGCCTGCATGGCCAGCTGCAGAACGGCCTCCTCTTCTGGACCGATGGTATCTACCGGAATCACATTGCTGTTTTCCAGAAGGTTGATCTGCATGTCCCCCGGTTCCACCGTGACCAGCAGGTTCTTGACACTTTTGGTTTTCAGGAGATTTTTCAGCGTTACCGTCAAGGTAAAGGGCTCCCCTGCCAGAATGGGATTCGGTTCCATGATACATTGGGAAATATACACCACCGGCTCCGCTGTCGGGGTGCTGGCTGCAGGGGCAGTGGTTTTCACCGTCTCCTTGGAAACACCATCTGTAATGGTTACATACAGGGTATGGGTAAAGGCAATGGTTTCTCCGGCGTCTGTATAACCGGAAATGTGGATGCTTACCGGATAAATGCCATTGCTTCGCTCCGGGGACAGCTCCACCGGAAATTCCACCAGAAACAATTCCCGGCTCAAACTTCCGTTTTCCGGCAGAAACTCCGACAAATAGAAGTCCTTCTGGTAGCTTGCGGCCACAAACGCCGGGGAATTGCCCAGTTCCAGAGATGCCTGAATCCGATTGCCGCTGATCTGCCGGTTGGCAAGCAGCGGTAGCATCAGATATACGATTCCCTCTTCCACCCGGGGCACATACCCGTCCGCATAAGGCATGTCCATTCCCGGGTAGGTAAATTGGCTGTCAATTTCCAGCGCATCCGATGTCTGGAGTTCCTCCGGCTCCGTGGGTGGTTCCGTAGGGGATTCAGTAGATGGGGGCTGGGTTTCCGTGGGAATCGGCTCTGTTTCGGTTGAGGGTGGTTGCGTGGGCTGGGTCTGGGGAATGGTAGCTTGGGTCTCTTGAGGGGCTGTGGTCTGCTGGGTTTCTTCTCCGGAAACCGGCAGTGCCAGAGACAGCGCCATGAACAAAGCCACGGCTCCGGATACAACTCTGTGCTTCATCGCCTACAGCTCCCGAATATTCTCCACAATGCTCTGGCGGATTACCTGACGAACCCGCAGGCGCAGGTTGACCATGCACACCAGGCACATCACCGCCGGCAGTACCAGTCCGGGCCACAGGGTAAATCTTCCTCCCGTAAGATAGTGGAAAAGATACTCGAAACCGCAGCCCAGCAATCCCAGCACGGTGCCCCACAGAATCATTTTTGCGATTTGCAGTTCATAGCAGCGGACAATATCCTGCTCCGTTGCCCCCACCGCCCGCAGGGTTCCGATGGCCCGCTTTCCCTCCCGGATCTGGGCGGTGATGCCGTTGCTGATCAGACTGATGCTGATGGCGCTGAACACCGCAATCAGAGAGCCAGTGGCAATCAGACTGGTAATGAAGTATTCCTTCTGCTGCTGAACCTGGGAATAGTAAGAACGGATATTATAGCCGGGAAACAGGGCTTCCAAAGCTCTGACCATCTGCGCATCGATTTGCTCTGCAGTTCCCTGCTCCAATTCCACATGCAAGTTTTTAAAGTCAAATGGCTGTGTAAAGCACCCCAGCCCCGCCACAGTGGTATAGACTGCAAAGCTGTTTCCCCAAAATGCTTCCCCAGTGCGGACAATGGCGCCAATCTTTACCGTTCTGTCCTCCCGGGTGAGCTTTCCGCTGCCGTCATCCACCAGAAGACTCAATGTCAGTTCCTGCCCCACCTGGAAGCAGCTGTCTGCAGTAACCATTACCTTCTTCAAATCGCTTTTCTCAACTCTGCTATACTTCTCCTCCTCTTTTGACAAGTCCAGCATCCCGCAACTGCCCGAGCCGTCGCTGTCAAATTCCCAGAAAAATCCGATTTTTTCCGGAGCACAGACAATGATCTCTTCCCCGGAATCCAGCTTGTCCAGGTCAATTTTCCCGGCAATCACCTGATCCTCCATGGAAGCAAGCAGCCTTCCGCTTTTCGCAACAAGTTGGGTATTGATTGCCTCCTGGGTATACCCTGCCGCTTCTTTTACCTCCAAATATGTGGGATTTTCCTTGGATTGTATTAAATCCCAAAAATTGTCAGCGTTCATCTGGCCTTGTAAAGAAGGAACGTTGAACGAATATCGAGATTCCGAACGAATATTAAAAAACTCATGCAGCAGCAGATAATCCGGGACTTCTCCATCAATCAGCAGATTTACATAACATTCTTTTTCTCCATATATGTTTTTCACATAGGGAAGTTCCAGGCATTTTTGGGCCTCCTGCTGGGAAATCAGATCGTTCAGTCCCAGGGTATTGACAAAGTTGTTGCCGTTGCCATAATACGACGACAGCCTGATTTCATAGTCAAAGGGTTGGATCGTAGCACCAATATTGCGGTAGCTTCCCACCAGGGAACCCACCCCCAGGCAGCTGGCAAAAACCGTCAGCCCCAGAATGATGCATACGGAAATCTGACGCCACCGGTCAAACATTCCTCTGCGTTTTGCCAGAAGTCTGGGCAGATCAAAGTCTGTTTGTGAGCGCACCCGATGCTGCCGCATCTGACGCATCCACTGGGCGCTGCGGATGGCCTGCATGGGAGATACCCGGGCAGCCCCCATCAGGGGAACCAACGCCGAAATCAACACGCTGAGGATTCCCACTCCCGCACCCGCTGCCAGCAGGAGAAGATTGGGAAGAAACACAAAGTTCTCCCCCATGCACCAGGCAAAGAACTTCACCCCGAAATAGGACAGGGCCACACTGACCGGGGTACAGGCCAGGCAGATGAGCAGCGCTTCCCTGCCGAAGATATCCAGAATCTGCCACCGGGTTGCCCCCAAGGCCCGGTACATTCCGATCTGCTGCCTGCGTTCTTTCAGATTGGACGAGAACACATTGGCAATGCCAAAGCAGGACAGCAGCGCCAGCATCGTGGCCAGGGCCACCAGAAGCAAGCTACTGTTTTGAATATCGCCAGATTCTCCCAGACTGCTGGATTCCGGAAAAATTTGGATACTCTTTTCCCAAACAAAACTCGGCAAAAAGATAAATTCCTCTTCTTTTTCCGGGTTCAGGTTAAAATACGCAGCCGCAATCTCCTTTCCCCCGGCTGGGATGGGTTCCTGGGCGCAGACAAACGCCGCAGGGAGCTGGGCAGTGGGGGTTTTCACTTCCTCCCCGCCGCTTCCCAATGGCACGGCAATCTGGACATTTCGCGCCTGAAATTCCAGGTTCTGCCGCTTATCTCCCAGGATTCCCACCAACCGGTAGGAAACTTCCTGCTGGTTTTCCCCGTAGCCTTCTCCGTTGCTGACAACTGAGTTTAAGGTAATGGTGCTGTTCAGTTCCGGTTCCAGCTGCATTCTGGCCAGGGCATTGGCTTCCACCGCAATCTCCCCCGGTTCCTGGGGCCACCGGCCCTGCTGAATCTGGGGATAATACAGTTCCATGGCCCGGGAATCCAGCCAGCCGATGGCCGTTCCCTTGTCCACATCTTCCCCAGTCCAAGCAAAGCGCTGGATGTGGGCAAAGCCTGGTGTCTCCTGAAAAACTCCCTGAGATTCCAGCTTTTCCCAGTCAAAATCCTGGGTATTAAAGACAATATAGTCCTGCTTTCCCAACTTTCGGTTCACAAGCTCCTGCTGAGAAGCACGCATGCAGGAATAGAAAAAGGGAACGCCGCTGGAAAAGATCATGGCAAGGATGATGCCGATGGCCAATGTCAGATAGTGCTTTCTGCGATTTTGCAGATTGCGCAGGGCAATGGCGGTTGCCGTCAAGTTCTTTGCCATATCACATCACCCCAAACTTGGTATCCGTGACGATGGTGCCGTCCTCGATGGTCAGAATCCGCTGGGCCTGCTCGGCAACGTGCTGGTCGTGGGTCACCAGAATCAGGGTGATGCCCAGCTGTTTGCCTGCATATTTCAGCAGCGACAGCACTTCCCGCCCGCTTTTGCCGTCCAGATTTCCCGTAGGTTCATCAGCAAAGAGGATGGAAGGCCGGTTTGCCAGGGCTCTGGCAATGGCGATGCGCTGCTGCTGACCGCCGGACATAGCCGAGGGCAGGTGCCCCAATCGGTCTTCAATGCCCAGAATATCAATCACCTGACGAAGGTATTCTTCATCGGGCTTCTTGTGATCCAGCATCACCGGAAGCAGGATATTTTCGTATCCTGTCAGTTCCTGCACCAGGTTATAGGCCTGGAACACAAAACCGAACCGCCGCCGGCGCAGAATGGACAGCTGATGGTCGGTATAGGACGCCAGCGTCTGTCCCCCATAGAGAACGCTGCCGGAGGTAGGATGCTCCAACGCTCCCATCAGGTGCAGCAAGGTGGACTTTCCCGAACCGGAAGGGCCGGTAATGGCGCAGAATTCCCCCTGTTCAAAGCTGAGATTCACATGGTCTACCGCTTTGACAACGGTTTCTCCGCTGAGATATTCTTTTGTCAAGTCCTGACACTCCAGAATTTTCAAGGTAAACACCCCCTGTTATTTCTACAGCTTTATTCTACACCCGCAAGCTTACAATCCGGTGACGGTTATCTTACGATTTCGTAAGAGAAAAGCAGAGTCCGGCGGGGACTCTGCTAGATTTTCAGATTGGCGTCAATGATCGGCAGACACATGGTTACCAGCAGTCCCCGGCGACCGTTCTGGGCGGTAATGATGCCGTGGTGCTTTTCCACAATGGCTTTTGTAATGGCAAGGCCGATGCCAGTGCTGTTCGGGGCAGCGCTCTTGGCTTTGTGAAAGCGAAGAAACAGCATCGGAAGCTCCGCCGGGTCTACCCCGCCGCCGTCATCTTCCACGAAGATGGTCACCGACCGTTCCCCCTGCTCCATCCGGATTTCCACGATTCCTTCCGGGCGGGTATGCTCACAGGCATTTTTTACCACGTTGCCCAAAGCCTCCCGAAGCCAGGCAGGATCTGCCCGCAGCTGGGCGTTTCCGGTCAGAAGGATCTGCTTCTGCGGAAACAGCGGATGCAGCTCCATCTGCACCTGCCGGGCAATCTGAGATAGTTCTGCCGGAGAAAACTGCATTTCGTAGGTATCGCTGCGGATTTTTTCCAAGGTCAGAATGTTCTGAATCAGGGTTTCCATTTTCTCCACCAGGGCCAGCTCCTTTTCGGAATAAGCGCTGGTTCCAGCGGACTGCTCCAATTCGCAGTACAGCCGCAGCCCCGCCAGGGGAGTTTTCAGCTGGTGGGAAATGTCTGAGAGAAATTCGGTATGCTCTTTCGCTTCCCGTTTGGCACCGTCCCTCTCCTGAATCAGCCGGTTTTCCAGTTCGGAAATATCCGTTTGCAGACGGCCCAGGACATCGTCCCGGGTACTGATGGGCGTTACTGTCCCGGATAGGAAAAAGGTATAGATACTTTGAGAAAGTTCCCGGATTCTGCGTTGCATCCGGATCAGCACCCAGAGAAGCAGCACCAGCGCCAAGCCAGCCCCAAGAAGAAGGTAATCCATGTTTACTCCTCCCAGCGATATCCGGCACCTCGTACCGTTGCAATATGTTCCGCTCCGATTTTCTCCCGGAGGCGGCTGATATGCACCGACAGGGTATTGTCATCAATAAAGTTTCCATCACAGTCCCAGATATGCTGGAGCAAAGCGCTGCGGGTAACCACACTGCCCCGATTGGCAATCAGAGTGGTCAGCAGCTGAAATTCCGTGGGTGTAAGCGGAATTTCCCGGTTGCCGCTGGTAACACGCATGGTGCGCATATCCACGGAAAGATCCTTTTCCCGGATAGTCGTCCCCGGATTGCGGCGCAGCAAGGCTCGGACTCTGGAGAGAAATTCCAGCATCTTAAAAGGCTTGGTCACGTAGTCATCCGCCCCGGCATCCAGCCCCCGGACAATCTGGTACTCTTCGTCACAGGCAGTCAGGAACAAAATGGGCACCGGATTGCCGCTGCGGCGCAGTTCCTGGCAAATCTCCAGTCCGCTTCCATCCGGCAGCATCACATCCAGGATAGCCAG
This sequence comes from uncultured Oscillospiraceae bacterium, assembly GCA_944382965.1. GTDB lineage: Bacteria > Bacillota > Clostridia > Oscillospirales > Oscillospiraceae > Faecousia. Next base: position 16,719 of record CALWOA010000005.1, on the reverse strand, counting down.
GTCAAAACAGCTTTTTCCCAGCAGGACTCTGGCCTGTGCACAGTCCTGAGCGCTTTGCACTGCGTAGCCTTCTTTCTCCAGTAGCACGCACAGCCCATCGCGCAGAAAGAAGTCATCCTCCAGCAGTAAAATGCGTTGACTCATCCCTTCACCCCCTAATATTTCAGTCAATAAAATATCTGGTTTCATTATACGGTGTTGGGTACGATCTGTCAAATGCAACACATCCCAGTATCAAAGAAGCAGTCCAATCAGCCATGGAAGAAACAATATTGGCATCGGCGATGGGCAGTAAATAGCCGGGACTTTCGGGGCGTACTGCTTCAAAAAATACCGGCTAGTTCCGTATTATACTGGCATCTCAATATCAAAGAATACATTTCTATTTGGAGTAATTCGGCCATTCACTTTCTGTTTTTTATAAGTCAGTCACTTCTGTTGGGCATCCGCGCTGCTGCCTTGCTTTGCTAAGGCCTTGATTTTGATCATTCAGGCGATGCCCCACAACAGACAACCTGCTGCATTATAATAGAAGGAACCTTCTTTGTCCGCTATTGCGGATTCTGCCTCACACTAGCTCTCCTGATTGACAAAGCCAATTTCTTGTGCCGTCTATTAAATTGGATTACCTATTGTCTCGCGACAAGGTAATAGCAGAAATTCTATCCGCGTACAGGCAAGCGCTTGTAATAGGATGCAGCATAACACAAACGCCGAATGTGAAAAACACATTCGGCGTTTGCTGGATTGGGCAGTCAGTATTATTCGGCAACTGCCATGCACTCAATTTCTACCAGGCCATTCAGAGGCAGCTTGGCAACCTGAATGCAGGAACGGGCAGGATAATTGCCATCAAAGTAGGACTTGTAGATTTCGTTGACCACTGCAAAATCATTCATATCCGTCAGGAAAATGGTGGTTTTGATAATATTGCTGTAGTCACAGCCGGCTTCTTTCAAAATAGCGCCCATGTTCTTCATGGAGCAGTGAGCCTGCTCGGCAACGGTTTCCGGCATCTTGCCAGTGGTGGGGTCGATGCCCAGCTGACCGGAGCAAACCACCAGGTTATTGGTCTGGATGCCCTGTACGTAAGGGCCTACAGCACCAGGAGCGTTCTTGGTATTCAGTACATTCTTTGCCATATTTATTTTACAACCTCCTTGTTTTTCTGTCTCAGGACGCAGCCGCTTCTCTTTCCGGTATGTTCTGCGTTCTTGACGATGGTTTCACCGTTGATGATCACATACTCAATGCCTTCGGGGTACTGGATGGGATCGGTGAAAGTTCCTTTATCGATGACGGTGTCAGGATTGAAGATACAGATGTCCGCATAAGCGCCTTCTCTCAGCTCACCACGGTCGGTGATGTGGAAGGTGGTAGCAGGCTTCTTGGTCATCTTATACACAGCCTCTTCCAGAGTCAGTGCCTTGTCTTCCCGGACATACTTACCCAGGATCCGGGGGAATGCACCGTAAACACGGGGATGGGGCTTGCCGCCCAGCAGGCCATCGGTACAGGCATTCATTTCCGGACGCTTCATGAAGCGCTGGACGTGCTCCTCGGTGCCGTAGAAGTCCACCATGCCAACAGCATTCTCTTCTTCATACAGCAGGTCGAAGGTTGCCTCGTAGGGGTCCTTGCCTCTGAGCTTGCCCAGTTCGATCAGGCTCAGGCCCACCGCATCCTGGTTTTTCTCTGTCTTGACACTGGTAACGAAAATCTTGTCCAGGCCGGCAAACTCTACGAAGTTGTCCCAGCCGGGGATGCCGTGTTCCATATCGTAGACCATCTTCTTGCGCAGTTCGGGATCCTGCAGACGCTCCAGCACCTTGTTGGTGCCGCCGTCGTGAACCCAGGGAGGCAGGATAACGCCCAGCATGGTGCTGCCGGCTACGTAGGGGTACTGGTCGAAGGAGACATCGATGCCTTCCTTCTGGGCCTGCTCCAGCAGTTCCACAACCTTATCCACCTTGTCCCAGTTCTTCTTACCACAGACCTTGAAGTGGGAGTAGTGAATCTTGACGCCGGATTCCCGACCAATCTTAATGACTTCCATCATGGAATCGAGAATGGTATCGGCTTCGCTTCTCTGGTGGATGACGAACCGGCCGTCGTACTCGGCTACTACCTTACACATCTCGATGATTTCCTTGGACTCGGAGTAAGCACAGGGCATGTAGATCAGGCCAGTGGACAGGCCGATGGCACCGGCTTCCATTTCCCGACGGGTGATCTGGCGCATCTTCTCCAGCTCTTCTTCATTGGGCAGTCTGTTCTCCAGGCCCATGGCTTCCATACGGATATTGCCATGAGGAACCAGATAGCACTCGTTCAAACCGGGCTTGGCCTCTTCCACCATCTTCAGGTAACCTTCGGTGGTCTTGTACTCCCAGTTGATTTCGTCGCTGTCACCATCCAGGCCGGCCAGATTCTTCCGCCAGGGGCTGATGTACTCCACCGGCAGCGGTGCCATGGAAATACCGTCCTGGCCCAGGATTTCGGTGGTGATACCCTGCATGACCTTGGGCTTGACGTAGGGGTCCGTCAAAATCTGCAGATCGCTGTGGCTGTGAGTATCAATAAAGCCAGGTGCCACAACCAAACCGGAAGCATCGATGACTTCATCAGCCGCCACGTCCGTCAAGGTTCCAATCTTGGCAATGCGATCATTTTCGATCAGCAGATCAGCAGTGAAACCAGCTTTTCCGGTTCCGTCTACGATCAGGCCGTTTTTAATCAGCTTTTTCATACATCTTTCTTCCTTTCAAATCAATATGTAACTGGTCAGTTAGTTATCCTCCAGCTGCAGTGCGGGAGCAGGAGCAACGCCCTTCTTGCCTTCGATGAAGGACACCAGGAAGATAACCACGAAAGCGACCACGCTGGCGGGGATGGCTGCGTTGAGGCCGAAGGGAGTGCCCAGAGCGTAAATCCAGATAGCGGCCACAGCGGTACCAAAGACGATGGACAGGAAGCCAGCATTCTTGGTAACGTTCTTGTAGAACAGGCTGCAGATGAATGCGGCGAAGGGACCTGCGCTGCGCAGAGCGAAGCAGCTCATCATGATGCTGATGATGTTGGAACCAGTCAGAGCAACGCCCAGACCCACACAGCCGGCCAGGACCATAACCACCCGGGAGATCCAGATTTCCTTGGTGTCGTCTTTCTGACCCTTGTTGATGTAGGGACGGAATACGTCGTTGGTAAACATGGTAGCAGTACCGATCATGTTGCCGGAAGCAGAGCTAATGGTAGCGGCCACAACGGCGGACAGAACGATACCGGCAATAATGCCAGGAGCAAACTCCATGGTAGCGGCGGCCAGTGCGTTCTTATGCAGAGCGGTGTTGGCAGCGAAACCATCGATGCAGGTGAAGGCCATCAGGCCGATGAAAGCGGGGACAATGGCGTATGCGGCAGACAGGATACCCGCAATGAGGGAGCCAACCTTTGCGCTCTTGGAATCCTTGGCGGAGCAGTAGGTCTGCACAATTTCCTGACCGGTGGGGAAGGTGGTGCAATACATTGCCACATAGCCCAAAATGGCAGGCAGACCGACCTTCGTCATGCTCAGAAGATCCAGGTTGGCGCCGTTGGCATCGGTAACGCCCTTGGCAGTCTCAAACAGGTGGCTGAAGCCGCCGACAGCGGGATTATTGACCATGATAAACATGGCGATGCTCATGCCGATGGTGATAAAGCCCACGTGCATCATGTTGGCTGCGGCAACGGAAGCAAAGCCGCCCACCATGGTGTAGATGATAACCACAGCGGTGACAACGATTGCGGTGGTTTCAAAATCCAGACCGGTAATGGTGTTGATGATGGTGGAAGTCGCAATAATCTGGGAACCGGTAGCCATGAACAGGGCTACGATAGAGGTGAATGCCGTAAAGATGTGGGAGGCTTTTCCGTAACGCATGCTGATGATCTGGGGAACCGTGCTTGCCTGGGCCTTACGGAAGAAGGGGGCAATAAAGGACACCAGCACAAAGCCGATACCGGCAGCAATCACATACCAGGATGCGGACAGGCCCTGGGTACCAACGTTGGTAGCAATACCGGTGGTACTTGCGCCGCCGGTGTTGGCAGCAAACAGGGTACATGCCAGAATCACAGGACCCAGAGATTTACCAGCCATGAGGAAATCTTCGTTGCTTTGCTTTCTTGCGGCCTTCTTCTGCTTCATCTTGGAAGAGACCAGGCCGACAACAACGGTCAGTGCCATGTACAGGAAAATAATGACCAATGCGGTCGTTTGTTTACCACTCATAACGCTTTCTCCTATCTTTCTCTATTCTTTCTGCCCGCGAAGAATTACTTCAGCAGAGCCTTCATGACGCCGTAGTAGCAGTCGGTAACCTTCACCAGCTGATCTACTTCGATATACTCGTTGACGGTGTGAGCCAGGTTTTCCTTGGACGGTCCCAGACCGAAGGTCTTGATACCGGCCTCGCCTGCGTAGTGGCTGCCGTTGGTGCAGAAGTTGTACTGGGTGATCTCGGGAGTGTAGCCCATGGACTCCAGCTCTTTCTTCACATCCTGGACAAAGGCCTCGTTCTCGTCATACAGCCAGCCGGGGAAGAAACGCTCGCCTTCAATCTGAGCACCGGTATGGCACAGTTCCTTGCCCACTGCGTAGGAAACCTTAGCCTTCAGCTGGGGATCCTCTGCCATCAGCTTGTCCAGCAGTTCCTGAATGGGCTTGAGAACGCTTTCCTTGGTTTCGCCTACCAGCAGACGTCTGTCATAGGTGGCTCTGCAGTATTCGGGAACTACGGAAGCACCGGGATAGGGAGCGGACTTGATGTCGGTCAGTTCCAGAATTCCATCTCCCAGAACATCGTGGTGGGTGGGAACCAGGGTACGGATGGCTTCAATCACCTTGGCCATCTTGTAGACAGCATTGACACCCTTCTCCGGGTTGGCGGAGTGGCAGGGAACGCCGAAGGTTTCCACTACGATTTCGCCGCGGCCTCTCTGGCCGACCTTCAGATTCAGGTTGGAAGCCTCTGCGATGACAACGTAGTCCGGCTTAACAGCGGCGGAAATTGCGCGAGCTGCAACACCCTCAAAGCACTCCTCGTGAACCACGCCAGCTACATAAATTTCGCCAGCAAAATCCCGATTGGTATCCTGTGCAAAGTTCTCTGCGGCGGAAACAAAAGCGGAGACGGCGCCCTTCATATCGCTGGTGCCACGGCCGTAGATTTTTCCATCATGGATTTCCGCAGCAAAAGGAGGATACTTCCACTCCTTCTCATCGGAAACGGGGACGGTGTCGATATGGCCGTCGAAGAGCAGCTTGGGGCCGGGACGGTTACCCTTGATGCAGCCGATGATGTTGCCGTAGGTATCTACCGTGACACTGTCAAAGCCAGCCTGCTTCATTTCCGCTTCCAGAGCACGGACAACGCCGTCTTCGTGTCCGGAGTAGCCCTTCTGGCGAATCAGTTCCTGGCACAGGGCGATGACTTTCTGCTGTCTTTCATTGTTAAGCATGTTAATTCCTCCTCAAATCGCTTTCTTTATTTTACGCTGGGGTATTTTCCGTCCCAGACAATCTGCTTATAATTTTCCCGATCGGTGTCGCCTTCGGTGCTGAAGAACAGAACCACGGAGTTTTCGTCCAACTGCAGCTTCTGCTTCATGTCTGCCAGCTGGGGATTGGTCAAAATCTCAGCTACGCAGCCGAAAGCAGCAGCGCCGCTTTCCCCGGAGATGACCTTGGTATCGTGTCCGGCAGGATTACCCAAAATCCGCATACCCTTTGCTGCCACATAATCGGGGCAGGAAATGAAATGATCTGCGCACTCCTTCAGGACCTCCCAACCGATGGTACAGGGTTCACCGCAAGCCAGACCTGCCATGATGGTGTTCATATCGCCGGTAACAAAGCGGCGTTTGCCATCGTTAGCCTCGGCAGTACGGAACAGGCAGTCCGCCTTGTTGGGTTCTACGATGGTAATAATGGGACGCTCCTGTCCATAAATCGAAGCAAACAGTCCGGCAATGGAACTGGCCATAGAACCAACACCCGCCTGCAGGAAAATGTGCGTAGGCTTCTTTCCAATTTGCCGATGTGCTTCCAGTCCCATAGTGCCGTAACCCTGCATAATCCAAGTTGGGATGTCCTCATAGCCATCCCAGGCAGTGTCCTGAACCATGACCCAGCCCTTTTCCTCTGCCTGCTTGTTTGCCAGACGGACAGCATCATCATAGTTCATATCCGTGATGGAGGCGTCGGCGCCCTCAGCCCGGATATTTTCCAGTCGCTCCTGGGCACTGCCTTTTGGCATATAGATCACAGAGTGCTGCTTGAACTTGTTCGCAGTCCAGGCAACACCTCGGCCGTGGTTGCCATCAGTGGCAGAGACAAAGGTAATATCGCCCAGTTTTTTCCGGGTCTCATCCGAAATAAGCTCTTCATAGGTGACATCTGCGATATTCTTACCCAACTTTTCAGCCAGGTAGTTGCCAATGGCGAAGCTGCCGCCCAGAACCTTAAATGCATTCAATCCAAACCGGTAGGATTCGTCCTTTACATACACCTCACCCAGCCCCAGCGCCTTTGCTGTATCCTTCAGCTCTGCCAGAGGGGTGGGCTGGTACATAGGAAAGCTCTGGTGGAATCTCTGAATTTTCTCGGCGCTTTCTATACTGAGGAAATCCAGATTGCAGGAGATCTCTCCTTCGTGGGGTAGGCTGACCATTTTAAATTCATTCATTGGAATGCCTCCTTTATGGTTTTGTTTGTTCTGCCTATTTATATAGCAAGTAGAATGCCAAATTATGCCAAAAACTCACAAAAAATTTTTCTTCTTTGATTTTAACCAATTTTGAATAGTTCGATTTATGAATAATAAACAAAGGTCAAATGAAAAACAGAACGGTTCCCCTGCTTCTGGGAACCGTCCTGCTGCAAACCGATTTTCTCAAAGTGAGAATATTCTCACTTTGAGAATAAAAATTTCGCAATATGAGAATTAATCTGTTTGTTCCAGTTTTCGATACAAGGTCGCCAAGCTGATACCCAAATGCTTCGCAGCCTCCTTTTTCCCCTGGGTAGTATCTCCGAAATGAGCAAGTGCTTTTTGAATTTCCGCAGATTCCAGGATTTTTAACGGTGTGATGGTGTCATTCCTGGGAAAAACCGTGACTTGAGCTGGCGTATCTACTATTTTTTCCTGAAAATCCCGGGGCATGGTTTCTTCGCCCAGAATGCCGTCTTCCCCCATCATATTAACCATAAATTCGATAACATTTTCCAGTTCCCGCACATTTCCTTCCCAATGGTAGGATTTGAGTTTCTGCATAGCCGATTCGGAAATTTTCCAGAACTGCTTTTCAAACAATGTTGCATAGCGTTTGGCAAAGAATATTGCCAATTCTTCGATATCCTCTCGGCGCTCTCGCAGCGGCGGAATGGTCAAAGGGATGACATTGAGCCGGTAGTAAAGATCTTCCCGGAACTTTTTCTGCTGAATCATTTCCTTCAAATCCTTGTTGGTGGCCGCTATGACCCGGATATTGAGGGGAATGATCTGATTTGAACCAATGCGGGCCAACTTTCGCTCTTGCAGCACACGCAAAAGCTTGGACTGCAAAAACAAGGGCATGTCACCGATTTCATCCAGGAAGATCATCCCATCATTCGCCAACTCAAACTTGCCAATACGACCATTCGGATCAGCGCCGGTAAATGCCCCTTTTACATAGCCGAACAGCTCCGATTCCAGCAGGGTTTCCGGAATGGCCGCGCAGTTAATGGCAACAAACCGTCCTTTTTTTCCTTTGCTTGCATTCCAGATCGCAGTGGCTACCATTTCTTTGCCGGTACCACTTTCACCGGTGATCAGCACGGTAGATTTGCTCTGGGCCACCTTGAGAATTTCCTTTTTCAATTGAAGGGTTTTGGGACTGCTGCCAATGATATTTTCGCAGGCACTGGGGTGCACAGTAGTAGTCATTTTATAATATTTGTTGTGGACTTCCTGGGCATTTCGGAAAACCAGTACCTTTGCGCAGTTTTCCAACGCCTGTATCTGGGGCGACAGGTATCCCATGACCAGAAATTCTTTTCCTTCCACATTCAGCCGGAACTCTGACTGATTTTCCAAATGGTCACCGGTGTAAGTAACCGTTACCCGCTTGCCTTGAATATCCTCAATGTCCAGCTGCTTCTTTGCAACAGGGCTTGCAGTAGTAACCACATTCTCCTCATCCAGAATCAGAACGCCCTGCTCAATATGTGCCATAGTATAATTCAGCACATCAATAAATGAATCCTTTTCCCGGAGTTTCTGTACCTGCTTAGCCTTAGATGCAATGAAGTCAGCAATCTGTTCCAGCAAGTCCAAGTACAAAGTCTCGTCACTTAAGATTCGATCCTTCTGGGCCTGGGTGCTGCCAACAATCCCAATCACGCCAATAATTTGCTGCTTTAAACGCACCGGCATGGATATTTCAATCTTCTCTTGGCAAAAGTCTTTACTGGGGCAAGTTTGGCAAACACTGTCTTGTCCGGGATTGTAGACAATTTTACGCTCTCCTGTGCGCAGAACTTGATTGTATACATGTCCTTCTTCTGCCATGTGTTGATTGACCTTATTCCGGAATATTCCGGTTCCGGCCACACGATAGAGTCCGCTGTCCACTACTTCCACATCTACACCGGAAACTTTGGAGATAATATCTGCATATTTTGACACAGTCTTTTGAATGTCAAATAGAATACTATTCATACACAGCTCCTCCTTCGTCCGGACGTACCAGGTATATTCATTTCTTCCCGGTATTTTGCTACTGTGCGGCGGGACAGGGTATACCCATCCTGCGCCAAAAGTTCACATAGCTTCTGATCTGACAACGGATGGGCTTTATCCTCCTGGTCAATCAACTGCCGCAGTCGAATGCGGGCAGCTACATTCGCACCACTTTGCTCTGCCGATGCGGAAGAACGGGAAAAGAAATAGCTCATGGGGAAAATGCCCATTCTGCACTGCAGGTATTTTTCCCGAACCGCTCGGCTGACTGTTGATTCGTGGACTCCCAATGACTGGGCAACATCGGCCATCCGCAACGGAACCAGTGCAATTGGTCCCTGATGAAAAAAACGCCTCTGGATATCGACAATTACCTGGGCGCAACGTTGGAGGGTGGATTCCCGCTGCTCCACTGCCTGAAGAATGCTCACAGCTTGCTGCACCTTTTCCGAAAGGTATTCCAAAACATGAGGATCGTCGGAATGATCCAACAAATCCTGATAAAAAGCGTTGATATGGAAAGGTTGCCGCTGGCTCCGACGAGTTCTGGCTTTGAACCCATCTGGTTCCTCCGTCACAATTACATCAGGCTGAATATAGTTGATAGATTCTCGACTATCAAAGTTAGCACCTGGTCGGGGATTCAGTTGTTGAATCACACGTTCGCATTCCTGAACCTGCTCTGTCGTAATTCCCAGCTGGGCAGCAATGGCTCGATATCGATGCTTTGCCAAAGGCTCCAGATAATGTCTAACAATTTCCAGCACAGCACCGGAATGCCCCATGCGTTGTAATTGGAGAATCAAGCATTGTGACAGATCAGATGCGCCAACTCCGGCAGGGTCCATCGTGCGTAGGATAGAACAAGCCTCCTTCACACAGGACATCGGAATTCCGCTGGTGCGACTCAAATCCGTCAGGTCTGCACGAAGATAGCCGTCATCGTCCAGACAGTCCACAAGATACCGCAGAGCAGATGATGTAGGGGCAGATAAAGTCATTGTGTCAATTTGGCGACACAAGAATCGTTGCAGCGTTTCTTCCAGCCCACCAGCCGAACTCACTGTTGCCAGAGGGTCTTTTATATCTTCGTCTATGGACTGATAAAATCGATTTTGATAATCGTTTTCCTCTAACCAACGAAGTTTTTGGATGAGCTTACTATCAGAAGAAGTTTCCGGGACAAAGAAGTCTTCTTCTAATTCCACGACAGGATTACTCTCGGACAAATTTTGAAGGTAGGTGTCCAATTCCAAGGTGCTCATCTGCAAAATCGCAACGCCAAGCATTTGGTGCTGATTTAATTTTTGAACCAGTTCCTGCTTTAAAATCATGGACAACACCACCTTTTGTATACCGGCATGGAAAATAAGAGGCTGGTTTTCTAAATATTTCGACAGATAGTTACATTATACACCACTGAATTGGTTTTTACAACGCCATACCCCGTATTTTTTCCTCCGTCCTGTTATCTCTGCTATAATATGCATGCTGACCAGTTTCATAGGCCCAGTAATTGCGGTGGCATCGTGTTAATGAGATTGCAGTTCCCATATGGCCAGTTTTCCCATATTCAGTTCCGCACTTTTCTCAAAGGAAAGCAGCATGCAAGTTTGTGCCCTGATTCTAAACTGCATACATACCGGTGTTTCCGCAGGAGATGATGTTGTCGCAGTGCCGTCCCTGCTGAAAGTATGGTGTTTTCTTTTTCAGTTTTCTTTGTTCTTGGACACAAAATCAAATTCTTTCCCGGACTGCCCGGGCTTTCTTTATGTCTTCTGATTTGAGTTATGCGTAAACGAATCTACGTACTCCTTTATGTTCATTTGGTCAGCTATCTGGTCCTCACGAAACTGATTCTGAATATACTCTTTTATCTGCTTTTCATTTCTCCCTGCCGTATCCACATAGTAACCTCTCGCCCCAAATGCTATTGCCATACTTATACTTTAAGTTTGCATGGCAATCGAATATCATCCGGCCGCTTTTCCCTGTGAGATATCCCACTTCAGCGGAACCCTTAGTAACATACGGATATGATCTGGACATGCCTCTGCTTCGATTCGCAAAAAGCTGTTTCTTTGCCCTCGGCTTGGCCGGGGGATAACTTTTTTAACCAAATTTAAGGGTGCGTTATTTAACGCACCCTTGCATTTTAGCCGAATTAACTCTACCGGAAGAGTCTGGAGAAGAAATAATATTCATATACGCTTTTGCAGAAATTCAATGGACCAATTTCAGCTTTTGAATTTTCAGCGTTCTGCCATAGCATAGGGACAGTACCACACCAAAGAAATTGCCATTAAGGTATTTTTCACAGTTGGATAAAGCTCCGGCTCAGTGGCATAAAATCCGACAAATTCTGCTCACATTGCTAAACAATTAGGAAACTTCTCCCCCTCGATGACAGATTTACGCCGTGCAGCATATTAAAACCAGCCCGGTAATCTAGGATTTCTCAGGAAGCAGCATCAGATAATCCGCATGAACCTGACCAGGAGCGTCTTCTGTCTCAGCACCATACCAGGCCATAATCGAATTCCCGGAGTGAATGTCCTCCATGGTAGACACAGTATCCGTATCGTAGAAGGAAAGCACCGTATCCTGATCAACCACAATACGAAGGTTGCCATTATCTGTGGTAATCATGGTGCAGCCCCGCTCTGAAGACACAGCTTCTATGACATGGTACTGTGCACAGCCAACATCCATAGGGATGTTGGTAACCACAGCAAAGGCATTGGACATTGGCGGCAGGGACTTTGTCGCAATGGCGCTGTGAAACACATAGACTCTGTCGCCCTCTTTCACATCTGCGGGATCTGCAGCACTAAGGTTGCCGCTGTCTATCCATGCTGTTTGCTCCGAAACATTCAGGATGTATTCACCATATTGCTCAGAAGTCATGCGAAGACGGGAAATGGTTCCATTTTCTTCCTGCTTGATTTCCTCAATTGTACCATAATACAGCACACTGGCCGGCAGCGGCTGCGGTTCTGTCCCAAAGGAAGCATCCGAAACCGGGGCAGTTTCCACTGCCATTGCAGAAAGCGCTATGGTGCAGATCAGGGCAACAATCAGCACGAATACAGGTATTTTTTTCTTCATACAGATTTCTCCTTTCATGGATATGACGCACTTGTGTCTCTAACCTTGCTCTGCACTTAACCTGCTGGCAAAGCCGGCTGGTCCAAATCCTGAAAAATGGAATCAAAAGAACTGGAAAAGTCACTCGTCAGGGTGTAATAATTATCTCCCAGGGATGCCAGGGAAAGTGCCGGAATGACATACATCGTGTATTCTGTCTCATCCTTCAAAGCAAAACACAACCGATAAGAATTTCCGTCTTGCTGGGCGCGGGCAATTTGCTGATACTGTTCTCCTACGGGCTTCGTCGGGCAAGCCTGAGACAATGTAAGCAGCATCTTTTCTGTTTGATCGTCGGACAGTGTATACAAAACAGTCCGTCCGACATGGTCGCAAATCTTGATCTGGGTGACCGTCTCAGCAAAGCCGGCTGAAGCAAAGAACTCCGATACATCAATGTCGGTACCATCCAGCGTGTCCACACACTGGGCAATATAATATTGGTCTTGCCATTGAACCGCAACACGAAACTCCGGGGCATAATCAGCTAACCGATAAATTGTGCCACCAACGGCGAAAGTAGACGCAAATTCAGCAGTTCCGTAGGCTTCCGGATCCTTCACAATGTCATATTCCAGCGTTCCCAGGACATCAGGCAGTGCATTCTCCTCCAATGTATATGGTGCGCCATTGTCCAGAAATGCGTATCGGCGGCCGCCGTAATTCATCATCTTACGCATACCGCTGGGCGCCTCTGCTTTTTGTGCTACTGCCAGCTGGTTATTGGGCATCAGCCGGTTATCCTTTTGTACAGGTCTTTGAATTTTGAAAACCGTAAACAGGAAGACGAACACCGCAGCCGTACAAAGCGCCGGTAGGATTTTATGGATGCGAACAACCGTTTTCCCCTCAGTGGGCTGAGATTCCCCGGTTTTGGCAGCGAGAATGTTGGATAGCATCCTGGCTTTTGCTTCCTCGTCAGGCTTGATTTGCGAATATGCACGGACAAAACGATCATCTCTCATTCCAATCACCACCTAACTGTTTTTTGAGCGGCACCCTGGCCTCATGCAGATAATTGCGGATTGTGGATGCCGGCTTATGCAGAAAGGATGCAATTTCCCCGCTGGAATACCCTTCGTAATAATATAGATAGACTGTACTTTTGTATTTTGGAGGGAGCGCGCACACCGCATCCAATATGTCACGAGACGCCGGGTCCGTATCAAATGTCGCAAGGCAATCCGCATATTCGTCAAGGGGCACGTCCTGATTTTTGCAGCGCCGAAGGGCATCCTTGCAAGTATTGACAGTCGTGACAATCAGCCACGCTTTTTCATGATTTGGGCTTGCAAATGATTTTGAATGCCGGATTAGCTTGATAAAGGTGTCCTGCACAGCGTCCTCTGTATCAAAGGTATTCTTTAAGTAGGAAAAGCATATTCGGTATACCATGTCCACGTACTTTTCGTAGAGTGCAATAATTTCTTGATCTGTACGCATGAACGTGCGTCCCATTGTGCCACTTCCTTTCCCTTTCACTTTGAATACGAATAACGCTGCCAAAATGTCGGATATTTTTTCATTGCTTGCTGCATTGACCGGCACAGGTGTCAATACGATACGCAAGAGTCCATAGTTACAAAGCAATATAATTGCATAGATTCACATAAACACCATTTAAGGAAATTCCAAAGTGCAGATGATCTCCGGTGGCAATACCGCTTTTGCCTGTTGCGCCGATGTACTGCCCTGCACTAACAATCTGTCCAACCGAAACGCCAATAGAACTTAAATGCATGTAAACAGATCGAAAGCCATCACCATGGTCGATTTGAATATAATTTCCAGGCGCTGTACCAAAGCCGGCAATCGTCACAACACCAGCCCGGGCTGCGACTACAGGGTCCCCCGTACCGGTGTCCAAGTCGACGCCCTGATGATAGGTAGATGCACCGGAAGTCGGGGATTCCCGGTATCCGAATGGACTGGTGATAGAAGTATAGCTGCATGGCCGGACCCAACCGCCGCCACCCGTACTGCCGCCGGTTCCCCCGCCATCTTGTCCATCACTTGTGGAGGGAACGGAAGTTGAAATGAAGTCTTCCCATTCAGACTGCTTTGCGGCATCAAATTCCGCTTCTTTCTGGGCAATTTGCTCCAGAAACGCTTGTTCCTGCCCCTCAAATTCCTCCTGCAGTGCGGCTAATTCGTCCCCCCTGCTGAGAAGTTCCTGGAATAGTTCGTCTGCTTCCTCCCGCTTGGTGTTCAGTTCCTTCTGAGCGCTGTCCAATTCCTGCTTGGCCGTTTCCATCTCAGCTTTTTCTGTTTCCAGGTTCTGCTGCGCCACCACTACACAATTCGCGGCATCTGCCAGTTCATCCAATCTTTTGTTGTCAGAAATAGCGATTTCCTCTACCATATTCAAACGATCCAGCAGGTCCGAGAAATTGTTGGCGTGGAACAAAACCTCCCAATAGGACAGGTCCCCTTCCTCCTCCATCGTGCGTATGCGAGTTTTGTTATCTTCATTTAATTTTGCATACAGCTCTTGGGCTCTGTCCAGTTCATCCTGCTTGTCTGCAATCAGGATGTTGTAGGATTTCAGCTGGTTGCTTATATTGTCAATTTGGGTGTATAGCAGCTGGATTTCCTGATCCAGTACACTTTTTCTGGAGATAATGTCTAAAATCTCATTTTCGTTTTCTTCATATTGGTCCTTCACTTCGGCAATTTTCTCTCGAATCGCCTCTCGCTCTTCTTTCAGCGCATCAATTTGATTGCGAATTTCGCTGGATGAAGCAGCCGCAGCAGATGTAGGAAAAAAGCCGAGAGTCAAGGTAAGTAATAATACAATTGCCGTGATACCAGATATCAGGGACCGATAATGATTGCGATTGCGCATAGATTACTCCTTTACGAATGTGCAAGCACATATCGTTATGCTTGCTTATTGATTTAGAACATTCTTGCCTTTTGTACACGCAGCAGGTCACGCGGGGAAGCCACCATTATCACAAATGATTGACGGAACCAGAAAAATTCCCTATCTGACAATAACAGCAGATTGGGATATCGGAATTGATATTGTGTATTGCCGTTCTGCCAAAGTTAAGCGGTATGAATCAAAACTTCCCGGCATATAAGGCTCATTTCTGGATGCCGCAAGTCAATCGCGTCAAAATTGACGTACTACCCTCCTTGTATCAAATATATACCGCATTGAACCCGGAGGGTGTAACCTCTATCATTGGAATTCATCCCTGCCAGGGGCGTCCCTGCCCCGTGGCACAAAATATTGAAAAGGTCCTGCAAACTCCTTACCATAAGATCGAAGATGCAGTCAAGCAAACCATGGAGGAAATTACACTGGAATCTATGATTGAACAGTTCCATGAGCTTGCGCACAATTAACATAAAGATTCCAGGTTTTCTACCGTACAGTAGATCAAGCTATGGTTTTTGATTAGAATCCCTGCCGTGCGCTGTGGAAAAACACAGAAGATGACAAAAAGAAGAATTGGGGGAAAGAAAAATGAAATTTGATGTAAATCATTTGCAATGGACAAGGCAGCCGAAAAGCTGCGTCATTTCTCAGGATCGCATAGAAATCGTCACCCTGCCTCACACCGATTTGTGGCAGAGAACCTATTACCATTTCCGTAATGATAACGCCCCTGTGCTTCAGATGCGTACAGAGGAAACGTTCTTTTCCTTTGTGGTAAAAACAGAATTTCCCCAAAGCCACCATCGTTTTGACCAGTGCGGTGTGGTTGTGTACCTGAATGCCGAAAACTGGCTGAAAGGATCGATAGAGTATGAAAACGATCATTTCCAGCATTTGGGCAGCGTGGTAACCAACCACGGCTACTCAGACTGGGCAACCACAGAAATTCCCGCCAGCATAAAATCCATGTGGTATCGCCTCAGCCGCAGGGAAGATGATTTCTGCATTGAGTGTTCCGAGGATGGAGTTGTGTTCCGCCAGATGCGGGTGTGCCATCTGCATGAAGCAAAGGGCGAAGTTCAGTTTGGTATTTATGCCTGCAGCCCAGAGGACTCTTCTTTCCGTGCGGTTTTCACGAACATGGAATTGACGCCATGCAAATGGCTGGCACATGATGGCCAAGTACCAGATGATGCACTTTAATATCCTGAGGTCGTTGGTTATGCGTAATCAAGAAATTGTTGAATCTTGGGAGTATTGGCCGGATTCGTTCATCAAAGAACAGTTAAACGCGTAATCCAATTCCAATTGGTTATCATAAGCAGACGTCGCTGTGATGTGGAAGGGAGATAAATCCCAGCCACAGCACAGCGACTTTTATATGTAGATTTGCAGTTTGATACGGCTCTTCCCTGCTTCAGTCTCTCCACAATTTCCTGCAGCATCGGCACGCACCAGGGTAACTATGGCTGAAGCAGAAAGCTGTTAGTTTCCCAGAATTGCCTCAACTTCCTCTTTTTCCGGCATTGAGCGAATTGCACCCTTTCTGGTAGTTATCAGATAGGCTGCCGCATTGGCAAAACGGAGCATATCTTGCCGATCTTTCACCGTTAAGTCCGTGATTCCCTTTTCCAGAATAAAATTCAGCACACTGGCGCAGAAGGTGTCTCCCGCACCGGTTGTCTCAATGGTTCCTCCCAGCTTGAAGGAGGGGACAAATACAGGCTCCGCCTCGCCGTAAAAACTATAGCTTCCTTCTGCACCTGCCGTTACATTCAGCACCTGAATATTGGGATAACGTCTGTACAGCTGCGCTGCGCCCCGATAGAAATCCGTTTCTCCAGTCATAAACAGCAGCTCATTATCCGCAATTTTCAGGATGTCGCATTTGCTCAGACCAAAGGCAATCTGCTCTCTGGC